>JAKSDA010000645.1 GCA_022360315.1 Pseudomonadota bacterium
AAACTGTCCTTGTTGATCGCTGTGACCACCAGGTCTCCGACCCCTGCAGTGTTGTCGATGGCGAACGATTGTTGCGGAATGGTGCCCACATCGGGCGTAGCAAAATCGACTGGATTGGGATCGACCGCGATGGTCTGGGCTCCGACCAGTCGCGGCACTGTCAGTACTGCCAGCGCAATCGGCGCAACCATGAGCCTCCGGCCCGCAATGCCACTTACATGATTAGACAGGTTCCCGAGCAGTAGTCGAAGCATATCCACCTACGCGTTCAAGTATACCCACACGTATACACGTGAATCATATCGCGAGCTGACCCTTGTGTGAAAGGGTAGTACTTGTTGCGCCACACTCAACCCGGACAACGTATGGAGACGTCATCCGTTGACCCGCCTTCGCCGAAAGTGCTAGTGTATCCAGTGATTTCGGTGTCTGATCGCGCTCATTCACCCGGCGAGGCATGGCAGTTGGTGCTTCAGCGCGGGCTAGAATCTCTTCGCGTCGGTAGATTCGACGACGCTGAAACATCATTTGCGCGCGCTCACCGCCTCAACCCCGATAGCCCGGAGGTGTGTTACGCCCTGGGTCGAGAACGCTTGCGCCGCGGCGACGCAAACGCTGCCGAACCGCTTTTACTCGCCGCCTGGCAGGGCGATCGCACGCTCGCTTCAGCAGCCGGGACACTGGCGCGGTGCCAAGGTCTTCACCTGGGCCGGTTCGACGATGCCCACGCAACGCTCGATGACGCATGTGCCACGCACAGACCCATGGCTCTGCTCGAGGTGGTTCGCAGCGAGCTACTGCTCGAGCAAGGGCGCCCCGAACTGGCCCGCGAGCACGCCGAGGCCGCATTGGCCAGCGCCGAGTCCGAGTCGGTGCGCAACGCTGCCAGGGCTGCGCTGGCCCGGGTGTGCAATGTCGACGGCCTGGCTGCAGTCGATCAGGGCGACCGCGAGCGCGCGTTATTTCTGTTCAAACGAGCTGCCGATCTCGATCCGCAGTGGAGCAGCCCTCATGTAAATACAGGCGCGGTGTTCGCGTGCCTGGGCAATCGCCAGCGCGCACTGCACTCGTACCGCAACGCCATCGAGATCGATGCAAACAACCACCTGGCGCAGCTCAACTACGGCCTGCTTTTGCGCGCGCTCGGCGACACCGAGGGCGCACTCACAGCCCTGGAACAGGCTGTCGAGTGCGATCCGTCAGCGATGGACACGGCGATCATCCTGGCCCGGGCATATATCGACGCCGACCGGCCCGACTCTGCGATCGAATTTTTGACCTGCCAGCTCGACGCCCATGCCGACCACGCCGAGCTGTGGGTCCTGATGGGCACAGCCATGCTGGCCACTGGCCAGGCCGACCGTGCCGAGTCCAGCTGGCGCCGTGCCCTTGCATGCGATCCCAACCACGCGGAAGCGTGTCTGCGACTGGCCGATCTGTTGACCCGGCAAGCGCGTTTCCGCGAGGCCACCGTGCTGGCAGAACGGGCGCAGAAACACCCGATCAAGCCGCCGCCGGGCAGTGAAGAGAGCCCGGGCGTTCCATCTCAACCGAGCAGGTATCCATGAGCGGGGGTGCATGAGTCGCGACGAGGGCAATCGCCGCATCGATCCTGCGAGCAGTCCGGGTGGCTCGTTCGCGGAACGGCTGTCGCCTGATCGGGCCCGGCAAATCCTCGGCGCCCGGTTCAGCAACGCGGGAGTGGCGCTCGACCCGGCCGTGGCCATCACTGTCGGTGATACCGATCTGGTCCTCGACGGCTACAACACCAAACGCCGTATCGGTTATCGCTACATCGCAGCAGATCGAGAGAACAACGAGGAACACGCCGAGTCGGTACACGAACTCGCCGAGTCGATCGCCCGGATGGCCTATACCCAGCAAGAGTATATCTTGCTCGTCTTCGAAGGCGATGTGCCCACGGTCGACGCTCTCGAACGACGCATCGACGGATTCTTTGCCAGTCTGCCGCCCTTGTCGTGACCGCGAAACCGCGGCTCTACTGCTGGATCGGAGGCAGGGTTGACGAGCGCGGTTTCTTCATGTTTGCCCGCCGTCTGCGCGCAGGAGCCAGCTCGACCTCGATATCTCCCCCGGCCGCCACACTCCGGCACGACAGTCGCACTTTGGTCAAGTAATACACGTTGCCCAGGTGCTTTTGCTCCTCTTCGGTATACCCGCAGAGAAATTCCTCACCGGCCAGAATGCGCACGCGACACAGACCGCACGATCCCTGTCCGACACACGCAGTCTCGATATCGATACCGGCGCGTCGTCCGATGTCGAAGAGTCGCTCACCATCGCAATAGCTTTCGGTGACTCCGGTGGGCATGAAGGTAACAGTTGGCATTGTTTAGCTGACCCCCTGGTCGGCCGGCCTGGTCGGACGGGATGTTGCGGATCGAGACAAACGTCGGCCCGAGCGCCCGGGCCGACGAGATACAGCGGGATGGTCGGCGATCCAGAATCTGAGCAGTGCGTCCGCCCAGGCACCGGCGTAGTCGACGCCGATGCGCGGTCCGCGAGCAATCCGGTCGGGATTGATACGCCTGCCGTGCCGGATATACATGTGGTCGTCGGTGACCAGGTCGATACTGTTGTGCTCACGGGTGACGCCGAGCGCCCGGGTCAGTTTGCCCGGACCGCGCGCCAGGGCCGGATCGGATCCCAGGTCCAGCGCCCGTATCAAAACGGCCCCGGGGTCTCCCTCGCGCCCGCTCACCACATTCAACATGTTGTGCATACCATAGCAGAGGTAGACATAGGCTACACCTGCCTGGCCAAACATGACTCGATTTCGCTGAGTAAGGCCGAATCGAGCGTGGGAAGCGAGGTCTCGAGTCCCCAAGTACGCCTCGGTCTCGACAATGATTCCAGTCTGTTCACCAATCACTACGGCCTTGCCTAGCAGGGCTCGGGCCAATAGCTCGGGAGCGCGCTGATAAAAGCGGCGAGACAGTCGAACCTGGCGGCGCTGAGTCATGGTCGATGGCCTACTCTGCCGACACCTGGACAAGATGCAAGCGCGAAAACTCTCATCTTGGCCAGCAGGGTACGCCGGATCGGTTACCGACACACAGTACAATCAAGCCATTGTTCCATGGACGTTCCAAGATATCTCGAACGCATTCGCTACCCAGGTGACATTCGGGTCGATTATCACACCCTGCGCGACTTGACCCTAGCTCATCAGTACGCGGTACCAATGGAGAATTTCGACATCCATCTCGGCATTCCGGTACGGCTAACGGTGAATCGGTTTTATGACAAGATCGTCGAGCGTCATCGCGGTGGCGGCTGTTACGAGCTAAACGGCCTTTTCGGCGCGCTCTTGCGCGAGGTGGGATTTTCGGTCGACCTTCTGTCGGCACAGGTGATTCGCCCGCACCGCGTCGGGCCCGAATTCGATCATCTGGCCCTGCGCGTGACGCTGGACAACCGGGCCTATCTGGTCGATGTCGGTTTTGGCGACGGCATTCGCGAACCGATGGAAATGCTCGCCGGCACAGAGCAGCGCTTCGACAACCGGGTGTACCGGCTGGGCGACGGCGCTGTAACGTCACCCCGGCAGGCAGTGCCGGGTGGCCTTGCGCCGGGCACGTTGCGGCTGGAAATCCACCAACAGGGCGAGTTCGACAAGGGCTGTCTGCTGTCTCTTGTGCCGCGCCGACTCGACCAGTTCGAAGCGGCCCGCCACGAACATCACACCGATCCGCAATCGTGGTTCGTGTGCGCGCGGGTCGCGACCCTGGCCACGCCGACAGGCCGTCTCACCTTGCTGGACAATGTCTTCAAGGTGCGCGAAAATGGCGAGCTCACAGTGATTCGCGTGCGCAATGACGCCCACTACATGGCCATCTTGCGCGACCGCTTTGGACTGTATCTGCCGCGGGTGCCGCGCACCAAGGGCAATCGACTGTCGATGCGTATCCGCCGGCAAGGCCAGATCTGGCGCCACCGGGCCAACAAGCTGGTCGCCATGACCGGGCGAGCCATTGCCTCGTTCACAAACCCGCCCGCAAAGTAACAGCCCGGCCCATCACGATCGCGCTAGCGGGACAGTTGATAGACCATGCCCGCGTAAATGATCTGCCTGCGATAACTCGGATCGACACTGCGCAATTCGTTTACGAACAGGGCATAGCGCACTTCCACCGACCACGTGTCCGACAGCGCTTTGCTGGCATGAGCCGTCAGCGAGCTCCGGTTTTCATCGTCGATGGTCTCCATCGGGTCGGACGCGGTCGATGACCCGCGATCAAACTGAAGGTTGGCCTCGACGGTCAAGAACAGCTCGGCAAAGAGCTCGGCCGTGATGCCGAGATGAATTCGCTGCCGGATCAGCGAATCGCCGTAGCCATTCGAGTCGATGACGTGCAGCTGATACCGGGCACTGTAAACCCGATCGCCGGTATACACGAGCTGGGCGTCGGCCGAATGATAGATATCGGTGCGCTCGACACTGCCGCCGTAGTAACGGCGGGCAATCGCGTAGGACACTGCCAGTTCGATCGATGCCGCGTCGAGATCGCGATTGGGATCGCCGAGCCATTCGGTGGTCTGGTAGCGCAGTGAATAGCGATCGCCCCGCCAGTCGAATGACGGAGAGATTTTCAGACGATATTGCCGATACCCGCCACTCAAGACCAGTCGGTGCCGATCGGGACCCTGGACCGAGAGACTCATATCCGCCCCGCCAGTGGCAAAATGCCGCGGCTCGACAGGAGAGGCATGGCCGAGCGGAGAGGTATCGTAATAGCTGGCCCGGGCCGCCAGGATGGCACCGCGACTCCTCAGCATGCGCTGGTAGCGAATGTCGCCCGACACGATGCGGACATTCTCGTCCGAACTGCTGTCCAGGTCAGCGGGACCGTAGAGTTTGCCGCCGCCGAGCCCGGAAATGCGAATCCGCTGCGACTCGCCCGGCCGCCACCGGACGGCCAGTCGGGCGACGCCGCGCAAGAGCAGGGCACCGCCGATCAGACAGTCGGGATCTGACAGGTCTGGCGGGGATGGACAGTCGCCGTCGCTGTTCTCAAAGCGATGGATGTTGCTGTCGTACTCGGCGCCGCTCTCGAGCGAAAGATGCCAGTGCAGCGGCTCTGCGTCCGCCGTGCCCAGCCCGACCAGCATACCCAGCAAACCACAAAAACCCCGCGCATATATGCCCCAGGGTCCGTGCAGCGCGTCGAGGCGTGGGCTCACGTCGGCAGATTGTAGGCGGGTTACCGCCTGCGCAGGCGATTGGCCCGCTTCTGGATCTCATTGCGGCGTTTTTTCAGCCGTTCGAGGCGACGTTCGACCTGCTCGCGGGCGCGCTCGGCAGCACGCGCTTTGACCGCCGGATCGCCCGACGTCTCAGCAGCACGCAATGCGTCGATGGTGGGCGCATCGATCACATTGGCCAATACGACGTCGAACATGGGGTCGCCTCCCGCACCATCTAAACCGCTGTTCTGACCATCGGAGCCGCCTTCCTGACCATCGGAGCCGCTGTCATGACCGAGGCCGCCTGCGCCATCCGTGCTGCCAGTTGGCGTTTCAGAGCTATCGGGGGTGGGAGTTCCAGCGCCCCCCGCCGCATTGCCGTCGCGATCAGCGGTGTCCCGTCGTCCGGCCGAGGACCGGCGCGGCCGGTCGTCGTCCATGCTGCCCAGTGCCGCAGCACGCTGGCGAGTCTGCCTCATCGCTACCATGCGGCGATAGCGCCGGGCCTGAACGCCCAGCCTGGCCAGCTCACGGGTGAGCTGCTTTTCACTCTGACGGATCAGCGAGACCTGATACTCAAGCTCTTCTGGGTCGGCCAACGGGTCGATCCGCTGGTCGGGAAGCACGATGGTTTTGGCGTCCCGGCGCAGCCCTCGCACAGCGTCGCGACGCCAGCCCAAAAGAGCCGCGCGCCGCGCCGAAGACGGGACCGCTGCAAGCTCGCGGTCGATCGCTGCAGCCAATTCGCGCCTCGCCTCGCGCTCCCGACTCTCGAGCCGCCGCAGCCGACTCGCTACCGAGGCCAGTTTCTTGGCTGTGCCATGCGATTTGCCCATGCGGTCGCGAATCAGGCGATCGCGGCGCCAGGACGCTCGAGAGCGCTTGAGACGGTCGATCTCGGCCAGCTGGCTGTCGTACTGCCGGGCCAGACTGGCCTTGTGAGCCCGCGCTTTTTGCCGTTCGCGAATCAGGTTGGCGAGCTCGCCTCGAGCGCGCTCGGTGTCCCGTTCTCCTGGGCCGGTGGCAGGCGCACCCGGGGTCGCCTGGCCGGGCGTCACGGGTGGCTGTTTGGGCGTCGCCTGGGCCACAGGTGTCGGACCGGCCGCAACAACCGGACTGGCCAGTCCGACCTGAACCACAACAGTTGCAGTTATGAACATGCCCAGGCGCACTTCTCACTCGCAAAGCATCGTGTATGCCAATGTCACGTATTTATTCTTGCTGTCTGCAACCACCTGGTTTTATTTTTCGCATGAGTACCACACCCACAGCAATGTGGATAGATCGGGATTCATTATGTCAGTTTTTTGATACCTGGCTACCAATGTGTCACAGGCTGATGGGCCGGCCAGTTGAGTCGGAGTGGCCGGGCGGCCGAGGTTGGCTCGGGCCCGAACTACGATGTGGGCGCCAGGCTGCGGATGAACATCTCGACCAAAGGCCAGGGAGCTTCGGGCGGCAGACCGACCAGCGGGAGCTGCACGCCGTGCTCGCGTCGGCGGTCGAGCTCGGCAACGCACTCGGCCGGGCTACCGGCGACGCATAGAGCCTCGATCATGGCCTCGGTAACGGCATCGGCGGCCTGGCTGCGGGTGGCCTTGTCGCGGTAGAGGTCGGCAATTCGCGCGCACT
Organism: Pseudomonadota bacterium; assembly: GCA_022360315.1. GTDB lineage: Bacteria > Myxococcota_A > Polyangia > Haliangiales > Haliangiaceae > JAKSDA01. The sequence goes on from JAKSDA010000645.1 coordinate 6,841, forward strand.
CGTCGCGATAGCCAAACCCCTCGAGCAGTTCCCGATAGTAATCGCCCATGCCGCCGACGTAGAACGAGATGATCTCCTTGGCTTTTTGTGCACTCATGTCGCCGAGCGGGATCACCGTGGTAAATGGAGCCACCGTGATTTCAGAGGGGTCGCGGCCGGCGCTGCGCGCGCCCTCGGCGATCCACTCCATACCGCGCGAAAGTTCTCGATACGGCCAGAATGTCGGCATCCAACCGTCGGCCAGCTCGCCGATCGAGGTGATCGACTTCTGTCGAAGTGCGGCCACATAGATGGGTATGTTCGGGCGCACCGGCTTCATGGCGAGGCGAAACTTCCGGTATTCGGCCATCTCGGCGCCACTATCCGACAGCGGTTCACCGGAGAGGAGGGTCCGCACGGTGCGGATGACGTCGCGCAGCTGGGTGAGCGGTTTGTGAAACGGCCGGCCGTGAAATCCCTCGATGACCCGCTTGCCACTGGTTCCGATGCCCAGGATCAAACGACCTTTGCTGATCTCGTCCACAGTCGCGGCATTCATGGCGAGCAGAGCGGGCGAGCGGCTGAACACATTGACGATACCGGTGCCGAGCTTGATGCGCTCGGTTTTGACAGCCATCTCAGTGAGCAGCGAAAACACCTCGTAGCCCCAGGCTTCGGGCAGCCAGAACGAGTCGTAACCGAGCTCATCGGCTAGCTTGACCGCCTTGAGAGTGAGCTCGCGGTCGTAGTTTTTCCAGAATGCGACGAGGCCAATGGATCTGTTCATGGTCGGGTTCTATACACGATCACGTCGCACAGGATCCAACGCGATCGTGCGCGGGGCCCGGACGATCGAGTCGTCGGCGCGAGCCCGGTCACGACAGACCGTACTTGTCGAGCTTGTACTTTTCGAGCTTGTAGTACAGGGCGCTGGTCTTGATGCCGAGCAGACGGGCGGTCTCGGTCTTGACGCCATTGGCTTTTTTGTACGCCTTGAGAATCAACTGTCGCTCGAGATCGTCGAGAATTTCGGGCAGGGACATCTCCTTGGGGACTTCGAGTTTGTCCTCCTGCGACGGCCCGTGCAGGAACGCCGGCAGGGCACTGATCTCGATGTGCTCGCCCTCGGCAAACACCAGGGACTGCTCGATGACGTTTTCGAGCTCACGCACATTGCCGGGCCAGTTGTAGGCCATCAGACGGCCCAGTGCGCTGTCGGAGATGCCGCGAACGTCGGCATTGGTGCGCGGGCCGAGCTTTTCGATGAAGTGCGAGACCAGGAGTGGGATGTCGTCACGGCGGTCGCGCAGCGGCGGCAGCTGCAACGGGATGATGTGCAGGCGGTAGTACAAATCCTGGCGAAAACGGCCCGCCGCGACCTCGCCTTCGAGGTTCTTGTTGGTCGCCGATATGACCCGCGTATCCACTCTGAGCGTGGCCTCGCCGCCGACGCGCTCGAACTCCTGTTCCTGCAGGGCGCGCAACAGCTTTACCTGCATGGCCGGGGGCACATCGCCGATCTCGTCGAGAAACAACGTGCCGCCATCGGCCAGCTCAAAGCGGCCGAGTTTGGTCTTGACGGCACCGGTAAAGGCACCCTTTTCGTGGCCAAAAAGCTCCGACTCGAGCAGCGTCTCGGTCAGAGCTCCGCAGTTGACCTTGATAAACGGCCGCTCGGCTCGACGACTGATCTGGTGGATCGCGCGGGCGACCAGCTCCTTGCCAGTCCCGCTCTCACCGGCGATGAACACGGTCGAATCGGCCCTGGCCACTTTCTCCACGGTGCGGAACACGGCCAGCATCTTGTCCGAGGCGCCGATCAGTTCGGAGAATCGATAGCGGGCCTCGTTTTCGCTGCGCAAGTATTCGTTTTGCGCCTCGAGCCGGCGCCGGGCCCGGCGGGCCAGAGCGAGCTCGAGTGCCCGTTCGACCTTGAGTTTCACCACCTCGGGGGCAAATGGCTTGGTCAGGAAATCGAACGCGCCCAGCTTCATGGCCTCGACAGCCGTCTCGACCGTGCCGTACGCCGTGATGATCATCGTCGGCACATCCGGGTCCAGCTCGCCGATACGGCGCAAAACCTCGACGCCGTCCATCTCCCGCATCTTCAAATCGGTGATGACAAAGTCGAACTTGCCGTGCGCCTTGAATTTTTCCACTCCTTCCCGTCCACTCGCCGCCACGATCGACTCGTGGCCCATACGCCTTATCGTATGGGCCAATCCCTCGCGAATGGTCTCGTTGTCGTCGATGATGAGAATGACCGGCATGACTCGGGCTATGGCCTGCTTTTGCAGGAATTCGCCACGTTAGGAAGGTGGCCAGGGCTCGTCAAGGGGAAAACCAGCCCATTGCCCACAACCGTGCAGTCAGAGCTGGCGGGTAAACTGGCGCAGCTCGGTGGTCAGGGAGCACGTGCGATCAGCACCCTCGACAAAATCCTCGACCAGCTCGTCGCACCTGCGCAGAGCCAGCTGGCTGTCCAAAAGCAATTTGAGCACCTCGAGGGGAATCGAACTGTCGGATTCCGCACACGCCCTGACCTCGGACTGCAACCTCTCGAATAACGCAGTGATGCGAGCTAGCTCCTCTTTGAGCGCCACCGCATTCACACTGGTCGCCATGACCGGATTGGTGAGGTTGTGGACGATCGAGGACAGTCGAGTCAACTTGGCGTCATTTTCCATATAAAACACACCCATACTCCTTTGGCCGCACACCGGATCCCGGTGCAATGTGTCGATGGCTGAGATGCGCTAGGAGCTTACCTTATCCTCCATACTCATCTAGAGGAATACTCGTTCAGATTAACACTGATATATTTTAAATGCCCACTGAAATTTTGTCTTTTGTCCATGATCCGCGACATCGATCGGTCCGGAATGGAAAGTCGGTATCTGTGCCATTAACCTGTTTTGCGAGTAGTTCCGTCCATCTCGATTTGAAACAGAGTTTCATCCTCGCGTGATTCGACGGTGACCCGGCCGTTGTGGTCGGCGACGATCTCGCGTACGAAGGCCAGGCCGAGGCCGGTGCCTTTTTCTCGAGTGGTGTAGAAGGGCTCGAACATTCGCTGGCGTACGTGGCGTGGAATTGGCTCGCCGCGATTGGACACGCACAATCTGACCCGTTGCCCGTCGGCTGCTGCGGTCACCCGCACCTGGCCATTGTCGATGCCGGTGCTGGCCTGGACTGCATTGCGCACCAGATTGAGCAGGGCGCGGCGCAGCTGGCCGGGGTCGCCGCGACACGGGGTGGGTTGGGTATCGAGCTGTACCGTCACTCCTGCCTCGGCCGCATCGGCGCGCAAAAGGTCGGCGACATCGGCCGCGATTTCGGCCAGGTCGACATCGGACAGCTCGGGGATGGGCCGGCGTGCGTAGGCCAGAAAATCGTTGACCACGGCCTTGAGATAGCCGAGCTCTCTTTCGATGCGCTCGACGTGAGCCCGGCGCTGATCCGAGCTGTCGAGTTCGTCGCGCAGGATTCCGGCAAATAGCTCGATACCGCCCAGCGGGTTGCGGACCTCGTGGGCGATGCCCGACAGCATGAGCTGGAGGCGCTCGTCGCGGGCGTAGAGGTCGCGACGCATCTCTTCCATGGTCTCGGCGAGAAAGCCGATCTCGTCATGTGAGCGGCGCTCGACCCGGGCGTGCAGGTCGCCGTGCCCGATGCGTTCCGCGGCAGCGACGAGATGGCGCACCGGACGGGTGATCAGGGCAGCGACCACGATCGAGATGGCGAGCACGACCAGGGCGAGCAGGGCGCCGTAGAAAAGCAAGCTGCGCCTCAGATCGGCCAATCGCCCGAAGAAGGCCGCCGGTGCTTCGACGGCGAGGGCCAAGACGATCGCGCCCTCTCTCTCCGAGGCGCGCACAGCGGCGTATCCGGCCTTGTACAGGTTGCCGTCCGCGCCCTCGAAGAGCACCGATGCCACCTGGGCACCGCGGTCGAACACGCGGGACAGCTCGTGGCGGTCGAGTTCGGCCTGATAGTGCACGGCTCCGATCGGGGTGTCGCCAGCCGTGTCGAGTCGCGACCGAAATGCCCGGTCGAATACGTAGATGCGCGCCGCCCCGGTGGCCAATCGGACCGCTTCCAGTTTGCGCCGGGCATTCTGATGGGCCCGGTCACTCTCGTCTCCGGGGCCCAGATCGACCAGGTATTTGCCGCGGACCTGCAGCGCAGCCGACGACGCGATAGCCGAGAGCCGGATGCCGAGTTCGGCCTCGAGATCGCCCCGGGCCACTTCGTGAGCGACCGCGGCAAAGACCGAAAACAGCAGCATGGTCGGCACGGCAAAGGCCAGCAGCAGCTTGACCAGGATGGTCAGCCGCGGCCTGTGCCGCGCGCTGGAGCGGCGCGTGCCCGGCTCGTTTGCCCGCTCGGTCACGAGTTTGGAAGAGTACCACCTCGCCGCTGACCGCTGGGCAGTTCGGGCCAGTCCTGCGGTCGGGCCGCGTGTGGTCACCTCGGATCAGGTCCGACGTGACCGGTCCGCGCACGGTCACGCTGGATCATTTCCGACGCGATCGCGTGTAGCGCGTATACTGGTCGGGTCGTGCGTCAATCAGAGCTCAGTTCTCCGCGCCTGATCACCATGTCACGCAGCGGTCGGTATGTGGCAATTCGCCAGCGCGATGGTGTCGATCGGGTCGACGCGCTGGGAACCGCGCCCCGTCAGTCCATCGCCGCGGCCGGGATACTCGATTTTGCCTGCGTCGGGTCGGCGCTGTGGATCGCCACCGATACCGGATTGCGCCGGTTCGCTCTCGACAACGGCAATGAGATCGGCGGCGCGGCCGAATTGCATCTCGAGCACGGCCGGCTGAATCCGGGCCAGGGCGAAAATGCCCGCAGCGCTCTGTGGCTCGGCTACAAGCGGTTGCTCATCCGCGAGGACGACGACAGCATCGCGATCGAGGACATCACCGACCAGGACAGTGCCAGCGCCTTTGTCACCTTGCTCGGCGGACGGCGGTTGCTCGTGGTCGAAGGCCAGACCTTGCGGGTCCGCGACGCCGGCAAGGGCGAGATCACCGCGGTGACCCTGCCGGCGGTGGGACGGGCCGTGGCGGGCAGCAGCTTGTTTGGCGGCCGGGCTCTGGCCGTGCTCATGGAAGGCGACGATCGCGACTCGTTTGTCGTCTTGCGACCCACCGGATCCCTGGTCCACAACGTGAGCCTGCCCAAGACCCGCCATTGCACCATCGCCGAGACCCGCGGACTCGCCCTGGTCCAGCGCGCCGACGACGACTCCATCATGGCCGTGGATCTGCGCTACGGAAAGCTGCTCGCCCGCAGCCCCGCACCGATTCCCGTCGCCGATCTGACCATCGACTCGGACTCCAAGTACATCGTATTGGCCGGCTTCGAAGAGCCTGCCCGGGCCGCGGCGGCAGCACAGGACGGGGACGAGGAGGAGGCTGATCGCGGCAACAACGGAACCGGGCAGACCGGCGACCGCGCCGACGACAGCGAGAGGGACGAAGATGCGCCGCTCGCTGCCCTGCACATGGCCTATACCGAACTCTTTGGCGTCGCCAGAACCGGGCAGCGGGACCGCCGGGCCCGGACCGACCGGGGCAATGGCAGGGATCCGGACGGCGATCGCAGCGACCGGAAATCCGGCAACGGCTCCGCGGCCCAGGATACAAACGGGCGCAGGACCTTTCTCCAGCGCACCGTCAATCCGGTCGATGCCGCGGCCAACGAACGGGTCCCCGAGCCGGAAGAGCAGCCCGAGGTCGAGCCCGAGCCGGTATCCACTCCGACCGGGCCGCTACTCGGACTGGGTGGCCAGGTCACCCCGCCCCGGGTCAAGGCCCCGTCCGGTTCGCAGCCCTATGAATCGCCGCGCGAGCATCTGGACGAACTCCTCGACCTGGTCGCTGCGCGCGCTGCGCGGGCCATCGCCCATGCCTGGGACACCGGCCGGCTCAGCTTGCCATCCGACGACGCCCGGCCGTTCGAGCGCGAGGTCCAGGCCCTGGTTGGCAAGCGGTCGTCGCACGCTCCCGACGCCCTGGCCGAGGCCGAGGAGCGCCTGGCCCAGCTCACCGCCATCGCCGGCCGGCGCGCTCTGGCCTCGCTGGCCGCAGGGCAGTCGTTGCCCTTTGTCAACGTGGCCCGCGAGTTCGACCTGTCGACCACCGAGGCGCAGGTGCTTCTGGTCGCGTGCGCACCCGCCCTGCGCGGCGAGATCGCCCGGCTCTACGGCGTCCTGGCCAATGATGAGAATCGCCCGGTGTGCGACCGTTTTCTGGTCGAGCTCATCCTCGGCGGTGACGACCGGCCCACTCGCGCAGCCGTGGCCCAGGCGCTCACCGCAGAAGGGCCACTGGCCAAGCACGGCCTGATCCGCCTGTCAAAACCGCCCAATGGACAGTATCTATTCGCCCCGGTCAACGTCGATTCGGTTCTGCTCAACCGCCTGCGCGGCGATCGCTTCGGCGGTACCGGGCCGACCGACACAACGACCATCCGGTGGAGCGATCGCAGCCTCGAAGGGCTGAGCATGCCGACTGAGCTCAAGCGCGACATCGCGGTCGAACTCCAGCGTCCGACCCGCGACGGTCGGCCACATCGCATCCTCTTGTGCGGCCGCCGGGGATCGGGCCGGCGCAGCCTGGCCGCGGCGCTGGCCGGGCGAATCGAGAAACCCATCGCGTGCATCGACTGCGAGCAGATGCCGCGGGTCGGACGTGCCTTTGCCGAGGCACTGCGCACCGAGCTGCGCCGCGCCGATCTGCGCGGCGCAGTGCCGTGTGTGAGCGGATTGGAGATCTTCGACAGTACCGACACCGAAGGCCTGGAGCAAGTGCGCGCGGTGATGCGCAGCCATCCCAGGGCCATTATTATCCGGACTAGTCCAGAGTTTCGGCCCCCGCTGGACCCCGGCTACCTGACCTTCACCATTCCGCCCCAGTCCGAGTCCGAGCGCTATGAATTCTGGCAACAGGCCCTGGCCCGCCGCAAGCTGATCGCCCACGGCGCCGAACGCCTGGCCAGTCGCTTCCGCATCGGACCGGGTACGGTCGAGAACGTGGCCGCGGCAGTGCAGCGGCGGCTCGACGACGAGCAGCAGGGCAGCGAGGACATCACCGAGCGCCTCGACCTCGCGGCGCGGCAGCACATCGAGACCCGCATGGGCAATGTGGCGACCCACCTCACCCGGCTGGCCAAATGGGAGCAAGTCGCGTTGCCCGACGATGTTCTCGACAGCATCCGCGAATTCATCGGACGGGTGCAGCATCGCCGAACGGTGTACGACTCGTGGGGCTTCGAAACCCGGATGGCGACCTCGCGCGGTCTCACCGCGCTGTTTTACGGACCACCTGGCACCGGCAAATCCATGGTTGCCGGCCTCATCGCGCGCGAGCTCAACCTCGATCTGTACCGGGTCGATCTGGCCCGCATCACCTCGAAGTGGATCGGCGAGACCGAAAAGAACCTGGCCGAGGTATTTGACGCCGGAGAAGACGGCCAGTGCGTGATTCTCTTCGACGAGGCCGATTCTCTGTTTGCCAAGCGCACCGAGGTCAAGTCCAGCGTCGATCGCTACGCCAATCTCGAGGTCAACTATCTATTGCAGCGCCTCGATACGTTCGAGGGCGTGGCCATCTTGACCACCAACCTCGAGGGCTCGATCGACAACGCGTTCAAGCGCCGCATGTCGCTGCGCCTGGCCTTTCCGTTTCCCGACGAGGACATGCGGGTGCGGCTGTGGACGGCGCACATTCCTCCCGAAGTGCCCACCTCGGGTGATTTCGATTTTGCCGATCTGGCCAAGCGATTTCCCATGTCGGGCGGTTACATCCGCAACAGTGCCCTGCGCGCGGCGTTTTTGGCCGCGCAGGAAAACGTTGCCATGACCCACGAGCACCTGGTCCGGGCCATTCACCTCGAGTACCGAGAAATGGGCAAACTGGCCCCGGGCGGCCGCATGGAGTGATTCGCCAGCCCGGATCGCGAGAACCCGGGGCGACTCGGGCCTCGGTACCGCGACCCGCACGTACATGGTTTGCAAAACTCATCCGCTCGGCCCGGTGACGCTGCTCGGGCAAAGCGCTATTGTCGCGGTTTCAATCTGGCGAAAGGATCTTTCATGAGCAATCAGGTCAGAGCGTCCCACATTCTGCTGATGTACCAGGGTTCGATGCGATCCTCGGCAACCCGATCGAAAGAGGATGCACGTACCCATATGGACCAGATCAAGTCCGAACTCGACAGTGGCGGTAGTTTCGAAAACCTCGCACGCCAGCACTCCGACTGCCCCTCGGGTGCCAAGGGGGGCGACCTGGGCTCGTTTGGCCGCGGCCAGATGGTCAAGGAGTTCGAAGATACCGCGTTCGCGCTGCAGGTAGGCGCGACCAGCGACGTCATCGAGACGCCGTTCGGCTTTCACCTCATCAAGCGCACCGGCTAGCAGCATTCGGGAAAAATCGTTTTTCCCGAGTCTGCGTGTGCCCCGGCCGAGAGCGGCGGACAGCCGATTTCGGGCACATGGGGCGCCCGGCGGGAGTCCGCCGGAGGGCTTTGCCCAATAGGAGGGCTTTGCCCAATAATGGTAGCGGCGTTCGGGATTTTTCCCGAACGCTGCTAGATCACCCGGTCGACAAGCACACCGGCCGATCGGTCACACCGACCTGAAAGCCATCCCAAATGGGAGGTTTCAGGTCGGGTTCGCCCGAGCTCAGTTCGCCCAATCTGGGGTGGGCTCACCGTCGCCGTCTTTGTTGTCGGCGTTTTTGTCACTGGCCTGGTCGGTTTTTTTGTCGGCGTCTTTTTTGTCGGCGTCTTTTTTGTCGGCGTCTTTTTTGTCGGCGTCTTTTTTGTCGGCGTCTTTTTTGTCGGCGTCATCGGGCTTCTGGTCACCGGGCGTGCCGGCCCAATCCGCATCGGCGTTGTCGGTACCAGTGCTGTTCCCTGCCCCACTCGGGTCGCCGCCGGCAGTTATTTGGTCGGGACCCACGTCGTCGCCGGGACTGCCGGCCCCCTGTCCAGACGGGTCTCCCGATGGATCCTGCGAGCCGTCAGGTGACTCGGTCCCGGACGAACCGGCCTCCGATGGATCGGCCGCAGACGAACCGGCCTCGCTTTGATCGCCCGGCGGTTGCCCCTGTCCAGACAGCGTTTCGGCTCGATCGTCACCGCGCTCGCCGCGCGGCCGCCGACCGGGATCGTCGGCCTGCGCGTCGGCCTTGACCATGGTCTCGTCGACATACGAGAACAGGCCCTCTGGCTCGCGCTGGAATTCGGCGGTGAGAACCGTGACGTTGAGCTTGTCGTAGCCACCCTTGCGCAGAGCCACCTTGAACCGCTTCTTGTTACGCCAGTCGAGCGGGACCTCGAAATCGACGGGAGTCTTGCTCGCCACTTTGCGGCCATCGACGTAGACCCGCGCCGCGGCTGGGGTGGTGCGAATTCGAATGATCCACGGCTCGAGTTCGAGTTTCACCGGCGGCGGCCTCAACACCTGGGGATTCAGGGTGACCTCTCGGGTCAGAAACCCGGGAGTCGAAAATCGAACCCGATATGTCTGACTCTGGGCGACCAGGAAGGTGACTGGGGTCGGGCCTTTCTGATCGGTTCCAATGATTTCGGCCATGGCACCGCGCGGCGTGCTGCGCAGCCGCACCTTGACCAGCTTGACCGGGGTTGGCGGCGCGGCTGCCGCTGCATCAGTCTGGCCGGTGGCCAGCGCAGCCGCGCTCTTGCTTGCCGCTCGTGGGTCGGAACCGTCGGCCGCAGCTGTGTCTGCAATCGCCCCCAGCTGATCGGAGTCGGGCCCTGCAGGCGCGCGCTCACCGCCTGGCGATGTGGCCTGGTCGGTCGGCTCGGAGCCCGCGCCCTCCTCGCTGCCCCCGCCGTGCAAAAACAGCGCGTAGCCGCCGCCGGCCAGAAGGATCAGCAGGGCAGCCGCGGCCGTGACGATCAGGGCCAGATTTTTTCTCGATCGCCGAGTCGATGCCCGGTGGACGTCGGGGATACGCGCCGTGGCTTCATTGTCAGCGGCGATCGCCCTGGGCTTGCCACCAGCTGACGCACTGGCCGCAATGGCCGGTGGCACGACAATCCCGTCGTCCCCCACCTCGATACGTCCGGGCTCGGGCTGGGCTTCGGCCGCGGCGACATCCTGAAATTCGCCGGTGGTCTGGCCCGAGGTCTCGGTCACCGGAGGGCCACTCTCGGCTCGTCGCTTTTCTTGCTGGCGCGCGAGCAACTCCTCGAGCCCGTCCGGGCTGGAGGCGTGGACCGGCGGTTGCGGCGTGGGCGCTCTGGGCAGGGAATCCACCGACGCTGCGAGCGGCGCCGGCAACTGCGCGGACAGCTGAGCGCTCGGCGACACACTGGCCATAAATGGCGCCGCGGTCATGGTCGGCTCCTCCTCGGGCATCGCCGCCGGTGCGGCCACAGGCGAACTGCCGATCGGCAGAATGGGTTCCACAGGCCCTTCCACATCCTCGCGCCGAACCTTGTTGGTCGGTTCGGAATAGTCATACGGCGCCGAGGATACGACGGCGTCGGATCGACTGCTCGCATCGACAGGCCCGTCCAGCTCGAACTCATCGTCGGTCCCGCTACGGGCGCTCATGGCGACCAGGTCGTCGACGCTGCGCACCTTGGTGGCCTCTTCGAAGGCTTCGTCCGGAAAATCGTCTGCATCGCTGTGGAACGGAATGGGTCTGGGCAGGGGCGTGGCATCGGTGCGCTCGTCGTCAAACGTGCTGGTTTCGATGGCCACTTCGCTCGGGCGCCGCGTCTTGCTCTCCCGGGCCAGGTCTTCAACCAATGGCGAGGGCGCCACGCGGGTCGGCGCATCGCTGAACGCCTTGGAGCCGGAACCCTTGTTGGCCTTGCGCCTGAGGATCTTTTCGAGGACTTGCTGGCTGCCCTCGGTCAATCGACCGAAACGAACTCCCATACCCGGAGCCACGCCAACCCGGGTGGGGTCGTGCTCTCGGGTCCACACCACTGTGCCCTCTCCCTGAATGAGCGGCGAGGCGTCTTTGAGCTGAAACTCGAAACGCATCGTCGTGCCCACGGGCAGCGGATCCTTGGTTCGAATGAAGATGCCACCGTGACTCACATCGACCGAGTAGCGCTCGATGAACTGGTCGATCGTCGCGCTCTTGAACTTGATCTTGAGGGTGACGGGGCTTCGCTTCGATTTTCGAGTACGGGTATCAGCCAAGTCGTATCCTCCCTACGCGCCGGCAAGTAGCTCAAGGGATCCTGCCATCGTATCTCACCTGGCGACGTCAAGGAGAAATCAAGTGCCAATCTTAGGAGTTTGGCCGACCGATTTGCAAATGGTAGCCCGCAGATCGACTGCGCGGCCGTCTTTCAGCCCGGTTGGCCCGGGCACGTTCGGACCGAGCTTGCCAGTCGGTCAATTGATTGCCGGGGGTGCATGGGGTACCTTCACGACGTAGATGATGGGAACTCCGCGCCGACCATCGGCCGAAGAACTCGAAGAGCTCGTGGAGCTGATTCGCCGTGATCCCGGCTCGCCAGTATTTGTCGACCTCGGTGAGGCCTATCTCGCGCTCGGCCGACCCCGCGATGCCGTCGACGTGGGAGCGCGCGGGCTGCGGGTGAATCCGCATAACCTCGAGGGCCGGATGATGGTGAGTCGGGCCTTCGTGATGCTCCACCAGTGGAAGCAGGCGCAGGCCGAGCTGCTCAAGATCGTCAAGAGCGACCGCACGCACAAGGACGGCTTCTTGCTCCTGGGCGAAGTCCTCATGCGGCGCGGCGATTACGAGCGCGCTCTGCCCGTGCTCCAGCACGCGCAGAACCTCGACCCGGCCAATCCGACCCTGCTCGATCTTCTGCGCCGGGTGCGCAGCAATCAGCCGCTCGAGCCACCGGTTCCAATTCCGACACCGCAATCGACGGACGAGCCTCTCGGTTATGAAGCCGAACCCGGCTATCCGGTCTCGGCTCCGCCGTCGGCGCCGACCATCGCGGCCCCGGCGTTCGTCGACGAGCAGGATCCGACCACAGTGGCATCGCCCATGGCCGGGGGCTACCAGGTGAACCAGCCCGATATGCTGGACGGCGTCGAACAGCCCGGCGAGTTTTTGCACGACCCGGAGGCGATGCATGCACCGCCAGCCCAGGCCGATCCATTCGAAGCGCCGATACCGGAGGGCTATCCGGATATGCCGGCGCCGACTGTGCGGCCCCGGGTGCTGCCGGCCGAAAAACCCAAGGACGCGGCCCAATCCTCGCTCCGGCAGTCGGCCGCGGTGGGCGAGAATTATCTGAATAATCTGCTCACCGCCGGGCTGCTCGACATGCCCAACGTGAACGCGCCCGAGGCGCCGTTCGAGCTCAAACCGGGCAAGCGCTGGGGCCGGTCGGCCCGGCGGGCGTTCCTCTTTCTGTTCGTGATGATGTTCTTCGGACTGGGCGGCGGGGGCACCTGGTACTATATCGCTCAAGAACAGCGCACGCGGGATGTGGCCGCACTTCTGCAGGCCGCCAGGGGCCTCGCCGAGGCGGGCACGTTCGATCAGCTAAAAGAGTCGATCGAAAAGGTCCAGGCCGCGCTCAAACGCGATCCGGGCAATACCCGCGCCATGGCGGCGTTTGCCAGCACATCTGGGCTCATGGCGCTGCTCTACGGCACTCCGGCAGACGAAGTCGACTTGATGCTGACCTCGGCCCGCCGCGATATCGCGCAAGGCGACGAGGGCTGGCGCGATATTGTCGTGGCCGACGTGGCTGCCACGCTCGCAGTGCTGCCCGACCTCGAGCAGCCCAAAGCGCGTCTGGGCGATGCCAGAAAGACCATCGAGGCCTGGCTCGACAAAAACCCGGACGACCGCTGGGCGAGGTGGCTGCGCGGCGTGGCCATGCAGCGCGCAGGCGATCGCGATGGCGCCCTGGCCGAGTTCAGGCGGGCCGAGGCCAACGGCCAGGGCCCGGTCATCGCAACCATCTCGGTCGCCGATATGCTGCTCGATGCAGGCGATATCGAGCAGGCCCGCGAGCGATACCAGGCAGCCCTTGGCCGGATCGACGAGCATCCCCTGGCCATCGTGGGCCAGGCCATCCTGAGCACCGAGGCCAGCACGGTCGATCAGGATGACACGCTCGGCACGCTCAATATCATGAAGGAGAATCAGGGACCGCGGGTCGACGCGTACCGCCGACTGGCCCGTGCTCTGGCCACCTATGTGCTCGAGGACTACGTGCAATTCAGCGAGAACCTCGACAAGGCCCGCGGTGTGAAAGAGCCGCGTTTCCTGGCCCGGGTGGCACTGGCCCGCATCTCGCTGGGCAAGATTTCCGAGGCCGCCTCGGCCCGCAAACAGATCGTCTGGTACGGCGAAAAAGCGCCCCAGGCCGATCCGCTGGTCGCGCAGATCGACGCCGAATTTCTGCTCGCTCGCGGCTTGCCCGAGAGTGCGCTGCAGAAGTTAAAAAAGGTCTCGGGAATCCGAGCGCAGCGATTGCGGGGACGGGCTCTGTACGATCTGGGCCGGTTCCGCGAGGCGATCGAGGAGCTCGAGGCCGCTGCACGGGCTGCGCCCGACGACCTCGAGGTGCGGGTGTGGCGCGAGGCCGCCCGTCTGGCCGGCGACCGCCGGGCGCGCAGAGCGGCCGGTGTGGCCCTGGACAAGCTGTCGCGGACATCGAACAACAAGATGGTCAGATACGCTCACGGCGATGCCCTGCTGCGCCTGAAGAATTCCAGAGAAGCGCGCCGCAAATTCGATCTATCGGTCGAGGAGCTGAATGCCGAGCAGCCCAATCCGCTGATGTACCGGTCCTACACCGCACTGGCCCAGCTGGAATTCGACAGCAACCTGCGCGCTGCTGCTCGCAACCTCGCCAGGGCGCTCGAGCAGGTCCCGGGCTATTTGCCGGCGCTGGCTGTGAAGGCGCGCATTCAGCTCAGGCGCCAGGACTACAAGGCGGCCGCGCAGACCTTCCAGGGGCTGATCGAGGAGCCCGAGGCCGCCACTGCGCAGGTTGAACTCGGCTATGCCGAGTCGGTGGTGTCCACCCGCGGCAAGCTGAGCGAAGAGGCCCGCAACGCGGCACGCGAAGCGGTCCGCCGCGCCAGTCAAAAAGGCGCTGCCGCGGACGAACTGGCCCGCGTGGCACAGCTGGTCGATCCGGCTCTGCTCCAGGAGCTCCAGTTACAACCGCCCAAGCCGTGAGCTAGCCCGGATAATTGCTCGGATGGATGATTGGGGTCGAAAATCGTTAGATTTCTTGGGATTAGGTGGCGCGAGTGGCGGCCTTTGGACGGCTGTTGGTAGCACCAAAAGTGACACAGTTGAGACCCTGATGCAGAAGCCAACATCGTGCTGGTTTGTGCCGCGAGGAGGGCCGTCCTGCCGGCCGTTTCCCGTCGCACGGCATCTTGTGACCAGCACAGCCTGAGCGCCGGTGCGTTTGCGATGTTGGCTAGAGACGCCATGGGGAAACCGTTGGCCTCGGCGCGTGCTGCATCGGCTGCCAATTCCGCGGCACTCTCTGGTCCCTTGCCGAAGCGAACGAGGTGCTCAATGACTACAATCAGACCGCTGGCTCGGCGATTGAGCTGAGCCAATGCAAGTATCTCAATAATATTGTCGAGCAGGCCGAGTAGCGGGGTTGGCGACGCTCCGCATCGGCGCGTGGTGATCTCGGGCCGGGCCTGGTCGATGTAGGACATAGATGCTGCCACCGCGCCACTGACTTACCTCGTCGATGACATGGATGCTCCCGCCCCGTCTGGGCCGCGGCTCGACCCAAGCTCGGGCAGCCCCGACTCCGCCGGGCCGCGGCTCGACCCAAGCTCGGGCAGCCCCGAGCCCATGCCAGCCGAGACTGGAACTAGGATCAAACAGTACCAACTCTGTCCCGAGAACGACTCGGGTCTTCAAAAGTCGCCACCGAGCCCGTGCCCATCGCGACTGGAGCCAAGGTCAGGCAGCTCCAACCCCGTCCCGACAACGATTGGAGTCAATAAAGGCAGCCCTGAGCCCGTGCCCATCGCGACTGGAGTAAACAAAAAGCAGGCCCGAGCCCGTCCCTTTGACGACTCGGGTCGTCAAACGTGACCACCGAACCCGTCCCGAGAACGACTGGAGTGAACAAACGGCAGCCCCGAGCCCGTGCCCATCGCGACTGGGGTAAGCAAAAGGCAGCCCCAACCCCATCTCGGCGACAACTCGGGTCGTCAAAAGTCACCACCAACCCCGTCTCCACAGCGATTCGGGTCGTCATGAGTCATCACCAACCCCGTCTCGGCGACAACTGGGGTCGTCAAAAGTCACCACCGATCCCGTCTCCACAACGACTCGGGTCTCATCAAGGCACCACCCGGTCCGCCTGTCGGGGCTGTCCTGTTCAGCCGAGCGGATAGCCCGCACGTTATTCACCACGGCATCGTTGCGAGGTCAAATCCACCTGCGACCGACGACAGCAACCGCGACCGAGACCGCAACGACTGAGACCGGCAACTGAATCGACAACCGGCCCCCGAAGCTGATCAACGGCTGGTATTCTGTGAGTTGCCAGGGACACCAGTTGTGTCCGCGGGCCTATGGGATTGCACGGGTCCTGGCCGAGGCGGTCACCGGGGCTGGCCCGCCTCTGTTGCCCAACCAGGCCGAGTAGTAAGATTGGCGACAGCCCTACGATGGTTCACTCTGTCACACCGCCATCCTCTCACACTGCAGGTGGGGTCAATTATTGATGGCACGGCGAGAAAGGACCCATAGTCATCATTTTTTCAGCCCGGGCCGCTTGCTCTCCAGGCCGGTGGAGAGGGTAGCGTATCGGAGCGATGAAGGAGCGTGGAGGTCACCCGCCTCGAAGGGACGACAGGCAGAGCAAGGGTGCTAGGGCCCACTCAAGACATTCTGGCACCATCCCAACGCCAGCCATGGGTGATGCGTTGGCGCCCCATCTGCTCTCGCAGAATTGCCGCTATTTTGCTTTGGGTGTTGTTTTTGTTCGCCATGCGGGGGAGCATGTGCGTTCATCCGCATGGCTGATACCCGTAGATGGTCGGGCGGATTCGTTTGAACAGTTAACTATTTGTCACCTCTTGACCAAGGTTCTGCTGCTTGGTGTTCATGATGAAGCGCTGGGCATGAGCTTACGCGTGGCCCAATAGGGTACGCGCGTACTCCTGAAACCATGGATGTTTACTGGTTTCAGGAAGAAGCCCCGTTGCAAGCTCGCAAAACTTCTTGGCAATCCCGCTAAGCATCATGCGCAGGTCTTCGATACTGATCTCTTCGGCATTGGGTTCTGGGATCCAATCTGAAAAGCTATTGCAGGACACTCGATAGATTTTTCCGGAGGGGATGAAATCGAGGCGCCGTTCAACCCCTTGCTCATAAAGATCGAGTTGAAATGGCTCGTTCCTTGAGCAGGAAGCCATAGCAGCAGGCAGCTGTTCCAGCACTATGGCCAAGTCGGTCGTGACATCCAATGGCCACGGGCTCTCACCAAAGCCAGCGATGCGAAACTCGAACGATCCTGTGTCTCCGAGCGCAATGCACATATCCGCTATGATGGCGTTTACATCGTGCAGCTCTTCCTCGTAAGTCTCGTCGGGTTCCTCAGGACGAGCAGGCCGCGTTTGTACCAGTTTCATCAGCATAGACTTTTCCTCAAGGCACAAAGGGAAAGGCCGAAATAAATCCGCCACTAGAGCTTGGAACAATACGCGCCCATTGTGCGGCAGCGACAGATCCGTCGGCGCGAATAACCTGGCCAAGGCCACCTGGAAGGCGCACGGATGCAGGACCATCGACACGCACCCCCTTTAGAAACGCGGCTGCCTTTTCATTGTTGAGCCACTGCCCTTGCATAGAACTCTGGCCCTGAGTTCTAGCTCGATCGAGCAAGCGTCTAAAGTTCTTTGCTCCGGCTCCATGTGTTTTGAAGGTATGCCCGAAGGTCTTAGTACTTTTCCACGACCAGCTCATGGCCCCGCCCGTGCCACATCCATTGTGCGCCCATAACCCGCCTGTCCCGACATAGTACGTATGCGTCCCCTCGACTTCGAAGTTATAGACGGTCGCCCGCTCCTCCGAGCTCGCTATCGACACCACCTCGGCCCAGCCATCCCCGGACGATACTTGCTCACCGAGATCCAGCTTGCCCACTGCTGCCCAGACATCTCTGGTCATCAGTGGATGCTCTGGTGTGACGGCTAACCTTAGCTTATCGCCATCGGCCTCGAGCAGAGTCACGTCCAGTACCTCGGCGTTGTGTCTCACGAAGACTCGGACCACCCGGGCCCAGCCTTCGGCGCCAGTCCGGTCGTCGCGGGACCAGACTTCATCGCCGACGGCGATGTCCTCGATGGGCTTGTAGCCCTGTTTAGTTTCGATCAGCGTGCCGCCGGCGAAGCTCATTCTGCACAGGCGCTTGGCCATGCGTCGGGCCGCGAAACGGCCCAGGCCCTTGGCCAGAGCGGTGGCGCCGAAGGCGAATTCGGCGCCTGTGGCGGCGTGGCCGCCGTAGCGATAGGCGCTGCTGCAGGGGTTGACCTGGTCGGAGAGGCCGGCCTTGTCGCGGATCCAGCCGGTGGCGCCCATGGTGACGGTGTCGGCGGCGCCCATGAAGAAATTGCCGACCGGGTCGACCCAGTCGAAGTA
>JAKSDA010000326.1 GCA_022360315.1 Pseudomonadota bacterium
AACTGCAGACGCTTGCCCAGGGGCGTTCCCTGCAAGTATTCGAGCACCATGAACGTCTGCCCCTCGTGCTCGCCAACCTCGTGAATGACCACGATGTTCTCGTGATTGCAGCGCGCCGTAGCCCGCGCTTCGAGAATAAACCGAGCGTTTAGCTGCGCATCGGTCGTATGCAAAAATTTGATGGCTACCCGCCGGCCGAGCTTGAGAACGCGGGCGAGCAACACCGCCCCCATGCCGCCCCGGCCGAGTTCGCGGATCAACTCGTACTGGCCAATCCGCTGCGACGGCAACGGCGGCCCGGGCGGTTGCGGTAATCCAAGCGGTACCTCGCGAACAGCGGCATTCACCGGGTTCTCTTGGCCCAAGATCTCCATGAAACGGAGGTATCTTTAAGCCACAAATGATCGGTAGTGTCGAGCGTATTTAGCAAAGCAATTCGTACTTTTCTGCGCATGCTTCGGCCCGGAGTTACTCCGCGATATTTCGACGTAACGGTCCAGACGCATGCCCACAAGGGAAACGCAAACCTTATCGCTGAGTACGTCACGGCGTATCCGTCACCCGAGGTTTGCGTGGCCGGATTGTGTCCGCATTGCGCTCAGGCCCCATGCGCTGATCGCCTCTTGTAGAGAGCACCATGTCGCCCCCGGCAGATGCGGTCATGCTGTGTGTGGATATGCAGAGCAGTTGGCTACAGATCACCTCGCACAAATCAGGTGTTCGCCGATTACCGCGACGTTGCCGTCACCTTCGAGACCATATCGACCTGTGCAACGAGCCGAAAAGGAACGACTTTGCTTCCGGCCAGCCGGTTGTCAAACAAACCATCTTGCCCTGGCAAGTGCTGTGACAACGTCGGCTCGCGGAAGGCACCGCGATGCCGCCGCGGATGTCGATCTTGCCGTCGGGCCAGATGGTGACGCCATAGGGCTGATCGCCGGGGATGACCGACTCGATGATGGCCTTGCGGTCTTTGCCAGCCGCGGCGCGAACGCGGGCAGCTAGCGCCTCTAGCTGCGTTTCCACCGCTTCCAAAGAGAAAGCAGCTGCATCGGCCGCTGCGAGCCGTTCGCGGGCCATGGTGCGGCGGTGCTCGAGTACGCGCCGGTCGGCGGCGATCTCTTTGAGCTGATCGCGCCACGCTTCTGCGCTGAGTTCGTCGCGACGAAACGCTCGTGAGATCTCGTTCTCGTTGACGACAAGTCTTTGCAGCAGCTGCTCGCACCGCGCGAATTCCTCGCGGTGCTTGTCGGCAGAATCATCGTTTCCTGCCATGCTGGCCCGCAAGTACTGCGGCTGGGCGATGGCCTTTGCCACGGTGTCCCATACGACTGGATCGAGCTGGTCCGCCCGAAGCGATCCCATGTGCGTAAACTGGGTTCCGCGTTTGCGATCATGACGCGTGGCGCAGTAGATATACTCTTTGCCCCTGGCGAGCCGAATATACGCGCGCTGTCCACACGGACACCAGATGCGCCCGACACACAGGCTTTGCGTTTTCTGCGCGCGTCGCCGCCGCGGCCGCATATCCAGACAGCGCTGTACCGCGAACCAGATGGATTCATCGACGATCGCGGGAACCCGAATCGTCAAACCTTCTTGCGTGTGCTCGCCGCGGTACGCCGGCATGCGCAGCATTCTGGCCACCGT
>JAKSDA010000379.1 GCA_022360315.1 Pseudomonadota bacterium
CCGAGCCAGAGCGGCGAGGCGCGCCGCCAGTGGGTGCGCGAGGAGTGGAGAATACTGGGTGTATTTGACCGACGAGCAAGCCCGCTGGCGGTGATGGATCGCCGCTCTGGCGACGCGGAGAGTTTTTGGACCGGCTCTAAGTCGGCCGATTATCGATCGCCTGGAGCCAGCGGGATCCCCGCTTCGGTAAAACTCTGCCAGCGACCGACCCGCGCGCCGTTTTCGTATCGGCCGCTCGATTCGAGCTGCCCGCTGGGGAAGTAGCTCCGATACTCGCCGTGGAGTACGCCGTTCAGAAAGTGACTGCGCGCGCTTTGGTTTCCATCCTCGAAAAACTGCTTCCACTCTCCCGTGCGCCGATCATCGCGGTACATGCCCTCGTTTTCCCGCTTGCCGGTTTCGTAATACTCGACCCAGCGGCCGTTCAGCTTGCCGTTTTGGTAATGGGCCTCGAGGGCGAGTTTGCCGTTCGGGTAATAGCGGCGAAAGCGGCCGATCAGGGCGCCGCGTTGGTAGGTCGCATCGACCGAGAGTCTGCCCGAGCGCCTGCGCGAGCGTTTATCGGCCGGAAACCACTCTTTCCACCGGCCGTGGCGAAAGCCATCCTTGTGGCGACCGCGGATCGCGCGATTGCCGTCCTCGTAAAAGGTCCGAAACCGGCCGTTGGCCACCCCGGCCCGATAGGCGGTCTGGCTGGCCAGCTGGCTGTTGTCATACCACGTGCGCTCCTCGCCGGTGCCGCGTTTCATCTTATAGTTACCGAGCGCCTTGCCGCCATCCGACTGGGTCCAGATTCCTTCCTTCAGCCCGTTGCGATACTCGCCTTGCAGTTCGACCCGCTGCCGTCGGCTGAACAGTGTCCACAGGCCATGTTTCTGTCCATTGTGATATATGCCCTGGCGGAACTTGTTCCGGTTGCCGTGGTACTCGATCAACTCGCCGTGCAGCCGGCCGTCGCGAAACTCGACCTCAAGGCGCAATTTGCCACTCTGGCGGTAGGCGCGCCACGGCCCGTCGAGCACGCCATCGCGGTAGTATTCTTCCAGGATCAGTCGGCCGTGGTAATAGATCTGGCGCACGCCGTGGCGCAGGCTGTCGCGATACGTTTCCTCGACGGCCATTTCTTCCCGGTGCCCGACGATGCGCGGTCCGTGGCGTATGCCGCGTTTGTAGTGCTCCGCGACCAGCTGGCGGCCGGCCGGGCTATACAGCGTGGTCCGGCCGTGTCGCCGATTGTTCTGATAGGCGATCTCGGACGCCTTGACCCCGTTGTCGTGCCAGGTGACTGCGACACCGGTGCCGCGGTCGAACATCGACTTGCCCATAAACCGGCCTTGTGGGCCATAGCTCTGCCACGGCCCCTGTTTTTTGCCGGCCTGGTAGAGGCCTTGCTCGGCCTTGCGTCCGTTCGGGTGAAAGCGCGTCCACGGACCGTGTTTCACATCGTCGAGATATTCGCCGATCCAAAACAAATGTCCCGCTACGTCCCAGCTGGCGTATGGACCCTGTCTCTGGCCGCCGACATTGCGACACGCGATCTCGCGGCCATGTGGAGGGCGGTCGCCTTCGGGTACTGTATCGTCGGGACAGGGCGGAATGACCACATCTCGGGCTTCGATCAGCACCCTTTCGGCAGGCGGCGAGGGCGGTTGTTCCGGGTTTCGTTCTGCCTGTCGCTCGGATTCGCCGATCGGCGGCGGCACGCTGCGCGACGACCGACAGCCCGTACTCGCTGCCATGATCCATACAGCGCTCGACACGGTGGCGAGCAATCCAGCAATGGCTCGGACATCGGGCACGACTGACCGATTGTACACTGCCCGGAACCGTTGTCGATCGACTCTGCCGGGGCAACAACAACCTCGGTGGCCACCCTGTGGGTGTCTCAACTGGGGTCGGGGGCAGGTGTCGATGTGGAGCTGGGCGGCAATTCGGGTTTTTTGATGTAATCCAGCGGCAGCTCACCGGTCAGCGATTTGAGCCACACGACAATGGCATCGATCTCCTCATCGCTAAGCTCGAGCCCGAGCTGATGAAAACCCATCGTGCGCACGGCCTCGGGCAATGTTATCACCGAGCCATCGTGGAAGTATGGAGCGGTTTTCTCGATGTTGCGCAGCGACGGAACCTTGAACATCATGCGGTCAGCCATGCTCTTAGTCACTTCATAGCGACCCTGATCGCTTTGATTGGGCCATGGTTCTACCACCCCCACTTTCTCGAACATGGAGCCGCCAACGAGTTCACCAGTATGGCACACCATACAACCGATGTTGGTGAATACCTTCAGTCCATTGATCTCGGCCGGAGTCACGGCGTTGTGGTCGCCTTTCAGATATCGATCCCAGCGACTCGGCGTGACCAGTCCGCGCTCGAAGGCGCCAATCGCAGTGCCGAGATTTTTGAATGTGATTGCATCTGCATCGCCCGGGAATGCGTTCTCGAACATCTCCCTGTATCCGGGGATCGAGTTGATGACCGCCACTACTCGTTGTGGATCGTACATGGCCATCTCGTCCGGGTTGGTGATGGGCATGACTGCCTGGGCCTCGACATCATCAGCTCTACCGTCCCATAACTGCAAAAACAAGGCAGCGGCGTTGTAAGTCGATGGTGCGTTTCGGGTCCCACGCCTGCCCTTGTGGCCAGCAGAAGTCGGCTCCGAGTCGACGCCATAGTTCTTGAGATCATGGCAGGAATTACACGATATATCATGATTCTTCGATAATCGTGTATCATAATATAACATTCTGCCGAGCTCGATTTGAGCCTGTGTCACCGCGCGGTTGTCTGGCTGAACGAATTCAGGCATCGGTTGGAAGCGGCGCAGGAGACGCGGGTTAAAATTGGTTTGCGTGTCCACTGCGGTGTTGGCCTGCGAGGTCGGGATCCCTTTTCTCTTGGTCGTTGACTCCGCGGTGGAGTTGGCGGCCCGGCTTTCGTTGCAGGCTGGCAGAGAGGTGACGACCAATCCGATGATGATCATGTAGTGCAAGTGCATGGCGATCCCTCGGCTAGCCGACCGCAGCATCAGAAGACACCGGGGCCGGTTGGGTGGAGTAGAGTCCCGCGACGAGGGGTGCGTCGCGATAGAGGTCGATAACCGTGACCCTGTGAATGGACCACGTAAAGGTAAATGTGGTACCGGCACCGGGGGTGCTCGCGACATTTATGACTCCGCCCCGCGCCTCGCAGGCTGCCTTTAGCGCGCTCATACCGACACCGCGACCAGAAAGCTCGGACACACCGTCGCGGGTGGACAAACCGTCGACAAACAGGGCAGCGACGAGTTCGCTGTGACTTTCATGCGGCAAACAGCGGTATGCGGCTTTTTCGCGGACAGCCTGCCAGTCGATACCGCGGCCGTTATCGGCAATCTGGATGCAAAACGAATCGCCGTCGAGCACAGTGCGAAGCGTGATTGTCGCCCTTTCCAACTTGCCCAGCTTTTCACGTTCGGCGGGTGTTTCGATGCCGTGGTCGATAGCATTGCGCAGCACATGGACAAATGTCGACCAGAACTGCGACCATTCCTGGGGATCGATCCGGAGCCCACCGTCCGCGATCTCAACGGTCACCGGCGACTTGCCACATGAGATCGCCAGACGCTGGAGCTGCTCGGCAATTCGACTCAGCCGACTCCGAGTGGACTCGAGTTTGAAAGATCGGAATAAACACGAAACCTGAGCTGCAGGGATATCGTCGGCAATAGCGTGCAAGGCGCGATCGTAGTCGTCGCGGGCGATCTCGAGCACAGATCGCTTGCGGGCACCGAGCAGATTGTCGATGCGTTCGGCGACCACATGCCAGCGTTGCCACAGGCGCTGCAGATCTGTGCCACCCACATCATCTCCACCGTCGGATAAATCGCCCTCGATTTCCCGGCAGATCTCGGCAATGCTAATCGCGCCGAATAAGCTGCAGTTGCCGCGAAGGGTGTGCAGAAGGCGCTTGACCGCAAGCGAGCCCAGCTCAGCACTGTGTTGGCGCAAAGCTGCGATCTGCTGGCCGGCTTCGGCGAAGAACTCGAGGAACGCCTGGCGGTCTTCCATGATGCTCGAGACCAGCTCAAGTAGCTCTCGCTGCTCGGCCCGGGCGCGCTCGCTCTCCACCTCTGCGCTGATGTCACTGATGATGATCAGCAATTTGTCGAGTTGCTCGTTTTTGTCCAGTAAGGGCTTGTACGCGATAGCAAAATACTGATCACCACGCTGAAAGCGATCGGGTAGTTGCAAGAGACTCATTGCTACCGGTAGAACGCCATCGGCCAACCCAAACCAGCTCACCTCCAGCCATTGTCCCTGCTTTGCATCGGCCCGAGATATGTAATGCCATATGAATTCGTTCGTTCTTGGCGTACCGAACCAGCGCTCGACGATCGCCGAGCGCTCGCCGAGCACAACGCCATTGCGATCGGTCGTCAAGAATCCCTGATCGACATTGTCCAGTACCAGGCGCATGTCCTGGTTGCGCGCGTTCAGCTCGTGCGTGCGCTGCTCGACGAGACGTTCCAGTCGCTCGCCTTGCCTTTTCGCCTGCTTGCGAATCTGCGCGATCAGCCCGCGCAACTGGGCGAGCATCGCGTTGAATGCGCGCGCCAGAGCGCCGATCTCATCGCCCGCGTGGTCCTCGACCGGGCGTTGCTCGCGGTCGCCAGCAGCGACCGCCGTGGCGACCGTCGCAATGGCTATGATACGGCGAGCAAACGAACGGCCGATGAGAGCCGCCATCAACACGCCAACAATCAATGCCATGACGCCCAGTCCAAGCGCGCCGCGGGTAATCTCGTGGCGCTTTGCCTCGAGGGTGGACGTCGACACTTCCATGGTGAGCGTGCCGCGCGGGCCCTCGAGAGAAACTACCGGAGCAATGACCCTCAGTACTTCAGTCGCCTCCGTGACCACGAGTCCGAATTTCTCTGTACCACCGGCTTGTACAGCTGTATCGCTGACATCACCACTTGCATGCAGCAACCGGCCGTCGGCATAAAAAAGCGCAATGCTGATGACGTCTCTGTCCTTGAGCACAGCGGCAAAGATCTCACGAGCTGTCTCGACGTCATCAAACGCGACAGCGGAGCGCACCTGTTCAGAGACCAGACGGCCGTACGTCGCTGCCTTGATTCTTAGGGCACGTTGCATGGAATCGATCTGTTGCTTCGGGAAATAGATAGCCAGGAGGGTCACGAGAGCGGCAATCAGGCCGACAATCAGGCCGGCAAGCTTGTGGAAGATACCGATTTTACGGTGCATAAATCGCTCGTTCCGCACCGCTCGACTCGATGTCCTATTTGACATCCCGCGCAATTTAAGCTGCCATCAGCCGGTTGACCGAGGCGTGAATTGCGCCTTCGGCGTCTGGTGAGTACCGGTGTTCACCTCGGTAATATCGGCGTTGAGCGGTGCCAATCGCTTCTTTGCCGAGTTGCGAGCGAATCTCGAATCGTCGGCGACGAACACTCCTAATGTCTTGAAACTCTCCGTCTGATACGGATGAGATCGAGGCCCGAGGCCGGCTGACATTCGACTGCACGTTCAGATAAGTCGGTCACGTTGCGCTGCAATTAAGATGGCGTGGGCCTGTGTAATGGATTCTGCGCCGACACCGTGCAGGGAACGCGGTCAGCCGCCACGGATCGCGATACGCGGTGGCTTTGTCTCGGGATGGCTCGCATGGACATCGCGGCACCAACTCCTACATTGGCGCCTGACCTGACCCGGAAAAGGGCAGTTCAGACCTGGCCGGCGAGCGCTGCGGAGGCCTCGGCCAGGGTGGCAAACTGGTAGTGCCGGGCAATGTTGTCGAGAAGAGCCTCCAACGCGGCCCGTTTTTTGCGAAGCGGTACTCGCAGATCTGGCTGTCTTGCTACCAATTCGTCGGGAATACTGTCTTGCACGGCATCGGCGAGATCGATACCGTGCAGCTCGAAGTTAAAAAAAACCCGCCGCCGCATGGCACGCAGCAAATGGTCGCGCAACGGCCGCGGCGCCAACAGGAGAGAGGTGCCAATGGCTGGTATCCGCGCGTACGGAGTCAACCCAATGGGCAGCTCGACGAGCGGCGCATCGCCCCGACGCCACGGCGACGCAATGTGCGGGCGGTAGGGATCAGCCGGGGCCAGGAGGGCACGCGGGTCGGTGAGAACAGCTCCGCTCTTGCGGCCCAGGAGGGCGAGCACAGCCATGATCCCAGCCTTGGCGGCGTAGTAGCCCGGGGCCGGAAAAATCGAGGAATCATAGGTATAGCCGAGCGCCATCAGGCATCTGAGCATGACCGCTGAGACATCGTAACCGGGGGCGCGAAAGCCGACCACGGGCCGGTCGACCAGCCCACCGAGCAGTCGGTGCGCGCGCCCGATCTGCTCGGCGACTTCGACCCGGCCCATTCGGGCCAGCTGGTAGGGATGACTGTAGGAATGGTTGCCGATCTCGTGACCCGATGCCGCCAGTTCGCGGACCAGCGCCCGGCTCTTTCGAACTTCACTGCCGACGGTCCGATCATCCACGTCCTCTACATCCTCGGCGACAATAAAAAACGTCGCCTGGATGCCGCGGCGATCGAGAATCTCGATGAACCGGGGCACGCATCGATGCATGATCACATGGCGCAACCGTGCCGGCGCCGGACCCAATCCGTGGATACGGTAATAACAGGCGATCGAATCGACGTCGATGGAGATGGCACAGCGTCGGGTCATCGGCTGATCCAGGACACACGTCGCGGCCACATAGCGTACTGCATCACCTCATCTGCCGGGGTGCTAATGGACCGCCAGAAGGCAAAGAATCTATCGCTCAAATAACCTATCATCGGTGCTGTCACTCAACGCCTGAAGCGGATCGCATAGGTCAATCGGGCCAGGTCGCCGATCACACTGGGCACACGGCTCAACAGGTTGATGGCGGGCCGGCGCTTCTCGGCGACCAGTACCGGTATCTCGACCACACGCCAATGCGCCCGCCCGGCCCGAATCACAAACTCGCTGGCAAATAGATCTCGGTCGATGACGCATTGCCTGGCCACCGGCACCAGCCGTTCGCGGCGAAAAGCCTTGAGCCCATGGGTGTCTGTGCCGCGAAAATCGAGCGCAATTCGCAGCATCCCGTTGATGACCCGGGTGGCCACCCGGCGGATGAGTGGCCGGCGATCGCGCGCTCCCTTCATGGCTTTGGAGCCGATTACCATGTCGGCGTCATCGTGCTGCAAGAGATCCATGGCCCGCCGATAAAAATCGGTGTCGCAGAGATCGATCTCGTCACAAATGACAAACTCGCCGTGCGCGGCGACAACTCCTGCGCGCATGGCCAGGCCGTAGTTGGGCTCGCCGACGGACAATGTCCTGACCTCTTTCATTTCTCGGGCCAGATGTTCGGCCAGAGCCCGGGTACGGTCGATACTGCCGTTCTCGCACACGAGGATCTCATAGGTCCAGTCGAACAATTGCAGACGGTGCCGCAAGTCGGTGATCGCCTCGCGCAGAATACCTTCTTCGTTGTGGACCGGTATGACGATGGAAACATACGGCCGGCTCGATTCGGTCATCGGCTCGATCCACTGCTCGCCGTTGTGTACAGGTTTCTGTGCAAAAAATCGAGCGTCTTTGCCCAGGCCCGGCCCGCTTCCACCGTGTGCCGGAACGTGCTGCGGATTCCGTGTCCAATCCCCCGATAGACATTGACCTCGAGACGGTCGCCGAGATCGCGGGCCAGGGCATCGACTCGAGCTTTGGGACAGACTATGCGGTCTTCGGAGCCAAAATGGCCCTGAACGACATGCTTGACCTCGGCAGCGTCTTTGGCCGGCATGCCGCCGCCGCGGACACCGAACGAGTGGTGAAACACCACGGGTGCTTCCATGTCGGATCGGCGAGCCATGTGCAGGACGAATCCCCCGGTAAGGCACATACCGATCATGCCCAGCTTGCCGTTGCACTGGGGTAGCTCTTTTAAGTAATCCAGACAGCGGTGAATCTCACCCACCTGCTCGATATCTCCGCGACCGGCCAGAGCGGCCGGTGAAAAGAACATCCGCAGGCAATAGCGCGCGCCGTGGTAGCTGTAAAGATCGGGCGCGAGTGCGATAAAACCGTTGCGCGCCAGATCGCGGGCGTCGGCCCGAACATTGCTGTTCAAGCCATACATCTCGTGGAGAACCAGTACCCCGGGCCACGGCCCCTGTCCATCGGGCACGAAGAGTTCGGCTTCGATCTCGCGTCTACCCACGCCTATGGTGTGCGGTTTCCCTCGCATGCAGCGTAGTTAGCAGGCTTTGTCCGGCAAGGGAACCATTGGCGAGATTCGCTCGCGGTTTGCTTCGCGAAAGCGGCTACCTAGCGACGGCACGATCACGAGGCTTTCGCGCTCGCCAGCGAGCGCAGACGGGTTGGTTTGGCAACCGCGGGATGAGTTCGAAATTCGTTTTATTTCAATTTGTTATGCGGATGGCCACAAGTTCGAAGCGACTTCGCACGTCGCTGAACTTGTAGCGTGCACTACGGAGCGCGTAGCTCGGGCGACTGGACGCTGATTGGACCGAGATTTCTCGGAGCCAATCCAGCAGGCTCACTTGGAACGTGATAGCCCCGGCAGTACGCTTCCCGTTCGATGCCTTTTCATCGCTGTAGAATACGTGTGGGCCGCTCACAGCAGGGACACATTCTCTGGCGCGACATGGGCTTGCAAGCCGCAGCCCTGTTCGTTGCCATCACGGTCGCAGTGCTATCGGGTTGTACCTCATACCCTTCTGGCACAACGATCACGCCAGGGCATTTTCGATTTGTCACAGTCAGTGAACCGACGAATTGAGTAGCAGCATGAAGATTGATGGAGATAGCCGGGATTCCGAGCAATCTTTTTGAGGGACACCCCTGATGGTCCCTCATGAATTTTGCACATTGCCGACGGGCAGAATGTTGCCGACCGGCTTCGTGCTCCTAGTAAGAAACGTGACACCGGTCTACTCATAGCAACCACGTTCGGATGCTCGGTCGGATGCTCGGCAGCTGAGCTGCTCAAGGCCCAGGACTGCGTTCGTAGTCCTCAGTCACACATCCCCCCCGAAAACTTGACCATCAAACCTTCGGGGGGATGGTCTCCAACGTTTCAAAAAACGGAGGAAGCCAGTGTGGCACAAGCTGGGTAGCGTAGAGAATTTTATTGAAGCCCTATTTTCAGCCGATCAGCAGTTAGCAGAGCACGGGCGCAAGCAGGGCTGTCGTGGTTGCGGAGGCCGCCTCCATCGCGCCGATTACCC
>JAKSDA010000378.1 GCA_022360315.1 Pseudomonadota bacterium
ACGGGTTTGACGAGCTGCGTCTTTGGGATGTCGACCGTGGACTCGGAGCCCGTGCCGACGACCCCCGTGATCGGCTGGCGATCTTCGGCATCGCCCGGGAGGCGGATGCCGTCATCGTAGATTGCAACGGTCGCGTCATTGACCCGAGCAAAGAGCTGGGCGAGCTTGACTATTATTTGCGTACGTTCTTCGCGGCGCAGGAACGTCGCAAGATTGCCCAGCGGACCCAGGCTGGCCGCAAGCGCATCGCTGCCGATGGCGGATACAGCGGCGCGGGGTTCGTTCCATATGGCCTCGACTGGGATCGCGACCAACGCGAGTGGAGCGTTGACGAGTCGCGCGCCGAAATCGTGCGTGAGATGTACCAGCGTTGTCTCGACGGCCAAGCCGTAGGCACCATCGCGAGCGAACTGAATGCACGAGGTATCCCTACCTCGCAAGGGAAGCGTTGGCATCAATCCAGTGTCGCCAGGATACTGCGGATGCCGGCGTACCGCGGAGAACATACCCAAGAGGGCCTGACGGTCCAGGTACCGGCAATCGTCGATGAGAACACCTGGTTCAAAGCTCAGCATGCGTTGAATGTGCGGCCACGGCGCCGTCGCTCGCGGAGTACACAAAGTCTTTGCGTTGGCCGAGTCTGGTGCCCTTGCGGCCAGCGCGCGTACGTTCGGCTCTCCAGGGACAAAGAGTACATCTATTGCGTCACTCGTCATGATCGCTGGCGGCGAACGTATGGCGGCAAGCCCTGCGAGTACGCCGTCACGCACCGAGCCGATCATATCGACCCGGTGATATGGGAAACGGTCGCCGAGGCAATCACCCAACCGCAGATTCTGCGGGAAGCGATCGCAGAACAGCCCGATTCCGCCGAGCCGCACCGTAAAGAACTCGCTCGCTGCGAAGAGCTTTTGCAGCGACTCATCGACAGCGAAAACGAGATCTCGCGAGCATTCCGCCGCGGCAACCTCAGCGCCGATGCCTGGAATGCTCAGCTCAAAGAGATCGCAGCCGATCGGCGAGTCCTCGAACGCAACCGCGAAGCAGCCCGAGAACAGCTTGCAGCCGCGAACGTCAACACCATCTCCATCGACGAAGTAGAAACCCAGATCGAAGAGCTACAAGACCGAGTGCGAGCCGCAGCCCTCAAAGACCACAAAGCCATCATCGAATCCGTCATTCCTGGTGATCAGCCTTTCGGCATAGTCATCTGGCCCGATGGCAAGATCGACATCCGCGGCGCCATCCCAGTGCCACCGACCGACCCCGTTGCCAAACCGTCCCACCTGCCAGGACAAGCGCTGTGACAACTTCGGGCGCCCTGAGCGCACTGGCAACCGCGGCACGGGGGTAAAAATCATTCCGTTTCAGCTGGTTGCGCATGTGGCAGTGACTCCCCGGCGCTCCAGGAAGTCCCGATAACCGAGCTCTGTCGATTCAGTGTTGGTACGTAACCTCACGGTGCGGACGATGTACTGATTGTACGTAGCGGTCAGTTCGTATCATTTCTGGCGGCCCGCCCGTGCAACACCTTGCGCTGCTCATCATGGCAAGGCATTGTGCTGCGCCTTGTGAGAGGGAGCACGATGGAATCGTCCTGCCGAGTAAGCTACTTCTGCACCGCGGTTGGGTGTGTGCACGCCAGCAGGCCCGCACTGTTTGCGTTGGCGCTGTCTGCATTCGCCGCGTGCAACGGCTCCGAGCGGCTTGGCGCGCCCATGGATCCGCACGAGGTAGACGATGTAGAGATATGCGAACAGACGTGTATTCCGGCCTGCGAAGCGCGTGAGTGCGGCGTCGATCCGGTGTGCGGGATGGTCTGCGGCCAGCCGTGTCCATCGGGCGAGTACTGCA
>JAKSDA010000451.1 GCA_022360315.1 Pseudomonadota bacterium
ACGAAGATGCGCACTGCTGGCGGTAGGCTCAACACGACGATTTCTCCATCACCGCCAGCACGCGTTCTAGTTGCTCAGCGTCGAACCCGGGCCATACCACCACCTTTCGCTCTGCATGGATATAGATCTCGAAGGGGCGGCTGTTACTACTTTTGTCCGCCAGCGCAACCTCGATGAATGCAGGCCGAGCTAAACCGCTCTATGGCTTCCACCCGAAGCCGAGATGGGCGCCGACCTCGAACGAGTCCTCCTCACCGCCTACATACTGTGCGGAGACTCCAAGTGAAAAGCCGTCGCCAAGCCATGCGTCCACACCGCCGCCAACGCAGAACAGGCCACTACTGCGCCACTCATCCTTGCTTGCTGACATCATATATCTACCCAACCGAAATCCAATGCCGGCTCGCAGATAAGGTACGGTTTTTTCCCCTATATGAAACACGCCGCCGAGGAGCGCTCGACCGGCTGTCGCCTCCGCCGTAGAGCTGTCCTCGAACACAGCCTGGTCGGTGAAAGACACCAAGATAGTGCCCTCCAGGCTCAGAGCCTTTGAGAATCCGTACAATGCGCGGCCTCCTATGCCCCATAGTGTCGTATAATCCGAATCGGTGGGGTTGTTCGCGGCGTTTTGTATGTTGATGAACCCGGTAACCGCTTGGGCCTGAATGGAAGCGCGGCCCTCGTTTGGTGATTCCTCCTTCTCTTCATTCCACTTGAAGGCTGCGGAGACCACACCGGGGTTGCTGAGCAACTGCAAAACAAACCCTTTGCGCAGATGGGCCGGATGACTGGCCACAATCGCGCCGCGAAGGGTTTCACCGGGTGCCAGCGCCTTGGGCATTTTGCCCGCCTTTGTGTCTAGTAGCCAGGCCAGCAGATAGTCCTGATTCGTCGCCCCGTCGCCCATGGCGAGCCCGGTCGTTGGGTAGGCGTGCTCGCCACCATTGGTGATCTCGAATGCAAATGCCGCAGCGACTCTGCTAATGGTCCAGTAGCCAGTTTGGAGTTCGAGTTTGTGGGCATTACTTTCGAAGCTGGCGGTCACAGGTGGGTGAACATCCACCTCGCTGAGCTTGACACGGAGCAGCGCGAGTTCGGGACTCCCAAACTGCTCGGGACATAGGTCACTCTTTGGCAGCTCCTCGGCTTCGACACCCGGCGGCAAGACGATCACCAACCGAGTAATGCACTGGTCGCCGATTTCCTGGAGCGGGGCGAGATCGAACGTGAGTTTTGCAGAAGCGGTTTCAAAATTGATGTTCGTCGCTGGTGCACCTGGTTTCGGCTGTAGATCGAATCGTCTCCACTGGTTGTCGATCGTCAGGAGATAGGCGGTTTTGTTGCCCAGGGCCAAGTGCACGACGCGTTCGGGAAAAAACAATGTCGTACGGTAGCCCGGATGCATGGCCAGCCGGTGAATACTGTTTTTGAGTTCCACGAACTCGATACCCCGTGCCAGGACTGTCTCTGCGGCAAGACTGCCCACTGCAATGATTGCTAGGAAAAGCAAGCGATTCACTGGTCTACCCGCTCTGGCGTTATCGAGATGCCACCTTCCCATGGCGGCGAGATTGAGAATCCTATGGCAGCAGGCTCGGGTCGCTTGTCGGCTCGGAGTAAAGTCCCGCGCTGGCCGTCTGGCATCATCGAGATGCTGCCGGTTTGGTCGCCAACTGAAAGCACCTTGCCAGCATTTCTGGCTCCTGCCGTTGGCTCCGACTCCGGTTTTCGCTTTGCCGCAGCCGCGGCGTCTTGCACTTGGATCTCCGACTTGGGCGGAGCTTGAGAATCTGCAGTCGGGACTTTGACTGTAGTTGCCGCCGCGAGCGGTTCCGGCATGCACAGCTCCCCGTCCAGCGCGCGCTCCGTTATCTGCTGGTCGCTGCCACTCTCTTGCACGTGTGGCAGTATCGTCGAGGTTGGCCACCAAAGCCAGGCTACAGCGACTATAGCGCATGTGTCGCCGGCGAAGGCCCCCATGAAACGCAAAAATCGCCACCTTCTATTATTTCGCGGCCCGGCAGTCTTGACACCTTGCTGCGGCTCTGCAGCCTGCATCGTGGCCTGGACTTCATCCAGACTCTCGAGCAGGCCGGCATAGCCCTGCGGTACGGCCGGTAGCAGTTCGAGTGCATCGAGTGCCGAAGGGCACCGTTTCTCGGCGTCTCGCTCAAGCATGGCCGCGATGGCTGTATTCAACTGGTCGCTAAGGCGCGGATTCTCTGAAAGCTCCGGCCGCAGCTCTGTGATCGGCGTGAAGGGTTCTACCCCATAGAGCCGGGACATCAACTCGTGGCGCGTCTCTCCGTACGGCTTGCGGCCCGTGAGTAGCTCGTAGAGCACTACGCCAAGCGCAAAGAGATCACTGCGAGCATCGAGCGGCGAGCCCTGGAACTGCTCAGGGCTCAAGTAACACGGGGTTCCGCGCACCATCGCAGTCTTGGTGACCGGGCTTTCGTGCATCCTGGCGAGCTCAAAATCCGCCAGTTTGACGGCCCCATCCCAACGGATCAGGACATTGTGTGGAGACATGTCTCGGTGGTTGTACTTGAGGTGCACAAGGTCGAGAGCGCACAACACCTGCCGCACTATGTACACCGAAGCATCGATGGAGAGCTTCGTCCGGCGACTCAGCTCGTACAGGCTAACCCCTTCCACGAACTCGAATAGTTCATACTCTCCTGCGTCACCAGCCCCGCCCAACAACCCTCGTATGTTGGGATGCTCGAGCTCCGCCGTGACACGAGCCTCGTGGGCGGCGGCCCGTTTGGCGATCGCCCAGCGTCCATCCGGCAGGAGTGCACAACGTACCTCGTTGGCGCCTCCTAGCAACTCGCCGCTCTGAAAATCATGCCGATTCATCGCAACCTTTATTTGGCCCTTGCCTGCGGAGTAGGGTGCGAATCTGACTCCGTGTGACACCCCACTTGAGGGCGGCCTCTTCTTGCCCCCCATAGAGCGCGACAGCGTGCAGCACAATCTCCCGCAGTGTAGTTCCTGACACCATCGGCAGTTGGTGTACCCCCTGCTGACCACATGCCAACAGCAAGATACCGCCCAACTGTACGATAGCGCCGCTTATCACCTCGACGCCTCCTCCCTGCCAATTGGGGTCCCCTGGCACTTGGAGATTGTTCACGAACGTGCCGTTGTGCGAGCCAGAGTCAAACACATAGACATGGCCTGTGTACTGATTCCGGCCGAGAGTCGCATGCTCCCGAGACACTGTAGGATCTGGCAAGTGAATCGACTCGTCTTCGCCGCGGCCCATTCCGATCCAGCGCCGTGGTTCATCACGCCACGGGAATCGAAACGCGTTCAGCTCAAATACGGGCCCATCGGGCCAGACCTTGAGCGACGTCACCGGGTCGACCGGGGGCGCTACATCGCTCTCTAGTTCAAAGCTGACCGTTTTGGCTGCAACAAGCCGTGGTGGCAACTTCGGCTTGGTTCTGCGGACATCCATCCTCATACAGGTACTCCTCCGTGCACAGAGCGCAGAGCAGCTGGCCCGGAGTCTGCCAACCCTCAGAGAGTGACACCACACCTACTGCGGGCCGGTACCTCCAGCCCTCCTGCGCTGGCCTGTGTCTCGATTCGGCATATGTGACTACCACAGTTCACCCTATCGCGTCTATTGCAGGCCATTACAGGAGCTTTTCAGCCTAACCATGGCAACGCTTTTGTGTGGCTACACACGCAGTGAGGCACCTGGTGAGGCTACTTTGCTTACTGGGAATGAGAGCCGTCTCGGCCAAGTGGTAGACGTCCGGCCAAGTGGTAGACGTTCAGCTTCTTCGTCGAAATCGTCAAAAAGTTGGTCCACGCTTCCGACCAGCTACGGTGCTCTCACCTGGACAAGAGCGCGAGCCCATGGGAGTTTTCGAATCTAGCGTACCTGAACGCCCAAACGGGTTGCGCAAAAGCTCTGTCTTGAGGTTTTTGAGGGCCTCGTTGACCTCGTCGGTGACCGTCTGCGAAAAGTCTGGCTGATCGGGCGACACGCCGTAGAAATCAGCGAGCAAAAAATGGGTTGCCTTTGGGCCCGGCCCGGAAGTCCGCTTGCGAGCAGCGCGCCGTTTGCGGGGGGTGGACTGGTGCGGCTTCGCTTGAATCGCAACGTCGCGCGCTACACGAGCCGACGCGGCCGAGCTTGCAGCCTTATCTTTGGCCGATGCTCTCGCATCTGTCGGGCCGCGCACCGCGCCAGCGATGCCCGCATCAGGGCTGCCGGGGTGGATGCGGGCACTGGAGTTGAGGCCAGGCCTGCGACGCTAGGCAAAATTGACCCACCTATGCTCATCAAAATGGATCCACTCTCAGCGGGGGTAGCAGCGCCGCTGCGGAGGTCAAGGGCAGGCCAGCTTCGCTGGTCGCCTTCGGCGACCCTTGACATCCGCAGACTTGGCGCTGCTGGGATTTCTGGTTAAGGGGCGAGGCACAGCCTCGCCCCCTTTGGCGCGCGCCAATCCACTGGATCCGTTTTGGCGAGCAGAGGTGGGTCCGTTTTGGTTAGCGTTGGGGATATTTCAAGACACACACCGCAGCGGCCATCTGTGCGGGTAGGGATTTTGCCCTCTCGGCGGCTAGGACGCACAAATGCTTGGCCTGTACCGATCCGATGAGCGTGCCGAGCTGGCTGTTGTTGCCGACGTGGGCAAAGAAGCCGTGCCGCCATCGGCGCTGGGTTGGGCCCCAGGCCGCGGTAGCGTGCGTGTCGAACGCCTGCAGGTCGGCATTGGTGTGATTGGCGAACGCCAGGCCATTAATGTCATGCGCCAGGAGATTGGCCAGCGCGTTGGTAAGCGGGGCCTGGCCGCTACCCGACTGGGTCCGGCTCACCGCGGCCGCGATCCCGGCCGGTACGTCGAGCACCTCGATTACTACGTCGTTGCCGTTGACGCCCTTACTCAAGTGCGTGGCGTCGAGATTGCCGCTCCCTGCGTCGGCCACTTGCACGGGCAATCGTCTCTGGTGTTTCTGTAGCGCCGTAACCAGCCGGGTTGCGATGGTCGGGGCGTCATCGCCGGTGGCCGCGCCGGCCAGGGCGACGACCTCTCCGATGCGGACCCGGGCCGTGCCAGCCTGGGTCGTGGTGCCGGAGAAGGCAATGCGATGAATCGCAGCCTGTTCTCCGGCCCGCCGGGCTCGGCCAGTGGAACGGCGAGAATCCTGGGCTGCTGGCCGTATAGAGCCGCGGTCTCGAATGCTTTGTCGAGCATTAGAGCGAGTTCACCGCCTTGCCCGTAGCGTGCTGCGGCTGCATCCGGGTTGACTACGAGCTCGGGAACGTCGGGTTTTGCCTCTGTACCGGTCTGAATGCCGACCATCGCGACGGTGAGCGGCAGTGCTTCTTGGTCACCTGGCGCGTGATGTCCTGCAGGCCCGGCCACGGGACACGTACCGACTCTGACTTGCTGAATGCATGAATCGCCACATCGCCAATCGGGACGATGAGACCCAGCGCATCGCGAGCGTACGTCTTCTCGTCGGTCTCGAGCTTCAGCGCATGCAGGCTCTTATGCTCTGCGTACGGGTTCTTGCGCGGGTCAAAGGCAAACATCGTGGCCTCGCGTTTGCCCTTGCTGCCGTCAAACGC
This sequence comes from Pseudomonadota bacterium, assembly GCA_022360315.1. Taxonomy (GTDB): domain Bacteria; phylum Myxococcota_A; class Polyangia; order Haliangiales; family Haliangiaceae; genus JAKSDA01. Next base: position 5,600 of record JAKSDA010000451.1, read on the forward strand.
CACCTTGTATCCCCGTTTGACATCGTCGTGGAACTCTTCGATCCACAGCCCTTTTTTGGCCTTGGGTGGATTGGCCGTCACAATCGTCATACCGCCGAAGTCCGACGTAGCCGCACGTACCTCGACAAACCCCGACTCCTCCATCTGCTGGCCCTCGTTGTATAGAGCGAAGTGACACTCGCCCTCGCGCAGCGCGACATTGCCGGTCTTGAGCTGGATGATCGAGCCGTTCGTCAAACGGAAATGGGGCCCGTACTGGTCATCACCCTTGAGAAATCGGTACCAGCGAAGCGGCATCATCGAGCGCTTGTCACCATTGGGGTTTCCCAGCTTGCGCATGAGCTCAAGGGTTTTTGCGCTCGGTGGGACAAATG
>JAKSDA010000231.1 GCA_022360315.1 Pseudomonadota bacterium
AGCGGCACCAGCAGCAGCCAGGGAACCACGGGCGCCGGCAATCGAACCCAGCCTGGCTCCGCCGAGACCACGGCGCACCAACCCGGCGCCGCGGGTACCGGCGACGGCGCGCCCGGTGGTGGCCACAGCGACCCGAGCACAGCCCCTGGACGTCCCGGAGGCTCTCCCCACGGCGTCAGCTACGGTAAACAGGGCGGCGTCAAGGAAGTACCTCTGTTTGCCGGCATCGGCCTGTTCAACACCGCCCTCGGCAGATGGCTGTCCTCTTTCAAGGTCAAAGCCAGCACTAAGGCCGCCCTCGACGGCGCCTCCATCCTCGCCGCGGTATTCACCGGCGTGACCTCCTTTGTCGCGAAGCTGGCGAAAAAGGCCGTGCGCGCGGGCACGAAGGCGCTCGGTGGAGCGTTTCGCCGATTCAGGCGGCCCGGTGCCGCAAGGGGGGGAGACGAGCTGCTGCTAGACACAAACGTCGTTATCTCGCACGGCAAGAACTACGCAGGGAAGAATGCAGTGAAGTTATCCGTAACCGACCTGGAGATCGGCAGTCTCGTCCGGCGCGGCAAGCTACGCGGAGCGCCCGGGGCGGCTGGCGACATCGCAAATGTTGGGCCGGGCAGCCTCGACAGCCGGATCAACGTGCGTGGGCTACTGAAGAATGGCACGAAGGGAAACTTTGCCGACGGGGTTATCGGCGGAACGGCGCTGGACCGCGGATCGACCCTTGTGTCCTCTGACAAGGCGCTGAGGCGGGCAGTCGAGGCACTTGGTGGTAAGGTGGTGGGCCCGTGAATGGAGAAGGCAACATGGAAGCGGCAATACTCTCAGGTGACCTACGCATCATCGAGCAGGCGCTGACCGTGTCTCCAACGGACGAAACAGCTCGACAGTGGCTCCAACTCGCGGTTAAAAAAGGCGATCCCCGAATCACAACCCGCATTCTTCGTAGAACGAATAGCCAGTACAGGGACTGGTACGGCCTACTCACCGAGTATCTGGAGTTCCTGTCGCAGGATGCTGCTGCGGCAAGCTGGCTGGACGGTGTTGAGTACATCGTTTGGGCCACTATCAACGGGCAATCAGTTCCAGATTGTCCGTTTCCAGCGCTCGTAAAGCTAGACGCCGAAGTTCGTGAGGACCTACGCTTCTTGGAAGGCAGGTGCAACGGATGGGTGCGTTGGGATGACGATGCAGGTAGGCCGGTGGCTGTGGCAGCGGACGTTTGGAGTGCTCTGGTTGGCCGCAAGAGGGGGCCGGGAAGGCTGCAGGGGGACTCTTGAGCCGAGCATGTCAGAGCGCTGGTGTCTAATTCTCCATTCCGAAAAGTGAAGCGCCGGGCAGTTCGCAGCTCCCCGGCGCTAGAAAGGTGACTGAACCACCTTGGATACCAAGCTATCAAAAACGGCAACACAACGAAACCCGAACTGTTAACTACACGCTTTTATAACCGTGCAGAGCGACTTAGAGCCGGTCCAAAAACCTCGGACCGAGCCAGAGCGACGAGGCGCGCCGCCAGTGGGTGGGCGAGGAGTGGAGAATACCGGGTGTATTTGACCGACGAGCAAGCCCGCTGGCGGTGATGGCTCGGCGCTCTGGCGACGCGGAGAGTTTTTGGACCGGCTCTTAATCCAATAGAAACCGAATGAGCGCCTCGATGCGCATGGCCAGCGACGATACCTCGATGTACTCATCGTGGGTGTGAAAGCCGCGCCCGCGCGGTCCCAGACCGTCGATGGCCGGCACTCCGACGGAACTCACCGTGTTGGCATCCGAGCCGCCACCCATGAGGGGGCACTCGCCGTGGCCCAGACCGGCTGCACGCGCGCACGCTGCGTATTTCTGGTACAACGCGACCGAGGCCTCGCTGCGCTCCAGGGGGGTGCGGCGAATCCCGCCCACGACATCGAACGAAGCCCCGGTTTCAGCGCTGATTTCTCCGCTCGCTCGCTCGAGCGAGGCGATCAAGTCCTCGCCGTCTTTTCTCCTGACAAAGCGAAAGTCAATCGTGCAACGGGCCTGGGCCGGCACAGTGTTGGCGCTCGACCCCCCCGAGATCAGACCGGTGTTGACCGTGACACCGGCATCGTAATCGGTCCGCTCCTGCGCGCTGTCGACAAACTGTGCCAGCGCCCAGATGGCGTTGATTCCGTCTCTGTGATGATTGCCGGAGTGAGCCGCTCTGCCGTTTGCAGTGACCGTCACCCGGCCAGTCCCCTTGCGCCGGGTGATGATCGCGTCCTTGGCGCGCCCGGCTTCAAACACCAGCGCAGCACTCGCCCCGCGACAATACGCTTTCACCAGCGAGTGAGAATGGCGAGAGCCGATTTCCTCGTCGCCCACCGAGACCACCGAAAGGGGTCGCTCGGCCAGAACACCGACGTCGGCCAGCGCGGCCAGCGCGGTGCGCATGATGACCAGACCCCCTTTCATGTCGAGCACCCCCGGGCCCCGCAGAATATCGCCGTCGCGCTGCCACACCTCAAAGGTTCCGGGTGGAAATACCGTGTCGTGATGGCCGACCAGAACGACTCGACGATCGGGTTCGGCGTCCCACGCCGGGGTGCGCCAGATCAGATGATCGCCCACGCCGTCACCGGGATGACGCTCCAGGGCAAATCCGTCGAGTGCGAAATCCTCGGCCAAAAGCTCGCCGACCGCATTGACGCCGTCGATATTCTCCGAGTATGAGTTTTGCCGCACCCAACGCTCGAGCATCGGGAGGACCTCATCGTGCCGTCTTGCTGCCGCGGCGAGCGCGCGCTCCATGACCTCGTTCATGGCCCGACCGTACCGCAAATGGCAACCGGCCGATCGAATAGCCGGCCGCATTTCCGCGAGGAAAACCCTGTATGACGCCACACTGGTCAATCCAACCGCAAAGGCTCTGCGTTCGGCAAGCGGACCATGGGTCTCGGCGGCTCGGCCCACAATGCAACGACTCTGTTTTGTTCCCAGGTGTGGCTCACCCGCGATCTATTCACCGCGTATCGCGCCGATGGAAACTACGACGATACCTTTATCGAGAACGACGATGTCCAGCCCAGCCCGGCCCGGCGGCGTCGAGGTTTTCGGCCGAGTCATGCTGATCGGGTGAGCTGTTTGTGCTATTCGGGCAGGATGAAGCTGGATGCATTGCTGTGTCTCGGTCTCTGCGTCTCGTTGCTGTGGGGATCCTGTACAGGTAGTGCGAAAGACCGCGTCCAGTCGCCCGGCTCCCCGGCTACTGTCACTCTGCCCGGTCGCGCAGAATCTATGCCCGGCCGCAGCGAGGCAGCGGCACCGAGCGATGACGCTGCAGCGTCTGCTTCGGCCGAGCCCGCGCCCGATCACCCGGCCGATGGCGAGGCCGCGCCAGCCGGCGAGACAAAACCCCCACCGCCCGGCCCGAGCGAGGAGCTCGAGATGACGTTCGTGGGCGATGTGATGTTCGGCCGGTGGATCGAGGGCGGCCTGGACCCGATCGATTTCAAGGGTGTGGACGTCTTTGGCCGGATGCACGACCTTCTCGCCGCCGACCTCACAGTGGCCAACCTCGAGACTCCACTCTTGCGCGAAATGCCCGAGACCAGCCCATATGGCACCCGGCTGCGGTTTGCAGCGCCACCCGAGGTGGTCGATGTCCTGCTCCGCGCGGGCATCACAGTCGTATCACTGGCCAATAACCACTCCTTTGACATGCGCATGACCGGCCTGCTCCAGACTCCCAAAATTTTGGCCGAGCGCGGAGTCAAGGCGATCGGAGTATCGCGCAGAGAAGAGCCGCTATTCCGGGTCGAATCGGTCGACGTCGAGGGATGGAAACTTGGCTTCCTGGCCGCGACGACCGAACGCAACGGGCCACAGCGCAAAAACGCGCCCGAATTGCCCCACACCGCGCTCAACCAGCTGACCGACCGGCTGGTGCCAGTGATCCGCGCAGCACGCCCCGATCACGACTTGATCATCGCGGTCTTGCACTGGGGAGTCGAAAATCAGGACAGACCGTCCAGCCGGCAGATCAAAGCCGCGCACGCGCTCATCGACGCCGGCGCCGACACCATCATCGGCCATCACCCACACGTGTTGCAGGCCATCGAACGCTACGGCAAGGGACTCATCGCCTACTCGCTGGGCAATTTTTTGTTCGACAACACCACTCCCAACCAACAGCTGACCGGTGTGCTCAGACTGCGCTATCGCGCCGACGGGCGCTGTCTGGACCGAGCGGTTTTGCATCCGGCCTACGTCCACGGCTACCCCACGCACCACCCGCGTCCAGCAACCAGCTGGATGCGGCGCAAGGTGAGCCAGCGGATCATTCCTCTGTCGCAAGAAAAGCCGTTCCACACCCGATGGCAGGCCGAGGGCAGAGATCTCGTACTCGCCGCCCCGGCCTGCAAGGCGCGCTCGAGCCCGGTCGGGGGCGAGAGCTGATCACCTCGACACGGTCATATTCGAAAAACCCGATCATATTTTTTGTGCAAGAGCACGGGCCTGAGCGGCTGCGTTGGCCACCATGGCAATCGCCTGCCCGATGCTATCACTCAGCGAGGTGTATGCTGATAGCCATGGAAGCACCACCGTACACACGACCGGAAAACGAGCGCAAGTTCTTGGTCCTCCTCAGTGATCTCGACTCGATCGATCTCGCGCCACACTCCACGCTGTTCGAAGACCGCTATTTCACGTTCGGCCGAATGCGGCTGCGGCGCATGATCGATTCCGACAGCGATCGGACTGTCTACAAGCTGTGCAAGAAGTTTCCATCCGACGATCCCTACACCCAGCCGATCGTCAACATCTATCTGACTCAGGACGAGTACGAGGCGTTTCGCGAGCTGCCCGGAGTCGGTCTGCGCAAACGCCGCTATTACCACGACCACGACGGCCGAAGGTTCGGCATCGATGTATTCGAGGACGCGCTCGCCGGCCTGGTCCTGTGCGAGATCGAGGCGGAAACCCGAGCAGAACTCGATGCACTGTACGTTCCGCCATTCGCCCGCCTCGAGGTCACCGAGAACCGCTTTTTCACCGGCGGCCATCTGTGCCGCGTCACCCCCCAGGAGCTGGCGGAGGCACTGCGTACGGTTTCTACCACCCGCGGCGTCCCGTCGGGATAGCAAGGTGATCGACGCCGGACATCTCACCGACAACGAGCGGCAGGGCGAGTTCTTCGCGGTCGAGATACCGGGCGCCCTGGCCGTGGCCGTGCCCGGGCCAGCGAGGGGCTAGCGAGGCGGGCGTCGGTTTTGCGATTCAAAGCGGGCGCGCTGGCGTAGAAACTGCGCGCGCTTGCGGCGGATGCTCCTGCGGGCGCCCTTGACCGAGGGTGGAATCTTGCTGCCGAGCCACACGCTGACGATCATCAGACCGATCAGTGGCACGGCCAGAATGGGCGCGGCGACGACGACCGCAAAGGCCAGGAGATTGGCCGCGATCAGCGCGGGATAGGCGATTGCCCGGGGCACTGGCGTGCGCAGTTCACCTCGAGCGTGCAGGTCGAGCACCCGGATTTCGCGTTCTATCATGTGGCCAAAATCGAACTCGCAGCGGCGACAGCGCCTGTCCTTTGCTGGCGCGTGCCTCTCGCAGTACGAAGCGCCGCAGCGGGCACACCTGCGCTCGGTAGGGGTTTTGCAGATGGCACACAGGTCGTCGCGTCTCGGGCCGCGCGGAAACACCCGGGTACAGTGACACGAGCGCGGTCGTCGAGGAAAGTAAAGTGAGCAAGCCGATCGAAGCTGGCCGGCGTTGTGCCGGGCAGACCAGGGGGAAGCGGGATCCTGGCGACGGCAGCCAGAATTCAGCGCACGCCGACTGGCGAAAAGTGCTCGGGTGGCACTCCGGTGAGGGTTTCCATGAATGCAACGATATCGTCGACTTCTGCTCCGGTCAGGTTGAGCGGGGTACTGAACTGAGCATCGAGCTGTCCCGAATGACCATTGCTGTTATCGGTCGGGGGGGTATTGTAGAATTCGACGACTTCTTTGAGTGTTTCGGCACTACCGTTGTGAAAGTAGGGCCCGGTTTCCGCGATATTTCGCAATATCGGGGTTCGCCACTTGCCCTTGTTGGTGACCGACGTCGAGGTACAGAGCTGCGATACCGAGTCGTCACAGCCGCCTTCGGCTTCCAGTTGCCGAAACCAATCCAGCACGTCCTTGCCTTGCCCGGTGGGGTCATCGCTCCACGAGCTCTCCTGGTTCCAGCGACCCTTGAGAACCTTGCCGAGACCCAGGTAAAGACCATCGTCGACGCTGACATCGTGGTGAACACCCGAGTTGGCATACCCCTGCGGAGCGCCGGCATTGTAGAATTTATTGTCGGTAAACGCGGGGCCACTGTGGCAACTGACACAATTGGCCTTGCCGAGAAATAGTTTTAATCCCCGCTGTGCTGATACACTGATGGCCTCGCGATCACCTGCTACCCACAGGTCAAACGGTGCGTCCCGGCTGGTCAGAGTGCGCTCGTAGGCCGCGATGGCCTTGCCCGCATTGACCGCAATGCGCTCGATGACGTACTGCTGGTCGGCGTTGAGATCATTCCATTCATCGACCCAGGTCACGTTTGATGGCGGCACCTTGGAGCCGTTGCCGCGCCAATGGGTCAATCCGTACGCACCGATATCGACCATGTTTCCATCGATAACCGTTTCGCCGTCATCGCCGACCATGGTCTGGTATTCTGTTCGATACTTATCGAATATCAATTTGGCAATTTGAATCCGGGTACCATTCTGCTGGGTTCCCGATTCCCAGGCTGCGAGCGCTTGTTGCCACATACTGTCGGCATGACAATCGAGGTCCCAGCAGATGTAGTATACCGAATCCACGATGGCCGGGGTATTGCGACTGGTCCATTTGGCACCCAGCGAGAGCGGCCAGAATGCGGTTTCACGGACATCGTGGCCCCATACCCCGCCATGGCACCCCTGGCAGCCCGACTCTTGATCGCTGCCGGTGGGCCCAAAAGCCAGCGGAGTACCTCCCTGATCATTCCAGGGCCCTGTCTCTCCTGGCCGATAGTCGCAATCGTCCACTCCATTGCACACCTGTGAATCGAAGTCGGTGCCGACCAGGACATGGCCGTCGGCGGTTTTGTCCCAGAACAAGAGGCGACCGAGATGGGCCGCAGCTTCGCTATCTGCATACTTGTTGGTCGTATCGGGGGGCGGCGCAGGCAGCGGCGAGAGAGTTGCGATGGTCGCGAGCTCCGCATCCGAAAACTCGACCTGGTCGTCCCCATCGCCATCGCCATCGCCATCGCCATCTCCACACGCGCCCAGGGCAATTGCGGCAAGAATGGCTAATGCTTTGAAATTGCAAGAGAATCTCTTCTTACACATGGTCAAGACGCACTTTCTCCGTTCAGTGGCATCCACTGGTTTGACGGCAGACATAAGGAGTGTGTCTGCTCACCCGGGAGACGAGCGAGTGCGGCACGTGTTACAGGCCAATCGACACTGGCCGCTTGCTGCGGTCACCACCGATCACTCATGAGTCTGTTACCCGTTGCCGGCCTCGGCCTCGACGTGCGGTGTCGGTTCTCGGCCTGCCGTGGTGCTCGCCGCTGTGGTAGATCACCGCGATGTTTCATGCCTCACCGGGCCCGCGTATGAATCGCCGATTCACATCGGCACGCTGCTACACACGATCGCGTTGAAAATGCACCAACGTGATCGTGTGCGGCCCGACCGCTTTGCGCTCGGGTTGTCATTTTTGGGCAAGGTCCCCGGACGGCCGGACTCTCGGCCGGGGGCGTCGCAACAGAATCACCTCGTCTGTTGCACAAACAAGGTGAGTCCGTTTAGAGCCGGTCCAAAAACCTCGGACCGAGCCAGAGCGACGAGGCGCGCCGCCAGTGGGTGGGCGAGGAGTGGAGCATACTGGGTGTATTTGACCGACGAGCAAGCCCGCTGGCGGTGATGGATCGCCGCTCTGGCGACGCGGAGAGTTTTTGGACCGGCTCTTAGCTGCCCGGCGGAATATTGCGAAATAGTGCCGAGATATCCGGGATCGACTTGATTGCGCCGAGTTCTTTTAGCTGCGCGGCGAGTTCGGCCCAGCGCTGCTCGCTCATGTAGCCGAGGTAGTTTTTGCGGGTTTCTTCGCCCTCGATATAGGGTTTTTGCAGCTCTGCGGCCAGTTTCATGGCCGACAGAGACATCGGCGATTTTTGCTCCTTCATGTACTGATTGCTGGGCAGTGGATCGTCGAGATAGTCGCGCCAGCCGGCCCGGGTGGCGCGGACGAATTTCGCCACAATGGCGCGGTTCTTGTCCAGATAGGCCTGGCTGGCAATGACCACGGCGAGATACGGATTGAAGCCACTTTGCGCCACCGAAAACGCTTTGACCTCGACGCCCTGTTCTTTTGCACTGACCGGTTCGGCGAAAACAAAACACTGCTGGGCCATGGTCGGATCCTGCAAAAACAGCGACAGATTGCCGCCGTGTTGAATGACCGCGACCTTGTCAAAGCCGAATTTTTTCCTGGCGAAGTGCACGTAGGGCAGGCCCGATTCCATGGCGACTTTTTTGATCTTGCCCGAGGTAAAGACCTCCTCGAGCGAGTTGACGCCGGTCGAGGCGTGAACCATGATGCCCTGGGGGCTGGTTTGGTACACGGTAAAGAGCGCGACCAGGTCGGCATCGTTCATTCTGGCCCGGATGACCTCGCCGGCCGAAGCGATGGCAAAAGCAACCTTGCCAGTGGCGACCATCTTCCAGGTTTGAATGCCCGCCGCACCCGCTTTGATCGCCACATCCAACCCTTGCGCGGCGTAGATCCCTTTGTGCACTGCTGCGTAAAACCCGCCGAACTCCGGCTCTGGAGTCCAGTTGAGCTGCAGCGTGACCGCGGTCCTGGCCGCCGCTTGCGATCGAGCGGCCGATGGGTCGGGGGAGCCCTTGTCGCCACCTGCGGGTTGCGAGGTGCTTTTGTTGGCTGCTTTTTGTTGCGGGTCGGCCTGCCCGGCCGGTTCATCTTTGTTGCATCCGGGCCAGACGAGAAGTACTGCCAGAACCAAGCAACTGGATCGCACCTTTTGCTCTGTCAATGACATCATGGCTGGGCAAGGATGCGCAAAAATGCCGCTGCCGTCTAGTGTCTCGATTCAGAGACCATGTATCGGATGCTTTTTCAGCTCCAGCTTGGCCACGGCCTCCCGATGGACTTCGTCGGGGCCGTCGGCCAGGCGCAATGTGCGCGCCGCAGCCCACGCATAGGCCAGACCAAAGTCGTCGCAGATGCCGGCGCCGCCGTGGGCCTGAATGGCCCGGTCGATAACCCGCAGAGCCATCGACGGCGCTACTACCTTGATCATCGCGATTTCGGCACGGGCAGCTTTGTTGCCCACGGTGTCCATCTTGTATGCGGCGTTCATGGTCAAAAGGCGAGCCTGGTCGATCTCGATGCGCGAGTTGGCAATCTCGGTGCGAATGATGCCCTGCTCGGCCAGCGGCTTGCCAAATGCCACTCGGCTGGCGACTCGCTTGCACATCGATTCGAGAGCTCTCTCCGCCGCTCCGATGAGGCGCATACAGTGATGAATGCGGCCCGGTCCAAGCCGACCCTGCGCGATCTCGAAACCGCGTCCCTCGCCCAATAACATGTTGGACGCCGGCACCCTGACATCGTCGAACACGACCTCGGCATGACCGTGCGGCGCATCGTCGTAGCCAAATACGCGCAACATTCGCTGAACTTTGATCCCCGGCGCGTCCATGGGCACCAGAATCATGGATTGCTGCAGATGCCGCGGCCCAGCGGGGTCGGTTTTACCCATGAAAATGCACAGCCGACACCGGGGATCGCCGGCTCCAGAAGTCCACCACTTGCGGCCATTCAGCACGTACTCGTCGCCGTCGCGCTCGATGCGCGCCTCGATATTGGTGGCATCAGACGAGGCCACGGCCGGTTCGGTCATGGCAAAACACGATCGGATCTCGCCGCGCAGCAGTGGCTCGAGCCAGGTCTTCTTCTGCTCGTCCGTACCATAGCGGACCAGAACCTCCATATTGCCAGTGTCGGGCGCCGAGCAGTTAAAAATCTCGGGCGCCATCACCGACCGGCCCATGATCTCGCACAAAGGCGCGTATTCGTAATTGGATAGCCCGGCGCCATGCTTGCTGTCGGGCAAAAATAGATTCCACAACCCCGCCGTGCGCGCCTCGGCCTTGAGCTTGTCGACGATGGGCAAGGGCTGCCAGCGATCACCCTCGGCAATCTGCGCAAAAAAGGTCGCCTCGTTGGGATAGATGAACTCGGCCATGAACGATTTGAGCCGTTTCTCGAACTCGATGACCCGATCGGATTGAGAAAATTCCATACCGCATTGTACTCGCGCACGCTCGCTACCGCGCAACACAACAGGGCTCGCTTGGTCACCGCGCGGTGCGCAGCTGGAGTTTTGGTCGGACCGAATGATCCGATGCAATTATGGTGGCACGACGCAGTTATTGCGAGGAACTCGATACGCATCGCAGCTCCCGGCCGGTGAGCACTCCCGGCGCATTACACGGCGATATGGCGCAGTGCGCCAACCGGCCAGGCAAATGCGATCGGCGGCCAGGCGATTTTCTGGCCCGCGAACGAGGCTCGACTGTAAAACTTGCCAGAATGCAGAATTCGTGAGAGAACCCTCCTGCCACGATCCGGAGCTATCAGGGGGTGTGAAACCACAATCGGCTTTGTTTCGGGCGACCGGAGCGATTGCTTCGCCAGCAGTTTTCTTCCCGCGCGTGACCTCGACGCGTGCGATGGCGCGCAACGATTGCCAGCGAAACGGTGCAGCCATGGCAATTCGACATCATCGATGCTGTGGATTCAAACAGAGAGGACAGCCTGACATGAGCTCATTTGCTGAAAAGAGACGTTCACTCGCAATGGTATTTGTAATTGGATGTTGTCTTGTCGGTGCAAACCCGGCCCAGGCCGAGCACGAGGTGGGCACGCGCGGCTATTTCCGGATTGGAGCGGGATTTACCGGTGCGGCCGAGGACCGGGCCTGCTTTCAAGCCCCGGGGGCCGATTGGAAGTACCGGCTGGGCAACGAGTGCGACACCTGGATCGAAGGCGGAATCTATGACGCCTACAAGCCCAAAGGCGACGATGGCCCGCTTTTCTACACGGAGTTCTGGATCGGCCGTTCGGCGGCCGAGGGTCGCCAGCGTCTGTTCCGCTTCGAAAACACCACCCAGCTCTACATTCAGGCCAGCAATATCGCAGCCCTCGGCAGGGACACCAAGGTGTGGATCGGCCGCAAATACTATCAGCGCCACGATATCCACATTAACGACTTTTATTGGTCGGAAATCCTCGGCGACGGTTTTGGTGTGGAGGATATCCAGCTTCCCTTTGGCAAGCTGATGTACGCGTATACTCGCAACTCGGATTCGGTCGAGGTCACCAACACCGCCACTCCCGCGATGGTTGTGGGCGTCTCCGAGGCGTTCCAGAACAATCACGACCTTCGCTACAACATGCCGCTATCGATCACCGGCAAGGGCAGCGTCACCGTGCAGCTAATGTTTGCCCATTCGGCCGGGAATGACGGCGTTATGGGCCTGAATGACGCCACGTCGACCCGCGGCCTGGCGGTCGGCGCGTGGTTCGAAGAGACGTTTCCCGTCGGCAATGCCAAGCTCTCGGCCCAGTACGGGCGCGGCCTTTTGCGCAACAAGTTTCGCGGCTCGACCAGAGACCTGGTTACCACCCTGAGCAGCGACCAGGCCGACGATCTATTCGGCGCTTATATCCTTCGCTTTACCGGGCAAACCCTCATCAACCCGAGCCCGCGCGTGGCCGTATTTGCATCCGCTGTGTTTCAGAAGGAAGACGGTACCGACTACCAGCCCAATCCCACCGATCTGACCTGGTACAGCTTCGGTATTCGCCCCATGCTATTCATCGACCACAATTTCCGCGTGCTGGCCGAATACGGCTTCGACCGCACGGACAACAAGACCGGCGATAACGACGTCACCGGCAACCTGCACAAGGTTACCCTGGCCGGCGAACTCTCGATCGATGTCGGGTTCTGGACCCGCCCGGTCATCCGGTTGTTCACCACGGCTGCGACCTGGTCGAGCGACTTCGAAGGGCTGCTCGGCGCCAGCGGGCAAGGCGATGACACGCAATGCCTCGACCGCACCAACTGCTTCAGCGCCGGCGTCCAGGCCGAGTATTGGTGGTAGGCCTGTCCTCTCGCTCGGGTTGCGCGAAAAAGGCGCGCGAAAAGGGCAGTCGGTCTTGCTCGCCGCTGATCAGCCCAATTCGTTGGTGATGTTCTCGATGACCTCGGCGTAGCTGGTGCTCTTGACCACCTCGGCCATCTCGCGGGTGTAGCGGCCGACCAGGTCGGGGCGATTGCGTTCCTGGGCATCTTTGCGCGATTTGTACAGCGTTATGAACGCCCGTTCGGCATTGATGAAATACTCGGCGATGGCCAGGACTGCGCGAGCGCTCGAGGTGGTGATGGAGCGGGACTCATCGGAGAACGAAAACAGGATGCCGCGCGAGTTGCGCACATCGACTGTTACAGTGGCCATTGCGTCACCGCCGGTTTTGGCTTTCTTGGTGCCCATGTGGCCCTCGACGCGAAAATCGACCAGTTCAACCGATTTGAGCGACTGGTATTCGAGAGCGTAGCGGCCGAGCAGACCGTTGAATACGGCGTCGACCAGGCCGATTCCCTTGCCCTCGACTTTTTGCTGGCTGCCGTTGTTGTCGATTGTCTCGACACTGACCGAGCATTGAGCCACGGCTTCGTCGCTGCCGTTCTCCGCCTCTTCGTCAGCGTGTAAATGGGTTAGCTCGAGCTCGAGATACTCATCACCGAGCACGCGCTTGATGAGCTCTAGGTTTGACTGCGGCCGTTTGGTCACGCCTCTAGTATACCGTTTCATCGCTGCAGTGGGCGACGCGAGTAGACAATCGGTGCATACTGCCTCCCCGAGAAGGTAGGACATGCGCGAACTGCGATCATCTCGACGCTCGAAGAATCCCGCTGCCCCAGCAGAACACTCGAAAAATCCGGATTCCGCGACAGCTATTCGAGCCGATACCGGGGAGCCCGAGGCATCTTCACCACAGCATCTTCTCGACCAACATGTTGCCGCACTGAGCAAATGTCGAATGTGTCCCGATATGATAGGACCGGTAGTGACAGGCACGCCGGTACTGTCTCCGGTGATGCTTTTGGGTCAGGCCCCGGGTACCCACGAGGGCCGACTCGGCCGGCCATTTGCATGGACCGCGGGAAAGACTCTATTTTCGTGGTTTTCGCGGCTGGACCTGGCCGAGGCCGAGTTTCGCAGCCGGGTTTACATGGCAGCGGTATGCCGGTGCTTTCCCGGCAAGAACCCCAAGGGTGGCGATCGGGTTCCCAACCGCGAGGAGATTGCCAATTGTGCCAGCTGGTTGCACCGCGAGATCGAGCTGGTTCGGCCTCGTCTGATCCTGCCGGTGGGCAAACTGGCCATTTCCCGGCTGATTGATTTCAAGAAACTCACCGAGGTGGTGGGTGTGAAGCACCGCGTCGAGATCGCCGGCCACGCGATGGACGCGATCCCGCTGCCGCATCCATCGGGCGCTTCGACCTGGCACCGAACCGAGCCCGGCAAGTCACTGCTCGACAGGGCGCTCGGGTTGATCCGCGATCACGGTGCCTTTGCCGGCATACAGAAGGCGCCGTGACGGGCGGACTCGGGTGATCTGATTCGGGTTATAAACGGCCGATGAGCGCTTCCAAAGCAGAGTCACAGAGCGGCCGGGCGGTTGCTCTTCTGGCCGAGTTCATCGGCTATCGAACCGAGAATCCGACCGGTGACGAGCTGGCATTGTGCGAGCGATTGGCCCGCGAGCTCGAAGCTCGTGGCGCCGAGCGTATCGAGGTTGTCGGCGTGCCCCGCACCGACAAATCGCCCGGTGCCTATGTGTTTGCCGCCTACGGACAGCCGCGTACGTTGCTCAACGTGCACGTCGATACAGTGCCGGCAAACACCGGCTGGACCCGTGATCCGTTCCAGGCTGAGATCACCGACGATCGCATCTATGGCCTGGGCAGCGCCGATACCAAGGGTGCGATTGCTGCGATTCTGGTCGCGCTCGACGAGGTGAGGCCCAAAAACCTGGGCATCTTGTTTTCGGGCGACGAAGAGGCGGGCTCTCAGGTTGTGGATGCATTCGTCAAAACCGAGCACATTCGCGGCATAGAGCGTGCCATTATATGCGAGCCAACGCGGCGGCGCGCGGGGGTTCGCCACCGCGGCATTCGCGCCTATCGCGCCGATGTGCGCGGACGGGGCGGACATTCGTCGACGGCTGACCACATGCCCAAGCCGATCGTGGACATGGCGCGCCTGGCACTATTGCTCGACGATCTCGGCCGGCGCCACCTCGACACCGGCCCCGAGGACATGAAAGGTCTGTGTATGAACGTCGCTGCCATCGACGGCGGGGTGGCGTTCAACGTGGTGCCCGACGGTGCCAGTCTGCGCTGGTCGGTCCGGCCTCCACCGGGTTTTGACTCGGAAGCGCTCGAACAGGAGCAGCGCGAGCTGGCCGAGTCTATCGGCCGGGGGATCACGCTGTATCACCCGATCGGGCACGAGCCGTTTGCCTGCCGCGACGTCGATTGGTATCGAGAACTGCTCGGTGGCTTTGTCGACGATTTCGGGCCGCTGGATTTCTGGACTGAGGCGGCGGTATTTTCGGCGGCAGGCGTGGACGCGATCGTGGTGGGCCCGGGCGACATCGCCCAGGCCCATGCGGCTGACGAGTTCGTGACCAGGGAGGATCTGGCCTGGGCTGTGGGCATGTTCACGCATGTTTTGAACCAGTGCTCGCGCTGACGCCTTTGCCGGGGCGATTATCGGCCTCGGTTTTCGGTCTCGGTCTCGGGCCTCGGTCTCTGTTATAACGTCTGCGATGTCCGACACAATTCATCCCGACCAGGCACTGTTCGGGGGCGAGCGCCCGTTCCCCGTGATTCCCTCCTGCGCGCATATCGCGGGCAGCGAAAAGTTTATCGCCAAGGCATTTGCGCTGCAGGAAACCCTCGGCCCCATCTTCGATATCACCATGGACTGCGAAGACGGTGCGCCGACGGGCCGGGAACAGCAACATGCCGAGATGGTCGTGGACATGCAGAAATCCCGGGCCAATCAGCATCGGATGGCGGGCATTCGAATTCACGACTACACCCACTCGGCGTGGCGGCAGGATGTGGACATCGCAGTGTCGGGTGCCGGCGAGGTCATCCGGTACATCACCATTCCCAAGCCGACTGCGGCCAGTCAGGTCGCCGAGATGATCGAATACATCCAGCATAGCTGTCAGTCGTGCGGTATCGAGCGTGAAATTCCCATTCACGTGCTGATCGAGACCCACGGCGCGCTCGAGGATGCATTTGAGATCGCCGGGCTGCCGTGGGTGCAGGTGCTGGATTTCGGGCTCATGGACTTTGTCAGCGGCCACCATGGCGCCGTTCCCTGGTCGGCGATGAAGTCGCCAGGGCAGTTTGATCACGCCCTGATCGCGCGCGCCAAGACGCGTATTGTCGCCGCTGCGCTCGCTCACGGTGTGGTGCCGGCGCACAACGTCACGCTCGATCTGAAGAACGTCTACCAGACCCATGCGGACGCCACCCGCGCGTGCAGAGAATTTGGTTTTTTGCGCATGTGGTCGATCTATCCGGTGCAGATAAAGCCCATTATCGACGCCATGGCGCCCGATTTTTCCGAGGTGCAGACCGCGTGCGAGATCTTGCTCGCGGCGCAGAAGGTATCGTGGGGGCCACTTCAGCACGCCGGCGAACTGCACGACCGCGCGACCTATCGGTACTTGTGGGAGCTGGTGCAGCGCGCCCATCTATCCGGGCAGACCCTGCCCGCCGAGGTCGACGCCTGGTTGCGGTGAAAAGGCCGCGAGTTTCGGCAAGAACCGATTTGCGACGGCATTTCCGCTCAATGTGGTGGTTCGTAACCGGCCAGGAGCCACTTTGACAGGGGCTCGAATACCAGTTCATGGGAATAGCGGCTGATGTAGAGATCGGCGTGGGCGAATTTGCGCCGGCGATCGCCGACCTCGACGTAGTTCTTGCGCCTGGATGCCACCCAATGCAGCACGAAACGGGCTGTTTCGGCGGGTACGATACCATCGGCGTTGCCGGTCAGGACCAGCAGAGGATGGTCCATATCGCGCAGGGCCTCGGTGATATTGGTGCCGTCGATGACCAGATCACCGTGGTGGATCCAGCGAGCGATCTCTTCGTTGAGCTGGGGATTGGGATCTTCGACCACCTGGACAAACTGATCTGCCTTGTCCATATCGATGATGTTGGGGTGCATATAGATGCTCATCAGCCAGGGGGCATGGCGCAGAAGCGGCAACAAGCGTTTTGCCATGCCGCGCATGCCGCGAATCGGCAGGTGCCTGGCCAGCGAGGTAGACGAAAAGGCGGTCTTGATGAGCGGATTGATCTTGATCCAGCGCAGCGGTGCCCCGACTGCCACCACCGAGCCGACCGGGGAGTCGGGCTGCAGGGCCAGGTGGGTGAACACCATGGTGCCGCCCAGGCTGCAGCCGATCAGATCGACTGCCTGGTGAGAGGAGTGGGCCAGTAAATGAGCGATAGCCACAGGAATATCGACAGCGGCGACATCGCGCAAGCCGAAGTTACCACTGCTGTCGCCCTCGGGTTCTGAGCCGTCCTGAGCGCGCAGGGCCATGGACCAGACCTCGAAGCCAGCAGCGGCCAGATACTCCTCGACGGGGTTGCCGGCGGGGTGGTAGCCAAACAGAAATGTATTCATGCAATAGCCGGGCACGAAGAGCAGCGGGCGCAGATGGGGCTGCTGGGCCCTGTCATCGACCACCCGACGCAGACCGAGCCGCCAGCCGTCACGGTTGGAAACGAGGAATTGAGTATATTGAATCATCGACGGGTGTCGTGGGAACGGGAGTCTGCACGATGGCCATGGCCATGGCGCTCATTATAGAGCCTGAGCCGGTTTCATAGTGCCTTGGGCGAGCGTTTCGCGCGCTGCAGGGGCAACCGCGGCATCTTTCTCGTCGGGACAGGTGACTGCGCTCGGCAGACCGGTCGGCGGGTCGGACTCTGGCGGGGTAGACTCCGGGAATGTCCGACCGTAACCGAGCCATGCACGAGCAAAACCGGCGCTCATGGAATGCCGTGACTTCTGTCCATAATCGCCATAAGAACGACCAGTCCGGGTTTCTTGCTGGCGGTGGCAGCACTTTGTTTCCCGACGAGCTCGAGCTCCTCGGTGATCTATCCGGCCGGCGGCTGGTCCACCTGCAGTGCAACTGCGGTCAGGATACCCTGTCGCTGTCACGCCTGGCTGGGCGGGTTGTGGGCGTCGACATCTCCGACGATGCGATCGCCTTTGCCCGCCAGCTGTCGCGCGACTCGGGTCTTTCGGCCGAATTCGTGCGCAGCGATCTTTTCGACTGGTTTGACGAGACCGAAGAACGCTTCGACGTCGCCTTTTCCAGTTATGGCACCATCGGATGGCTTTGCGATCTCAACCGCTGGGCCGGTGGAGTTGCCGAGGTGCTGGTGCCGGGTGGACAGCTGGTGTTGCTCGAATTCCATCCTCTTGCATGGAGCCTGCAGCGGGATGGGCTGACCGGCGATTCTTACTTTCTCCGCGATCCGATCCACGAAAAAAGCGGCGTGAACGACTATGTCGGCGAGGCGCTCGCGCCCTCGGGTTACCAGCAAGGCAACCAGGACTGGCAAAATCCCGAAACCGCCTACAGCTTTCAGTGGACTGTTGGCGACATTGTCACCAGCGTGGCCAGGGCCGGCCTTGTCGTAGAGACTCTCCGCGAGTACGAGTACGCCAACGGCTGCGAGATCTTCGATGGCATGAAGTTGATCGAGGGAAGACGATATACGGTGCCCGACAGCATGGCCTCGGTTCCCCTCATGCTCGGCCTTCGGGCTCGACTGCCGTGATTCAAGGATCAAGGCTGGCGAGCCGCAGCGCGGACGCCGCGAAGCCGACGTCCTTGCACCAGTCCACCGGCTCGCCGCCGAGTCGGAATACACAGCGCGAGAGCCCGACCAGCCATAAAACGCCATGCCCACGCTGTGCTCGACCTGTCGCTGGGCCAATTTAAGCTGCTGCGATTCGATAAGATCATTTAATTTCAAATAATTAGATATCCGCCTGATGTGGTGCCGCAGTGGCGGCACGGGCGATCATCGGCCGTTTGGGCATCGAAAGTTTGGCAGACGCTGTTTCTTGAGCCAGTTTTTCGACCTAGCAGCACTGCTACATGCAATCTCCTACCAAAGCGCGATTGAACGAATGGTTGCCCATTACCAGTTATTGTTGGAAGGTATGGTAGGAAACGGCCACGGCAGTCTTGACAGTTGCCACCGACAGTCCCGACAGTCGCCACCGACAGTCCCGACAGTCGCCACCGACAGTCCCGGCAGTCGCTCGGGCATTAGGCCAGACTGCGCGACCGGCAAGGTTCTTGGTATTTGCCAGCAGGTCATCGGTTTCCCCACTCGCCGCTCCACATTCGACTCACGTCGGCAACCCTTTTCGAAAGCCAGTCTTTTTCGACCTCTTGGACGTTGATGGGTGGTGCCTCCTCATTCGCTCGCTGGCACTGCATGACTCCGCACCCATGGCATTTCCCGATGCACCCGAAGGAGCGGGTCAAGCCTGGCATCGATTTTGCTGTGGTGGGCGCCATCAGCTCAGTAACTGGATAAGCTGGAGAAAACAGTTATGCGAACGAGAAGAAACAATTTCTTTGTTTACCCTACTAGGTGTCGGGCTGGGAGCCTGTGGAAACGACCAGGCCCTATGCTGAAAAACACCTTGTTGGGCGAGGGAGCCGTGGGCAGTTTGGCACGCCAAGAAGCAGCCGCAGTAGCAATGCGGGCGCGATGCCCGAACCGACTGCTCATTGTGGCTGTTGCCTTGGCAGCTACGGCCTTTACGGGGTGCGAGGTCTACGAAGAAGACCCAAAAGCTCCTCACGACGAGTCGGTTGGCGAGAGGAGCTTTGCTCTGACCTCGCAGACCCTCGAACAGTACGCCGCCCAATGTGATGCGGAGATCGGCTACACGGTCTCTGACTTCAACTGCGATCACGGAACTCTTGTACCCACGACCAACTACGCAAATCACAAATGTGATCGCCCAAACCGCCTAAACCAAGAATGCGATCCTGGCAGTCGCTTCCAGGTGCTGTTCGACAATACCGATGCCTACGCGGTGGCACACTGCCGAAAACAGGATCACGCAGCCGGTCGCTATGGTGACATTGCTGTCATCCAGCACAACCGCAAGAACGGCGCGACGTGCTTCTACCAAGCGCTGGGCAATCTGAGTGGCGATGTCAAGGCGCCCTCGAAGGGCAGGTCCGCGTACAGTGATTGGGAAACGCCGGCTGGTACGGCGAGCATCGGATGCGCCGGTTGCCATGACAACGGTCCATTGATTCGTTCTCCCTATCTGACTCAGCTCACTGGGTCGAACAAGCTTCCCGGCGCCGGAGATACTTCGTTCAATCGCGACCAGCCCTATCGATTCGTTGGCAACGATTTCGCGTCATGGCAAGTTTTAAAGGTGGAAGTGGCGGGCAACCTGTGCAATAGCTGCCACCGCATGGGTTTTAACAACGTCCGAACCCACCAAGGTACAGCCCTGGATCTGGGTCTTCGCGCCACCGCCACCAGCGAGGTTGCAAAGAACCCACACTCGACTGACTCGCCAATCTGGATGTTGCCGAGCAGTACCTATTATAGTCAGACGAACGAGGATGCGGCCAAGGCGATCGCGGCGTGCGCGACGGCATACCGGAATAATCAAACATTGCCGAGCGGTTGCAAGGTCACTGATTATACTACGGTTGGCGCTGGTTGCGTACGCCTTTACGACGAATGCGACTACGGCGGTGAATTCTACGAGGCTTGCGGCGATCATGCTGGCCTGTCGGGCCAGGGTTTTAACGACAAGACGTCTTCGCTCAGGCTCGGGGCCGACGTCGAGCGCGTAGTCCTCTATCAACATGGTAATTACACCGGTTCGTCCGTGACCGTGACTGAAGACGAAAGCTGTCTGAGTCAGCTGAACAACGAAACCACTTCGGTGGACGTTGTTCCACCGGTTGCCGCTGATTGCGTACGTCTTTACGACGAATGCGACTACGGCGGTGAATTCTACGATGCTTGCGGCGATCATGCTGGCCTGTCGGGCCAGGGTTTTAACGACAAGACGTCTTCGCTCAAGCTCGGGGCCAACGTCGTGCGCGCAGTCCTCTATCAACATGGTAATTACACCGGTTCGTCCGTGACCGTGACTGAAGACGAAAGCTGTCTGAGTCGGCTGAACAACGAAACCACCTCGGTGGACCTGACTCCATGACCCTAACCCGGACGCGTGGGACCTTGCCGTTGTGTTGGTTGGCCTTGCCGTAGCGCTTCTTCCACGAGTAGAACTTTCCCGTGGCGAGCTTGAGCCAGGCAATAAGAGCCGGTCCAAAAACCTCGGACCGAGCCAGAGCGACGAGGCGCACCGCCAGTGGGCGCGCGAGGAGCGGAGAATACTGGGTGTATTTGACCGACGAGCAAGCCCGCTGGCGGTGATGGATCGGCGTTCTGGCGACGCGGAGAGTTTTTGGACCGGCTCTAAACTGCCGGGTCGGGATCTCGGTACGACTCGACCAATGCACAACAAAGTCGACAGCTAGAGCGGCGGAATTGTCCCTCCCGTCGCCCGGTACCCGTTATTGTGACCTGTCGATACACAACATTCCCCGGGCACGGGCCCTCATCCCTTTACACACACGACCTGCCGGAGCGTGTACACGACCTCGACCAGATCCCGCTGGGCCTGCATCACCGCGTCAATGGATTTGTACGCGGCCGGGGTTTCATCGATCACGCCGGCATCCTTGCGGCACTCGACATGAGCGGTTGCCCTGGCGTGATCTTCGACTGTGACCCGACGTCTGGCCTCGGTCCGCGTCATGACGCGGCCGGCACCGTGGCTACAACTGTGAAAGCTCTGTGGATTGCCGAGTCCTCGCACGATGTAGGAACGCGCCCCCATGCTGCCCGGAATGATCCCCATATCGCCTTGCCGGGCTCGGACCGCTCCCTTGCGCGTCACCAGCACGTTCTTGCCATAATGGTTTTCCCAGGACACGTAGTTGTGGTGGCAATTCACTGCCTCGACCGCGGCATCGAACTCGGGCAGTGCAGCAATCGAGCGCAGAGCCGACACGATCGATCCCATCATCAATTCGCGATTGGTGCGCGCGTAGTCCTGTGCCCACATGAGAGCCTCGGTGTAATCGACGAAATTTTCGGTCCCCTGGGCCAGGTAGGCCAGATCGGCATCGGGCAAGTTGATGAAGAATCGCCGCATATCCTGTTTGGCCAGCTCGATGAAGTAACGCCCGATGCGATTTCCCACCCCACGCGACCCGCTGTGCAACATCAACCAGACCCGGTCCGTTTCGTCGAGGCAAACCTCGATGAAGTGATTTCCCGTGCCCAGCGTGCCCAGGTGTGAACGGTCGTTGCCCCGGCCGATCTTGGGATGCTTGGCGAGAATACGGTCGTATCGCGTGCTCAGCGAGTCCCAGGCGCGCACATGACTGGCCGGTGAGTTGCCCCATGCGCCCCTGTCGTTGCGACCACCATGATCGGTGCGACCGTGCGGAACGGCAGCCTCGATCGCAGACCGGATCTCAACCAAATGATCGGGCAGCTGCGACGCATCCAGCGAGGTGCGAACCGCCATCATGCCGCAACCAATATCGACACCAACGGCGGCGGGTATAACAGCCCTGTGGGTTGCAATCACGCTTCCAACTGTCGCTCCCTTGCCCACGTGGACATCTGGCATGGCCGCAACCCACTTGTGAATGAAAGGAAGCGAGGCGATCCGGGCCAGTTGTTGCTTCGCATTGTCGGCAAACGGAACCCCCCGCGTCCACGCTTTGATCGGCTTTGCACTGCGGAGATTGATGACTTCGTATCCGGGTTCTGGGTTTTGCGTGTCGGTGTTTTGCACCGATCCACGGCAAACCGTCGATTCCGCTGCTGGGCTTGTTGTCGTCATGATGTGCCGACAGCAGAGCAGTACGCGTGCCATTATCGTAACTGTCTGTAATTTAAAAAAATTCTGACGACAAACGTATAGAAAACTAGAACAACTTCTAGTTTTCTATACGTTTGTCGCATGAGAGTCGACGGTTGTACTGGCGGTGCTCGAGGCACGGCCGTTCATTGCGTGCCTCCATCGCGTATTATTCCACCGCTCCTGTTTTTGAATCTCGGCTGTGGATCGTTGAATGCAGCGAATCGGAAACAGGTTGTCACCCGGTTATCGGTGGAGTCGGTGACGTTGATGGAGTGATGTTGATGGCGTGGTATTGATGGCGTCGGGCAGCGCGAGGACTACGATCCCGACTGATTGCCGTTTAGCGCTGAAGCGGTAAAGAGTACGGAGTACTTTTTACAGTGAATCAATACGGTTTTGTACTGTGCGAGGTCGACGCCGGCCGGTATTTCGATCCGCTGAGCGCCTTTGTGCCTGGGCAATCGGGATACCAGCCTGGAATCGCGCGTGGCGTTGCGGCTGGTCACGTCGCCGAGCGCGCGGGGAGAGAGGAATACTTTGAGGTCGGGCCCATTCTTGGTCCGAAAATCTCCGCTGATGACCAGGAAGCGTTTGTCGCCCTCGCGGACGATCTTCCAACTTCCCGAAACGGAGTAGGTCTTCTTGGTCCAGCGTCCCTGGTCGAGAGTGACCTGGTCGGAAGCCCGGGCTGGGTTTGCCAGCAAGAACGCACTGGCGACCAGGGTGACTGTGAGCAGCGAAGAGAAGCGAAACGAGCGGTTCATGGCAATGGCTACGCTCACGATCCGTCCGGCGTTACTGGCCACAGGCGTTTTTCTCCCGCGAATCCTCGGTGTTTATGAGCAAAAGCAAATAAAATCAGTTGCTTGAGGTGTGCGGAGACGAGCGACTGTGAAATCCTCCCCGATGCGGTCTTCTTCATCGCGCGGCGTTCATTTCCGCAGCCAACTCGACTAGTCTTTTCGAGCGGCCATGAGTTTTCTTTTGACATGCCCCAACTGCGGCAGGCGCGAGGTGGAAGAGTTTTCATTCCGTGGTCAATATCGGCCTCGTCCAGCGCACGTCGAGAGCTTCGAGGTCCGGGCAAACTACGTCTTTTTCGAGACCGATCACGAGGGCAAGCGACTCGAGAGGTGGTATCACAGTTCGGGATGTCGCCGGTGGTTTCTCGTCGAGCGCGACAACAACGCCGATCCCCGCAGCTTCTGGTTTTCCGATCTCGATCGCCCATGAACGTACGCAACGATGATTCGCCCCATCTGCCAGCCCGGCGGGGAGCGGTGTCAGGCCGGGGGGAGCGAGCGGGAGAGCTGGATTTGACCGGCTCTCGCCTGACCGAACATCCCAGCGTGCAGGTGCCGCGAGACGGTCTCTCGGTCACCTTGTTCTGGAACGGCAAGCCGATTGTCGCGCGACCGAGCGATACTGTGGCCAGTGCCCTGTACGCCGCCGGGGTTCGCATTTTCTCGCGCAGTGTCAAGTATCACCGCCCGCGGGGCCTATTCGACAATCAAGGGCTCGGGTCCGAAACCCTGGTCACCATCGACCACGAGCCCAATGTCCGGGCCGATAGGCGTCGGGTCGAGGAAGGTATGTGGATCGAGGCACAAAATGCCTGGCCATCGGTCGATTTCGACCTGATGGCGGTCAACGACGCGTTGCTGCCGCTATTGCCCAATGGCTTTCACTACAAGATGTTTCACAAACCGCGCTGGGCCAGGCGGTTTTTCGATCGGCTGATACGGCGGGCTGCTGGCCTGGGCACGATCGACACAGCCGGTCACCGGACGGAAACCCGGTATGAAAAACGTTACCGGTTTCCAGATATCTGCATCGTCGGTGCTGGACCTGCCGGGCTGGCCGCGGCTCGCGCCGCACTCGCCCACAATCGCCGGGTTCTGCTCATCGACGACGACCTCCAGCTGGGCGGACATTGCGCCTATTCGCCGGTGATCGTGAACGACTGCGACGACCGGGATCTGTGTGGTTTGTCCGAGCAAATGGCCGCTCTGCGCCTCATCGACTCGATCCTGGGTCATGCAAATCTCGAGGTGCTGCTGCAGACCACGGCCGTTGGCCTCTACGAGGACAATCTGGTCGTCGCCGAGCGGGGCACAGAGCTGTTCAAGGTGAGGGCTGACTCTGTCATCGTGGCGACTGGCGCGTCCGATCGCCACCTGGTTTTTGCCGACAACGACAGGCCCGGCGTGATGATGGCCAGAGGCGTCGAGCGGTTGATCGGCCTTCACGGGGTCAAACCGGGCCGGCGCGCGGTGGTGGTCACGTGTCACGACCGCGGGTATGAAACAGCGCAAATGTTGCGCGGCGCGGGTACTCGGGTCGCGGCGGTCGTCGATGCCCGGGTAAAGCTGCCCAGCATCCAGATCGTCTCCGACTTGCACAACGCCAGGGTCCCGATATACGGCGGCGAAACGGTCCATTCTGCCAACGCTCATCGCACCTTGCGCAGTGTTACCACCGGGGATCTGGCCGGCCTTCAGGCCAATCGCACGATTTCGTGTGATCTTCTGGTGTTGGCAGTGGGCTTCAAACCGACGCTCGGCTTGTTGTCGATGGCAAAAGGTCCGCCGCGGTGGCATGACGAGCGGCAGATCTTCACCGTCGATGAGCTGCCCCGGGGGGTGTACGCGGCCGGGGATGTCAACGGGTACGGCAGTTTCGCCCGGCTCTATCGCGAGGGATGGGAGGTGGGAATTGCCGCCAGCCGCGGCCAGGCCAGCCCTGTCAGTGTGCGTGAAGGGTCCGAAATGATCATGGTGCTACCGGCAGATATCGAATCGCGAGGCGAAAAACATTTTATCTGCAAATGCATGGATATCACCCGCGCGGAGGCGCACCGCTCGATCGCAGAGGGGTTTGATCAGGTCGAGACGTTGAAGCGCTATTCGAATATGGAAATGGGGCCGTGCCGCGGCAAGACCTGTTATGAGGCGGTCGCCCGATTGGCCGCTCGGGATACCGATCAAGGTACCGGCCGGCCGGCCGCTGAGCCCGGTATGAGCTCCGCTGCGCATTCCTCGCCGGGGCGTCCGGCCGATCGGACGCTAGCCGAGGTCGCGGCGGCGCTATTTCAGCCGCCCTGCGCGCCGATTTCCCTCGGTGTGCTGGCCGGGCGATCCCGTCATCTGGCACCCATCCGCCGAACTGCCATGCACGACCTGCACGTCCAGGCCGGAGCGACGTTTTTCGGCATGGGCGAGTGGCAGTGTCCACATTCGTATGGCGATCCGCAAAAAGAAGTGCAAATGGTCCGCGAGGGGCTGGCGATCATCGATGTGAGCACGATGGGCAAGTGGGAGATCGGCGGTCCCGACGCCCTTGCACTGATCGAATCCGCGCTACCGGGCAGATTTGGCGATCTGGCAGTGGGCGTGATGCGCCATTCGACCATCTGTGGCAAAGATGGTCGCCTGTGCGGAGATGGAATGATTTCGCACCTGACGGCGGGACGCTATTACATCAGCACCACGACCGGCAACCACAGCGCGATGGATAGTCTGGTCGAGTGGTGGATTACCGACCGGGGTCTCGACGTTCACTACCGAAACCTCAGCTCTGTACTCGCGTCAGTCCATGTGACAGGACAGCGAGCCCTTGAGTTTTTGCAGGAGCTGGTCGATATCGATCTATCGAATCAGGCGTTCTCGCATCTGAGCTGTGGTCAGGCAATGATCGCCAATGTGCCGATCCGGTTATTTCGCACCGGATTTACCGGCGAGCTCGGTTACGACATTCATTTTCCAGCCGAGTACGGGGAATCTCTGTGGCACTATTTCCTCGAACGAGGCGAGCCCCATGACCTGAAGCCGTTTGGCATGGAAGCCCTGCGCATCCTCATGCTGGAAAAAGGCCATCTCATTCCCGGTATCGATACCGACGGCCCGGCGGCGCCGTGTGCCGCTGGTGTCGGTTTTCCCGTCGGGGATGACAGGGCCCATTTGGTCGGCAAGGCATTTCTCGGCCAGTTCGAGGCGCGCGGGCTCGACAACAATACAGTGCCGTACAAGTTGGCACCCGGGGCCCCGATCCCACCGGACGGCGTAGTCATACTCGACAGCGGCGCCATTGTTGGCCGGGTTACCTGTTCTCGAATGAGCCCGACCCTCGGTCACGGTATTGGCCTGGCCCGGGTAGCAGCGCGTCTGTCCGCGCCAGGGTGCCATTTTTCCATTCGACTGCCAGATGGACGCGACGTCGAGGCCGAGGTTCTCGCCGGTGCCGCCTACGACCCGGACGGAGTGAGGCTGCGCGCATGAGTGGCGCCAGGCTGCTCAAGAAGAGCCCCATTGCGGCGGTGTATCGACGCCTCGGCGCCGATTGCGTCGAGGTTGCCGGATGGCACATCGCGCGGCACGTGGTCGATCTCGAACGCGAGCGGCGGGCACTGCGCGAGGCAGCGGTTCTGGTCGACTGGTCGCATATTGGCAAGGTTCTCATCCGGGGCAAAAGCGCAGCCCGGGATGCGGCCAAGATCGACTCTCGCGCGCTGCAGCTGGCCCCACTGACCAGCTGCAGAACAGCCAAGACAGCCATTCTGGCGCTTACCCGGGACGAGATGATGGTTCTGTCTCCGCCCGGGAGCGACGCGGCCATCGTGCAAACTCTCGACGGTGCGACATCCTCGGTGTTGAACCAAAGCGGTGGCACGGGCTGTTTTGCCCTGGCCGGTCCCCGGCGCGACGAGGTCATCGAGCGAAGCTGTGCCACGAATCTGCGCCGCGATCGGGTTCCGATCGGCGCCGCGGTACAGACCACCATGCATCGCGTTCACTGCGCTCTGCTGCGCACTGCCGACGCCGATATCCTGTTGCCCGCGCGCGAATACGCACAATCGCTGTACGAAGCGCTGCTCGACGTCGGGAGCAGCCCGGGGCTCTTGCCCGCTGGTATTGCCACCTTGCCGCCCCGCTTTGATCTTGGAGGTTGACCGTGCCCACCATGCCCGCACCCATGTGGCGAAAGCGCGACCTCGAGCCCTATTACGATGTGGTCATTGTCGGAGGCGGAGCACACGGACTGGCAACTGCCTATTATCTCACCCAACAGGGCATCAAGAGCGTTGCCCTGCTCGAAGCGGAATCGGCCCACCACAGCGGCTCGGGATGCGATACGGGCATATTGCAGTGCAATTACCGCACCGAGGCAGGCATTCGTTTCTGCGAAGAGAGTTTGCAACTGGTCGAGGCGCTGGCCGAGGAACTCGACTTTAACCTGATGTTCAGACAGCCGGGACATATCACTCTCGGGCACTCCGAATCGGCGATTCGAATGCTGACCGCGCAAGCCGAGAGCAACAAGGCGCTCGGCGTGGACAGCCGAATGATGCCACCCGACGAGATCAAGGCGATGCTGCCGGAGATCGACATTTCCACGCATCCCCGGTATCCGATCATGGGCGCCCTTTATCATCCATCCGGCGGGGTCATTTGCCGCGATGCAATGATATGGGCCTATGCCCGCGGCGCATATCGCGGTGGTGCGCACATTCACAATTTCACCACAGTGACCGATATCGTGGTCCGCGCCGGGCGCATTGAAGGCGTGCGAACCAACCGGGGCGATATTGCGTGCGCAGCGGTCGTGTCGGCGGTTGCCGGCTGGAGTTCAGAGGTCTGTGGTCAGGCCGGGATTGCCCTGCCCGTGGCGATATATCCCCGCCAGGCACTGGTGACCGAGGCGTATAAACCGTGGCTTCATCATGTGGTCGCCAGCGCCGATCTGCGCATCCACCTGAGTCAGAGCGAGCGCGGAGAACTGGTTTGTGGCGGCCAGCTCGACAGCTATCCCCACCGGTTAATGCGCTCCACGATCGAGTTCATGGAGACTGTTGCCGCTGCTATGCTCGATTTATTTCCCATTCTTCACAACGTCAAGGTCCGACGCCAGTGGGCACATCCGTGCGAGTTGACTCTCGATCATGCGCCGGTCATTTCGGCTGTCGACGAAGTGCGCGGTCTTTTTATCAACTGCGGGTGGGGGACCCATGGCGCCGAGGCGGTTGCGGCCAGCGGCCTGCACACGGCAACCATGGTGGTGAGCGGAAAGCCGACAGACCTCATCGAGCCGTTTTCCCTGGCCCGCTTTCGCGATCTGCGCTAAGAGCCGTTGTCGAGCTGAGAGCAGTTGTGGTCGGGAGGCCGGGATTATCGGGCCTGTTTCACCCGATCGAGGCAGCGCTGCCGGTTTGCTCGAGCGATCTCCTCGCCCACTCCGAGCAGGCGCTGCCTCAGCTCGATGGGCATGCAGTAGGCGGTCGCACTCCACAAACGAGGAGAATCGGGCGCAATCGGCTCGAGATCGCTCCAAACACGTATGACGTTGTCTTCGGCCGCCGAAACAATCCGCCGTCCGTCTGGACTGAACGACGCGGTCCATACCAGTCTGGAATGTCCGCGGAGAATGAGCGGCTCGCCGGTGCCATCGGCTCTCCATATCCGCATCGTCTTGTCTGCCGAACCAGACACAATCGATTGACCGTCCGGACTGAACGACGCACGGTAGACACCGCCTTGATGACCGCGCAGGACCCGCGGCTGACCCGTACCATCGGCCCGCCACACCCGTACTGTCTCGTCGAATGAAGCAGAAACGATGTGTGCACCGTCAGGGCTAAACGACGCTGCAAACACCCATCGACCGTGACCGCGAAGAACTCGCGGCCGGCCCGTGCCATCGGTTCTCCATACTCGCACCGTTTGGTCTTTCGAGCTGGACACGATGTGCTGGCCATCGGGACTGAACGCCACCGACAATACGCCATGCTCATGACCACGCAGCACGAGTGGCCGTTCCAGACCGTCGGCTCGCCATATCCGCAATGTCTGGTCTGCTGAACCAGACACAATATAGTCGCCACCGGGGCTGAAGGCCACCGAATTCACGGTATCGTCATGACCGTCAAAGACTCGTGGCTGCCCCTGACCATCGACTCGCCATACCCGCACAGTTTTGTCTGCCGAGCCAGAGACAATATAGTTGCTGTCGGGGCTGAAAGCCACCGACCACACGGTATCGTCGTGACCTTCAAGGACCCGCGGCTGTCTCTGGCCATCGGCCCGCCATACCCGCACAGTCTTGTCTGCCGAGCCAGAGACAATATGCTGGCCGTCCGGGCTGAAGGCCACCGACCACACTATACCCTTGTGACCGCGAAGGGATCGCGGCTCATCTGTGCCGCTGACAGACCATACCCGCACAGTCTTGTCTGCCGAGCCAGAAACGATATTCGTACCGCTGGAATTGAAAGCTACCGACCGTACATTTTCATTGTGGCCGGGAATCACCCGTGCGTCCCCGATACCATCGGCTCGCCATAGCCGGATGGTCCTATCTGCGGAAGCAGAAACAATCCACTTGTTGTCTGGGCTAAATGCTCCCGACCACACTGCATCGTCGTGGCCGCGAAGGATCAGTGGCTCACCGCTGCCATCGGCCCGCCATACCCGGATTGTCTTATCATCGGATGTAGATACGATATGCTGGCCGTCTGAGCTGTATGCCACCGAGTAAACCCCGCGATCGTGGCCGCGAAGAACCAGCGGCTGTTGCTGACCATCGGCCCGCCATATTCGGATCGTCTTGTCCACCGAGCCAGACACGATATGTCGGCCGTCCGGGCTAAACACCGCCGATGACACCCCGTGCTGGTGACCGCGAAAAACCAGCGGCTGGCCCAGGCCATCGGCTCTCCATACCCGTACCGTCCGATCGTCGGACGCCGACACGATGCGCTGGCCGTCGGGGCTGAAAGCCGCCGATTGCACCTCGCCTTCATGGCCGCGCAGGATCACTGGTTGCCGCTGGCCATCGGCTTGCCATACCCGTATCGTCTTGTCTCTGGAAGCCGAGGCAATGCGCTCGCCATCGGGGCCAAATGCAACGAATAAGACCGTGTCTTTATGTCCTTCAAGGGCCAACGGCTCATCTGTGCCGTTGGCTTGCCACACCCGCACAATGCTGTCTGCCGAGGCCGACACGATTCGCCTGTCATCACGGCTGAACGCGGCATGGGTCACCTGTTCAGGGTGAGAAAGCACGATGCGGGCAACGTGCGAATGAAGCGCCCGCGGAGCCAGAGTGAACCAGCCCGGCGGCGGATCGTGCTGTTCGACCTCGCGCAACATGGCGAGTACAGTGGTCGGATCGCTCTGCCACTGGCGAGCTGCAGCCATCCGGGTGGCATCCCGGGCCCGGGCAGCCTCATTTTCCGCGCGGCGGGCCGCCTGTTTCTGCTGCCAGGCCAGAGCGGCCATGAAAACCGCAACCAGCGCGAGCCCGCTGACGATGGCAGTGATGGCATTGCGCCGCTGCCGCCTGGCCCGATCGGCAAGAATACTCGTGGCATCGAGAAACCGTATTTGTGCCCGGGATAACTGGCCGCGATAGCGTTTTCGCCAACGCAGCGCTTCGCGCGTGGTTTCTCCCCGCCACAGCATTCCCTCTGCACACCCAGTCGACACCCACTGATCAGCTGCGGTGCGCAAACGAGCCAAAAACTCGGCATCTTCCTGGTTTTGAGCAAGCCAGCGCCGAAGCGTGGGCCAGCCGTCGATGAGAGATTCGTGGCTGAGTTCAACTGTTGCCACGGCACCGAGCCCGGGGGTTTCGATGGTCACCAGGCGGGCCCCGGCAAGATGCTGGACGACACGCTCGATGTCGCCCGGATCGCCGAGGAGCTGCTGGCAAAGCTCGGGCATGGTGGCAATGCCCCGGGTTCGCTCGGGAGTGACCAGGCTCTCGACGATGGCCCGTGCCCGGGTGAGGTCGAGCGGAGTCAGGCTGGCCAGCACGGTGTCAGCATAGCTGGCCAGCGTACCAGTAACGCCGCCGATCTGGTCGTAACTATGCGCAGTCAGGACCTTGTGTTCGCGGTCGCGCGATTCCCACAGGGTGCTGGCCGTGAACTGCAAGACCGGCAATGCACCGGGCGTGGCGGCAACATCGTCCAGCATGCGCTCGACCAGCTGCGCGCTCTCGAAGCGGTAGCCAGCGGCTTCGACAGGCCGGATCAAGGCCTCGCGTAGCCCCTTGCGCCCCATGGATGGCAGAAAAATCAGCGCCCGGGTCACCTCGGGCGCGAACTGACGATGGTCGAAAATACGATGGAGAAAGTCAGAACGGACGGCCAGGACGACCCGCAGTGGCGAGGTCGCGTCGTCGGCCGCGCCTGCCAGACAGGTGACAAATGCATCGGCTTCGTCCGCTTCGGTGCTCAGCGTGTACAGTTCCTCGAACTGATCGACAAAGATCGCGATGCGGCGCGACCTGCCAGTCGCCCGCGCACGCAACTCGGTGCCCAGATAGCCGGGTTTTTTGCGCAACCGCCCGGCCAGCGCTTCGAGGTCAGAGGACGATGCTCCATTTTGCGCGAGCAGGCTGGCCAGCGCGACCATCGGACTGCGCCCGGGCCTTATCACCAGGGCCTCCCACCCCTCGCCCGACCGCTTCAGTGCCGGGAGCACGCCGGCTCGTATGAGCGACGACTTGCCGACCCCCGATGGACCGGCCAGGGTCAGAAGCGGTTGACTGCGGACTCGCCCGGTGACACTGGCGATTTCCCGGGCCCGGCCAAAAAAGCGATCGGCACCCGATTCCTGAAACGCCGCCAGCCCGGCAAACGGATTCTTGTCCGCGCCGAGCTCGCAGCGGTACGGGTCGGGTACGAGTGCCTCGAGCTCGGCCAAGAGCTCGGTCGCCGAGGCAATGCGATCGGCTGCGGATTTGGTCAAGCAGCGCTCGATGAGCGGTCCCAGCTCGCCCAGTTCCGCTCCATTCAGCCCCGGCATCGGTAGGTTCAGATTGCCGACCTCGATGACCTTGGTCCACGACACCGGCTCGAGAGGATGTTCGCCGGTCAGCATCTCGTAGAGCATGATGCCCGCTGCCCACAGGTCGGCACGATGATCGACCTCGTGGCGGTTGATCTGTTCGGGAGACATGTACGGCAGCGTCCCCTTGAGCTTGCCGTTGGTCGTGGACCTGAATTCGTCGGGCAGAACCATCGCGTCCAGGCTCTCGGCGGCAGCTGGTGAGCCGCCGGCTCGTTGTAGCATCGGCTTGGCCAGGCCAAAGTCGAATACCTTGACCACACCCGAGCGAGTCACAAATACGTTTTCTGGCTTCAGATCGCGATGGACGATATTGTATTGATGGGCGCATGCCAGCGCGCGCACCACCGGAATCATCAGCTCGAGCGCCCGTTCTACCGTGAGTTTCTGTCCTCGCACCAGTTGGTCGAGGGATTTCCCCTTGAGGTACTCGAGCACCATGAATGGAGTACCGCAGTGCTCGCCGACCTCGTGGATGATGACGATATTCTCGTGACTGCAACGAGCCGTGGCGCGTGCCTCCATGAGGAGCTGCTGGGCCGTGTCGTCGTCGTCGCTGAGCAAAAACTTGATCGCCACCCGCCGCGCCAGCTCGATATCGCGGGCCAGAAAGACTGCACCCATGCCGCCCCGATCCAGTTCGCGGATGATCTCGTACTGATGGATGCGGTCGCCGGGTGACGGCAACACGGCGCCGTGAGGCTGCCCGGCGCGGTCTGCAGAGATCGTGGGGATGCCCGGGCACGGGCCGGGAGAATGGATCGTATCCATCCAGTCCTGGTCGGTGCCGCGACGGTCGTGAGCTGCCGGTCGCTTGCTCCGCAAGGCACTCGCATCGATTGTTGGCAGATAGGTCTCGACCCCATAGCTGCGGCGGGGCGGTTCGCTGTTCACGTGCATCGCGGCAGC
The DNA here is from genome assembly GCA_022360315.1 of Pseudomonadota bacterium. GTDB lineage: Bacteria > Myxococcota_A > Polyangia > Haliangiales > Haliangiaceae > JAKSDA01. The sequence goes on from JAKSDA010000231.1 coordinate 32,878, forward strand.
TGAACTGGCCCCGAGCGATGGGTGGCCCGACACGGCTTCCACCGCAACGCGCAATGCGGCCAGAAACTCACTCACAGAGCCGTGGCGCTGGGTTAGCGCGTTCTCGACCACGTCGCCGAAGACCGGCCAATCCCGGGCGTCGGCCCCCTCTTGCCCGGCGTGCAGGACTGTTTCCGCCACGTCGGCGCAGCTCTCGCTGGCAACCAGACGCCCGGTCACCAGCTGTTGCAGGAGCAAGCCCAGGGCGAATATGTCGGTGCGCGGGTCCTGTTCAGGGCCGAGAAGCTGCTCCAGGGCTCTGTGGCGAGGAGCGACCGCCGACCATCCGTCGGCCACGGCGACCGGATGGATCGAGGCCAGGGCGCCGGTGATACCAAAATCGATGAGCTTGACCGTGAACCAGTCTGCTTCGGGCACTGCAATGATATTCTCACCCTTGATTGCGCGATGAATAACACCACGCTTATGGGCCAAGATGAGCGCGTCGCAGACTTCGGTCATGACAGCGAGGACATGGCGCGCTGGCAGCGGACCGCGCGCCACCAGCTCGTCGTTCAGATTGCGGCCGTCCAGCCATTCCATGGCCATGTACGGCCGTCCATCGTGGAGCTCGCTGAATTCCATGACGCGAACGATATTGGGGTGGTGCAATTGCTCGAGGGCCTCGGCCTGGTTTTGAAAGCGCGCCACGACGTCATGCGAATCGACCAGCGCGAGGTGCAGCACCTTGAGCGCGGCGAGCTGGTCGGTACTCTGATGGCGGGCCCGATAGACCGAAAAGAACTGACCTCGATACACCGATTCGAGGACCACATGCGAGCCCGCCACCGCACCAGGAGCGAGGGGGTCGCCGTACATCTGTGGGATGGATGGAGGATGCATGGCGGTTACGGGTATGCTTGGTTGTCGGCGACCGGGCCGCTCTTTCGATGGCACGATCGAGTGTCGCCCACGATGACGCAGGGCTCCCGCAGGAATACGGTCAGGGGATACTTCCACTGCTTGCCGGAGTCGTCTCTGCAATCGTCAAAGTCGAAATAGCGGGCGGGCGGCCGATACTCCTTGCCGCACATCTGCTTCACCTCTCCTCGTTCGTTCTGGCCCTTGCAGGGGCCCACAGGCACAGCCGCACAGAGGTGCTTTTGCGCTGTCTTGTCGAGACCACACACGCGGTCCAGCGAGTACGCATTGCCTTCTGTCCAGTCGGCGTCCCAGCACGAGTACATGTTTTTGTGGACAAAAATCGGCCCCGGACTCTTGCCAGAGTACTTGACAATGTAATCTTTTACCACGTGGCGGTGAAACTGGGTGCGCAGAGTGCCCGGTTGCTGCGGTGGGGAAGTCTTACCACCCCGGGCGCGGGCCCGGGCATATTGCCACTCGGCCATGGATACATATCCCTGCAATCCAGGCATGGTGTATTTGATATCCCATTTGCCCTTATGCTTCTGTACCTTGACCTGGTAGGGCAGTGATTTTGCCGAAAACATGTTGCCGTAAAACGCCGCCTCGCGGACTTTGTACTGCCGAGCTACAGAAGAACTACCAAGATAACTATCATCGGCATTGCAGCCGCGCACCGAAATGGGCACTTTTTTTTCGCCCACAGCATTGTTGCGGGCGAGAAGGCACGCTGAAACCACTTCCTGGCAGGTTTCGTCGGCTTTTTCATCGAGCCATTGTGGGCACAAGCCGCTCCAGCCCTTCCACGTGACTGGTGATTCGGCTGGCGGTCGCGGGGGGCCGGTCACTTCATCACCTTGCCCGAGAGCACAGCTGACCAGATATTGCATGAATTCCCGGGCATGCTCGTCGTCGAGCTGAATACGCAACTCGGGGTGAGTGCTGAAGTCGCGCAGAGGCGTCTCGACCATCACTTTGATCGCGTCGAGGTTGGTCATCAACGCATTGCCGAGAAGCACCTCGGTACTGAGGCCATTCGAGGTCGGGTCGCCCCCAAAAAAAGCCGTTCCAAGATCAGAGCTCTTTGCGGCGCAGGCAGGGACATCTGATGACGTGCTGTCATCCCCGTACACCGCGATTCCAATGGCGGCGCCAAGGGCCACAGCAATACCGACCCACGCGCTCCGATAATTCATAATCCACTGTTTGCTGTTCATTGGGATCCCCTTGTTCATACCCGCCCCCTCAGCAATCGGTATGCCATTCTCCGTGGACCCCGGCCATGGAGGGAATTGCAAGTAAAATCAAATCAATACATCAAAGAGCCGGAATCTGCCGGGACTGCTACACTGTGACCTGACTGTCTACATCCGCCCATGCCCGCTGGCTCGACAAGCGAATGGCCCCGGATCTGTGACCTGAAAGTACACACTGGTCGGCCTACGCGAAGGCGCCCGGCCGGGTCCCGATGGCCATCGTGCTCTTCACGTCATCTTGTGGTCACAGTCATTTACCTTCTCCATGACCATTGTCGCTGCGATCCGGCTTCTCCTTGAGCCCGCTCGAGCGGATCAAGCGGTGACAGTACTCGCGCCCGATGCCAGCCTGCAGGGCCGTTTTGGTCACATTGCCACCGTGCTGGCGCAGGAGCTCGCCAAAGTAGACCCGGTCGAATTCTTTCTGCGCCAGTTTTTTTGCCTCGCGATAGCCGCGCGTGGTGTCGACCGCAACGGCGCACCCGTCCAGCGACGATCTCGGCTGATCTGCTGACTCGGAGCGTGCCGCCGGGCCTTCTTGCCCGCCCTCGGGATCCTCCATGTCGAACCGGAGCAGATCCAGTGCCAGCGACCGTTCCAGGTGATTCTTGAACTCGCGGATATTTCCGGGCCACGCGTGCTCATTGAGACTGGCGAGAAACTCCTCGCTCGACACTGCATCGAGCTGGTCCGGGCTCGGCTCGAGCCTGGATTTGGCGAGCACGGCCTTGACCAGGAGTGGCAGATCATCGGTGCACTCGCGCAGAGGAGGGAGTCGGATGGTGAGCACGGCAATGCGAAAGTAAAGGTCGCTGCGAAAGCGACCGGCGTTGACCTCGGCACGCACGTCGCGATTGGTCGCGCCGATGACACGGACATCGACCTTGCGGACCCGGTGGCACCCGATTCGTCGAAACTCGTTCTTGTCGAGCACGGTGAGGAGCTTGGACTGAAGGGGCAGCGGCAGCTCGCCGATCTCGTCGAGAAAGAGCGTTCCGCCATCGGCGTTTTCGAATGCCCCGGCCCGATCGGTCGCATCGCTGAACGCGCCCTTGACGTGACCGAAGAGTTCGCTTTCCAGCAAATTGGCCGGGATCGCGCTGCAGGCGACCATAATAAACGGACCGTCTTTGCGTCTGCTCTCATCGTGGATCGACTGGGCCGCAACGCTCTTGCCAGTTCCGGTCTCGCCCTGCAAGAGCACGGTCAGATCGTTGTCCGCGGCGCGTTCGAGCAGGGCGAACGCGCTCTGCATCGCGACCGATCGCCCCACCATCAGACCGAAACGCGTCCGTTTCGAACGGGGGATGGAGATCGGCTTGCCACTGTATCGAAAGCGGATCGCGCTCTCGCCCAGGCGCAAGAGGCTACCGGTTCGCAAGAATCCGTCGCGGACTTTGACCCCGTCGATGAATACTCCGTTGACACTGTCCAGGTCACGGATCTGAGCATTGCGTCCATCGAGTATGATCTCGCAGTGAAACCGCGATACCGTGGGGTCGTCGATGACAAAGTCGCATGCCCTGTCAGAGCCGAGGGTGCAGCGATCGGAAATGGACTGCCAGCGAGCGCCGTCGCAGGGCCCCTCCACGATCTCCAGCTGAAACCCGCGGACCACTCGGCTTTTCGCCGAGATGCCCGCAGGGGACGGGCCGACCTCTTTGGTTTCTCTGAACGCATTTTGTGTCATCGCCACACCAGAGCCTGCCGAGAATCTATCCTTAATGACCAATTATTTCAAATGACTAATGATGTCTGCCGAGTGAAGTCCCCCAAAACAACGGCTCGACGATGGCCGAGGGTTTGGTACCTCACTACGGTACCATGTATCCAGCGTAGGCCTCAAAACAACCCGGCTGCACAATTCACGACCCCAACAGTATCGGCGTCGTGTTGTGCATCGGCCATCGGCGATCCGCATTGGTCATCGGCCGAGATCAAGCGCCATCTCACAATGGGCAATTCGTGCGTGTCTGCGCTTCAGAAATATAGTTAGTTATCGCGGTATGCTCAAAAATCATAGTTTAAAATTGTATATTGCATTCCAGCCCTAATCGAATACAGCGCGTCCCCCGAGTAGCTCGGTAAGTCTCGCGGTCGACCGGATGAAGGTTTTGATCACCACAACGCGCGTGTATTCGCCCTCCTGGCGTCGTTCTACCTCGCGAACCCGGACTGTGCGCGCATTGCGATTGATGTTTTTGAGCAGGCGATCTGCGCTATCGGGCGAGTGGACTTTGAAGGTAAATCGCTTGGCGATCTCGCCCGTGGCTTCGAGTTCGTCGAGAGCTTGCTCGAATCCTTCCAGGAGTGCCTGGCCCAGCGCAGCGGATCTGGAATGATCGTGCTGGCGCAGGCCCAGTTCGCGCATGCTCAATCCCATCCGGACGATGCTGCGGATGTAATACTCGCCGGGCAGCTCCATTTCGAGTGGGGCGTCTGAACGCGCTGCCTCGATGGTCGCATGGGGAGTGACGTATTTGAGGCGCACTCCGGGCCCGGGTGGCTTCATCACGATGCCCTCGCCTCCCTCGGCATCGAGGTCCAGCATGATCGCTTTGAGCCGGGCTACATCGGACGCGCGAAAGCGGCCGTAAAGAGGCGCGCGGGGCAGGCCAAAGCGGGCAAAAAACTGCTCTCGCCGGTCCAGGTCAAGATAGTCTGGCCGCCCGACCTGCATGAAGTCAAAAGCGAAGAGGGCCACGTCCTGGCGCACCCGGGGCGATATCGCGTCGATATACGGGTTGTCCGGTCCCGCCACCTCGGCGCACAGGACCAGTTCGGGTCGCTCGGCCCACATGGTCAGGGCTGCCCGGATATCGAGCAGATCGGGCAGACGATCGCAGGTGAACGGACAGACAACTCCGCTGCGGGTGAACGCGACCAGGCGGTCTTCGATCGGGACAATGCGTACGTTGTAGCCGTCGATTTTCTCTTCGGCGTAGAATTCACCGTCAAAGTGGCGGTCGAGGCCCCGCTCCAGCGCGAAGATACGGCCGATATGGGGATATCCCGGGATGATCCGGTCGCCCAGGATGACGGTCCCGCGCGGCACGCCGTGGTAATCGTCGGAGTAGCACAAATACCGCATACCGAGATCGTCGCGCTTCTTGACACAATGGGCTTTGCGAGCCGCTTCGATCTGCGCCGGGCTCGGAATCACAGGTCGTCCTCTGTCGCGCATCATTCCTAGCATGCCGCTGCCGGCGGGCGATGTTAACGCCGTACCGATAAAATCCGCATGGCCGGCCGGGATGAGCGAAAGTCCTGACACCGCCGCTGCTTTGTTGTTAACTCGAGCCATGAGCACGATCGCGCGCGACTCAGAGCCCGTTCGAATGCCGGCCGTGGCAGGCCGGTTCTATCCCGAATCCGCCGCAAAACTCGACCGTGAGGTGCGCGAGTTGTTGACCGCGGGCAAGGCCGATAAGCCTGTGGTCAAGGCGAGTGCTGCCATGGCACCTCATGCCGGGTACGTCTTTTCGGGTGGGGTTGCCGGCACGGTGTTTTCCCGCATCGAGATCCCGCAGCGCGTCGTGATCCTGTGTCCCAATCATACGGGCAGGGGCAAGCGGATCGCAGTGGTCGACCGCGGGGCGTTTCGCATCCCCGGCGCCGATGTTCCGATCGACCATGAGATGGCCGAGGCCATACTCGACGAGTTTCCAGGCGCCGAGCAAGACCGCGACGCCCACCGCTTCGAGCACGCCATCGAGGTCGAGATTCCGTTCCTCTTGGCCCGGCAACCCGCCTTGCGCATGGTGCCCATCGTGCTTTCCATGATGAGCGAGGTCGACGCCATCGAGCTGGGCAACGCCGTTTACCGCGCCTGCCAGCGTATCGGCGCCAGTCCGGGCGGCGAGGTTCTCTTTGTCGCGTCCAGCGACATGAGCCACTACCTGCCAGACCGCGAGGCGCGGCGGGTCGACAAGATGGCTCTCGGCCCGCTTCTCGACTTCGATCCGAGCGAGCTGTATCGCACAGTTGTCGGGCACGAAATCACCATGTGCGGCTTCATTCCGGCCACCGCAATGCTGTCGTTCGCCCGACAGGCAAACTCTCGCCAGCCCGAACTGGTCGACTACGCCACCAGCGCCGACGCTTTCGGCGATACCAGCCAGGTGGTCGGCTACGCCGGCGTGGTCATTCCGGATTCGGCCGGCTAGCAGCATTCGGGAAAATCGTTTTCCCGAATCTGCGTGTGTCCCGGCCGAGAGCGGCGATCAGTCGATTTCGGGCACATGGGGCGCCCGGCGGGAGTCCGCCGGACGGCTTTGCCCAATAATGGCAGCGGCGTTCGGGATTTTTCCCCAACGCTGCTAGGCCGCTTCCGTGGCCTTTTGGCGATCATTCTCTCCCCCGGCCAGAGGGAGCGTTGGATTGGCGTTTTGGGCCGGGTTTGCATCGGCCCTGGCCCGGCCGGACACGCCGTTTTTGCTGCCCCTGGGCCTGCCCCGCGAGCGCTTTTTGGGAGCCTCGTCCGAGCGATCTCGGCCCAGTGCCAGTTTGGCGAGCACAGCGCTGAGCTCGGCATTTCCTTCGGCGTACACGCGCGCATATGCCAATCCACGCACAGCGGTTCGATGCAGATCGGTCTGGGCCTTTTCGAGAATCTCGCGTGCTGCGCGCGCCTGAGCATTCAAGCGCGATAAGTCCCCGGCACGATCGCTCACTGCAGTGACCAGCTCCGTCAGTTTGTCTCGGTCCACATCTGGAAAGCGAATGTCTCCCAAATGCTTCTCAAACACTTCAATAAATTCAGATATTTCTGTTGGAATAAATGTCTCTATTCCCTCGGATCGCATGATACCTCTCCGGTTCGGAACATACGTTCAGTATCACGACCCCGCATACCTGGGCAAGTTTTCAGTATTGGTTTTTGGAGAAGTGTCGCAGGGGCATGGCATTTTTTTTGCGTATACGGATGCGTATTGCGTTTGATTGCCAGGGAGGTCCGGGATTTCTTGCGAGTTCGCCAACTAACTGTGCGAAATATTGAGGTACTACGCCGGAAACCTTGACTGAGACCCGTTCGGTAGCTAAACGCAGTGGCCGAGTGAGCGTTTCCGAGTGCATGATCGAACGAAGTCAAGCCGGCTATCCGAGTCGGCTGTCGGGCGTTTCTAATGCTCCGGATTGGCTCCATGTACGAGGCACCTTGCCCGAGCCCATTTGTGCGGTTGCCATTGTGGGCGCCCGGGCAGCGAGTTCGCGCGATGTCGAGACAGCGCAGGCGATCGCCGGTGAACTCGCCAGTGGAGGGGTCGTGATCGTGTCCGGAGGCGCGGTTGGCGTGGATGCTGCGGCCCATCGCGGAGCTTTGCAGCGGGGCCGGCCGGCGGCCACAGCAGCCGTACTCGGCTGTGGTTTGCACGTGGGTTATCCGGCGCGAAATCAGAGCTTGTTCGGCGCGATCTGTGCGGCCGGAGGCGCCCTGGTGAGCCAGTTCAAACCCGATGCCCCGCCCCGTCGGTGGCATTTTGTGCTCCGCAACAGGACCATGGCCGGTATGGCGGATGCGGTACTGGTCGTCGCTGCCAGCAGGCAGTCCGGTGCTCTGCATACCGCTCGCGCTGCGCGCGAGTTGGGTCGGGTCGTGGCTGCGGTGCCCGGAACCCCGGGATGCGAGACCTTGATCGCCTCGGGAGCATTGGCGGTGCGCAATGCCGACGATTTGGTGCGAGCCCTCGACGGCGGGGACCCGGCTGGTCCGGACATCGCGCTGCCGGGGCGGCAAAGCGACGCCGGACAGGTTCTCTCCTGCCTCGACGACGCGAGCGGGTATGACGCCGACCACATTGCACTGGCCACGGGCCTGGGTATCCGCCAGGTGACCCGGGCCCTGACCAACCTGGAACTCGACGGCCTGGCCATTCTGCTCCCCGGGCGCAACTACATACGTTCGACGCTGGCGCGTTCGCTGCTGGCGAGATGAGGTCCCTGTGGCGGAAAGCAAGACAAAGAAGAAGACGACGACGACCAAGCGAGTCAAGGCCCTCGACACCCAGGCCGGGGCGAAGAAAAGCGCGACCAAGAAGCGTGCGGGCAAAAAGGTGGCGGGCGAAAAGGCGACAGCGGTGAAATCGGCAGCCGTGAAATCGGCGGCCAAGAAGACGGCGTCGGTGAAATCGGCGGGCAAAAAGGTGGCGGCCAAAAAGGTGGCGGCCAAAAAAACCGCGGGCAAAAAAACCGCGGGCAAAAAAACTTCGACCAAAACCGCAGCAAAGAAGACCTCTGCGGCCAAGACCACGACCAAGCGAGCCACGGCCAAAAAAGCCAAAACCTCGGCGAGTGCTTCGTCGGGGGCCAAGGCCGGAAACGCATCCAAACGGACCAACGTCAAGGGCAAGGCCCTGGTGGTTGTCGAGTCGCCGGCCAAGGCGCGCACTATCGGCAAGTATCTAGGGTCCGGTTTTACCGTGAAGGCCTCGGTGGGCCATGTCAGAGATCTGCCCAAGAGCAAGATAGGCGTTGACGTCGACAACAACTTTGAGCCCGAATATGTCGTCATCAGCGACAAGAAGCGCGTGATCAGCGATATTCGCAAGGCGGCCGAGAACGTCGAGGAGGTCTATCTGGCCCCTGACCCCGACCGCGAAGGCGAGGCCATTGCCTGGCACATCGCCGAGGAGATCAAAGACGTCAACTCCAACATCAAGCGCATACTCATCAATGAGATCACCAAAAAAGGCGTCACAGCGGCTATGGGCACTCCCACCGTGGTCAACACCAACAAGACCGAGGCCCAGCAGGCCCGGCGCATCCTCGATCGCCTGGTCGGCTATGAGATCAGCCCGATCTTGTGGAAAAAAGTGAGGCGCGGCCTGTCGGCCGGGCGGGTGCAATCGGTCGCGGTTCGCCTCTTGGTCGAGCGCGAGCAGGATATTGCCGCGTTTCAGCCCGAGGAGTACTGGTCGGTCGAGTGTGATTGCAAGGCTCCCGATCCGCCGCTGTTTTCGGCCCGGCTGGCCCGCTGGGATGGGCAGAAAGCCGAGCCCAAGAGCGAGGCCCAGGCCGGCGAAATGGCGGCCGAGCTCGGTGCCGGCCCGGCTCACGTGGCCAAGGTCGATCGCCGAGAGCGGCGCCGCAGACCGCAACCGCCATTCATCACATCCAAGCTACAACAAGAGGCCGCGCGCAAGCTGCGCTTCACTCCCAAGCGCACCATGGCCCTGGCTCAGCGCCTCTACGAGGGCCTCGAAGTCGGCGATGAGGGGCCGGTCGGTCTCATCACCTATATGCGTACCGACTCGACGCGGGTGTCGGACGACGCCCTGGCCGAGCTGCGCGGCTATATCGACAAGAACTACGGCCGGGACTATTTGCCCGACAAGCCCAATACCTACAAGACCGGCAAGCGGGCCCAGGACGCCCACGAGGCCATTCGGCCCACATCCACCAAGTACACCCCGGATGCGGTGGCAAAGGCGCTCGAAAATCACCCCGAGGGCAAAGAGCTCAGCAAACTCTACACATTGATATGGCAGCGATTTGTGGCAGCGCAGATGATGCCGGCGGTTTACGATCAGACCAGTGTGGACATCGAGCGCGGTCGGGCCATCCTTCGGGCCACTGGCCAGGTTCTCAAATTTCTCGGCTTCACCCGGGTGTACACCGAGCAGGAGACCGATGATGCCAAGGCCGAGGCGGCCAGCCAGGCCGATCGCATCCTGCCCCACCTCGACCAGGGCATGGCCATCACGCTTCTCAACATCGTGCCCGAGCAGCATTTCACCCAGCCGCCGCCGCGGTTTTCCGAGGCCTCGCTGGTCAAGGAACTCGAGGAGCGCGGCATCGGCCGGCCCTCGACCTATGCTTCCATCCTGTCGACAGTGGTCGATCGCGGCTACATCGAGAAGAAGGACGGTCGCCTGATTCCCACTGAGCTCGGCACGCTGGTCAACGAGCTCCTGGTCGAGTCGTTTCCCAACATTCTCAACGCCGATTTCACCGCCGAGATGGAGGCCGATCTCGACAAGGTCGAAGAGGGTGCGCGCAACTGGCGCGAGCTTTTGGGCGGTTTTTACGAGCCGTTTAAGGGCACAGTCGAGCACGCCAAGGAGCACATGCGCGACGTCAAGCGCGAGGAGATCCCGACCGATTACACGTGCGAAAAATGCGCCTCGCCCATGGTGATCAAGTGGGGTCGCAACGGTTCATTCCTGGCCTGCCAGGGGTATCCCGACTGCCGCAATACCAAGGAGATCATCCGCCATCCGGACGGCCGTATCGAGCTCGTACCCGAGGCGACAACCGACGAGGTTTGCGAGAGCTGTGGCGCCCCCATGGTGATCAAGCGGGGTCGCTTCGGCCAGTTTTTGGCCTGCTCGCGGTACCCCGACTGCAAGACGACCAAGCCGATCTCGCTCGGCGTGGACTGCCCGAAGGACGGCTGTGGCGGTTTCTTGACCGAGAAACGTTCGCGGCGTGGCAAGCCGTTTTACGGCTGTTCGAACTATGCCAAGAAAGGGTGCGATTTCGTGACCTGGGACCGCCCGATACCCCAGCCGTGTCCGGCCTGCGGGGCGCCGTTCCTGGTCAAAAAAGAGACCAAGCGCGGGGTTACCCTGCGCTGTTTGTCGTGCGACTACAAGGCCGCCGAGGGCGAGGAAAACGCGGCCTGATGATGCCGCTTTGCCGGCCAGGTGAGCGATGATCGGGCGACCTGATGTGACTGTGATCGGCGGCGGTCTGGCCGGCTGTGAAGCCGCGTGGCAGCTGGCCGAGCGGGGTCTGGCGGTGGCGCTGGTCGACATGAAGCCCGCGCGAATGTCGCCCGCTCACCAGACACCGCTATTGTGCGAGCTGGTCTGCTCCAACTCGTTGCGTTCGGACGACCCCGAGGTCGGAGCTGGGCTGCTCAAGCGAGAGCTGCGCGAGGTCGGGTCACTGGTCATGGCCTGCGCCGACCAGCATCGCGTCCCCGCCGGATCGGCGCTGGCCGTCGAACGCTTCGGATTCGGCCGGGCGGTGACCACGCGTCTGGCCCTGCATCGCAACATACGCCTCGAGCGCCGGGTCATCGACCGACTGCCCGATGGGCCGACCATCGTCGCCAGTGGACCGCTGACCGGCGGCCAGCTGGCCGACACCATTCGGGGCATGTTGGGCGGCGAGCGGCTCTACTTCTACGATGCCATCGCGCCCATCGTGGCCGCCGAGAGCATCGACATGGAGCACGCCTTTCGCGCCTCGCGCTGGGCAAGAGATACCGCCACCGATCATTCAGGCCCGCCGGCGGAAACTGCCAGCTATTCGAGCGATGGCGAGCCAGCCGGCGACTACATCAATTGCCCGCTTGCCAAAGAGCAATATTATCGCTTTGTGGCCGAGATTCGTTCAGCTCGCAAAATGGCTGCCCACCCGTTCGAGGAGCTGCGTTTTTTCGAGGGATGCCTGCCCATCGAGGTCATGGTGGAGCGCGGCGACGACGTCTTGCGCCACGGACCCATGCGCCCGATCGGCCTGACCGATCCCCGTACCGGTACGCGGCCATTTGCCGTGGTTCAGCTCCGGCCCGAGAATCGCTATCGCTCGGCGTACAACCTGGTCGGCTTTCAGACCCGCCTGGCCTACCCCGAGCAGCGGCGAATTTTCGCCATGATTCCGGCATTGAGTGGAGGCGAGTTTTTGCGCTACGGATCGGTGCATCGCAACACCTATATCGATTCGCCCGCTTTACTTGGGCCAGAATTCGAGCTCAAACAGCGATCTGATATACGGTTTGCCGGTCTGGTCACCGGAGTCGAGGGATACATCGAATCGTGTGCGATCGGCCTTTTGGCCGGGCTTTTTCTGGCTGCTCGCCTGCGCGGCACGGCGTGCCCACCCCCGCCGCCGACCACGGCGATGGGTGGCCTGTACAACCACATTACTGCGCCCCGCCCGCCATCGCAGTCCTTTTCGCCGACCAACATCAACTGGGGACTCTTGCCCGGCCTGGGCCGAAAGGTCCGCAAGCGCGAACGCAAGCGGCTATTATCTCGGCGCGCGGCGGGCGATTTTGCCGCGTGGCTGGCCTCGGTGGCGCGAGAGGCGGCGTGAGCGCCCGTCGTCTCGAAGGGCGCGTTTGCGTCGTGACCGGTGCGTCGTCGGGGATTGGCCGGGCGGTTGCCGGGACCCTGGCCGAAAAGGGGGCCCGGGTCGTCGGCCTGGCCCGCCGTTTTGATGCTCGGGCATTTTTGCGCCTGCCCGAGCCCGGTGCGATTGCTCCCATTCGAATCGACGTCACCGATGCTGCCGGTGTGGAGACCTGTTTCGCCGAGATTGCGCGGCTATTGGGCTCCAACCGCGGTGTCGACGTACTGGTCAATGCCGCCGGGTCGGGTCATTTTGCGCCGCTTTTGTCCACTGAGGTGGACGAACTCCGCGCTTTGCTCGAGGTTCACGTCGTGGGGTCGTTTCTGTGTTCTCGGGAGGCACTGCGCATCATGGCACCGCAAGGGCGCGGCCACATCGTCAACATCGGGTCTCTCGCCGCGGTTCGCACGTTTGCCGAGTGTGCGGCGTACACCGCGGCCAAGGCCGGACAGCTCGGTCTTGGCCGGGTTCTCGCCGAAGAGGCTCGGCCGGCTGGCGTCCGGGTAACCACGTTGATTGCAGGCGCGGTCGATACCCCGATCTGGGACCACAGACCCGGCTTCGACCGCAGCCAGATGATGCGCGCCGAATCCATTGCCGATGTGGTCGTCGAAGTCATCGACCGTCCTGAAATTGCCGTCGAAGAGATCCTGCTCACCCCGCCGGTCGGGGTACTGTAACCAGTGCCCGGGGCTGGAATATCGGATCCGATAAATCTGATTGCCGTGGACAGTCAGTTTGGTACCGATAATCAGTATTCGTCGGTCAGCTGACTCGGCGATTGGTATTGGCTTCAGTCATCGGCATCAGCTTGTGGTTTGGCAAAGAAGCATCGCGATCCCTTGCTTCCCTTGTTGTGGAGCGGGTAGGGTAAGCTGGTTGGTGTAATTTCGAGCGTAGAGCGAGGGTGAAAGCCATGGCCGGATCGCGGCGGATCGAGGACGTCGATGTCACAAGTACGGATGTGGGTATCGGGCGACATACCGATACGATCGCCGATGTCGGGTCGCCGTCGGTCAGGACTGCGCGTGCATTGCCCGAATCGGGGACATGCATCGGCCAATACGAGCTGATCCGGCAATTTGGCCGCGGTGGCATGGGCGCGGTCTATCTGGCGCGCGATACCAGGCTGGGCCGCCGGGTGGCCATCAAATTTTTGCACAGTGCCAGTGCCGAATTGAACGCGCGATTCATCCTAGAAGCGCGCGCCACGGCGCGTTGCAACCACGAGAATATCGTGGTCATCCACGAGGTCGGCGAGCACCAGGGCAATCCCTTCATGGTGCTGGAATACTTGCAGGGGTCGCCTCTGAGTGCCCTGGTCGGCCGGGGCCGCCGGCTGCCGCCGGGTCGCGCGGTCGCATTGATGGTCCCGGTGGTGCGCGCGCTCGACACCGCTCACAAGCACGATATCGTCCATCGCGATCTCAAGCCGGACAATATCTTCGTGACCGATTCGGGCACAGTAAAAGTGCTCGATTTCGGTATTGCCAAACTCGTGCGGGCCGTGCCGAGCGATGCGCTGGGCCAGCTGCGAGGACGGCGCGAGAACCACCAGAACAGCGAGATTGTCGGTCGGGCTGGCGGCATGCCGGCCATGCAGCCGGACCGTGCCCAGCTGCCCGGCGAACTCGGCATATCTACCCGGCAGGGTGCCATCATGGGGACGCTGCCCTATATGTCTCCCGAGCAGTGGGGTGCGGGTGCGGTGGACCACCGTACTGATCTATGGGCAGTGGGGATCATATTGTTCCAGATGGTTGCGGGTCGGCATCCGCTGGCTCCGCGCGCCGGCTGGGAACTCATGGTGACCGGGTTTCTCGACCAGCCCATGCCCGGAGTGCGCGAGGTCTGGCCCGATGTTCCCGACGATCTGGCCCAGGTCATCGACAGCTGCCTGTGCAAGGACAAAGAGCGGCGAATGAGTTCGGCGCGCGCCCTGCTGGATGCTCTCGAGCCCATGCTGCCCGGACGGCACACCGGCCAGTTGCGCGCCGACCAGAGCCCATATCCCGGCCTGAGCGCGTTTCAAGAGTCCGATGCGAGCCGGTTTTTTGGCCGCAGTCGAGAGATCGGAGCGGCGGTGACGCGGCTGCACAGCCAGCCTCTCATGGGCGTAGTTGGCCCGTCGGGGGCGGGCAAGTCGTCGTTTGTGCGGGCCGGGGTGATCCCGGCGCTGAAGCGATCGGGCGAATTGTGGGCCAGCATGGTAGTGCGGCCTGGCCAGACGCCGGTCATGGCACTGGCCCGGCTGGTCGCGCCGCTTTTTGGCCGATCGTCGGCCACTGTGGCCGGCGATTTCGAGGCGCTGCAAGCGATGCGGCAGCGCCTTTGTACCGAGCCGGGTTATCTCGGCTCGGTGTTGCGCAGCCGGGCCCGGCAGAGTGGGCGCCACATAGTCCTCTTTGTCGATCAGTTCGAGGAGTTGTACACATTGGTTGAAGACGCGGGTGAGCGGCAGGCGTTTACCGCCTGTTTGGCCGGGGTAGCCGACGATGCCACGGCGCCATTGCGGGTGATCGTGTCGATTCGCTCGGACTTTCTCGATCGCGTGGCCGACGACGAGCGCTTCATGACCGAACTCGGCCAGAGCTTGTTTTTTCTCAGTCCGCCGGGCCGGGACGGGTTGCGCGAGGCGCTGAGCCAGCCCGCGCAGATGGCCGGCTACGGTTTTGACAGCGAGGCGGTGGTCGACGACATGCTCGATCATCTCGAGCACGCCTCGGGCGGCTTGCCGCTCTTGCAGTTTGCTGCGAGCAAGCTGTGGGAGCTGCGCGATGGCGAGCGGCGTCTGCTCACCGAGGACAGTTATCGGGACATTGGCGGAGTGGCAGGAGCGCTGGCTAGTCATGCCGATGCGGTGTTGAACGAGCTCTCGCCGGGCCAGCAGCCGCAGGTGCGGGTATTGCTGTTGCGGCTGGTCACTCCCGAGCGCACTCGGGCGCTGGTTCCGCTCGGCGAGCTAGAAGAGCTATCGCGCCAGCCGGGCGAGCTGCGGCGTTTGGCCGACCACCTGGTGCACGCGCGTCTTCTGGTGGTGCAGACCAGCGGTGACATCGGCGCGCAACGGGGTTCGCAACAGACCTCGCAACAGACCTCGATAGAACTCGTGCACGAGTCACTGATCCACAGCTGGCCGCGGTTGCGGCGCTGGCTTGACGAGAGCCAGGAAGACGCGCTGTACTTGCACGAGCTGCGCAGTGCGGCCCGGCAGTGGCAGATGCGCGGGTATCCCGGTGGCCTTTTGTGGCGCGGCGAGGCGGCTGATGAGGCCCGGCGTTTTGTCCGCCGGTATCGCGGCGAGTTGTCTGAGGTTCAGCGGGCGTATTTGCGGGCAGTGTTGGAACTGGCGGCGCGATCGGTGCGGCGGCGGCGTTACGCGATGGTAGGCCTTATCGCCTTGCTATCGGTGCTGGTGGTGGCAGCGGCGGTGGTATTGGTGGTGATTCGCGAGGCGCAGCAGACTGCGACCGTACAGGCCGAGGAAGCCGAGCGGCAGCTAGTTCGGGCGCGGCTGGCCGAGAGCCGGGCTCGGGTCGAACGCGAGAATGCAGTGCAGGCGCGCGAGCGAGTGGTCGAGGTCAACGGGCAACTATCGGGCAAGAACGCCGAACTGATCGCCGCGGTGGCAGCGGCCGAGAAGGCCAGGCGCGACGCCGAAGAAGCGCGCGCGCGGGCCGAGAGCGATCGGCGCACGGCCCGGCGAGACCGGGCGCGAGCGCTGCAGAACGAGCGGGCTGCAGAGCTGGCCGAGGCCAGAGAACGGGCTCTGAACGAGCGGTTGCAGCACTTGCTGGCAGAAGAGCGAGCGCGGGTCCGCGAGCTGGAAAGGCAGGGTACGAGTCATGCGATCAAAGATGTCGAAATCGACTGAGAGCCGATGGTGTTGCGGCCTGCCGCATTGGCGCCGCGGGTCGGGGCATTTGAGAAACTCGGCTTTGATAATATTGGCTTTGGTGGTGGGGGTAGTGCCGGCGAGCTGGCAGGCGGCGTGGGCCCAGGGGGTGTCGGCTCCGAGTGAATCGTCGGCTCCGGTTCGGGGTCATGCCAGCACCGTGGATGCCGGAGATGGCGAGACATCGGTCAAGCCGTGGAATCGGGGAGTGAGCCGGGAGCAGCGCAAGGTGGCGCGGCAGATTTTTCTGGACGGCAACCGGTTGCTCGAAATACCGTCATTTCGCCGTGCCGCGGACCAGTACAGGCGAGCCCTGGAGCTGTGGCCGCATCCGGCATTTTACTACAATCTGACCATAGCCCAGCTGAACCTGGTACAGCCCATCGAAGCCTACCGCAGCCTGGCCGAGGCGCTGCGCTACGGAGTTGCCCCGCTGGGACCTGACAAGCATGCGCAGGCGCTGGAGTATCGGGCGCGGTTGGACGAGCAACTGGGTCGGGTGGTCATCGTTTGTGACGAGCGCGGTGCCGAGGTGACATTGGATGGTCGGGAGGTTTTGACCGGGCCTGGTTCGGTCGACATCGTGGTGATGCCGGGCGGGCATCAGCTGGTCGCGCGCAAGCCGGGGCGACGGACTCAGACCGAGCGATTTGCCCTGTCGGCTGGGGACAGCACGCGGATCGAAGTGGTGTTGCCGGTGCCCGGGCGGGTGCATACCGAGCGCTACATAGCGGCGTGGGTGCCGTGGGCGAGTGTGGCGGCATCGGCAGCGGTTTTGATTGGGGCTGGATATCTGGATCGGCGGTCGGCGCGGGTGATCGAGCATTTTGACGGCGAGTTTAGTGTTCGGTGTCGGGCGCGGGGTTGTACGGAGGGGGAGGTCCCCGAGTTGGCTGACGAGCTGGAGCGAGCCGAGCTGGAGCGGGACGTATCGATCGGCATGTACGTGGTGGGCGGCGCGGCCTTGGTCGGCAGCGCGGTGCTTTTGTATCTCAACCGAGAGCGAGTGGTGCAGCAGCCAGGTCAGGACGAGAGCCCGGGCCAGGCAGGTCAGAGTGTAGCAGTTGCGCCCATGGTATCGCGTCAGTCGATGGGGCTGGTGGCGCGGATATGGTTTTGACCGGAGATGAACCGATGAGAATTGCACATCGTATCGAGCTGGCAGGGATTATGAGTGTGCTGGTCGTGGTCGCGGGCGGAGCGTGTTTGCGATACACCACGACGGTCGAGTGTGACGACGGCCTGCGTTGCCCGACCGGGTCGAGCTGTGCAGCGGCGCAGAATGTGTGTATCAGCGGGACCTGTGGCAACGGTCAGATCGAGTATTCTGTGGGCGAGGTGTGCGACGACGGCAACATACTGGACCTGGACGGGTGCAGCGGGGACTGCCGGGTCATCGAGGCCTGTGGCAACGGCGTGATGGATGAGTTCGAGCGTTGTGATCCATCGATCGAGTGTGTGGAGTGCAGTGGCGACTGTATTTCTGCACCGAGGTCGAGTGTGGAGATTGTGCAGGTTGGCTGTTGAGCGAAATCCGGCATCAAAAGCGGCCTGGCGCGGTGGTTGGCGGTAGATTTCTTCGACTCTCTCGATGGCATCGAGGGCCAAAGTCGTGTCATTGGATGCAGCGATGTGAGATCAGAAATTTGTTGTTAGTACAATATTCGTTGCAGATACTGTGCAAGTAACCTGTCGACATCACTGACCTTTTTTAGTGCGCTCACTTGGCAGCATTATGCTCGACTGGTGTCGAG
>JAKSDA010000600.1 GCA_022360315.1 Pseudomonadota bacterium
TCCCTTTTGCACACCTGGCCCGCCCTGCGGCGCTGGCTCGACGAGACCCAGGAGGACGCCGCCTTTCTCGAGCAGCTACGCCAGGCGGCCAAGAACTGGCAGGCCAAGAACTTCGCCACGGCTCTGGTCTGGCGGGGCGAAGCGATGGAAGAGGCTCGGCGCTTTGCTCGTCGCTACCGCGGCGAGCTTCCCCAGCTGCAGCGGGCCTATCTGGATGCGGTGTTTGCCCTGGCCGTCCGAGCTAGCCGCAGAAAGCGCCGCGCGCTAGTAGCCATCATCAGTACGCTGTCGCTTATGGTGGCGGCGGCGGCGGTGGCCCTGGTACTGATTCGCGATGCCCAGCGCCAGGCGGCCCGGCAAGCCGCGGCAGCGCACGCAGCAGAGCAGCAAGTCCGATCCCAGCTGGCAGCCACCCAGGCTGCCAGACTGGCCGAAGAGCGGGCTCTGAAGGAAGCCCGGGATGCGTCCCGACAAAAGCAGCGCACCTACGAGGAGCTCCTGGCCAAGCAACGTCAGCTCGAAGATACGGTGCAGCTGGCCATCCAAGCGCAAGAAACGGCACTGCGAGCCAAAATGCGGGCCGTACAAAATGCCCGCGCGGCGCAGGCGGCCAATCAGAGCTTGCAGATAGCATTGCAGCGCGAGAGCGAACGGCGCCAGCGCCTGGAGAGCCAGCTGCGCTGGCGCTGGATCGACCGGCCCTTACCGCAGGAAAATATTGCGGAGGAAAGTGCAGGGAACGAGCGATGAGCGCCCGGCAGAACCGTTTTGCCGCGTGCTTGGCCTGGATTCTGGCTGTCGGCTCGAGCGGCGCTCACGCTCAGCCAACGACTCCGTTGTCGTCTCCAGCGCGCGTATGCTTCCAAGACGCACCAGCGCCCGAGACGTATGCACGAGCCAATGCTCTGTTCGAGGATGGCAATCGGGCCCTGGCTGACGGCTTGTTCAAGCGTGCGGTAACGCTGTATCGCCAGGCCCTGACATACTGGGACCACGCCTTTGTCCGCTACAACCTTGCCCTGGCATTGCTGGAACTCGGCCAACCCATCGCCGCCCACGCCAGCATGACCCGCGCTGTGCGCTGCCCAGACGACTTGGGTCAGGACCGCTACGAGCAGGCCAGGAGCTATCAGCGCATGCTCGAGCGCCAGCTCGCCCGCATCGAGGTTACCTGCACCGAGCCGGGCGCGAACGTGCGCCTGGATGGTGCCCTTGTGGTGCAATGCCCGGGACAACGTACCCAGTTGATCGTGCCCGGGCCGCACCAGCTCGTGGCCAGCAAGCGCGGCCATCGCGACCGAGTGGAGACCCTGTCCTTGCCTCCCGGCGCCGAACGCACCGCCCGCATCGCCATCGATCCCATTCCGCCGCCAGCCCCAGCGCAGCCCCAGCGCCGCTGGGCGCAGTGGAAGCCCTGGGTCTTGGTGGCCGCTGGCGGCCTCGTGGCCGGCGCTGGCGGTGTGCTGCACTGGCGCTCGTCGGCCGAGCTCAGCCGCGCCGATTCGGTTCTGCAGGACCTGGAGTGTTCAGGCCGATCTGCTGGAGAAGGGGTCGTCGACGGCTGTACGGCCGCGGAGCGCGACGACGACGTCGACGTGTACCGCAATCGTGGCCTGTGGCAGCAGCGTCTGGCCCTGGGCGCCTACGTGGTCGGCGGCGGCGCCCTCGTGACCGGTGCCTTCCTGGTGTACGCCAATCGACCGCGACTGCCCCCGCGATCACCCGAGCGGCGCGGCGATTCGCCGCGGGCCACAGTAGTGCCCCGGGTGGGGCCTTCCTCTGTCGGCCTCGCTGTGCACATCCATTACTGAGTTAACCGCTTGTCAGCGCGCGACCGGCGCGCTGACAGCGGCGAGAGCGCCTCATGAACATACCCACGACCGCAGCATCAATATCCATTGCATTGACCGGGCTGCTGGCCAGCTCGGCCATCCTGCCTGCCTGCTTCTCGGGCGAGCTGTCGATCTGTAAAGACGGAGTCTACTGCCCGCCCAACACCGTGTGCGCCCTGGGTTTCGGCAAGTTCGTGTGCGTCCCCGAGAACGGCTGCGGCAACAGCCGCCTCGACCCGGGCGAGGTATGCGACGACGGCAACCGCCTCGACGACGACGGCTGTAACCACAACTGCACCCTCATAGAGACCTGTGGCAACGGCATCGTGGACCGAGATAACGGCGAGGTGTGCGACGATCGCAACACCGACGCGGGAGATGGCTGCAGCGCCGACTGCCGCTCCGACGAGACTTGTGGCAATGGGGTCACCGACCGCGCCGTGGGCGAGGTGTGCGACGCCGAGCCGCAATGCGTGGACCAGTGCTCGCGCCTGGCCAGCTGCGGCAACCAGTACCTCGATCGCGGCGAAGCGTGCGACGATGGCAACCACACCGACCGGGACGGCTGCAGCGCCGATTGCCAGTCCGACGAGACCTGTGGCAATGCCATCATCGACAGCATTCTCGGCGAGCACTGCGACGCCGGGGATGCCGACTTCGACCGCATCCCCGACACCACCCGTTCGTGCGACGGCGACTGCACCATACCGGAGTGCGGTGACGGTTTCGTCAACATTCTCGTCAATCCCGCCACCGAGGAGCCCGACGACGGCGAAGAGTGTGACGGTGGCGCA
>JAKSDA010000007.1 GCA_022360315.1 Pseudomonadota bacterium
AGCAGGCGGTCGGCCCAGTCTTCGAGAGTCGAGGTATCGGCCTGCTCGATACGCTCGAGGGCAGCGGGCGGAAGCGGACCGAAGCGTTTGGTGAGCAGCCGCAGCACAATGGCACGTTGGCCGGCCTGGCGGCCTTCATCGCGGCCTTCATCGCGGCCCAGTGCGATGTACTTCTTGGCGAAGTCACTCTGAAATGGATACTTGTGCAGGCTCATGAGATTCTCCATGGCTCGCCGGGCTGCCGGGTCGAGCGAGGACAGGATGAGATCAGCGTAGCGAGTGGCGCGGTCGCTGTCGAGGGCTTGACAAGCGGCCAATCCAGCCACCGCGAGGTCAGCGGCATCCTCGTGCCGGCGGTGAGCAAGTGCCGAGAGGATGGCCAGTTCCGGGGTTTTGCTGGCCCGATTCGGGTCGGTGACGCGCGGCATCTGCTGCGGGCCCACAACGACCGGTTTGATCGTGCTTCCATTGCGGTCCAGCACGATCGGTCTGGCACACCATTGGGCAACGCCAGGATCGATGGTTATGACCAGAATGGTCGCCGGACAACGGTAGCGCGCACGTGCTCCAGCCATGTACATGGGCCAGCTGACTCGCTTGTCGACATCGCGTTTGAGCTGCACTTCGACGATGATGATGTCGCTGGGGGTATTGTCGCCAGCATCGAGACGAATGACCGCATCGGCACGGTATTCGTCTGCTTTTAGATCGGCGAACTCGGCCGCAGTGAGACGCGGGGTGCGCTGGCGACCAGGAAGCTCGGTGCCGGCACAGGAAATCAGCTCCGGCGCCAGTGCCGGGGAATCGCGAAATAAGTCGACCAGGGACTCGTGGATGATGGAAGGCATGGCTCCTCGATTGGTCAGGTCTCCGACACCATGCTTTTACACCCAGCCCATGACAATCAACTCCTCGAGCTGCGGACGGTCAACTGACAACGATGCGAGACCGGAGCGTTTAGACTGCGGTCAATCACAACGGCGACGACAAGCAGCAAAAAACTGCATCAGATTTGCTTTGACAACACCTCGTCCAGAGAGTCGGCGGTGAGCAGGCGGTCGGCCCAGTCTTCGAGAGTCGAGGTATCGGCCTGCTCGATACGCTCGAGGGCAGCGGGCGGAAGCGGACCGAAGCGTTTGGTGAGCAGCCGCAGCACAATGGCACGTTGGCCGGCCTGGCGGCCTTCATCG
>JAKSDA010000421.1 GCA_022360315.1 Pseudomonadota bacterium
ACAACGGGTTATCAGGTACCCCAACTACGGGCCTGTAATCCGTTGGGCTTCATGACAGCTACCCCCCTCGGCACACGAGATCCAAACCTCACCTTCTGCTCTGTACAAGCGGACAGGTTGGCAGTCGAGGCCGTAATACTCGATAAGCCTGTCAGCCCGTTCGAAGCCTTGCAGGTCAGTAACATTCGCGTAGCGCCACCATACAGCCACCAAGACCAGTGCCGTGACCACAAACACGACCTGCACAACCATTCGCTTCATGGGGGCGGCACCAGTCCGGTGGCGGACCTCCAAGAGTCCATGCGGTCCATAGGGAGGTCTCCGGGACAGTTGCGGCGTTTGTCGAATTCCTTGTGGCCCCCGAGAAAGCGGATACCTGGGTACTCCCTCTTCAGCTGCTCGATGAGACGGATGAGTGAGCCCTGCATGCGGTTGGTGATCTCGTCGTCCGAGAGGTCGAAGAGGACGCCAGTATCCGTCGTGTCTAGGTCCGCCATAAGCACGATGCCGATCTTGCCAGTATTGGCACCGTCGACGTGAGAGCCTTTGATGTCAATGGGTCGGCCCTCATAAACATGGCCCGACAAGGCGATGCCGAAATGATAACCGACGTCCGCTCGGTCTTGGTCATCTTGGTGCTCGGCCTGGATCTCCGACATGGTCCGGTACCCCCGATTGCCGGAATGGTGGACCACTATACTGTCATAGACGTCAGTGAGCGGCTCGGTGTAACGCTCGTAGCTGCGGTCGGGATCGTCGGTGATAGGCGGACGAGCGCCCCAAGCGGCACGACTGATAACGCGGACGCCGGCCCCAAAAAAAAGGGGGGGACCATTGATGCTGCCTATGGATGCACCAACAGGGGGGATAATATAGCGACCGCGTTGGGTATCTCTCCACACCAGCGAGATGCCTGGGTGTGGGTGCGACGACCACTGCCAGAGATGTAATGCACCTTGAGGCTGGTCGTCGAATCTGGCTGGTGAGCCCGGCGTATGCACGTTCTCTCGAAAGCGTGGTTCCCGAAGGCTCGTTGACCAATGGAGGATATGCCAAGGTCAAGCGTGTTCTCGGCCATATAGAGGACTTGGTCCAGAGCGTCACGGTGTCCCCGCAGTATTTTGGTGAGGTTGCGGGCGAGTACGCCGAGGCCATCAAGGATCACTTGCCCGAGATCATCGGGATCACAGCCGGCTTCATCCTGGCCGAGTCTGCCTCGGCTTTTCTGGCCGCCACTCCCACCGGGGTCGGTCAGCTCGCCGTCGTTGTGATCCAGCTCGGACTGGCCGCATTTGGCGCTTCATTTGCTGTGGATGCTGGTTCCGAGAGCCCTACAATAACGCGAGTCACCCGAACCCAACTCGTGGATAACTCCGTGCCGGCCTGGAACTGGTTCCGAGGGCGTCGGCAGGTTGAGCCCAACCCACAATCTCCTCTCGAAGGCGTCGGCAGGTTGAGCCCCAACCCATAAACCCCCGCCCGAGCGCCTTGCCGCCTCGAGCTTTAGCCCAAAACCCCCGCCCGAGGGCCTGGCCAGGTTGAGCCCCAACCCAAAACCCCCGCCCGAGTGCCTTGCCAGGCTGAGCCTCAACCCATAAACCCCCGCCCGAGGGCCTTGCCGCCTCGAGCCTTAGCCCAAAACCCCCTCTCGAGGGCCTGGCCAGGTTGAGCCCCAACCCAAAACCCCCTCTCGAGGGCCTGGCCAGGTTGAGCCCCAACCCATAAACCCCCGCCCGAGCGCCTCGAGAGGTTGAGCCCCAACCCATAAACCCCCGCCCAAGGGCCTGGCCAGGTTGAGCCCCAAACCCAACCCTCCGCCCGAACGGGTTTGGGAGTTGACGTGCAACTGCCAACCCCCCACGCGAGGCGATCGAGGGCTTCGAGATCAATCGGCCGCCGCTGGCCAGGCGGTCGAGGGATTGACGTGCCCAAGCACTCGATGCGCACAACGTCCCCTCATCGCCGCCGATTGCCCGTCGGTGCATTGCGACTGACTTCTCGAACCACAAGAGTCAACGCGTGACTGGAGGCAAACCAACCACATAGCAAGGCCAGGAGCGCAATCCAGCCCATCTCGATCCAGTCGGTGAGCGATGAAGCGCGCATCGCTGTGAACACCGCGACTGCAACACCACAAAGCAAGAGCAAGGGCCCCAGGGCGGCAAATATCTTGCCTCGAATCCCGTTCGAGATCTCCAACAATTGCCCCTCGCCACTCAGCGCAACCAATCCGACCACGATCAACGCGATCGGGAGCAACAAAAGGGCCGGGATCAACCAGATGACGGCAGTGCCGACAAAGCGCTGCAAAACCGCGGGGGAGAGTCTTGTGATTGCGGCCTTGTCGCCTTTCATTTCCACCTCGCTTCACTGCCAGACAGCAGGCGCGATATCAACCGATTCAGGGCCCGGACAGGGTAGCAGGAAACACCACCACAAGTGATGCAATACACGCGAATCTGCTGCAGACGCGTCCGCTGCACCCACACCGCGACCCGGTCCCTCAGCCCGCTCGCGGACTCGCCTCAGCCAGTTCTTTGGCCAACACCTCGTGCATGGTGTCGAGAAACACCCGCACTCGGGCGGCCGAGCGAATCTCGGCATGGGTGAGCAGCCACAGTCCGACGTCGCGATCGGGCAGGTCCATCACCCGGCGCAACCCGGGCTCTCTGTCGCCGACAAAGCGGGCCAGTACCGCCGCTCCCATGCCCGCGCGCACGGCCTCGACCAGAAGCGCATGGTCGTTCACCCGCGCCCGCAGCCGCGCCCCGGGAAAGCATTCGGCATACCAATCGGGTACCTGCGCGTCGTCATCCAGCCCGATAAATGGGACCGGCACAGCGTTGTCACGGCACGTTCTGTGCAATGTCTCGCTGACATAGAGCGCCCAGCACAATACCGCGACCCGACGCCCGACCGCACTCTCGGGCGGCTGATTGGTCACTCGTATCGCCACATCCGCCTCGCGCCTGGTCAAACTCACCAGAGTCGGGGCAGCGATGATCTGTAACTCGATGTCCGGATGCACGGCGGCAAATGCCGCAAAATGCCGCATGAGCAGATGATCGGCCAGCAAATACGGCACAGTCACCCGCAGCGAACCAAACAGCCGAGTATCGCGCCCGGCGATCTGTCGCTCGGCAGCGAGAAATTCGCGCTCGCTGCTCTGCGCTGCCTGTAGCATGCGCTCGCCCGCAGCGGTTAGGCCCAATCCGTCCGGCAAACGCTCGACAAGGCGAGCACCGAGTGATCCCTCGAATGCCTGTATGCGGCGCGAAACAGTCGTGTGACTGACACCGAGCTCGTCTGCTGCGCCGACGTAGGAACCAGCCCGAGCTATAGCCAGAAAATAGCGCACATCGTCCCAGTTCATTGCATGTGCATTGGTACACATCCAATCTGCAATAACAATGATGGCCTGTTCGTCCGTGCACAGCTACAACCATTGCAGCTGGCCAAAGCGCTGATGATGGCGCGGACAGCTGGCATCTCACGCCCTGTCGTGCCGGGCGCGCGGCAGAGCTCTGCCAAAAATCAGAAAGGACTGACCATGAACCCCCAGAACAACCCGCTCACCTCACCGACAAGCCATCTCTCCGCGGATCACCGTCTGGCCTTCAGCGAGGTTCGCACACGCTCGCAGCAATGGATCGCCGACTTCAATCGCGGCGACGTCGCCGCTTGCGTCGCCGCCTATGCGCCGGACGCCATCATGGCGGTCAAGCCCACGGGGACCTTTACCGGGATCGACGAGATCGCTGGCTTCTGGCGCTCGCTCGTCGCCTCGGGCGCCGGCGAGCTCGAGTACACAAACACCGAATTGGACGTCGTGGACCGGCGCACCGTGGTTCTCACCGCCGACTGGTCCATGAACGCTGGACACGGGGTGATCACCGAGGAGCGATGGGTTAAACAGGACGACGGGCGTTGGCTCCTCGAACGAGATGCATTCGAGATCCTCGACTAGCCCGGATTCCCACGGACCCAAATCCGGCTATGCAACACCGCGATGAGGAGAGCGCCGAACTCAACGCCAACGTTGCCGGTCTGGAGCGGCATGACGAAACGTCATTTCGCTGCTTTTGAAAGCCCTGCAGAAACCCGGTGAGCAGGTTGGCAGAACGGTCGGCCTGCACGCACAGGCCGGTTCGCTGTGGTGCGCTCGGCTCGATGCAGGGGCGCCGAGCGACCCTGACCTCATGTGGCTGCTCACCGAGATCGCGTTCTACGTCCGCCTTCAGCTCGAGTGCGATACTCAGCCCGAGAATGATCGATCGCCAGTCATTGCTGGCCGGCTCGGACTGACCGACGTGACTCGGGAGATCCATGTCGATAACGGCAAGTCGCGAGCCAGCGCCGAATAATTGCTGCAATTGCTGCTGGCAATGCGACCCCCGGTCGCCATGGATCCCGGCCACATCGGCCAAGTGGCGGAGAATTTGCGCTAGGTTCGAATTGGCATCGGGGCTGCTTTACACCCTCTCAGGAGGAAACAAATGCATATCCAGCTAATTCGTGTCGACACAAAAACCCAATCCCACCGCGCCAGCACCGGCAATGCTAGGTGCCGCAGCACGAGACTCGGCCATCGAGGGCGCGACAATCACCGGCACCACGAGTGCTCGAACCCGACCGGGCAGAAACAAGGCGGGCACAGCCGTTGCCCCCACCAGGCCGGCCCGGCCCAGCGATGTTCGGCACGGCGTCGACCAGCGCGTGTCTCTGGCCGCGGTCATAGGGCAGAATACGAGCAGCTGCAGTACCGCGTGTACCGTCACCATGGCGTGGACGGTGCCAGGCGTAGTGCAGAAACGTGCATGCGCTCTTGCTCGCATCTGATCCTGATTCGCACGGCTGGCGGCACGCTGGTCGCCGGCATGCGCATTCATCAACGCGCGCTGGGAAAGCTACCGGTCGAGGCCGCTCTGCCGGACTCGCCACAGCTGTGCCGTCTTGTCGACGAGCTGCCCCACGTGGTCGAGTTCAGTGGCGCAGTGGTGTGCTTGCGCATGCGAAAACTCGGCCTCGGCGCGATGCTCATGAGGACCGCCCTCGCTGCAGCACCGCTGCTCGGTTACCGCACTGCAGTGGGCTTTGGCCACCAGCATGTATTGTCGCTCTACGCCCGGTTCGGCTTTTTGCCCGATGGCCGATTGCCGAGCTGCAACTACCCCGATGGCCGCTACCAGTCGCGGGTGCTCGTGCACAGAGACGCGCTCTCGCTGACCGAGGTCGATCATGTCGAGCGCAGCAAGATCCGGGCGCTGCGCCGCAGCTTGCGCTGCAAACCCGGCTCCGCCAGTGCGGCACATTCGGCGCCAGGAGTCCGGCGATGACGAAGACGAGCCAATCGGCCTGGCGGCCGCATCTGATCGATCCGGACACCGGGTCCGCCATCGATCTGGCTTCGGGCGACATTCGCGCGACCCTCGCCGCCATCACCGGTGACCCGCAAACCACCGTGCTGGATACTCTGGCCGAGCAGATCGATGATCTTTTGCAGTCTCGATATCCGTCCATGAGTTCGACCGATCGCGCCCCCCTGCGCAGCCAGCTCGAAACTCAGCTTTCTCGCTGGGTCTACTATCCGTGGCTGCGCGCGCTCTTTCGAACCCTGCCGCCAGCCGAGCTGCGCGAGGCCCGGCTGGCGCGCAATCGAAACAAGATTACCGCCGGCGAGCAAGCCAGACTGGCCGAAGGCACCATCGCCATCGTCGGCCTTTCGGTCGGCAACCACATCGCCCGTACCCTGGTCATGGAAGGCGTGGGCGGCCGGTTCCGCCTGGCCGACAGCGATACCCTGGCACTGTCCAACCTCAACCGCCTGTCGGCCAGCATTACCGATCTCGGCCTATCCAAGGCGGTACTGGCTGCGCGTGCTCTGTTCGAGATCGATCCCTATCTCGATATCGAGATCTTTCCCGCTGGCGTCGATCCCGATGCGCTGGACGATTTCCTGTTGGCTGGCGGCTGTGAACCCGATCTGGTCATCGAAGAATGCGACGATTTCGCGGTCAAAATCGGTCTGCGCGATCGTCTGCGCGCCCTGGGCATTCCGGTACTCATGGAGAGCAGCGTGCGCGGTACACTCGACGTCGAACGGTTTGATCTCGAGCCCGAACGGCCGCTTCTGCACGGTTTGCTCGAAGGCATTGCTGCCGATGCCGGGCCCGATATCGATAACGTCAAGGCGCTGGTCGCCCACGTCCTGCCGCACATGAGCACGCGTACCCGCCAATCGATCGGTCAAGTGGGAATCACTCTGCGCTCGTGGCCCCAACTGGCCTCGGAAATCGCACTGGGCGCAGCCACTGCAACCGCTGCTGCGCGCAAGATTCTGCTCGGCATCCCCCTGGCCTCGGGGCGGTATGTCGCCGACATCGACCAATGGCTCAGCGGCCGCCATGTCGCCCCCGGTCTCCGCAACAGGCAATTCGCCCCCATGGCCATGACCGAAGCCGGATGGGTCGAGTGACCATCGCGGATCAATCGGCCAAAGTTACCCGCAGACCGGTTGCTTGTCAGCGCAGCAGTCGCCATAGAAGGAGCACAAGAAATCACAGTAACATCCACCGGGCGCCTGACCACCGCAGTAGCCTACGCAACTGTTGGGGTCACCAGTTTGGCAGGCGGGATCATTGGCGCAGTCGGAGTCAGCGCAATCGACGTCGCCGTCGCCGTCGTTATCGACGCCATCGTCGCAGATCTCGGGGTCCGGGTTCGGCTGGCCAATTGCATTCCACAATGCCGAGTTGAAGAAGCTGGTCCCGCTGTTGTGGCCGCTGAAGCAGCCGCCGTGAGTGTGAATGCCCACCGCTATACCGGTGGCCTCGTCGATAACCGGGCTACCGGAGTTGCCGCCAGTCGTGTCCGTGCGGTACCTCATGGTGGTCCCGGAAGACCCGGCATTGGGCCCGACATCGGTCTGGTTGGTCTGATTGGTGACTCCATCATCGACGCCAAAACCGGTGATCCGGATGTTGGCCGGGCCGAGGTCCTGCTTCACGCTGAAGGAGCCCTGACGTTCGATCGGCTGTTTGCCGGTTACCGAGTTGTTGAAGACTCCGAAGGTGCCCCAGTCGTTGCCAACCCCGCCATCGGTAAGATCAAAGCTGCTCTGATCGAGGGAGTATTGGTCTTCGGGTCCGGGAAATTGTACCGTCCCGTCGGGCAGAGACGGCGGCGGGTTGAACGACAGAATGTCGTTGCCATTGCCCGACAGGCAGTGCCCGGCCGACAAGTGCTTGCCATTGTCTATGATCCATCCGGTACAGCCGATTGGGTCGATTCGGGCCACCCGAGGCTCGTTGGAAGCGATTCGATCATCCAAGTCGCAAATGGATTCCACGCCCGGTCCATTCTCGCCGACCACCACCTCGGATATACCGATCGAGACTCCGCTGTCTTGCGGTCCGACGAAAAGTCGGACCGCAACCGCGTCGCCGTTGAAGTATGCGCTGCGCCGGTTCCATTGCTGCATTGTCGTGGCATCGAGGCGTTGGGTCGCGTTGTCGAGCAGCGAAGAGATCTCGACATAGCTGTTATTGCCGAGATTGCCGCCGCGGAAATTGAGCCGCAACCACGGAGCTCCAGGGATGGACACAGTGGTGCGAGCGGCCAGCACGGCGGCCCCGGTGGGACTGCTGGCGATCTGCGCGCCGTCGATAATGGCGGAGCTCCAGGAGTAGCTCTGGGTTCGCCGGGGCAGCTCGGTCGGCTGGGCAGCGCCGCCTGCCAGGAGGCTCAGCTCGAGGGTCGATGCCCCCTCCTTGGCAACGCCGTCGCATCCCGAAATCAAAAAGCTAGAAACGGCAATGATTGCTATGTATCTCGTCACGGTTTCCTCCATCGTGGTCCTGCGTGCACTAGCGAAGTCCCTTCGCCAGGATTCATCCCATTAGGGCAGCGCTGTGCACTAGGATCGAAGTAACACAGATCTCATGACGGCGGCAATAGGGAGTACTGACGCTTATGTATTTGCCAATATTGTCTACCGTCGCCTGGTTTCCACGAGCACGCCAATTACGTATTTAGAGTGCTGACCGAAGCGCCATCTCGATGCTGTCTGCGATCAGCTTGTTGGGACGGGCAGACTCGAACTGCGGGTTGGGTTCGACTCCCTCGGGCCGAGCGTTGATGACGTCAAGGCGCTGGTCGGCCACGTCCTGCCGCACATGAGCGCACATACACGCCAATCGATCGGTCAAGTGGCAATCACTCTGCGCTCGTGACCCCAACTGGCCTCGGAAATCGCACTGGACGCAGCCACTGCAACCGCTGCTGCGCGCGAGATTCTGCTCGGCATCCCCCTGGCCTCGGGGCGGTATGTCGCCGACATCGACCCATGGCTCAGTGGCCGCCATGTCGTTGCCAGTCTCCGCGACAGGCAATTCGCCCCCAGGACCATGACCGAAGCCGAATGGGTCGAGTCACCATCGCGGATTAATTGTCCACTATTTTGTCACCAACGCCGGCCTTGTGCGCAAGCGGCTGGGGGTGAACTATGAGTACGCACGGCCTGGACAGAGTTGCTCTGTATGCCATCGGCCCTATACCGCTTTGCCACAACTAAGGAGTCACCCATGGCGGACGATCTCAAAATCAAACGGCCCCACGATGCCACTAAGGTCAATGTCAACCAGCCCCATGAAGTTCGCTACTGGTGCGACAAATGGGGAATAACCGAGCGGCAGCTACGCGATGCTGTAGCTGCTGTGGGAGTGTACGTAGACGAAATCGTGAAATATCTCCGCGGCAAGAAGCTCATCAAATAGATTGTCGCCGGGCCGAGGTCATGGCCGACATCGGCGATATACGTTCACCTATGATGAACCAGATATTCCTCGACCCAGCCCGGTCCGGCTTGTTCGAGCAGGCTCATGCGCTCGCGCTGCAGGACGTGGGGAATCGGAGTGTACAGGGCCTCGGTGCCAGGCGATACCTCGTGCAGACCGCGAGTCGTGGGCCATGTCATATGGACAAAAATTTGCTCGAAGCCAGGCTGGCTGTCGAGTTTGAACTCGATAGCCAGGGTCTGGCCGATCTTGACCAGTTTTTTGTCGGTAATGGGACGGCGCGGCTGGCTGCCCGAGCGGCGGTGGGTAGTGCCAAAGACGCGTACCTCGACCGGCAGTTGCGCGGTTACTTCGATGCGAAGGTGGTCGCCGCTCTGCACCAGTGGAATGGACCCACGTGGTACGGGCAGCCAGATGTTGTCGTCCTGGTAGAAAAAACCAATGACAATGGGCGGCCAGATCAGTTGCACCTGGGTTCCGTCGTCGTGGAGCAAGCCACCCTCGATGAGCGGCTTGAGGTTGCTGAGAAGTGTCCGGCGGTCACAGCTGTTGAGGATTTCCTGGACCTCCGGATACGACAGTCCATCATTGTCGAGTAACCGAGTGGCGAGTGCCAGCGAGGCCGGCCGCGAGGCTGCGCGCATGGGTTTGCCGCGATTGCTGTGCAGCTTGGACTGAATCAGACCGGCGAGGTGCTCGCAATCGTCACGGCCGGCGGGCGCCTGGACCGCAAAGCTCACGGTCTGCTTTCCGCGCTGGCGCCAGGTACGCAACATGTCGTCCTCGGTCGGGACAATGCCAAAGCACTCGGCGCGGACAACAAAGGCGTGGAGCTGGCGAATACCGCCCGGCCAGGCGTCGGGGCAGCGGCTGAGCCGGACCGCAGCAGCGACAACACGCTCGCTGAACTCATCATCACCCGGGCGATGTTTGGCGGCGTACCGGCGGGCCAGCGCCTTTACATCGGCGGGACGCTCTGCCAATGGTGGCACGAGAAGAGGGATCTGATTGATCCGGTTGTAGAGATCTTCGCGAAATCGCCCATCGCGACACAGAGCCTCGACATCGCGGTGGGTGGCGCCAATAAAACGGATGTCCGATGTCCGTTCTTGTGCGCTGCCCACCGGGCAATAGCCATGACCGTCGAGAACCCGTAGCAACTTGACTTGTTGATCGACGGGTAAATCGCCGACTTCGTCGAGAAACAGGGTACCGCCATTGGCCTTGTCGAGATATCCCAGGTGTTCCCTGGCGCCGGTGAACGCATTGCGCACGTGGCCAAAGAGTTCGCTCTCGATCAGATTGGGCGAAATGGCGCCGCAGTTCATGACCACAAAGGGCCCGTCCTTGCGCGTGCTGCGCTGGTGCAATAGCCGGGCGACAATTTCTTTTCCACTGCCCGTCGGACCGCGGATCAATACCGCGACATCCCTTTTGGCCGCGCGCGTGATGTGTTCGAGCAAAGTCTGCGATCGCGCATCTTCAAATACCGGCTGATCAGTCATCGATGTCTCCTCTGGCGCTCATCTGGTTCGGCCGAAATGGCGTCTGCGCATCTCCAAACATCGTTTCCGACTGCGCTCGACAGCATCTTTGTCGCCGGGGAGTATTTCCTGGAGTTTGCGCCGCGGCAGGCAGTACGGTGTCGCCTCCCACAGCTCTGCCATGAGCTCATCGGGATCACGCAGTGTCCATACCCGAGCAGTTCCGTCTTGCGACGTTGTCACTGCCCGTCGCCCCGTGGAGTCCAGAGCAACATCGAGGAGTTTGCGTGTGTGGCCGCGCAACCGGACGTACATGCCGCCCGGCAACTCGACCCGGGCGACGCGATATCGTCGAATCACCGGCAGGCCGCGGAAGCCGGCCCGAGAGGGCTTGCTGCCCCCGGGGCACAGTTGCAACGGGGTGAGTGTGCCACTGCGATGCCAGCACCAGGCAATCCCGGAAACAGTCTCGGCGATCAGGTATTGCCCGTCTGAACTGTAAGCTACGGAGTGCAGTGGCGCATCGGAATGGGTGTACTCTCTGATCAGCGTTCCGCGATCGGCCCGCCACGTGCGCACGTCGGTATCCGTTGATGCTGTGGCCACGTGCTCGCCATCGGGACTGAACGCAGCAGCAGAGACTGCGCTTCTGTGGCCGCGCAGTACCACCGTACGGTGCTTCAGCCGCGAAGCTTGGCCCAGCCACCAGATTCGCACGGTTCCGTCGATGGACGCCGTGATCAAAGTATTGCCATCCCGACTGAATCCGGCCGCGATGATCGCACCGTCGTGCCCGCTGAGAACCTCGTCGGGGACATCGGAGTTGCCACGCACAGACTGTACCCGGGCAATTCCATGCTGAGACGCGGTTACCACTCGAGTACCGCTGGCGCTGAATCGCGCCAAGTCAACTTTAACACCGTGTTTGGCGATCACTCTGCATGTGTCCGCCGCCCCGATCCGGGCAATTCTGGCCGTACCATCCCCCGATGCAGTGAGCACTCGCGTCCCGTCTGGACTGAATTGCGCGTCGATGACCGCTTTTTTGTGACGGCAGAGCGTACGGGGGCTGTCCTGTCCGTCTCTGCGCCACAGACGCACGGTCCGGTCGGCCGACGACGTGATGATATGGCTACCATCGGGACTGAACTGGGCGCTGTAGACCCTTCTGGTGTGACCGCGCAGGATCCACTTGCCGTCTCCCTCCATGGACCAAACTCGAACGAGATTTTTGGATGCAGAGAGAACATACTGGCCATCCGGGCTGAATGCCAATGCATTGACCTGTGCACTGTCCGGCGTCGACCATGTTTGCACCCGGGTGCCATCGATTCGCCATACCATCACGGTGCCGTGCTTTGACCCGGTGGCAACCAGTGTACTGTCGCGGCTGAAAGCTGCGCGGATGATCGGCTGCTCACCGATCGGCAGTTTGATGGGTGGGAGTCGTCCATCGACCGACCACAGGCGGGTGATATTGTCCTCTGAAGCGGTCAATACCGTGTTGCCATCCCGGCTCAATGCCGCTGTGCCAATGGCGCCGTCGTGTACGGGCAATGGAACGGATTTGCCGTGGCTGTTCTCGATATGCCAAATCAATACGGTCCCGTTTTTTGTCGCTGTGAGCAGACGCGAGCCATCTGCACTCATCGCAGCTCGCGCCAGGGGACCGTTTTGGCTCGAAAAGACTGCGTGGGCGACACGGTGATTTAATACCCGATGCGCATAGTCCGTCCACTCCGGTATGCGCTCGGGTTCTTCCACGTCTCGCAAGAGCAGGAGCTGCGAGGTGGGGTCGTCGTTCATATCATCCACTGCCCTCATGCGCATGGTATCGCGTTTGTGTTTATCTGCGAGTTCGGCCCGTCTATCGGATTCCTTCTTGTCCTGAAGGATCGCGTGGCTCATCCAGGCCAGGACCACGACCGCTACCGAGATTGCGGCTAACAGGGCGTTGCGTCGCTGTCGAGCGCAGCGCTGGGCCAGTATGGTGGCTTGTCGTTGCGCGATGGCTCGCCTGGCCTCGTCGAGGATTTGCTTTTCGAGGGGGCGGACCCGGCGCATCCCGCCCAGCCCGCGTTGCACCATGGCGGTGGTTTGCTCGCTCATCGCCGCGCTCCCCGCGCCAGAGCGGCGTTCGGCCGATCGATTCTCCAGGATGTGACGGGCGATCTGGCCGGGTCGTTCAGAGGCTCGAAAGGCCTCGCGGACGACGAGCGCCAGGGTGTCGTGGGCCAGGCGGGTGAGTCCGCGCGAGAGGGATTCACCAGCCACAGCTCTCGGTTCGACGACGAGGTAGTGTCGTTTGAGCGAAGTCACGATGGAATCGATCAAGTGTGGCGGCACATGGCTGTATTCCGCATGTAGATCGACCCGGCGCCACTGCCGGGCCGTGCCGAGGGCTGTTGTGTGACGCTCCAGGAGATCGAGCACAAGCCCCGATTCGACGTGCTCGCGGTGCATTGCGGACAGCGCGCGCAATTGTCTGTCGAGGAAGGCTCCCAGGTGCAGCCCTTCGCGTTTTAGCTGCTGATAGAGATCGTGCGAGAGAATGGGCGCACCCGGGACCGCTCGATTGGCTTCTCGCCACAGCCGGGCCATCAAGATCGACAACGTGGGCGCGACAGGTGAGTCCTGGTCCGCGATCAGATCATTGGCGATGGCCAGATCCAGATCGGGCTCGATGGTGATGGGAAAGGCTTTGCGCAGCCGAGGTGAGCTGTGGATTCCCCGTACGACTTGTCGGATGCCTTCTTTTCCGAGGCGTTCGATGAACAGCTTTCTGCTCGGCAGCTCGGCGTTTTGCAGCCCCCGGTCGATCTCGGGCAGCCATTCCTTGCGAAACGACAGCACGAGGCGGCCGCGCGGGCGCATTGCTGACAGCCCGAAAAGGGCCGCAGCATGGGCCACGAACTCCTCGATCTCTACCTCGGGGGAGCGACCGCTCAACGGTCGGGTAAACGCTTCTTCGGCCTGATCGAGAATCACGATGGCGGCGCGATCGGCCCGCTCTTCAAACTCAAACCAATCTCCGTCCACGGCGTCGAGCAACGTTCCGTATAGCCCCCGCTGCGGATCGCGACGGGTGTAGACGACTTCATAGGCGTGGCTCAAGCGCGGCTTGATACCGCCGAGCAAGAGCGATGATTTGCCGACCCCCGACTGCCCGAAGACGAGAATGAGCGGACGCGAGTGGTTGTCTGCGATGCACTCGTAGAGGTCGCGAATCTGCCGATTGCGGCCGAAAAAAAGCTCCGCATGCCGTTCGTCCACAGGTTCGAGATAACAAAACGGTTGTTCTGGAAGATCCGATCTGGGTACCTCGGGCAGGTGCTCGAGACAGTCGTCCTGGTCGACGCTGACCGGTATTACCTCGTCCGCATCGACTCCCTCGCGGACGATCAAACGGGGTACGTGCTGTCCTCCCCATCCACCCAGTTGCATGGAACTCAGCGCTTGCTCGTACGCGTTCTGTACCGAGCACCCAAAGCCGAGGGCCCGGTAGAACGCAGCCGCGAACGTGCGGGCTGATTCGTCACCGAGCGCCGCACTCATACCCACCACACAATCGATGTGATTCGCGATCGCTCGGGCCTGCACGTCGCTGTAACACGCATTGAGCACCACGATCTGGATGTCACCCTTGAGCGCCTGGAAAAGGGCTTCCATAGCGGTTTCTGATACTGCGAGGCAGTTGCCATCCGGGTCGTGCATGGCAAGCTGACCGGACTCATCGCCGTGGCCACTAAAGTGTACGATGTACGGACGTACCTCGTTCAACCCCTGCACGAGATCGTCCGGCTGAGCGGACAGCCAGGGAATCAAGCGCAGGGTATCGCGATACTCCGAGGCCCTGATCTTGGCTTGAATGGCCCGGAGCTCGTCGCCAATGGCCAGCGGGGGGGTGCCGCGCGGATTTGCCGCGAAAAACAGGATGGGAACTCGTGCCATGACAGAGCGGCGCTCGATCGCCCGGGAGAAAGAACGAAGGCCTACTGCGGCCCGAGCAATTTCTGCTTGTGGGCGACGAATTCCCCTTCGGCCTGGCCGGTCATTATCTGTGGATTAAACCTGAGGTCAAACTCGTGCTCGTTCATGAAATGTCCGCTCCGAGGTAATGTCAGACTGGCGCCACAGATACCCAACTGCATATGCAGCATACTCCCCGTGACAACGGCGGAACGGGACAAAAAAGCGACAAATATTGTGTCCGCAGAGCGAGAACATCGACAACACGAGCAGCCAGGGCTTCATGGTCGCATGATATTTGATCGTGCCGACCGGGACGGCCTGCCGACTAAAGCCGCGCGCGACTCGCGCGCGGCTTTACTGGCCGGGTTTTTTGTTTTCAAAATCATCTACCTTGAGACGCGATATCTCGATGTACTTGAACGCCTTGGCCAGCTGCTTGGCGCCGCCAGGTTCGAAAATAATCTGTACATCGACGGTTTTCCCCATGTTATTGCCACCCGGCACCTCGATGAGGATCTGGTCGTTGCCGATGAATTTTTTGACCTTGGCCTGCTGATTGCCAAAGTAGACCCGGACTCTCTTCACACCATCCGATTGAAAGCCCGATCCGTGAATCACCAGCTCGTCGCCGGCCTGGCCCTTGTCTTTGGATAGACGCTGGACCGTCAGTGCCCGGTCATCACTACAGCCGAGTGCAACGGCGTTAACAAGAAGAATACCCGCACACAAAAGCCCGGTCGGTAGCGTCCAGCCGCTCGTACGCCGACGCCTCCAGCTGGTTCGGTCGAGATCTCGAATCGCCATCATGTAGTCTCCGTAATTACACCTAAACGTATCCCGACTGCACGACCGCAGCAAGGAGAAGTAAGGTCTCTCGAACCGCCGGAGACTGTATGATTACATCAATTACATCATGTCCTTGCGCTGCAGGGCGCGGCGCATCTTGGATAGCGCTTGCTCCTGAAGCTGTCGGATCCGCTCGCGCGAAAGATTGTACTTCTCGCCGATCTGCTTCAGAGTCAATTCGCGGTCGTTGTCCAGGCCGAATCGCTGGCGCAGAATATCAGCCTCGATAGGCTTGAGCTCGTCCATGATGCGCTTGACCTCGGCCGTGAGAGCCTGCAGGGCCAGCATGTCGGTCGGCGAGTTATCCTCGAAATTCGGATCCTGTAGAAACTCGACGAACGAGCGACCGTCTTCGTCATTGACCGGTCGGTCGAGCGAAAACGACTGATCGAGCAGATACGTCCGCATCTTTTCGATCTTGTCAGGGGCGATTGACGTCGCCTCGGCGAGTTCGTCATTGGTCGGTTGTCGGCCAAGTTTCGCGGTGAGCTCGCGCTTGGCCTTGGACAGCCGATGATGGGCGTCGATCATGTGAACCGGCAGGCGAACCTCGCGGCCCTTGTCGGCAAGAGCCCGGCTGATCGCGTGGCGAATCCACCAGCTCGCATAGGTCGAGAAGCGGAAACCACGGCGGTAGTCGTAACGCTCGACCGCCTTCATGAGCCCGATGTTGCCCTCCTGAATGAGATCCGCCAGCGCCATGCGACCGTGATTGAACCGCCGCGCGATACTCACGACCAGGCGAAGATTGGCTTTGACAAAGTCGTTGCGCGCATCGGCCGCAGCACGATCGGCCATGCGAACCCGGGTGAGATAGCTGCGGAATGCCGGACCCTTGACCGAAAATGACTCGTTGTCGCCGGAAAAGACGGCATTCTGGCCTCGCTCGATACGAACTAGATCGGCCAGTACAGCCTCGAGATATTGCTTGTCGACGTCGACTGCACGCACCTTGGCGGCACAGCGACGGGCCGCCTTGCCCAGCTTGGCCTGAGCCGCTTTGGCGCCAGACTTGCGCGCATCGGTAGCCGATCGGCGCAGTGAGCGAAACTCGGTCAAGGAGTTGTCCATGCACGCCTCGACCACCGAGATCAGATGCTCGACCACGGCAGCATGGCTGAACAGCTCCTCCCAAACCACGATCTCGAGCTCCTCGATCTCCCGCGCAGCCGTGAACTCCTCTTCCGGCTGCAATACGTCGAGATTGGCCATCTCGCGAAAGTACATAGCCAGAAAACTGACCTGTTCACTCTCGCTGGTACGCGCAGAGCGCTCTTTGTCTCGCGACCCCTCCACACCGTCGTCGTCCAGACCCTCCTCTTCGGGCTGGTCGTCGTCGATCTGGTCGATCAGGCTGTTCTCGGGCCCGTCGTCAGCCCCACCCGGCAGCGATTCGCGTAGATACTCGATGTTGTCGACCTGCTCGGCGACATTGGCATCACCCTCGGCAGCACCGGACTTGCGCCGGCCCCTGCGCTGACGCTGCGATGTCCGCCGCTGCTTCTTCGCTGCTGGCGAACGGCGAGTCCGCCGCGAGCCGTCCAACTTGGTAGCTTCGTTCGTGCTCGCTGCCATCTATCCTACGCGCTTTCTCGATGCTCGTGCCCTGAAGGGAATCGGCCCAGTGGCGGCCTTTTGTAGTAGGACGCCAATACGACCGAAAAGTTTGCAGGCAAATTTCCTGCCGGACCCGGAGACTAGTGCCAAAAACCACCGAATCGCCCGGCCTATTCCGCACGACCCCGTGAATATCGCTAACTTATTGTAATCGTCGCATCCTCGTAACTGTTGCACAGTGAAACGTGTCACGTTGAGGCGATCCCGCCATGTATCGCCCTGCTGTGCTGGGAAGCATCCGGTCAACCCACCCCCTGAGACCCGGAGGCTTGTCCCCCGTCCTTGGTGTCTTGGCCCCTCCGTTTTTCGGCGACGACGATGATCTCACGCGAATGTGTGCCGAAAAAACGGCCCCGTGTGGCCATGCTGCCCGATACTTCGAGGACCCTGAATCCAACTGCATGTAGAAGCTTGCCAAACTCGTGGAGAGAGTAGGCTCGGAGCGAAATCTCTTGTTCGAGCTGTCTCCCATCCTCGAAAACAACTGAGCGATTTGACACCATTCTCGATGAAAAGTAATTAAAATCAACTTCTTCCAATACAACACAGCCATCGCCTTCCCACCACACACGGGTCGGCAACTCGGCGACGAGATAGTCTCGGTTGAGCACTTCGATGACGAGTCGAGCGCCCGGCTTGAGAGCGCGTGCGATTCCCTGAGCAGTTTTCTTGTTGGTTTCATCATCAAAATAACCAAACGTAGAAAACAGGCAGTAGGCACCGTCGAACTTGGCATCGAAGTTTAGTTCGCGCATGTCGCCGTGAACGAAGTTGATATTCAATCCCCGGCGCTGCGCCTCGTCGGCGCCGCGGAGCAACAAGGGCAAGGACAGGTCCAGGGCCACCACGACAAAGCCGCGAGAGGCCAGCTCCATGGCGTGGCGGCCGTAGCCGCTGCCTATATCGAGCAGCTGGCTACCCGACTCGATATTCATGGCGTCTGATACAAACAGCGCTTCGGCCTGGGTTGCCTGGGGCGTCAAGAAAGGCAATGTCCGCAGGTAGTCCTCGTCGAAGATGTCCTCAAACCAGGGTTTTTTGTGCCGTCGCAACTTTGCTGATTCGGCGGGTTTGGTGCTCTTCCTCGGTGAAGGAGGCGGTTTTTTGGCCGGAGCAATACTCCGCGGCGCAGGGGGCGGCACGGTCCTGGGCCCTGCCTTGGTGTCGATCTCGACCTCGGAATCGTCGACTTCCTCGAGCAACTCATCGGCCAGTATCTCGGCGCTTTCGCTGGTGTCGGTCGACCCTGCACGAGGCTGGCCGCCGTCGCCAATCTCGAGCGGGCTATCGAGCGGCGACTCCATGCCTCCACTTTCCAGCGCTGCCACCGCTGCAGGCACCCCGGGCTCGGGCGGACGCGACGGTTTGCGCGCCACATCGTTTCCCGTCGAGAGCTCGAGTTTGGGCGGAGTTGCGATTGCCAGTCGGTCTTTGCGTTCCGCGCCACCGCTGGAGTCGAGATGACCAGCCGCACCCTCATCCGGCGGCGCTGTAGCCTGGTGTAAATCCGACGAGGGCTCGATATCGACATCGACATCGACATCGACATCGACATCGACACTGGCGTCGACAGACAGACTGGGCGGGTTTACGGACAGACTGGGTGGTTTTACGGACAGACTGGGCGGCTTTACTGATCGGTTCGCTGCGCTCGGAATCTCGATCGGTTCGATGAGCTCCTCGAGGTCTTCATCGGACAGTGCGACAGTGGGAACACGACCGGAAATTCTCGGCGCGGATGGGCCGTCACTCGCCCCCTGGCCAGACGGAGCACGGCCAGAAATGGCGTGGTCAGGCGGGACGTGGCCGGGAATGGCGCGGCCAGGTGGAATGTGTATCGATGCCTCGGGGGCGTGGATGGCGCTGATCGACGCATCCTCGAGTTCGCCCTCGTCGATGGGAATATCGAGCCCGTCGCTGTCGCCCTCGCCGATATCCCCATCGTCGATATCCAGCGTATCCACCATATCGGTCATGCTGGGCGTGTCTATCATGTCCCGCAACTCGAGAGCGTCGGCCAGATCGAGCTCTTCGAGGCTCACCGCCGGAAGCTCTCGGGTCACGCGGGTCTCGATGTCGTCCTCGCCATCGCTGCCCTGGCTCTGCTGGGCCCGGGGGCCGACCGCCGGCGCAGTGCCCAGGTCGGAGGGGGCCGAGACTTCCCGGGTTAACGCATTGGTAGGCATCACGTCGGTGGTTTCATCCTCGACGATGGGAAAGGCCAGACTCGGCGGCAACGACGGCGCGCTGCTCAGATCGGAAAGAGGCCTGTCTGCTGTACCCTTGTCATGCTGGGGTCGGTCGAATGTATTGGGTACAGGAAGCTCGACGCTGGGGTCTTCGGTAACTGGCGCAAGCACCTCGCCATCAGTGGGCGCCCGAGCTGGAGGGCTCCCCTGCGCGCCGACTGCCAGACCAGAAGGGTTGGCCACCGGAATCGGACTTATTGGCGTGACCGGCGTGCTGCGCGGAACGTTGTCGGACGGGATGCGGAGCCCGCTCTTTCTGCGGCGCCGTCGCGAGTGTTGCGAGTTCGCAGACTCGGCGACCTCTTTGTCGGCTTCTTTGCTCACCGTCTGCTACGAAGTCTAACTCACAATACCCGCCGGACTGACGCAATCGGCGTGCTTTCGCACGCGACCGATGGGTTGGCCAAAACGTACCTCATTGCCAGGTCGAATCCCGGTAAGGTCGACCGATCCTGGCTCGAATATGACAATCGTCGTGGAACCGAGATGAAACATTCCCAGCTCATCGCCACGCTGTATCGCAACCGGCCTTTCAAACCGTATGCGACGGCGTGCACCGCTGCGACGTAAGCACCTGGTTTCAGTGCCATCGTGAGCAACTTCGAGATTGCTCACCCCGAGCGCTCCCACCATGACCACCGAGACCGCCCCCGATTCTGCTTGCAGATGGAAGACAACGCGTTCGTTGCGGGTCATGAGCCTGTCAACCGATCGCGAAAAAAGCGGGTTTACCGGGAAAAAACTCCCTGGAATGTAATCGTAGCCGAGCAGCCTGGCCGTCGTGGGTGAGTGGACCCGGTGGTAATCGCGCGGCGATAGGTAGATGGTGGCGTACGAACCACCGAGTAGACGCGAGGCGCGCTCCTCGTCCGTCACCAGCTGGTCGAGCGAGTAGAGCATGCTCTTGGCTTGAATCATGCTTCCTCCATCGGCCGTGCCACCCATTGCCACGACTCCGTCGCAAGGCGCAGTGATCGCGCTTTCATCAGCTTCTACGGGGCGTGTGCCGGCCCGCAACCGCCGCGTAAATAGCTCTCCGAGGGTAGGATATTCGGCGAGAGGTAGCTCTGCCTCGTCCAGGCGAGCGCCCACAAGTCGGCCAAACGCTCGATAGGTAGGTGCTCGCAACAGACGCGGCAACCTGCGCCGGGACCCCCAACCGGCCGCAGCTGTATACAGCCCTTTGGGGGCCCAGCGAACGATGTCGACCGCAACGCGCTCCCATATGGCGGTAAGACTCACGCAGATCACATCCACTGGTGGCCCGCATTGGGGCCAGACCTAGCAAGTATAGGCAAAACTTCGGGAAAGAACAAGGAGGGCGCAGACTTAGAGCGACCTCAGATCGCATCGTCGCCGCTTTCGCCGGTACGGATGCGCAGCACCTCGTCCATCGATGATACAAAGATCTTGCCGTCCCCGATCCGCCCGGTTCGCGCTGCCTCCATGATGGTCTGGACCACCTGCCTGACCGCCTCGTCGGACACAACGATCTCGAGTTTGACCTTTGGGACAAAGTCGACGACGTAGGCCGAACCGCGATAAACCTCTTTTTTGCCTCCAGTACGCCCAAAGCCCTTGACCTCGGTAACCGTCATCCCATGGATGCCGATCTCGGACAGGCTTTCCTTGACCTCGTCGAGCTTGAAAGGCTTGATGATCGCTTCGACCTTTTTCATCCTAATGGTGTACTTATCATATGTTTCCCGCGTATTTCCACGGCCTAAAATCGCCGCAAAGCGCAGTTACCACCAAATGGTATCGAGTCCAGCGCCGAGACGATATTTCCTCCCAGGATGGTGAAAACCTGTTCACAGTGATGACTGTCT
This sequence comes from Pseudomonadota bacterium, assembly GCA_022360315.1. GTDB lineage: Bacteria > Myxococcota_A > Polyangia > Haliangiales > Haliangiaceae > JAKSDA01. The sequence continues at coordinate 20,793 of JAKSDA010000421.1, forward strand.
CGGTGCTGCGGTGGATCGAACGGCCGCCCGGGATGGTCCCCGATGGGGGAGCTGCCGGAGTCACCGGGGCGATATGGTAAAAATCAGCCGCTGTGAAACAAGCGATTCTACTCCTTTGCATCGTTGCGGCAGTCCTGCCTCACACGGCCCTGGCCCAGCTCGCTCAGCCCGTCGAGCGGCCAGATCCGCCGGCCGACGCCCCCGGTCCGCCCGGGGACCCGCCAACACCACCAGCCGAGACCCCGGCCAGGCCCGACGAGACCCCGACAGAGCCTGCAGACATCCCGGCCGAGCCTGCCCGGTCACCTGCCCGATCGACGGAGGCGTCCGATGAGGGTGCCAGAGGCTCGACGCGTGTCAGGCGCCGAACCCGTCCAAGGCGTGCCGAGCCTCCGCTACAACTGGACAGACTAGAGCCGCGATGGCGATTGCGCGCCGGGCTCATGGTCGGGGCCCATTTTGCCGATTTTGGCGGCAACGAGCGCCAGACTCTGCTCGCCGACGCTCCCGAGTCGTCCCTGGAGACCCAGGAGCATGTGACGGTAGGCGGGTTCCTGGCTCTCTCGTTCAGGGACCGATGGGACCTCAAGCTCGAAGTCCTTTTCGCGACAAAAGGCGCCCACGCAGTCGATAACCTGGTCTTGCCCAATCCCGACGCCCCCGATTCCGGCTGCAGTTCCAACCCGCCGGACGAGGGCTGCACGATCCTTGTCCCATACGAGCTCGACCACATTTTGCGCTACATCGAGGTTCCGATTCTGCTCCAGTACAATCTGGAGTACGACGGAGTCATCGTACCGCACATTTTTGTCGGCCCCACGTTGGCCTTCCTGTTGGACACCGAGCTCAAAGGCGACGGACAGATAGTACAGGGTTCCGGCATGCAAACCGGAACCGTGGCGCTCAGCGGAGACATCGACGATGTGAGCCGGAGCATCCAGATCGCAGTTGTTGCCGGTGCCGGCGTGGAATTCCCCCTGCCCTACGGCTCGCTGGTGTTGAATATCCGATACGAGCAGGCAATTCGACGCGCCATGAACGGCCAGTTCGACGTATCGGCCACGGTGAACGGAGAGCCCATGCTGCCCACCGATACCGTGCCGGTCCGCTCCGAGTCGCTCAGAAATCGCGGGTTTTCACTGATGGCAGCGTTTGTCTTCTGACCGGATGTCGAGCAATAAAAACGCTTAGAGCCGGTCCAAAAACTCTCCGCGTCGCCAGAGCGCCGATCCATCACCGCCAGCGGGCTTGCTTGTCGGTCAAATACACCCAGTATTCTCCACTCCTCGCCCACCCACTGGCGGCGCGCCTCGTCGCTCTGGCTCGGTCCGAGGTTTTTGGACCGGCTCTTATTTGATCCACAACCCGTGGGTTTCTGTTTCATTTTTTCGTCGCGGCGCGCGACCCGAACCCAACATTTTGCGAGTCCTCGATGCCGAGCATGGCGAGCGCGGCACCTGCGATGTCACTCTCGCCCACCAGTACATGACCGGCAGCCGGGCCGAGTGGGACAAAGCTGTCCAGCGAGGCCACACGTCGCACCGTGCCGGCAAATCCGTGCTCGACCAGCGCGGTGAGGATGCGCTCGGAGACCCCGCCGGTTTGCCGGGTCTCGTCCACAATCAGCACATTTTCGGCCTTGCTGGCCTCGCCCATCAAGTCGTCGATGGGTAGAGGAGCCAGCCAGCGCAAGTCGAGCACGCGGCACCGCACGCCGTGGTTGTCGGCCAATCGGCGGGCCGCACGCAAGCTCATGTACACCCCGTTGGCAAACGAGACCATGAGCAGATCGCTGCCATCGCCCCACAACCGCGCCGATCCGATGGGGACATGAGCGCCGGTCGGCTGATACGGCGCGGCCAACTCACCGTCGCCCGGTCGGTAGAGATCGCGAATGGGATAGAGCGCGATGGGCTCGAGAAACACCGAGACCGTGCCGTCGCACCGCGCCGACGCGATACAGGTGTGCAGCATGGCCGCGGCGTCATCACCCCGGGACGGCGAGGCGATGACCAGGCCGGGGATGTCGCCGAGAGCCGCGATCGAGTTGTCGTTGTGGAAATGACCGCCAAAGCCCTTCTGATAGGCGTAGGACGCGACCCGCACCACCATGGGATTGCTCAGCTGACCCTGCGAAAAAAACGATAGGGTCGCAGCCTCGCCGCGCAGTTGATCGATGGCGTTGTGCAAGTAGGCGAGATATTGAATCTCTGCAATCGGTAGCATACCGGTCTGGCCAGCACCGATGGCCAGGCCGAGAATCGACTGCTCGTCGAGCAGTGTGTCGAATACCCGCGCCATGCCCGCGCGTTCCTGCAGGCCTCGAGTCACCCCGTAAACCCCGCCCTTTCTGCCCACGTCCTGACCAAAAATCACCGCTTCGGGGTATTTGACCAGGATGTCGCCGAGCGCGCGGCGCACGTGTTCAGCGAGCGGAACCGGGCCCTGTTCCTCGGGCAGGCGATCGCGCCAGAATTGGCCGCGCGCGGCCTGCTCGACAGGCCTTTTTACCTCGGCGGCCACCGCATCCGGGTCGTGCGGCGCGATCGGTGCCATGATGTCGTCAGCGTCGTGGAGCTGCGGTGCTCCGGCTGCTTTTTCGGCTCGCGCGCGAACCCCGGCACGGACCGTTTGGTAGCGATCGATGACCTCTTCGGCACTCAGGATACCCGCCTCGATCAGAATTTCGGCGCTACGACGGAGAGGATCTCGGGTCAGATCGCCGCGAATCTCGCCCGGACTGCGATAGGCGAGTTCGACATCGGAACCCGCGTGACCCATGAGTCGCACCATGGAAAGGTGCAAGAACGCCGGCTTGCGCGTAGTTCTGACGTGATCCACAGCGCTTTGGGCCGCCTCGTAGGCCGAGACCATATCGCAGCCGTCGCCGCGAAAATACCCCAGTCCGCTGCGCTGGCCGTAGACCGCGGCGAGCCAGTTTTTCGGAGTCCTGACACTGATACCCAGGCCGTTGTCCTCACACACGAAGAGGATGGGCATGGGCAAGCCCTGGTGGGCAGTCCAGCACGCTGTATTGATGGCGCCCACAGCCGTCGAATGATTGACTGTGGCGTCGCCGAAGCTGCACGCGATGATCGCGTCTTCCGGGACGTCCAGGGCCAGGCCGAGACGCTTTTTGCGCTCGAGGGCAAATGCGGTCCCCACTGCCTTGGGCAGGTGAGAGGCGATCGTGGAGGTCTGTGGCCAGATCGTGAGTGCAATCGAGCCAAACACCTTGTGCCGACCGCCGGCGATGGGCTCCTGCCGCGAGGCCACGACGCCGAGCAGCACATCGCCCAGTGCATCCACGGCCGGCCGGCCCGACCCGCTGTCCTGCCGCTGGGCCTTGCGCGCCCGGCGGACAAAGAACCCGCCCGACCGATAGTGCAAGAGCGCCGGATCAGTCACCCGAGTCGCCTCGGCCACAGCCGCATTGCCCTCATGACCCGACGAGCCAATCGTGTAGTAGCCCTGACCGCGGCTGCGCAGCCAGCGCGCTGCAAAATCCAGGTGCCGGCTCTCCATCTGCGCCTCGAAGAGGGCCAGCGCCGCGCCGGCGCTCAGAGTAGATCCGGGCCGAATCGGAGCATCGAGGTCGATCGCAGCGGCTGCCGGCGACAGCCCGACCCCTCGCATGTTCCGAACCGCAGAGAGAAAGCCCTCATCGACACTGGTGACGTTTCCTTCGCTCATGAAGCAGCCTTGGGATACGAGATCAAGGGCCGGAGCATACCGCAGCTGCCGCATCCGGGTCGCCGCGAGCCGCCGATCGAATCGCCAGCGGGACGTTCGGCCTCCCGCTACCAGCCGATCGTGTCCTCGCTCGGACCGGTTTGCTTGTATTCGATCTTGACGTCATCGGCCCCCGTCGCGCGGAACACGACCCGCCGATTGGTCGCCTGCCCCGCGGGGCTTTCGTTGTCGGCGATCGGCTTGGTCTCGCCAAACCCGATCGGTACCAGGCGATCGCGCGAAACTCCCCGCCAGACCAGGAAATCGACCACAGCCGCGGCGCGGCGTTGCGACAGGTCGAGGTTAAAATCATCGTCGCCCCGGCTGTCGGTGTGGCCCTCGATCTGCAAGGTCATGGTGGGGTGTCGCTTGAGCACATCGGCGATCTGTCGCATGAGTTCGTACGACCGCGGCATGATCACCGCCTGGTTGGTGCGAAAGTAGATGGCGTCCAGGGTCTCCAGTCCCTGCTCGGTGATGACGACTTTCTGCTCCTGTTTGCAGCCGCGGTTATCCACCGGCCCGGGCTCGTCGGGACAGTTATCCACTCGGTCGACCAGACCGTCGCCATCGCGATCCGGGTCGGGACAGCCGCGATTGCTCGCCACACCGCGCTCCAGCGGACACCGATCGTCGGTGTCGAGAACCCCGTCTCGGTCGTTGTCGGGATCGGGGCAGCCGTCGCCGTCCTCGAAGCCGTCGACATCCTCGGCCTCACCCGGGCATTTGTCGGACAGATTGCACAGCCGATCGCCGTCCGGGTCGGGCGGCGCGTCGGCGCAACCGTCACCGTCTTCAAAGCCGTTCGCCGTTTCGGGCTCGAGCGGGCAGCGATCATCGGAATCGGCGATGCCATCGCCGTCGTTGTCGGGATCAGGCACGCCATCGCCGTCGGAGTAGCCGTCGCGGTCCTCGGCATGGTCGGGGGCACCGTCGGCTCCATCGAGAACGCCATCGCCGTCGTTGTCGGGATCGGGGCAGCCGTCTCGGTCGGCGAATCCGTCGCGATCCTCGGCTTCGAGCGGGCAGCGGTCCTCGCTGTCGTACACCTGGTCGCGATCGCGGTCGCGCATACTCCGGCGTACCCGGCCGAGCCGCGTGCCCACCACGACTCGCCAATCGGGCGAGCCAAAACCCGAGGTCAGCCCAGCGCCCACGGCGATAAATGGCAATGCGTCACCAGCCCAGGCGGTGTCGACTTCGTACTGGGCAGCGCCGATCAGTTCGACGTAATCGCGGTTGTGCGGTCCAAAGAAGTCCGACGCCCCGGTGGCCACGGACAGGGCGAGATCGAGTTCGAGGGGACGGCCGCCGCTCTCTGCAAAACGGTAGCCCGCACCGAAGTGAGCAAAGACCTCGTCGTCCACGACCAAGTTGGCCAGTTCGGCGCGCTCGCGCAGCCGATAACCGAAATTGCCAGCCACCCGCACCGGGCCCCACGACCGCGAGGCGACCAGTTCGGGTTGCAGCAACAGGCTGCTCCCGCCGGTGTAGTCGGCGCCCGTGCTCGTGGGCAGCGTAAAGGCCGGGATGACCGCCAGATCGAGGCCACTGCGATGAGCCCACAAGAGCTGCACCTTGGGCGCGACCCGAACATCGCCCAGGCCAAAACTCGACACCGGGTCGAGGCGGCCCTCCACTCCGTCGATCATGCGAGCTCGGTTTTGATATATCACAAGCGGCATCTCCACACCGAGCTGAGCCCAATTCCACAACGCCACCGAACCGACCAGCGTGCCGCCGACCCGGGACTTGAGCAGCGCACCCAGGCGGTCGCGCTCGCCGCCGTCCATGGTGTAGAGAACTAGCGGGTCGTCGCTGGCACTGAGCCAGAGGCCGAGTTCCCAATCCAAATGCAGGGGAACTTCAGCCCACTCGGCAGATATCAGGCCTTCGCTATCGGCCGATATGCGAAAGCGCTCGACCGGAAAGTCCCGCTTTTCCACCACCTGCGCCGCGGTTGGAGAGGCCTGTCCCAACACCATCAGGCCGACCACAACGGCGACCACAGTCCGGCGCCGACGCACGGCGAGCGCCATCCACAGCACGGCGACAAGCAGCCCCCCTCCGGGCGCACTGCTGCCCGGTTTCGCCGAGCAGCCACCCCCCGAAGCGCCGACAAAGTCGGCAAAACCGTCGCCATTGGCGTCGCTGTCGCAGGCATCACCGTACAGGTCACCATCGTCATCGCTCTGATCTGGATTGCTGATCTCGGGACAGTTATCGGCGCCGTCGACCACCGAATCGCCATCGCTGTCCGAGTCGCAGGCATCGCCACGTCGGTCGCCATTGGAGTCGTTCTGGTCACTGTTACCGGTGTGCGGACAGTTATCCTCACCATCTGGAATGCCGTCGTCGTCGCTGTCGGTATCGAGAAAGTCGGGCGTTCCATCGCCGTCGCTATCGAGCGGTAAGGCCGTCAGAGGATGGCTCCCCCTCTCGACCCGGTCCGGTACGCCGTCGCCATCGCTGTCGCTGTCGAGATAATTCGGTTCGCCATCGCCGTCAGCGTCGTCCTGGCCCTCACCGCTGTCCGGGATGCCGTCGTTGTCCGAGTCGATATCGACCCGATTGGACGAGCCGTCGCCGTCAGTATCGATGTTGCCCTCGTCGGAATCATCGATGCCATCACCGTCCGAATCGCTGTCGAACCAGTCGGCAATCCCGTCGCCATCGGTATCGGCGCCGCCTTCGATCGCGTCGGGCACACCGTCGTTGTCGTCGTCGCTGTCACCGTCGTCGCACAGTCCGTCGCGGTCAGCGTCGGCGCCGTCGTTTGCGCTATCGCTGCGCCCGACCACCGAGCAATCGTCACAGCCGTCGCTGTCGTCATCGGTGCAGACATGATCGTCGAACGAATCGGAGTCCCGGTCCACGGGCACACCGTCGCCATCCGGATCATCGGGCGATACCACGAAGAGCACAGTGGGATCACTGTCGGTATTCGGCGTTCTCGGATCGTCGCTGTAGCGATCGCCATATCCGTCATCAGCGATCAATACGGCCTGGTTGGCCACGGCCGCGCCCGACGGCAAGGGGCTCTTTACCTGCATGTGAAACCGAACCACCACAAACGCACCCGGGGGTAAATCGCCGATTCTGGCCACGACACGGTGATCTTGCAACTCGATCTCCACGGCCGACGGATCGACCCCACTGGCATTGATTCTCTCGGTGCCGGGAACCACCGTGGCGTTGCTATGGGCCACCGGATCGCTGATCTCGACCGCGGACGCCGGAGCAGTACCGCTGTTTCTTACCATGATCTCGAACTCGACCAGGTCGTCGGGCAGCAAGAAGCCGCCGTTGAGGTCCCGCACGCCCTTCTCGAAGGTGAGAAGCGGCGCCCGGGGCACGATCGTCATCCGCGTCACTGCATCGCCGTTCTCTTCGCACTCGGCGACAGATGTCGCGCATCCCGATCCGCTCCGGTTGGTGTCCACACCGTCATTGCCGGGCTGAATGAATTCACCACCAGGTCCCGGCAAGCTCCAATAGTCATTCATGGTCACTGAAATATCGAGCGGGTCGGGGGCAATGCCCGGACCCGCGCGGAGACGAAGCACGAGAAGTAGACTGGGCTCGATTTGTCCGGCAAATCCCTGTCCAGCAACGCTGCCCGACACGCTCTGGCCAGCCGGCACACAGTGATCGTCGAGGTTAAAATACACATTGTAGGTGCCTTCTGAGGGAGTGACACGAACTTCCTCGTCCTCGTCGGTCACGCCGTTGGCGTTGTTGTCAAGGCCGTCGCCGGCGGGATTTTCCAGGGTGAAATCAGCCCGCGCAGGAATCACCACACTGGCCCCGCCATTGGTGCAAAACATGCCCGTGCCCTCGTGGTTGGAGATTTCCGCGGTCCACAAGATCGAGGTGTTGGCCACCGGCTCGCCGGGATCGGCGAGCAACCGGATCTTCGGCCGGGGCAGACCGAATCGAACCGGCTCCGATGTCTCGGCAACCAGCTCGCCGTCGATGTGCAGGGTGACCCGCAACACCGGCTCGGGCTGCCCCGGCCCGGGCGGCTTTTCGCTGTCGAGACACGAGGGCGGTATGTTGGTACCGGGACACAACTTGGCCCTTGCAGTGACGTCCAGAGCAAATGTGCGGCTCTGCTCGGTCGCTGGCGTGGCCGGGGTTATCTCGGCAAAGGCGAGTCGCAAACGCTCACCCGAGTCGCCGCTCAGCAACCCAGTCGGCGAACCAATAGAGCCAGAAAACGAACTCGAACCGATGCTCAGTTGTTCGGTGGCCAACCCCGTGGGCGGCACCAGCTCGAAAACGAGGTTGCGACTGTGGCCCTCGGGCACAGTGACCGCCATGCGGTACCTGACCCGCTCGCCCAGAGCAATGAGCGGATCGGCTGTCTCGGGGCGATCGGTGCCGGCAAACTGGATGACAATCCGACTCTGATCTGAAGCCAGCGCCCGACTCGACAACTCGCTCGACTGCCCCGACCAGGAATACCTGGCCTTCGAGCAATCCGGATGATCGAATAATCCGGATTGCTCGATCCATCCGGATGTCCCGGCAGCCAGACTCCGCCCCGCCGTGGACTGCATTGCTGTCCGGATGGAGCAATCCGGATTATCCGACGGCACGCCGGCTTGTGAGGAAGATCGGCCCAAATCCCCGGCCACGCGCGAGCCGGCCGCAGCGACCGCAACCTCGGCAGTCGGTACCGCGCGGTGCGCGCCATCGGCCAATCCGACGGCGGGAATAAGCCAGGTGGAAACGACAATCGACGGACTTCCAATCAGGCGCCAAGCACAGTTCAACAAGCGAAACTCCATTCGTGGCAACTTCCTCGCGTTATGGGATGCCCTCGGTAGTTCGGCCGTGCCTTGCAATCCTGAATACTTATTATGATCAGCTAGCGAACTATCAGGCTACCGCTATGGTCAGGTAGGTATTTTATGGTCATAGGAACTACCAGGTGGTAAGTAAGATTTGCGCGAAGCATTTGTAGAGAAGGAGTATGCGGGAGGGTATTTGACCAATTCGACGTTTTACCGGGGTTGTTCAATCGGTTGGAGCTTGTACTCCTCGGCCAGGTCGGACACGGGCACGTGCTCAAACATGGCAGAAACCTGGCTCAAGCAACAACGCAATCCAGACGTCAATAGCTTGAGCTTTGACGAGCGCTTTGGCTTGCTCGTCGCTGCTGAGTACACCCACCGCGAGAATCGCAAGGTGGCCCGCAGACTGTCCGCAGCCAAATTGCGCCACAGTCAGGCATCTATCGAAGATCTTGTGCAACCCGCGAAATGAGGACTTAAAATTTCTTTACTTAAAAAGGTTGGCCACCTGTCAATGGATTGACGATCATCTCAACGTCGTGAGCAACCGGAGTCGGAAAACGTACTTGGCGTTTTCACTCGGCCCACGAGCTTGCCGCCGGGGCTCTCGTGTCATCTATCGACGAACTCATGAGGCCGGTGCGGCCAATCGTACCGCCGGATCGCCGATTATGCAGTAGTTACGGGCGTCGTGAAGGCAAAGCCAGCGGTACGTCAGCTGCTCTTGATTGTCCTGTGAGGCCGGCGCTGGTAGAGGTGAAGGTCTGATGCGAGCTCGGCATAGGTCAACCCCAGCGGCGTGGTGGCGAAGCCGACGCGACGGCCGGAGAGTAGCGCTCGCAGCACGCTCTTGAAGCTGGACAGCTGGGGATGTGAGGTGTTACCGGATTGCGGATGCCACGAGAACGACGTACTCCAGGCCCTGCCGACGTGTCCAATGACCGCGAGAGCGCCACGCTGTGAGTGACTGAGCATCTTCTGAGGCAACCTAGCGACGAACGAGCGTGACGCGTTGAGCGGCCCGGGGCGTGCGCCGATGGCCTCAAGGTACGGGGCAAACTCGTTATGTTTCGGTGTACCGGCACCGAAACAAGCAAAAAAGAACGCGATCATCCCCAGGAGGTCGGCATCCTGGCCGAGTTCATCGAGATCCCGGGCGGCGAAGTAATCGGCCGACGTGATGTCCCTGCCAAGGGGGCCGTCCCATTCTCGACAGACCAGGGCGCCCTGTCCGTGGCGCTGGTACTCGTCATCAACGGGAAACGCCACGCCGTGTGGGGCGGCAAATAGGAACGCGGGATTTGATTTGCCGCCGAGGAGTTCCGAGAGAGCGGACTTTGTAGCATCGTCTCGCAAGACTTCTTTGATGGTCCACCCACAGCCATGCGCGTCGTGCGCCGCGAAACTGGCCAGCGGTTCGACGAGATTTTTGGCGCTATCCGTAGTAGCCGCGTCACCCGGATGGCTGGGCGCGAAAAACACCGCGGTCGGTGGTGGGGCTTGCTCACGAGTCTCGGCGGCGACCACGCTAGCAGCGTAGTGAGCGTATTCTGCGACGGTATCGAAGCAAATCCGGCCCACAGCATATTGCACTGCGAGCTGATACTGAATATCGAACGAAATCTCTTCGGGTGAGGCGACCAGCAGCACATAGTACGGAAAGACGTCCGGATCCACGACGCCTTTCCCGGCCTTGAATGAGTACAAGAACTCCTGCTTATCCCCGGTCCTGTCCACGTTGAGGTTGATCTCGCGATAACGGGAATTGGCCTGGCCCTTGCGGCGGTCGAGGAGCGGCGTGAGGGCGGCGCGGATCGCTTCCCGGCGCCCGGCAGCTTCGCTGTCTGCCTCGGCTTCGGGGAAAATGACAGCCCAGCCCGTCTGGGCCAGATCGTCGGTATCCACGCCATACATGGCGATATAGCTGTGCTCTTTGCACTGGATCGCGGTTTCCCGGAACTCTTCGAGCACGTCGTCGTTCAGCGCGGGCGTGCTGGCTACCGCAGCGGCAAATTCGCCCAAGGTCAGGGGAGCAAGAGAGTACTGACCACTTTTGCCGTCAATGCCATTGAATACCAGTTTGGGCTCACTCATGATCTTTCCTCGCAAGTGTGTCCAGCTCGCGTCGCAGGACGGTGCGACCCGCGTTGCGGTAAGTATCGATCAGATGGCGCAACTGGTCCAGGGTGATGCCTTGCTCGCAAACATCGCTGTGCACGCGTTCGGTCGTGACTTGACAGCTCAGAACTTGTGCGATGGCCCGCTCGAAGACCTCAATGCGCTCGTCTTCGCGGGTGCAGACCGGGAGCGCTGGTGGCGGTGCCAGCACCGAGCGCAGTGGGAGCCTCACCGCGGGGTCACCGAGAAGAACGCAGCAAAAGAGATCATTGCGCAGCATCCACATGCGTCCACGAGCTGCAAGCTGCGCGCGGCTGAGTCGCTCGCTTTTTCTATATGTCCGACGACGGCCAGGGGGCCATTGGGATTGGACAGAGCCGCCTTGGCCAGCGCCGAGATGAATGGCTCCTTTTCGGCCAGGCAGGCAAGCGCATGGTCGATCCCGTCGCGGTGGCGTCCCATCTCGCGCAGCTCGGCGAGCCAGCGATGGTAAACGCTCGATCGTGGAGTACCGGCACTGAAGCACGAATTCATGAGCCAGACTCCGCCGCGCAGGAAGTCGCGCTCGGCCACGTCACACCCGCTGATATGGCCATTTTTGCCGAAGCTCATAGCTCCTTGCAGGCTGCGCTGGTGTCTGTAGCCGCGTCCGGGAGCTGCAACGCCGTGGCTGACCGAGAGCATGACACTGGGCCGCCTGGTCGCGGCAAGCTTGTAGAAGTCGTCCGGTGAGGAGAGGTTCGCATTCTCTGGCTGCAGGACACGACGTAACTGCATGTCTTGCAGCATGCGATCGATTGGCTGGATCAGTTCCTGATGCGCTTGTTCGTTTGATCTGCTGGTGTCGTGAACTGTGTAGAGGATGGCGTCCGGGTCGGCAACACATGGAGGGTGGTCTTCCCAGAGCAAAACCTTGTTGGCATACTCGCGGTAGTGTGGGTCATGGTCGAAGGCGATCCGACCGACTCGGCCACGAATGGACTGTACCTGCTGGATGGCCAGAGGAATCTCGTCCAGGTCGCCGACCAGAAGCTGGTATAGCGGCTCTGCTTCTGGAGTCGAGTACCTGAAGTTCTCATCTTGCCAGATAAACGCCTGCCGATGAGAGATTTCGGATCCGAACTGGTCTGACACCGAGTGAACAGCGACCTTGCAACCCTGCTGCTCCTCGCGCCGTTTGATGAGCGGGGCGAGGAGTTCGAGCAAGCGTTTGCCCCGGCTACCGGCCGGGACGATCACGCTCCAGCGCTGCCGTCGCAGGTCGTCCGGGGCTTCGCCATCGGCGCGCATGGTCCTCGGCAGCAACACGTCGGGCCGCGGTGCATGCTGTAACATTGCCGACTCCAGGCTCAATCGCTGCGCATGGCCGTCGGCAGGCTCAAGGAGCAGGCTGAGTTTTTTGCCGCTGGCCATCAGCTGGATGTGCCTGGGTGAGCGCGGCTAGCCGACCATGGCGTGGCAGGATCTGTACTGTTCTGGTGCGGGTCACCGCCCTCGTCTCCGCTGCCGACGACCGGATCCTGGATGCACGTGCGTGTGGGATCAGTGGGAGCGGTCAGAATTACGGCGAGTTCGTAATCGTACGCCGTGCTGAGCTGGAGCTCCAGGATTTCTGCCTCGGCACAGGAGATAGAGCACGCGCGAACCACGCCGGGAACGACGCAGTTGTTGCGACAGTGATCGTCGCATCCCACGGCGCAACTCCATCGATATCTATAGTTACCGTCGCGAACGGCATTGAAGCACGGGTCGCGGCGCTCGTCGCGTCCGTCCATGAGCCACTCGATGGGTACAGCGCACGACTTGAACGTGCACCCCCTGCGCGGTCGCGTCATACAAACACGCAGGGAGTTGCCGCTGACCCTCGTCGTCGGCACGATGAGATCGTTGACTGGTGACTGCGGATCCAGGTTCTCGACCACAACCGGTTCGCCGGCCTCGCCGATGATGGCAAAGGTTCCCTGGCTGTCATCGCCGACGCCCTTGCTTCCACTGCTCGACATAGCGGTCGATCCGGTCGCGGACTTGCCTCCAGGTGGACGCCGCGAAAGGCGTTGCGGTGCCGGCAAAAACCCGGGACAGCTCGGAGCGCCGCACTTGATTCCAGACGCCATTGATGGAGTCGGCGACCGCGGCGCACGGCTTCGGAGTCTGGCCGACAATCAGACTCGCGGCGATGGCGGCCGCAGCCACGGCCGACAGCGCGGCTGCCCACAACAGCCGCCGCCGCCGCGCACGCACATCGAGGGCGTCGAGCAGCTTGCGCATATCGACGAAGCGATGCTCAGGATCGAGCGAGAGCCCACGCATGAGCGCGTCCCTGGCGCGCCGTCAGACAACTCCGCCAAGGCCATCAAAGACCACGAAGACATCAAGCATGCCATCACAAGACAGGCACCTTCTGTTGACCCGCGAGTGCAGGCCAATGTCGAGCTGGAGTTGGCTTTTGATTCTCGGTCCCTGGCCGAGCTGGCCCACGGCGAGCTTCAGCGGGTGCGCAATGAGCGCAACATCATGGGAATGGTGTTTGAACGACACAGTCACTATCGCGAGCAACTCGTTGATTTGGCAAAATACGATTCGGCGTACAAAGTCCCCACTGTCTATCCAGACCCCAACGAGTACGCGTGCAATGATACCAATGCCGTATCCTGTCTCCGTTTCCGCGAGGATCTGATCCGTCATTTCAACGATGCGGTGGTTTTCTTCAGGAAGCGTGAAATCATGCACCTGGAGATGGCTGCCAGCCATCTGAGCGCTGATCTCGACGCGCTCTGCCTGACCCATGCCCGAATCGCATCACTCACGCTCACACCAGAACCATGTACAAAAATTATCAAGAAATGGACTAAGAGCCGGTCCAAAAACTCTCCGCGTCGCCAGAGCGGCGATCCATCACCGCCAGCGGGCTTGCTCGTCGGTCAAATACAGCCAGTATTCTCCACTCCTCGCCCACCCACTGGCGGCGCGCCTGGTCGCTCTGCGAACCGCT
>JAKSDA010000309.1 GCA_022360315.1 Pseudomonadota bacterium
CGAAGCAGTCCTCCGATCTGAACGCGGCCCAGTATGGCCCATGGCAATGCTCGGTAGACCCATGAGCCGCCTGCGGACAAGCTCGACCAATAGGTAGAACGTTGCAGCCACGCTGGGCAACCAAGTATACGCTCACGAGGGCAGGCCGCTGCAGGATAATCGGCTGGTATGACAAGCCGCCCGTATGAGAGCTGGGTATTCAACACAATCGGGCCTGCTCGCATGAAATCGAGCTGGACTGCCACGGCCGCGAATGGGGTTATGCCCGATGGCGAATCTGCGTATTCATCGCCGAGCGAGACCGTACCAACCGCGAGTCGCGCGTGTGCCGCAACTGCGCGCTCATAGGTCTCTGCGCCGGCCGCGAAGCGTTCCATGGCGTCGCGTTGGTCCGCTTTCGCCAGCGCTGGCCAAAGAAGGGCCAGGAATACAGCGACGAGCCCATGGCGCGAGCCAGAGCTCTGCCGAAACACGGATACCGTCGGTTCTGATCGCGTCACTGGCGCGCCTCTAACTCGAACCCGACCGCAATGGTCCTCCCGGCTGGCCCACCGGGCGTCCCGCCGGTCACCTGCAACACGAGCGTCTGTCCGATATAGGCGCCGGCATCGGCAATCGCGATCACGCCCATGTCAAACCCACGCCCGGGCACGCGCCGGCCACCGGCTGGCCAGGTCGGAGCTGTGGCCAAACGAGAGCTGCCTGCACGCAAGGTGAGGCCGGATACCCGAAACTCCCGGTCGACGCGATTGCGGTACGAGAACACAACAAACGCATGATCACCGATCCAGCGTAGTTCATGCACCAGCAACCGACCCCGTACGGTACTACGCTTGGCGATTTGACGGCGCGGGTCGCCAGCGATGAGTACGTCGGCGCGTACTGCGTTTGCCATCGCCAACAGGGCGCGCTGGGTGATAATGGCCTCTTGCCTGGCAATGAGTCGTTCGTGTTCCTGCCTGGCTTTCTCACTCATTGCTTTGATCGGTGCGATGCGCTCGGCCACGGCGCGCTCCACTCGTGCGTTGAACGGTGCATCGGCGTCTCGCGATACGAACACGACCGGGCTGTGTGCGGTGGTCTCGTCGTCCACCGCTTGCACGAGTAAATGGACTCTCATTGGGCCGAGAATGGAGACCGTGAGCGATGCTGACGTCGCGCCATGGTTCGCTTTTACGATCACGATGGTCGGTGCGTCGATGGAGTCAATCGCATCGTCGGCACTCTCGCTCTTGAACCAGGTAATCTCGAATCCATCCGATGACCATACTTTAAGTGCGGTGATACGAGCTGGAAAGATAAGCGGCGTTACGGCTCCGCGCAGCACGTTGAATTGAAATGGCCGATCATAGTCGGGCACCTCGAACGTTTTGGCTTCCAGGGCGTACGCTGTGCCAGGGAAACCGAGCATCAATAGGAAAAACACGATGGGAGAGAGCGACCTCATGGGTTGTCTCCTCTGCTCGGGATAGGAATCGTCCGTCCTCGGAGGACAACGACAGAGCTCTTTGCTTTCTGTCCTTTCGCGGAACCTCGACGTTGCTGGCCCTCGACCTTGCGAGCGAGTTGCGCGGGCCGCTTTCGGTTCTCGGCGTGAACGCGCGGCTCTTTGTCAGTCTCCTCATCGAATGTGTTGTCGTCGGCTGAATAGCAGACAGTGTTCACGTGCGACGTCACCTCGACCGCCTGGTCCTGTGGTGGTTGTACCGTAGACGGGGTCGGGTCGGAGCCATTGTCAATGAGTACCGATACGAGAAAACATAGAATCGCCAGTACAATGGGTCTTGCTGCCTTGCTCAATCGCCTCCGTGCCACGTGTTCGTTTGTGCCCGGCCTGTGCAGCTCAAGTTGCGTATTGGCGAGCTCGCACTGCCGCACGGGCGGCAATCTCTCCCAGGCGGGGCCGCCGCCCTGGGCGCTACTGCGAACGAGGTCCCCGAGCCCAGCGAGCTTGGACTTTACAGCGAAGGACGTTTTGACAAACTCGGCCAGATCGTCCGCGGACTGGAAGCGACGGCCATGCGCCGACTGGATGCGCAGATCCCCGAACATCTCGTTGAGAAACCACGAGAATGGCGTGGCAGGCTTTGCAAACTCGTGCGCGATGATCCGAGTAAACACTTCCTCGAACTGAGCCTGGCCCGGCGTGGTTGGATCGTCGGGGCCAAATGGCACGTATCCACTTGCCGCGTAGTATGCGGTTACCAGCAGTGCCCACAGGTCAGAATGAGAGGAGTATGAGTCAGTGTGCAAACGTGCCGGGCATGCAAATGCAATCCGGCCTTTGAACCCGTGGCATGAATACTCGTCATCGGTGGTGCGCGCCAGTCCAAAATCCGATAACTTGACCCGGCCATGGTTGGAGATAAGCACGTTGGCCGGTGATACATCGCGGTGGCAGATATCATCATCGTGCAAGTAGGATAATGCTTGTGCCACGGAATAGACGATGTGCGCAACCATGGGCTCTGGCAACGGCCCGTGATGGGTAATTAGCGCCTCGAGGCTCATACCGTCGACGTACTCCGTGAAA
>JAKSDA010000414.1 GCA_022360315.1 Pseudomonadota bacterium
CAATCCGCGAATCCTACACCCTTATCCGAGCCAACGCTTGCGCGTCACTACCCAAGGCAGGAGCCCAGTGCGTTAGCAGCGCTCGCTGGGATCTGTGCGGGGGGTGCTCAGTAATGAGCATTCCTACCGCGACCTAGAGCATCTCGGTCCCTAGAGCATCTCCTAGAGCATCAAGTTGAAAAGCTTACACCGTCCCTAGAGCATCCCTAGAGCATCCCTAGAGCATCGAGCACCAGTTCCTCCCTAGAGCATCGAGCATCAAGTTGAAAAGCTTACACCGTCCCTAGAGCATCCTAGAGCATCGCCGACTAGAATCAGCACGCCGCGTGTGCCGGATGGGTAGATTCTGGTCTAGCCACTCCCCAGTTCCATCCCGGGTCTAAACTCGTAAAGAGTGAACGAGGTAATCACCTCCGGCCATTCGTCTCCGTAGCTATACCCCTCAACGGCCGTCAAGTAACCGTTGTCCACGTACACGACATATCCCGTTTCGAGCTTCGAAGCGTTCAACCGTGCTCCAACTTTCCCCCAGCGAAGCGAAACGTCATCCGCAAAGAGCTTCAACTCCTGCGAGCGCTCAAACTCGGTCAGAAACCCAACCCCAGTGAACTCCCGATCGATGACCATTGCCTTTTCAAAGTTGACCTCTGACTTTGTCGTGTTCAGCTCAACATCCTTGAGGAGTTGACCAATCACAGCCTTTTCAAGTGCGGTAGCTTCCATGGCTTCCCTCTACGGAATAAATGCCGTTCCCAGCCTCACGACGCCATCGACTACAGCCCCACGAACTGTCACGTCTTGACCTGTAACTCGGACCGTAGTTTCAAATACTCCCTTGATTGCCCCGGAGTTTGCCAGAGCCTGCGCCGCATTTTGAAGCCCATAGGTGGCACCGACTGCATCCCCACCATAAGCCTCCAGCACGGGCCCTAGCTTATGTTTGGCCAGCGACTTCGGGCCAAATATGTGATTCGCCGTATTCCGCACGCTCTTCGGTACGGCGTTGAGCAGCTTCGGAGCCTGGCCTCCCCCCCTTGCAGCACACGTATTATGGGCCCAAACTCCCGCGGTTCCTACAAAGTAGGTATGCGTTCCCTCGACTTCGAAGTTATAGACAGTCTGCCGCTCCTCTAAGCTGGCCATCGAGATTATGTTAGCCCAGCCGTCATTAGCCGACACCTGCTCGCCGATGTTCAATTCGCCGACCGGTGCCCAGCCATCAACACCTTGCAGGGGATGTTCGGGGGTGACCACTAGCGTTTGTTTGTCGCCATTGGCTTGTAGCAGTACGACTTCGAGGACCTCGGCGTCGTGGGTGACGAATATCTGGACCACTCGGGCCCAGGTCTCCTCGCCGGTTCGATCATCGCGGGACCGCACTTCATCACCAGGGATGATGTCCTCAATGGGCTTGTAGCCCTTTTTGGTCTCGATCAATGTGCCCTCGCCGAAGCACATTTTGGCAGCACGCCTGGCCGCGAAGCGGGCCAGGCCCTTGACCAGAGCGGCACCACCGAAGGCGAG
>JAKSDA010000521.1 GCA_022360315.1 Pseudomonadota bacterium
CGAGCTGATCGACTTCGGCGCTCGTTTGTTGCCGGGAATCCGCACCGACCGGGTGCGAATGTTCGGGTTTTCCGGTGGCGGCCAATTCGTCCACCGATATGCCATGTTGCATCCGGCGCGCGTCGAACGCGCCGTGGTCGGCGCTGCCGGCTGGTACACTTTTCCCGACCCCGGTTTGCCCTATCCGCTCGGTATCGATTCCGGGACTCTGCCCGCCGATCTCGGTTTCGATCGCGAAGGATTTGCGTCGAATCCGCTATTGGTGCTGGTCGGTGATCGGGATATCGACGCCGGCGCTTTTCGCCGCCGGTTGTGGCGGGACTGGGTCGATTACGACCTGGACGAATTACAGGGAAGGGGACGTCTGCAACGGGCTAGGCGTTGGGTTGCCGCGGTGCGCGAGCAACTGCCGAACGCGAATATCGTAATGCAGGAGGTGCCGGATACCGGCCACCGGATCAGTGAGGCCATGCGCGCAGGCGCGGCCCGGTTTCTCGCCGAATAATCCTGCTGTTGAGCCGCGTTACTGCGGAATCGTCGAAGTAAAGGAATCCTGTTCGGTTTCGCCCTTTTTGGCCTCGCTCGCGGACAATTGTTCCTTTACCCGTGCGATGAAGGCATCGGTGGAGTTGCGGGCTGGTTCAGTTTTTTTTTCCGCGGCATCGGGCGGCGGAATGACGACGGTTTGCTCGAAACCGGTTTCCCCGGGACTGTCACCGTTTTCGGCGCCGGCAACCGAATCGGAATCACCGAATTCGATGTCCACCGGAGGTTTCGGTGGAATCGCATTCGACGCGGTCGCCGGGGCGCCGGCCACTTCGGGCTCGGGCTCCGGATCGGCGGGCATTTCCGGTACCGGCATATCGGCGTCGTCCGCGTCAGCCATCGGAATCGGAGCCGATCCCAGCGGAGTCACCGGCGCGGGAGAACGCGGCGGCGGCGATGCGGCCGGCTCCCCGGCGGCCGGTTTGGGCGCCGATGCAAACGGGGAAGGTTTGTCGAATTCCGCTTTCGATTCCGGTGCCGGCGGTTTGGCCGCGGGCGCCGGATCCGGGGCTTTGGCGACCGGCCCGGGCTGCGGCGGTTTGGCCGCGGGCTCGGGATCCTTTTTGACCGCCGCGGGTTCGGACGCATTGGCTTCTGTTTCAGCCCTCGCGTTGGGTGCGCGGTCTTGCGCCGGGACATAGAACGAGGAGCGGGTCTTTTCGGCAAACGGTTTTTCGCCACCCTCGGAATTCGACAGGTCCAGTACTTCGGCCACGTTGCCGACACCGACTTCGAACCGGGGCGGGGAAAACTGGCTCAGATAAGCTTTCAAATTCGGTTTCAGGCCGTATCCGTCGGCGGTTACGTTGAGACGGCGATTGAGCAGATAGAGGAGTTGCAAAACGATCAGGCGAATCGGAGCCTCGTCGTTGCCGACGCCGAGCATTTCACGATTCGACAACGCCAGCGGCGCGGCATTACGCCAGGCAAAACATCCCTGGGTTGCGATCACGGCGGGCAGGGCTTTCATTTCGGTTTGCAGGTTTTGTTCCTGGCGGTGTTTGATCCACAGTTCGATGTTTTCCTGCAGTTGCCGGTAGCTGTGTTTGATCCCGGTAAATCCGAAAACGAAGGCCGGCGGCCGGCCGATCAGATCGAAGCGGGCCGTGTGCAGCGGATCGCGGTGCACGA
>JAKSDA010000312.1 GCA_022360315.1 Pseudomonadota bacterium
GAAGGAATCAGCGTAGTGCCGTTCAGGCCGCGAAGATGTGCGTATCGTGTCGATACGCTGCTCGCTCCTAAGGGGAAAAATGCCGAGCATGCTCGGCAACGATGAAGGCGTAACACGACAGGGCTACAGACATATGATGGTGCACCAGCCGAGCCTGCCCTTCCGTATCGAGAACGAATTCTTCCATGGGCTGTAGAGGATCACGGCTGATCGCACTGGCCAAGCCCTTGAAAAGGAAATCGCGTAACCGATCGATTTGATCTGACTCTTTGTGCGGCCTGAGTTCCGGTCCCATGACACAGTACTGCTAGTCACATCGGTCCGGGCAATCAGTGTTGTCCGCCTGACCATGGAGGCGAGATGAGCGAAACACTCAATCCGACCATTACCGAACAGGGATTGCAGGCTGTGTTTAATGCCTCGAGATTGCTGATTTGATCAGTGGGTATACTCGCCGTCCAACCGCGAAATGTACGGCATCGTCGGCACGGCCTGGGCGCAGCGTATAAGACCGGTGCGCAGGGGTTGCAGCAGGCCCAGGCCGCAGCCGGGTATGTCCAGACTGCGTGGAGCCAGGCATCGAGTGAACTGGCCCAGGGGCGCAGTTTTTTCTCGGTATTGCAGTCGGCAGCGCCGCTGATCGGCCAGTGCCCAGCAGAGTGTTGCCACCATCGGGCAAGCCGTGCAGCTGGGCGGTCAGGGACTTCGGCAGGCTCGGGGAATCGCTTCCACCATCGGCGATCTGGTCGGTGCAGGCCGCCCGGGCCGGGCCAGCCGTGCCGCTGCAGCGGCAGGAGGCAAGGCCGGCGGCCTGGTCAAACAGGGCATACAGGTCGCGGTCAAGGGCGGCGCTGGCATCGGCAAGCTGGCCGGCAGCCTGTTTGGCCTAGCCAGAGCGGCCATCCCGGCTGTGATCACCGGTGTCCGCATGATAGGCACGGCATTGATGAGCAACCCCATCGGCCTCATCATCGGCGGCATTGCCCTGGCCGCCGAGCTGATCATCAAATTCTGGCAGCCGATCAAAGGCTTTTTCACCGGTTTGTGGGATGGAGTAAAATCGATATTTGTAACCACCTGGGAGTGGATCAAAGGAAGCTTCCTGAACGTTTACCCACTCGGCTTGCTGATCAAACACTGGGACGCGATCGCCGGGTTCTTCGGCGAGTTGTGGCAAGGCATCTAGGCCATTTTTGCAAAGGGCTGGGAGTGGCTCGAATCGTCGTTTTTGGCGCCATTGGACGCGATCAAAAATACAGTCGGCGCACTACGGGATCGGTTCATGGGTGGCGACGAGGAGGGCAAAGAGGACGGCAAGAAGCAAAACAAACGCGAGGGCGACCGCGAACGCCGGCACCATCTTGCCCCATGATCGGGGCGGACTGGGCCAGATCGAAAACATGCGCAACCTCGCCGCACAGGGCAAAGCGTTGCAGCTGACCGGCGTTGGCCGCACAGCCGACGAAATACTGGGCACCTGGTGCATTGCGTCGATCGAAGAAAAACAGACCGAATTTACCACCTCGGGTGTGCCGCGAAAGATGGAATTCACCTTATCGCTGATCGCCTACGGAGACGACCGTGCTATCGAACCCGTGACGGCGACGTGCTCGACGCCATTTGCCAACAGGTTTACGGCGCATCCCGCGGTCACACCGAACAAGTACTGGCCGCCAATCCCGGCCTCGCTGATCACGGTCCGGTATTGCCCGCTGGCCTTGTCATCGAACTGCCTGCAGCGCCGCCACCCGAGCCAGTCATCTCGACCATTCGACTGTGGGACTGATGACACCGGATTTTCGCATATTCGCCAATCGCAACGACATCACGGCCACAATTCAAGACCGACTGCTATCGCTGCGTTTGACCGATGAGGCCGGGTTGAAGTCCGATGATGTCGAGATCGTGCTCGACGATCGCGACATCGCGATCGAATTGCCCGGGGCCGGGGCCAGACTGGATGTGGCGTTGAGGTATCGAGAAATCGATGTGGTCCACATGGGACGCTATTTCGTCGACGAGGTGGAGCTGTCCGGCCCGCCCAGTACCCTGACCGTTCGGGCCAAGGCAGTCGATTTTGTCGCGGGCATGCAGGAGCAGAAGACCCGCGCCTGGGTCGATGTGACCCTGGCCGAACTGGTCGAGAGCATCGCTGCCGGGCACAGCTACCAGGCTGTGGTGGCGAGCCGCTTCGAGGACATTTCATTACCACACGTCGCGCAGACTGCAGAATCGGATCTCAATCTGCTGGTCAGATTGGCCAGGGACCACGGTGCCGTAATCAAACCCATGAGTACGCGTTTTTGTTTTGTGGAAGAAGGCGCCGAGGGCAAGCTCGACAAGCTGCAACGGCAGTCGGCAACCCTCAGTCTCACCTTGCCGGGCACAGTGCACGCATCAGCCGAGCGAAGGCTGCGTCTGTCGGGCTTTCGCCGCGGAGTGGATCGGGACTGGGTATGCCGGCGCGTGCAGCACGATCTGAGCGGCGCCGGATTCACCACCCGGATCGACGCCGAAGTGCCTGGCAACAAGGCCTCTTGAGCCCGGGCCACCGGCAGGACGACGCCGATTCTGGCGCCGCAACTACTCCTTGTACTCACAACGTCGACGACAAGCAGCAAAACTGCTTCAGATTTGCTTCGACAACACCTCGTCCAGAGAGTCGGCGGTGAGCAGGCGGTCGGCCCAGTGTTCGAGAGTCGAGGTATCGGCCTGCTCGATACGCTCGAGGGCAGCGGGCGGAAGCGGACCGAAGCGTTTGGTGAGCAGCCGCAGCACAATGGCACGTTGGCCGGCCTGGCGGCCTTCATCGCGGCCTTCATCGCGGCCCA
>JAKSDA010000348.1 GCA_022360315.1 Pseudomonadota bacterium
GACATTTCGCTACCGGATTCTCCAGATGTGGAAACGCTTTCTGGGGAGACGCTCTCAGAACGGGAAAGTCAACTGGAAGCGAATGAACCGGTACGCCAAGCGCTGGCTTCCCAATCCGCGAATCCTACACCCTTATCCGAACCAACGCTTGCGCGTCACTACCCAAGGCAGGAGCCCAGTGCGTTAGCAGCGCTCGCTGGGATCTGTGCGGGGGTGCTCAGTAATGAGCATTCCTACCGCGACCCCTGACACTTATCGGGGATGTCCGGTGATGGGAGAACGCACAGCCAAAAGGACAAAACTGGTGAAATAGCCAATCACCCGCACCTGCCCCGGCACGTAGCGAATCAGGGCCAGCTCGACAAACAGTGTGGCTGCACCCGCGGACGCGCTGCTGTCGGTCCCTGTCGCGATATCGATACAGCGGCTAGGGAATGACCGCCGTCAGGAGGATGTACAAGAGTGCGTCGAATGCTAATCCCACGCACGCGAGCACTACGAGCACGAGCATGATCGCTCGCAGCTTGCTCACGATCCACCTGCCCACGCAATCCGTCGCGGTTTTGTGGGGCGAGTCTATGTCGCGGCTGTTCATGCGTCGAGTAGGTGAGCTTGACGTGGGTATCGGATGCATATCGGACCTCTCACAGCATCAGTACTGTGCGGCAGAATTCTGCGGCCCAGATCGTTCCGTTTCGAGCGCATGGTCGGCTGAGCTGCTGCCGGGGGGCAGCAGATACAAGAGGCTGTTCAGCGATATGTATTTGTTGCGCAGCATCGCGGTATTTCCTCATTGGTCCTGGGCAGTGTTGCAATCGATGACGATGACTGGTTTCTGCACGATTGAGACCAATGCCGAAACACCGACAAACCAGGCCCAACTGCTCTGTCGAGGACTGTCCTCCGCAGCCTACTGGTGGCTCCAACCCCTGGTGATCTCTCTACCATCTGGCGACGACCGACAGGCGTGGCCATCGATTCATCCCGATGGATCGTCCATCGTGTGTTGTGCAGCCGCGCGCACAAGGTGACGAATGGCTGGATCAATTGCGCAAACGCGCTCGCAGTTGGCCCTGACGTCCGCGCTGGCACGCCGCTGCCATCTGATCATCCGACGCCGTTGTCGGTGATCGGGTCAGGGAGAATACTCGGCTATGGCCCGTCGGACATCGCCCATTGTGAATCTATACTGCTAGACCGAATGTCCATGTCGACTGATGGCACATCGGACCGCAGATGTTTGCTCGATCTCAGCTGGCAATATCCAGCCCATGGTGCCCGGCTGTCCGGCTCCACTGGCCAAAGCAGCGTCGAATCTGCGCACAGGTGCCAATCGCCTGGCTAACCTGGCGACGCCGCTGATGCGGCCACCTGGTTCAACGGGCCGATGTGGTTGTCGGCTTCTTGAGGGTTGTCGTGATCTTCTTTCCTCGCCGGAAGGTGGCGAATTCGTACACCGACCCGTCTTCGAGCCAGTTTTTGAACTCACCATCGAGCCTGCCGTTTACATAGGTTGCGTCGAGACGGAGTTTGCCGTCGCTGTACCAGCGCTTGTACGGACCATCGGCTCGGCCGTTTTTATGGTGCTTGAGGTAGCCGAGTCGGCCGTCTGGAAACCAACGCCGCAACACGCCCTGGGGTTTGCCGGCAGAGTATTTGCCCAGTGCCCATTTGGCGCCGTTGTCGTAAAAGGTTCGGTAGTCACCATCGAGCTTGCCGTTCTTGTAGTGGTAGTGGTAGTCGTGGGCGGGCGCGCCGTTCTTCCACCACTTCTGGTAGTGGCCGACTCTCTTGCCAGCCCTGTAGGTGGCTTTTTCCCACTGCTGTCCGCTGGCATACCAGCGCTCGAAGCGAGAGTCGAGCGCTCCGTCGGCCCATGTCGAATCCAACGCGAGGCGTCCATTCTTCCACCACTTCTTGTGCGGGCCGTGCCGGCGCCCGCGGCTGAAGTTGCCGGTTTCCCACTTGTTGCCATCGGAGTAGAACACTTCAAACGGGCCGTGCTTGACCCCGCCGACATAGTGCGTACGCGAGCGCACTGCGCCATTTCGATGATACTCGACAATGAGCCCTTCAGGTGGATGCTCGATATGCTCATCCGGCGAGATGCTCGACTTGAGTTTGCCGTTTGAGTACCACTCTCGCGCGCGCCCCCCGGTCTGGTCGGTCACGATCTCCAGGTGCCGTTGGCCAGTGGGAAACCACCTCTCCCTCCTGCCCACGGCCCGGCCTCGCTCGAATATCGCCTCGGCGCGTTTGGCGCCGTTCTCGTAATACTCGATGGTCTTGCCGTGGGCGCGGCCGTCGAGGTAAATGCTCTCGCGCTCGAGTGCGCCACTGGCGTAATACTGCCGCTGCGGTCCAGAGCGCACGCCGCGTTTGAACGTGAGCTCTCGTCGGCGCTGTTCGGTGCCCCGAAAGTACTCTCGCGCGGTGCCGTGTAGGAGGTTGTTGCGGAATTCGGCCTCGGCAATCTTGCTGAGGCGAGTCGATGACTGCGAGGCGGGAGCCAGGATGATGGCTGTGCCGTCGAGCTTTCCCGCCTCAAACGTGGCTTCGGCGAGCTTGATGGTCGCAGCGAGCTCGCCCGCGATGGCCAGGGAGAACCGGTCGCGGCGCCGGGTCAGTTCGGCGCTCAGCTTCGGTGACCGCAGATCGACGTGCAAGGCCGCGCGCCCCGACAGCGCGCCGTTCTCCACTGGCACAACCAGTATCAAGCCGCTGGTGTCGAAATTGGCAGCGCCCTCGAGCGGAGTCCCGCGAAACACGATCTGTGCGACCGCCGTGATCTCCTCGTCTCGGGCGATGAGAGGCCCCGAGTACGGCTGACCCGTGGCCGCTGCAACCAGGCCTCCCTCGGCAACACGCACCGCGGAGAAGTTGGACTCGAATGAGTTGTCCCTGGCGTGGTGATAGCAAGCCACTGGCACAGCGACGATGGCCGCAACCAGACACAGTCTCTTCACGCGCTTCATCAGAGGAGAATCGCTCCACATGGGATCGCGGGCAAGCCGAAACGCACGCCCACAGCAACTGCCATCCCGCGGACCACAGTCGGTGGGATGAGGGACAGTTTTTACTGGTTGACGTTCTGCGCAGTGGGGGATTTAGCCGTCTGATACTGCACTGCGAGAATCTCTATATCACCCGGGCCAATATCCAGATTTGACAGTGCGATCTCGTCGTCGTCGATGGTCGCTTCGAAGCGATTTTGCTTGCCGAGTTGGCCGACTCCGCGCGGGCGACAGGGCCGGGAATGGCGGCCGGGACAGGACGGCGCGACGCGCGGCCAGCGAATGCCAACGCGGGTGCGAATGCGCGCCCGGGTCGGGTTGTAAAGGGTGAACAGCGCGCTGCCAAATCGCTCGACCGAAATCGCCGGATCACTGGTCACGACGTGGGGGACCGGTTGCCATCCGGCCAGCTGCAATTGGTGCACAGTGTGGAGATGCTTCTTGTACTCGGCTATCACCCGGGGATCTCGCTCTTGCGTGAAAAAATGCTCGGCCGAAGCGATCCCGGTCGCCCGCACATAAATGTAGATGCCCTTGGCCGTATACAGGGGAAGAATGCGGCGCATGTCCTGCAACAGCACATCGACTGGACGCCTGCCCTCGCGCACGGCCCGGGCCTCGGTGCGGTGAAAATGCGCCCAAAACGTGATCGGTCGCTGCAACGCAACCATGCGCTGGCGATTGATACGGCGCATTCGAGTGGCGAAATCCTCGTCGTACCACTCGTCGTAGAGACGGGGCTTTTTGTCCCCTGCCTCGTGCCGCATACGCCTGCCCATCTCGCGCATGAACATGTCGACGTCCTGCCCGAGCGTGCCCGAGATGGGATACCCGTTGATGGCGATCAGATGGTCTGCAGGCAGAGATTGCCGCAGCCGGCGAAGAAATGCGGTGAGGCCCAGATGCTCCAGGGCAACTGGCCGGCCGCTGGCTCGCTGGTAGGCCAGCGGCAACGAGGCTATCTCGAGCATGGCCGGGTTAAAATCGCTGCGCAGATACGCGCCAACTGTATCGACCGCGACCCCGTCGAACCGGACGACCCCGCGGGTCGGCTCGGCGTGGAGGTAATTCCCGCCATACACACCCACCGCGCGCCTGGCGATCTCCAGGTTGAGCTGTCCGAAGTTCTCGGTCTCGAACGGCGGTGCATTCGGCTCGGGATCCGAATGCGGCACGTTCGCGGTGACCCCGGGATCGGGATTGAGTCCGTTTATGTAACACGTGTAGGGCGTTGCCGAGCGGTCGATCGACATCAGCGCCTGAGCGCTGCCGAGAAACTGGCCTCCCGGACCGCGCAAATACGAGGCCGACAACGGCTTGTAGATGGCAAAACTGCCAAATAATCGCAGCGGCAAATTGGATGGCTCGACGACTCGGAGCGGACGCAGCGTGTAGTACTGGCGGCCCGAACGGACCGGGCCGTACACCGCAGTACCGGGAGCGCGGGCCGCATTGCGCCGAGTCCCGGCGGAATTGGGACGGCATCGGGTGACCGACCAGGGGCCCCGGCAGGTCTCGGCAAAGTGGAGCTGCCCGGCGTCGTAATCGCGATACAGCGCCAGGCACGCCGCCAGATGAGCGCGTGCAGACGGATCGCATCCGGCGCAACCGCCGCTCACCTCTCGTTTGCCGAGACGCATTCCGCGATCGACGTACCCGGTCGGCCAGGCGTAGAGCAAACTGGGTATGCCGTGTTCGCGATTCTGCCGAAAATAACCGTTCCACATGGCACCGATACGAAAAGCGGCCGGATCGGGAAAAAATTTGTAGCTGTAGGCGCCCCCGACGAGCATTCCGCTGCGGCGCGGAGCCGAGCCGCGAAATGCGCCGGGATAGCTGCGGGCGTATTTTTCGAGCGCCGAGCGCAAGCCCCACGCCGGCTGGTCGGGATGAAAGAGGGCCAGACCAAACGATACGCGGTGCGGCCGGGTCTTGTGACGCCCGTAGATGCCGAGGTGAAAACAGGCCGCATAGCGCTCGTGGCCGGCGTCGTAAGAGACGTAATAGGCCGCTGGCTGCTCGGGCAGCGCTGCCATGGCCAGACCGAATGCACGGTTTGCGATCAGGTTGACCCCGTGTAGATTGATGGGCACGTCGGCCTGCAGATGCTTTTTCGATCCCCAGCTGGCAATATCCAGCCCATGGGTGAGCGTGGTGCGGTAGGTCTGTTGCGGCCGGATCACCTCGGACTGGTCGAGGTCGTGATACCAACGCTGTCCGATCAGATCGACGGGAAGCTCGACACACGCCTCCATGGCGCGCGCTACTGGCTGTGGGCCGATGGGTCGGCCGGTGTGGGCGATGGCCGCGTGCAGTTCGATTCGCTCGGCCCGGGCTGTCCATCGCTCCTCGATGCGCAGGGCCACTCGCGGGTAGTCGCGGGTGAGGACCAGGCTGCTGCGAGCCCGGTCGATCGAATAACCGGCCGCCTGGCCGCTTCTCGCCAACCCGGCGCCGCGGTGATCGAAAAGGGCGATGCCCAGCTGTCCGGCCCCGCTGGCTAGGGCAGCGTCAAATCCGGGCACTGCGATGCGCGCGAATCGCCTGGCCCGGCGATCGAAAGACAGCGTCATGCCGTCATCCGTGGCCAGGACGACAGTGGATCGCATTACCTGCAGACGTTGCTGCGCCGACGGAGCTGCACAACCGAGCGCAGTCAGCATCGCCGCGGCGAATCGTGCCCGTGACCATGGGTGGCGCCCGGCCGAAATCATCTCCGTTTGTTTATTCCACTTGCTCGCCCATGTGGCGAGTGACGAGCCCCTGGTGAAATCTCTGTTCGAGCTCGCTCAGCAGGTCGAAGCGCTCTGGCGCGAGTCGCTTGCACGAGACGATGACCGGGACCACGGCGCCTGTGGGCAGAGCGAGCAGCCAGCGCAGCGGATCGCTGGGGTTTTCATCCATGGTGCGAAGGGCGCGGCTGGTCCCCGCGTCGCCCATGATCGGATAGAGAAAGGAAGCCAGCGGTGAGTGTTTGCGTTCGAATTCGCTATCGGTGCCCCGGCCCTCGATCAGCAGTTCGAGCACCTCGGGCGAGATATCGTCAGCCTGCCGGGCTGGTATCTCGGGCAGCAGATCCTCGAGACAGCAGGCGTGAACTCTCGACACACATCCTCCGTTGTAGGGTGGCTTGCCCATGAAAAGGGAGATCGGGGCATCACCCCCGGTGAGCTCGGCCACAGCGACGAGCAGTGATGCCGATAGACGCTTGACCCGCAGATAGCGCAGGCCGATGTCGATGTTGCGCCGGGCCGCCCGGATCATTGCGTCGAGTGTGTCCGGGCTGGGGCAGCCGCGAAATCCTCTGAAAACCCGCTCGGCAGGCAATGACGCGAAGAAGCCCTCCATGTTGCGCAGCGCGGTCCAGTACTCGGCGATGCTGTAGAGCGACCTGCTGCGCAGAGCATAGTTCGACTCGGGTAAGAGGTCCCAGGTGTGGTCGAGAAACTGCGCCACATTGTCGAGGGCAAAATTGGCAAGGTCGTGATTGGCCAGATCTACCGCCCGGCACACAGTCAATTCGACCTCATCGATGCTCATGCCCACATCGCGCTCGGCGTTGATTCTCAGCAGGCGTTCAAAGAGGGTGTCCGCCGGGGATCGGCCGGCCTGGTCGCAAGGGCGGAACGGAATCGTCGCTTCAATGCATGCGGCGAGCTGGACCAGCTGGGCCCGGGACAGCACCGGGGCGAGACTGCGGACCGCCAGAAGCGCGCTGAGAAATTCGTTTAAGCCCGCCGAGGGCAAAAGGTTGCACCCGGCCACCACGTCGAAAACCCCGGCGACCAGCTGGGCCAGATCATCGCCGTCGTCGGCAACGAATACCACACTGTCCGGACGTTCGAGGATGGCCGAGCCAATGCGCACGCAGACGTCGTCAGATAGGCCACCGTCTATCTGGTAGTACACCGCGTCGTGAAACAGCGCTGCCAATAGTTCGATCGGATCATCGGCGGTTTCCGAAATCTCAAAGATATGTGCCACGTCGTGAAACCGCCGTGCCCGTCCCGACATGCACCGGTGGACCAGGGCGCTCCAATCAGCGGCCTCGCCGGGGCAATAGCTAACCCCGAGACTGTCCAGCGCCTGCCGAAAGATGCCGGAAATACGGGCGAGATCATGTGCGGGGTTCGGCGGAGACACGGTTCCAACACATTATGACTTGGAAAACCACATTCGGAAATCAGTGGCCGTCCCCGGCTAGGCCTCTGCAGTGAGCGATTTGCCGACCGGTTTGTCGCGTCGATAGCGGTCGAGATAGTATTCGCGCCCGCGCCAGAATTCGTACGCGACGCCGATCGCGCTGATCAATGCGGCGCAGATGCCGAGAATGTCAATATATCTCTCGGCCAGAACAGTGCTCAGGACCAGCGCGGCCGCGAGCAGGAGCGAGGCGCCCAGGACGCGCGCGCTCCACACCAGGGCACTCGCCGCAGCATGGTGATGCGATAGCAGGTTGTCGAGTCCGCCGATGGCCAGCTCGACCGCCAGCATGGTCACCAGCGGCCACACGGTCATGGGGGTCTCGGCCAGAACCGCAAAGATGAGACAGGGGAGCGCGATGGCGCCGATCAGACGCACTGCGTCGGATCGACTGAAGTCGCCGCGCCCGCGCAGCTGGCGCAGGCCCACAACCACGTAGTCCAGTCCGCTGAGCCAGGTCAGGCACACGATCACGATCATCACGGTGGCGACAATGAACTCGACACTCCAATACGTGTACAGAAAGAAAAGCGGCGCCATCAGAGCGCTCATGATGAGTGCCCCGGTCCAAACCCGCCGCTTGACCAGCCACAGAACCGCCATGGCCACGAGCGGCGCTGCGATCAGCGCGATGAGAAAGCCGTACATGACTGTGCGGTGATCTTTGAGCAGGATGAAGAGGAGTAGCGTCCCTATGCCCTGCATCTGAGTCCAGGTTTTGACCTTGGCGAAATAGCTCGTCTTTAAGGTGAGACCGCGCTGCTCGTAGGCGCTGCGCAACGCGGTGACGAGGAACTCGCGAACGAACATCAGGGCGACCGCCCATGCCGGCACCCAGCCCAGCGCGGGATCGGCGAAAGGAAAGTAGGCAAACGCGATGAACACCTTGTCGGCAATGGGGTCGAGCAGTCCGCCGAGTACGGTCGGGCCGTGCTTGCGCGCCAGATAGCCGTCGACAAAATCGGTGCACCCGATGAGGATGCCCAGGATGAGCGCCGTCCATATCGCGTTCTGATAGACCAGCCAGCACAGAATGGGCATGGGGATCAGCCGCGCGAACGTGACCATGTTGGCTGTGATCAGCGGTCGTTTGGTAGCTCGCTCACTCACCGCTGGCAAACGTAACCCGGACAGCCACCAATCGCCAGCCCTGGTCCCCGAGCTGCGCGGAGCGGTTGGGGGTTTCTGAACCGGGACCGCCGAATGACCGGCCCCTGCACGCTCCACTCGGCGTCGACTCTGCTGCGCACTGCATGCCGGAACCTCAGCCGCCGACGCGAGGTCCATCAATACCGAAGTATCAAGTCATCCCTGAAAACCCCGAGCCAGCAGCCGGCCTCATTGCACGACGCAAGACGCTTCGACCACGGTTCCACTCGGTACGTTCTGGCTGCCGCGCTCGACGATCAGCACGAGCTCGGTCGGAAACTGCGATGCAGGGCAGGTCTCGGGGTCCTTTTCCAGTCGCCAGCAGGGTATCTGGTCGGCGATCGGCACGTTGGGATCGCATTTCGACAACTTGAGCTCTGTCGAGGCAAAGCTGTTTACATCCGATACAACGCACTCATCCTGGATTCCCTCGGTGTCGGGATCGGTGTCGATGTCGCCCTTGATGCACGGATTGCCGATGACCTCGGCCAGGAGCTGGGCGATCAGTACCAACGCGCTACTGAGATCTTCGTTGCAGATGGTGGTGAACGTATTGCGACCCGGGAATTGCTCGAGAAAGTGCTGCAGACGAATGCCCGGAAAGGCCTGGCCGTTGTTGGTCTCGCACGACGGTTCGAGACCCGGTTTGGGACTGGACCCGGTATTGTCAATGCCGACCCGAACCGGCCCGGAGTTGCCGAATATGCCGGCCACAATGATATCGGCGGGATCCTTGTTCAGCTGCCTCTTGAGAAACTGCACGTAGCGGTCGACATCGTACATATACTCCGAGCCGACTCGCGGTTGGCAATTTTGGCGCGGACCAGTAGCACGCGGGTTGTTGTCGGGTTCACAGCGCACGCCAAACTCGAAGCAGCGAAACGACGACAGGGGACCGAGCTCTTGCTCAACCGCTGCGCTGTTGTCGAACATGACGTTGTTCTCGGTAGAACAATCATCCTCGTCGGTGATGATGATGACGGCGAGAAACGCATCGTCGCGCAAAAAGCCCTCGTTGGTCGGGTTGGAACCGTTGAGCGCCCGGTACATCGCCTCGAGTGGCTGCTCGAATCCGCAGCCGCCGGTGCCGAGCGTGGCAATACACGAGAACGTATCCTCGAGCGTGCCCGCATAGTTCTTGATCCGGGCACCGGTGTCGTCGGCAAGGTCCTCAATGTACGCGTCATCGGGGCCGGGACAGTCTTCGCCAGTGCTCTGTAGAGTGCCGTTCTCGCCGTCTCCCCGGCAGTTGGCAACTCCGTTGCGGGCTCCCACATCGGTGGTGATCACACCGAGACGCACGTTCGGCAGACCACCCTCGATTTTCTTGAGCACGTCGATGAAACCGGGAAAGTTGGCGGTGAGCGATGTCTGTTCCTCCTCCATCGATCCGGAATTGTCGATGACAAAGAGGATGTCGATGTTGCGGTTGATCTCGACGGGTACTTTGGGCCCGTCTTGCTTGCTCGGCTGAGGCAAAACTTTGGCGACTTCGCGGCTGTTACACGCCGCTAGTGACGCGACCACTGCCAATGCAATAACAATCGAGGATACGCTTAAAAACCGACGCATTGAGGTCTCCTGCTTGACCCCGGCTCGGCCTACTGCACTGGCCGGGGCATGTTTGTGATGTAGCACAAAGAGCCGCACAAAAACTGTGGGGAATTGCTCGCCCGGCCAATAAACTGTCTGGTCAAATGTAGACAAACTATCGATTCGGTGGCAATGACTAGGCCCACAACAGCAAGACAACAGCAAAAACGAATAGTAGCCGACTAAAATTGCGCTGATCAAGCGCCGCCCAGACCGAGAGCAACGATGCCAGAATCGCCGAAAACGTCGGCCACAGTATGTCTCTCACGGCAAAACCGCGAGTACGCAGTACATGTGGCCCGTATCCGACCGGCGACGCGATATCCGACCGACTCGCGCAAATGGGCCGATGGCCCGAACCGCGGTCGGGCCACGAGGCCGCAAAAACTGCCCAAATGCTCTGGTCAAGAGTCTCAACTTCCCTGAAATACATGACTTTTATCAGGCACCTCACTTTACATGAACACGCAGTACGAGATCTGACATACTTGCAGACGGTTCTTCGGCGAACGTGGATGGGGGAAGGTTTCTTGCCGCCACGCGAGGCTTGAGAATAGAATGTAGGTGCAAGTAGCACCCGAAGCGTATCCCGTAACAGAAACAGCGATCTATTCATGGCTAGAAACTGCATCGGACTCGACATTGGCTCGAGCAGCATCAAGGCGGTCCACCTCAGAAAGAGCAAGCGCGGCCTACAATTACAGGCATTTGGGATGGAGCCACTGATGCCGCAGACCATTGTCGACGGCACGATCATGGATCAGAGTGCAGTGGTCGATGCGATTCGCGCCCTGTGGAATCGACTCAAGCTCCGGCGCAAGGATGTGGCCATCGCGATCGCCGGCCACTCGGTGATCATCAAGAAGATCAGTGTTCCGGCCATGAGCAACAGCGAGCTGGCCGAGCAGATCTCATACGAAGCCGAGCACCACATTCCGTTTGCCAAGGACGACGTGGAGATCGACTACGAGGTGATCAGCCGACATAACGCCAACGGGCAGATGGATCTCTTGCTGGTTGCGGCCAAGAAGGAAGTTGTTGCCGACTACACACAAGTGGTCCGCGACGCATCGCTGCAACCCATGGTGGTGGATGTCGCGGCGTTTACCGCGCAAAACGGGTTCGAGGCCAATTACGAGCTCACCCCTCAAGACACCGTGGTTCTGGTCAACGTGGGTGCGGCGATTTCCAATATCAATATCATCCGCGGCCAGCAGAGTTTGTTCACCCGTGATGTCACCATCGGTGGCAACTCGTTTACCGAGGAGATCCAGAAGCAACTCAATGTGTCGCAGGACGAGGCCGAGGCCTACAAAGTCGGCGGCTCCTACGACGAGCACGGTGTGGTGCCCCAGGAAGTCGAGCGCGTCATCGAGGGAGTTGCCGAGGTCATCGCGGGCGAGTTTCAGCGCTCGCTCGACTTCTTTTTGGCCACCTCGGCCGATACCAATGTCGATCGGATCTGTCTGGCCGGTGGCAGTGCCAAGGTCGTGGCCTTGCACCGCGCCATCGAGCGCCGCTCGCATCTCCCGGTCGAAATCGTCGATCCATGGCGCAGAGTCGAAATCGATCCCAAACTCGATGCAGCCTATCTGAATGCCCACGCTCCCGAGGCATTGGTCGGACTCGGCCTGGCACTGCGGGCACCCAATGACAAGTAGGGGGACGATGCGATGATACGAATCAACCTGGTACCACAGAAACGCAAGGGTCCCGCCGAGCGGGGTCAAAAGTCGCTGCTCCTGGGCGTCATTCTCTTGCTCGCGGCCGGCACGCTGGCCTACCTCTTTGTGCACAAGCCGCTCGCCGAGGAAATCGAAACCCTGCACAGCGCGACTGCCCGTCTCGACCAGGACAACCGGGATAAGCGCAATCAGCTCAAGGGCTACAAGGAGCTCAAAGAGGCGGTCAAGGCGGCCGAGGAGCGCAAGAAGGTCATCGCGCGCCTCGACAACGCCCGGGCGACTCCCGCCCACATGCTCTACGAGCTATCGTCGATCCTGACCCCGAGGCGCACGCCGACCATGACCAGGGCAATGAGCAACGAGGTCAAGGAAAATCCCAACCGCGAGCTGAGCCCCGACTGGGACCCCAAGCACGTGTGGATCACCAAATTTTCCGAAAAAAACGGACAATTTCGCCTCGACGGCGGGTCCCAGTCCGACAGTGATATGACCCAGCTGGCGCTGCGCCTGCAAGCCTCGGTGTACTTTCACAATGTCGTGCCCGAAGGCGGCCAGGAATCTGTCGACAAAGAGAGCGGAATCACGTTCTACAAGTTCACCATCGTTGGAAAGGTGGCCTACTGATATGGCCCGGAGCGATTTCGTAAACCAGCTGGCCAAGAAATCACCGGCGTACAAGGCCGGGATTCTGCTGGGTTGCTTTGCTGTGCTGGGGCTCCTCTACTACCAGTTCAGCTACTCGGATATGCTCGACGAACGCGACCGGCTCGATGCTCGCAAGGTCGAGTTGATCAACGCCCAGACCAAGCTCAACAAAGACCTGGCCGACAAGAAACGCCTGGCCGAGCAAAACGAGATTCTCCAGCGCACGATTCGCGACAACCAGAAAGCGCTGCCAACCGAGGCGGAACTGCCGTCGTTTTTCGATCATTTGCAGCGCAAGGCCGGAGATGCGGGGGTCAATATCCGGCGCTGGGATCGGCGCGAGGAACGAGATGTCGATATTTATATCCGGGTCCCTGTCGAGGTCGAGATCACAGGCAATTTCTACAACCTCATGCGATACTTCAGCTTGCTGGGCGCCAACACCCGGGGCGCAGCCGTGAGCGCCGGCCGGGCAGAGGAGCGCCTGGACGAGCGCATCGTGTCGATCGAAGGCCTGTCGTTGGGCGACGCAAAACTCAAAGACGGCGATGTCATTCTGACCGCTCGCTTCACCGCTTCCACATTTCGGCAGCAAGCCCCGCCGCCCTCGGCGGGGGGGAAGCAGGGCGGGCAGGTGAACCAAAACCGCTCGTCGAAGTCGCGGTCCAAATCCAGGAGTGGCGCCAAATCGGCTCCGGCGGCGCGGTGACCAGAAAACCCAGGCGGCTGACGTCGTGACGCGCTGCCAGCACATGACGAGATGGATGACAAGACGATGATCAAAGCGGCGAATGCGAGGCGATTCTCTGTGGCTGGGCCGCATCATTGCGCGGTCCTGGCAGCCGTCTTTTTGCTCGGCGGCTGTGGCGACGACCCGGTCCCGACCCCGCCCAAGTCCTCCACCAGCACCAAGGTGAAACAGAAGAAGCGGAAGCGCGGGCGCCAGACCGCCGCGCCAGCCAGTCAGCTGCAGTTTTACTCGAAGGTCGAGTCGTACGTGCCCGAAGCCGAGGCATCCGGCATCCGTCACCAGTTCGTCGAGCGCGACTTCGAGTCGGACCTCTCCGGTGACGTCAATCGCGATCCGTTTCGATCGTACGTGATCCGACAGCCGGGTATTGGACCGCAGGAGCGCACTCAGAGCGGCAATCTCGAACCGACCAAGGTTTGTAGCAGCAACAATCTGGTCGCCTCGGGCTATTCGCTGCGCGACCTCAGACTGGTCGGGATCGTGCTCCGCGGCACACGCAGCTATGCCCTTTTCCGCGATAGTGCCTCCTACGGCCATATTGTCGAAAAAGGCGATTGTCTCGGTCAGGAAAAAGCCCGGGTGGGCGCAATTCGCGCCGGCTTCGTGACCCTGCAAGTCCTCACCGACTCGGCGCCGAACCAACCGCCCCAGGAGCGGGCAATTCAGCTCTACCCGGAGGATTACAACTTCGACAGCGAGCAGCGCTGAGGCCGGTCAGCACCGACTGCCAGCATCAACTGATCGATACCGATCGATGCCGGGCAGCAGTGTTTGCTCGACGACATCGACATCGCTCGACAACAAAAAAGGCAGAAATTTGTGATCACTCGACAGCTCAGGTGATAATCCGACAGCATTAGCGGGCGGTGTGCGGCCGAGCGAGCGCAACACCATGTAGCCCGACAGCATTCTGTTTCGCTCGAACTGTTTTGGAGAAGGACTTATCGAGCCGGCTTCCGGCTTTGAGGGAGCGAACCATGTCCACAACCCACAAGCGAACTCGGACATTCACACGAGACGCCGCTCGCGTCGCTGCGGCCAGTGCCATCGTTGTGGTTGCCCTGGCGACTGCTGCGTCCGCTGGCGCCGGCAAAAACAAAGTCCATTCTCTCCACCATCAGACGGCAGAATGGATGCAAGGCGCGGAAAAGGCGGTTTCCCCTGCCGGGACGACGACTCTGCGCATCGGTGGCACCACCGACCCCACGTTCACTGTATACAAGCTCGAGCGGCCGTTGCGGGTCGTCGTCGACATCGCCAATGCCAGCCTCGATGGGCGGCTTGGCCGGGCCGATGGCGACAAGCTCACATGGTCGGTCAACAGCTGGTCGGTGTCTCAGGTCCTGGCCCATCCGATACGCGGGGCCGGTCAATCCACGGTCCGCTTTGTCATCGGATTGGCCCGCCCGGGCACCTACCGCGTCAACGCCTCGGGCAATGATGTCGTGGTCGAGATCGCACCGCGCGATCCGGCGCCGCGCAGGTTGAACTCTGCCCGCGCAGCCGAGGCTGTGGCCGCGGCCAGGGCGCGCGCCCAGCGTTCGCAGATCGCGGCCGAACGGGCCAAAAAAGCTGAATTGCGCGCCGTTGCACAAGCTCGTGAGGCGCGTGCGATGGCCGCTGCCAAGGATAGAGAGATCGCCCGGACCAAAGCGGCCAGCAGCGCCGAGGTCGAAGCGTTGCGCAAGCTGGCAGCCGAGGCCAAGTCCGAGGCCAAACGGGCCAGAATGCTGACCGCACAGAGTCAAGACGAGGCCGACCGCGCCAGGCGTGCGGCCCGGGCCAGCGACGCAGCGGCCGGGCGAGCGCGCCAGGTGGCCACCGCCAGCCGGGCCGAGGCCGAGCGGGCGCAGAAAATGGCTCAGCAGGCCAAGGCCGAGTCTGTCCGGGCCAGGGCTGCCGCCGAAAAGACCCGTATCGAGCTCGATCGACTGCACAGATCGGCCGCGGCGAGCCATGACGAGCTCGAGCGGGCCCGGCGGGCCGTTCGTGCGGCCAGGGCCGAAGCCGCCCGGGCCCGCAGCACGGCCGATGCGCGCAGCGCCGAAGCCGAGCGGGCTCGCCTCGCTGCAGTCAAGCGAGCGCGCGAGGCCGAAACCAGTCGCAAGGCCGCGGCCGGAGCGAGGGCCGATGCCGAGCGAGCTCGACTCGAAGCTGCCCGGCGACTCGCCCGGGCCGAAGCCATCGAGCGCAAGGCCGCGGCGAGCCAGCGAGACATCGAGCAACTCAAAAATCAGTTGAAGAAAAAGAACGCCGAGGTGGCCCAGGCGCTCGAAGCAGCGTCGGCCCGCCAGGCCGAGCTGGAACGCGACCAAGAGTTGACCCGTCGCGCCCGCATCGCGGCCGAGAAAGCTCAGCGAGGTGCCGCCGCGGCCAGGGCCGAGGCCGAAGCTTTGCGCGAGCAGTCGCAGCGAGCGCTCGAGGCAGCGCAGAGCGCGCGCAAACGAGCAGAAGGGGAAATCAGCCGGCTCAAGAGCGAGGCCAGCCGGGCGCGCGAGCGCGCTGAGGCCGAGGTGGCCAGGCTCAGAGCCGAGGCCGCCGCGGCCGCCGAGCGGGCCGCCGCAGCCGTGGCCACGGCACGACAAGAGGCCGAAAAGGTCAAAGCGCTGGCCCAGGAGCGGGTGCGCGAAGCCGACGCCCGCACCACCGAAGCCGCGGCCCTGATGAAGCGGGCCGAGGCGCGCCTGGCCCAGGCCAAACAGGCCGAGCGCCTGGCCGAAAAGGCCAAGAATAGCGCTGACCAGTCCAGAAAACAGGCGATGGAGCGCGAGCAGCTGGCCGCGCGAGCAGAGCGGGCCGCCGATGAGCGGCGCGCAGCGGCTCGTCGCGCAGAGGCCGCAGCCCGGCGCTACCGCGAGCAAGCCGGCCAGTCGTCCGACAATCGGAGCACGGCCCTGGCGCTGCAAAAACGTGCGGCCAGGGCGGCCCGCGAGGCCGAAAAACGCCGTGCCGAGGCAGAAGCCGCGGTGCGCAAGGCCGAGCTGCAGAGACGAAAAGCCGAGGAGATGGCCCGCGGTGCCGAAAAGCGGCAGGCCGCGGCGCTGGCCGACCTGGCCCGTGCACAGAAGCAGCGCGAGGATGCCGAGAAGGCACGCGACCGGGCCAATCGCCAGCGCGACCTCGCCGAGGCCCAGCGCAAAGAAGCCCAGGAGCGGCGCATGAGCGCCGACGCCTCGGTTCGCGAGGCCAAGAAGCGGGCCACCCGGTCGCGCGAGCTGCTCCGGCGCGAGGAAGTCGCGTATATCGAGGTGGCACGCGCTCAGGCTCAGCTGTCCGAGCGGGCCAATGCCGCCCAGGTCGCCGACGCCCGGCTGGCGGCGGTAACGGCCGAAATGCGCGCCGCCGAGGCCAGGGCCCAGTCGTTGCGCCATGCCACAGAGCAGGCAGAACGGCGCGCCCGGGTGCTCGCCGGGCAAAAAGGCGCCAGTGCGCGGGATATCCAGCAGGCCAGGACCAGGGCCCGAGGTCTGGCCACGCAGCGCGCTCAGGCCGAAAAAGAGGTCCGCGCCCATCGCGCGGAGTTGGCCAGCTATCGCAAAAAAGCAGCCCAACTCGATAAATCCCACAGCAATGCCGAGGCGACCCTGCGCCAGCTGACCGAGGCGGCTGGTAAGGCCCGCATCGCGCGCGAACGCGAAGAGCGAGCGCTGGCCGAGTTGACCGAGCGGCGGGCCGAGGCCGAACGCAAACTGGCCGAGACCGAACGCGCTCGCGCCGCGGCCGAGCGGGCCCGGGTGGCGGCCGAAAAGGCCGCCCGGCAAGCCCGCGCTGAATTGGCCGCAGCCAGGCAGGGCAAACAGGCGATCCCGGCGATCCATGCCGAGGTTCGCGACGTCGAGTTCGTCGACAAGAAAAAGGTGGCCCGGGTTGTCATCGCTCTGTCGGGGCCGACAACGCCGCGGGTTTTGTCGAGCAAGGGCAAACGAGTCGTGCTCCACATTCCCGGCGTGGCTCTGCCTGCTGCTCTTCAGCGCACGCTGGACACCAGCCGCTACCGCGGCCCGATCAAGGCGATCTCATCGTATCGCGACCCAAAACAGCGCGACGGCGTCCGGGTCGTGGTCAATCTCAACCGGCCGGCCAAAAATGCGCTCAAGCGCAAGGGCAACACCTACTACTGGGATTTTGCCAAGCGCAAGAACGCGCTTGCCGCGAATGCCGAGCGCCCGGGCGCAACTGACAAGCGGGGCGGCACCAGGACGGCCCGGGCGCGAAGTTTCCGCCCGCCCATCGTGAGCAGTTATGGCGCCGCGTCCACTCCGATCACGCAAAAGACCATTGCCCAGCTGTCCAGCCGCCGCCGCAAGGTCTACCGTGGCACCAAGATCGACCTCGACTTCAAAGACGCCGATATCCACAACTTGCTGCGCCTTCTGGCCGACGTCGGCGGTGTCAACATCGTCATTCCCGACGAGATCCAGGCCCGGGTCACGGTGCGCTTACGCCGGGTGCCCTGGGATCAAGCCCTCGAGGTGATCCTGGCGTCCAAGGGGTTGTGGTATCGGCGCGAGGGCAACTTGTACCGCATTGCGCCCCGCAAACAGCTCGATGCCGAGGACGAGGCCGAGGCCGAACGGCGGGCCACTCTGGCCAAATCCGAGGTACCAGAGCCGGAGATCTTCACGCTCAACTATGCTGTGGCGCGAGAGATCAAAACCCAGATCGAGCCGCTCTTGTCGCCCAAGGGCCGCATCGAAGTCGACAGCCGGACCAACGCACTCATCATCAACGACATCCGGGGGCACCGCCGGCGCATGGTCGACCTGTTGACCAGGCTCGATACTCAAACCCCGCAGATTCAGATCGAGGCTCGCATCGTCGAGGCTCGATCGACGTTCCGCCGAGAGATCGGCGTCCAGTGGGGCGGCAGTGCTTCGGCGTCTGCCAGCGGTGGCAACCCGACCGGGCTGCTCTTCCCCAACACCGTGGTCGCCCGTGGCGGTGCCGATGACGCTCAGACAGTCGCTGCCGGGACCGCGGTGCCGTCTGATTTTGCGGTCAATTTGCCGGCTGCTGTGGGCAGCGGCAAGGGTGGAGCACTGGGCCTCTCTCTCGGCTCAGTGGGTGGAAACTTCAATATCAACGTGCGTCTGTCCGCCCTCGAGGATTCCGGCTCGGTGCGCATCATCTCGGCACCCAAGATCACGGTGGTAAACAACATACAGGCCCAGATCAGTCAGGGCGTGTCGATTCCCATCTCGGTGATCTCGGCCAATGGCGTACAGACCCAGTTCGTCCAGGCCGATCTCTCCCTCAAGGTCACGCCCCACGTGTCCCAGCGCGACTGCTCGATCCAGATGGAACTCGAAGTGACCAAGAACGAGGCCGACTTCTCCAATACCGGTGCCCGGGGCGATCCCTCCATCCTGCGCAACGAGGCCAAGACCACCATCCTGGTCGCCGATGGCGAAACCACGGTGCTGGGTGGCATCTACACCCGAAACACCGCTCTGAACTACAGCAAGGTGCCGTTCTTCGGCGACTTGCCGCTCATCGGGTGGTTCTTCAAGCAGCGGCGCGAAAACGACGAGCGCAACGAAGTGCTGGTGTTCATCACACCCAAGATCACCAACAAGGCATTCCTCCGCTGTGAGTGAGCTGTCGTGATTGATCCCGTGACCTCACCCAAATCGGAACGCGATCGCCACGTCTTCCTGGTCGGCTTCATGGCCGTGGGCAAGACCTCGGTCGGCCGGCTCGT
This sequence comes from Pseudomonadota bacterium, assembly GCA_022360315.1. Taxonomy (GTDB): domain Bacteria; phylum Myxococcota_A; class Polyangia; order Haliangiales; family Haliangiaceae; genus JAKSDA01. Next base: position 18,742 of record JAKSDA010000348.1, read on the forward strand.
GGCCGAAGCTCTCGGCAAGCGATTCATCGATCTCGACGACGAGATCGAAAAGGCTGCGGCAAAGTCGATACCGGCCATCTTTGCCGAGGAGGGCGAAGAACGCTTTCGGCGTCGCGAAACCGAGGCGCTGGACAGCGTCATTAATAGCGCGCCAGCCGTGGTCGCCACAGGCGGAGGCGCTCCGTGCCACGGCGACAACCTGATCCGAATGCGAAAATGCGGCGTGGTCGTCGCCCTGACCGCACCACTCGACGACATCTTGGCCCGCGTCGCCAGGGAGCGTCCGGCCGCCGGGCGACCGCTTCTCGACCGGCCGGAAAGCGAGGTGCGCGCGCTCTACGACCGGCGAATTCGCTTCTACCGGCAGGCCCATGCCTGCGTGCGCACCGAGGACGACCCGCCGTCGATCGTCGCCAGCGCTGTCGCAGGTCTCGTCGCCATCAGTGACATGATCCCCGACCGGGCACTGGCCAAGGCCAATATCGTATCGCTGTCGCAGCGGGCCTATCCGATCATCGTCGACCCGCACGCCATGGACCAGCTCGGTCAGCTCAGCCGAACCGTGCTTTCCGATTCGTGCACTCATATCGGGCTGGTCTCGGACACCAACGTGGCTGCTGTGCACGGCGAGCGAGCTCGGACCTCGCTCGAGCAGGCCGGCTTCCAGGTCGCCGAACAGGTCGTCCCGGCCGGTGAGGCGACCAAGAGTTTCGCCGAGTACTCTCGTCTGGCCGAGGCGTTTGTCACGGCCGGACTCGATCGGCGCTCGGCCATCGTGGCGCTGGGCGGCGGCATGGTCGGCGATCTGGCCGGGCTGGTCGCCGCAACTCTGTTTCGCGGCATCGCCTTTGTCCAGATGCCAACGTCTGTACTGGCCATGGTCGATGCCGCCATCGGCGGCAAGACCGGGATCAATATCGAAGCGGGCAAAAACCTGGTCGGAGCGTTCTGGCAACCCCGTATGGTCCTGGCCGATACCAGCGTGCTGGCGACATTGCCGCTGCGGCAATGGCGAGCCGCCTTCGGCGAGTTGATCAAGTACGGTCTGCTCGATAGCCAGGAGCTCTACGCTGCAGTCGATGCTCTGGCCCCGAGTATGAAATCGCAGCCCGAAGCGGCGATGCTGTCCGAGATAAGCGACGTCATCCAGCGCTGTGCCGCGTTCAAGAGCTGGGTGGTCAGCCGCGACGAACGCGAACAGACCGGTGAACGCGCCCTCCTCAACCTGGGCCACACAGTCGGCCACGCCATCGAAGCCGCAGCCGGCTACGGCGAACTCCTGCACGGCGAGGCCGTGGGCCTGGGCCTGGTCGCCGCATGCCGCGTTTCAGCTCGACTCGGACTCTGTGATCCAGCTCTCGAAGCACGTGTGTGCGAGACCTTGCGGCGCGCCGGGCTCGATGCCGATGTGGACTCGTGGCTACAACACGATGTGATCGAACGTATCAGGGTAGACAAAAAGCGTACAGGGGCTCGCATTCGTTTCGTGACGATCAAGGAGATCGGCGAGTGTTCGCTCACGCATCTCGCTCTATCTGAAATCGAACGGATTTTGCGCGGGTGAGCGGTGGTTTGCTACGCTCGAAGAGCCGGGGAGTAACCTCTGCGATTCCAGCTCGTCAGCTGGCGAGCTGGAATCGGCCGCTGCGATTTAGATACCTCGATCAAGTTACAAAAACACGGAGGACGGCCATGTGTCGAACGATCAGGTTGTTCAATATTCTGTTTATTAGCGCACTGCTGGCTGTTTTGGTCGGCTGTACATCGGACGGCTCCTCGGTGATCATCTGGTACAATCAGGCACCGCTGGTCACTGGCGACACGAGCTGCATGACCGAGCCGAATTTTATGCATCCCGGATTATCACGGGGGAGAATCGATACCAACGCGGACTCGGGATACCTTTTCACGCCCCTGGTGCAAAACATTGCCAGCACCGATGGCGACCCACTCGGGCAAGGCCAGCGCCGCGCCGAGATCCAGGGCGCCAACATGAGACTCGAGTTTGCAGACGGCCTGTTCAGTGCAGACGACCTCACCTCCCTACAGGAACGCAATCTGGTCAATTTCAGCCAGCCGTTCAGTTTTTCGGTCGGTCCCGATGGCGGCCTTGCCTCGCTGAAATTTACTATCGTTCCGCGGGCACTCCTGGCCGAGATGCAAGCCAAGCTGGGTGCGGGCGAGCGGACCAATATGAATGCAGAGATTCAGCTTTTTGGCGTGCTCGCGGGCGGTTCCTTCGAGAGCCCGAAATTCGTCTATCCGCTCGAGGTGTGCGACGGCTGTCTGATAGACGCCCTGGGTCTTTGTGCCGGTGCCTGTCAGACTCTCCAGGATCCCATATGCCCGGCGAGCTCTGGTACGTGAGCGCGCCCGATCGTTCGTATCGATCGAGTGGCCGGCCCGCCCCCATCGCTGGCCGGGACGCCCAGCCGGTAGCCAACCTGCACGAAACCGAGTAATTCCCCGGTGATAGTGCGAGGCTGAAATCGCATCAGTCCGACCCTTTCAGGGGCCCGAGTAGCAGAAAAACAGCCTCCAATCGCTCCAACCTGCCCGGGGCACTGTGATATAAGCCGAGATAAGGTCCCGTGTTCACCGAACATCTGAAAAAGATCGTCGACCGCGTAGGCGGGGGAGTTGGTGCCGTTATCATGGGATTGGACGGCATCGCTGTCGAGACCTACGTCCGCGAGAGGGACGGATTCGACATCAACATCATCGGGATGGAGTTCTCGTTCATCCTCGGGCAGGTCAAGAAAGCGGCCAAGATTCTCCACGCACCGCCGTCCATCGAGATCGGCGCCGTCGAGGAGGCAGTCATCAAGGCCGAGCAGCTGACCCTGGTCATCCGCATGCTCAACGACGACTATTTTCTCGCCGTTGCTCTCATGCCATCGGGCAACTTCGGCAAATGCCGCTTCCTTCTGCGTCTCACCGCGCCGCAGATTATCAGCGAACTCGGTCGCTGAGCCGAGTCACGCTGCTGCTTCCGCGAAGTGCGAAAACACCCGATGAGTCAGAATTCGCCGATTCGTATCCTGGTCATTCATGGCCCTAACTTGAATCTGCTCGGCACTCGCCAGCCAGAGATTTATGGTCGGACCACCCTGGCCGATATCAACGCATTGTTGCGGCGTCGTGCACAGGACGCTGGCGCCAAACTGGACTCGGTACAGAGCAACGTCGAAGGCGAGATCGTCACGCATATCCAGAATGCCGCAACGCGCTATGAGGCGATTGTCATCAACCCGGCAGCCTACACTCACACGAGCATCGCAATTCGCGACGCCATCGAGGCGGTGGGCCTGCCCACCGTAGAAGTTCATCTCTCCAATGTTCATGCCCGTGAGCCGTTTCGCCACACCTCTGTGACCGCTGCCAAGTGCCTCGGCCAGATATGCGGCTTTGGCGCACAAAGCTATTCGCTGGGACTGGACGCAGCCCTGGCTCATGTGAAAGGGTTGCGCAGCTCCAATCAAGAGCCCATTTCCTGAGAGAGACAGCGCGCAAAACCAGTTCTAGCAAGCGCGAGGGAATCATGGCGCAGACTCGCAAGACCGCGAAGAAGACGACTACGCGTACGACCCGCTCGAAAACCGTGCCACCAGCGGCCAAACGCTCGAGCTCGACGGGCAAGAAGTCCCCGAGCAAACGGTCCGCGGCGGCCAAGAAGGCAGCCGCCGATTCTGATCCGGACACGGAGACATCCGAGCATCCGACCGTGACCATGGTGCGCGGGCTGGCGGAGGTGGTCGAGACCCACTCGCTCACCGAGCTCATCGTAGATACACAAGAACTCACCTTGACTTTACGACGTGCGGCCGCGAGCGTCGACCTCCCGGCTTCCACGGCGGTCGCGCTTCCCCAGGCCATCGCGACCCAGGTTGCCGCGACTCCTGTCGGAGTTCCCGCCGTGCCAAGCGTTCCAGAAGCTCAGACTGCCGCCGGGACAGCCGCTCCATCGGCTGCCGACGCCGGTGCCGAGTCAGCCGGTCGGCAAGATGACTATCACATCGTGACCTCGCCGTTTGTCGGCACGTTCTATCGCCGTCCCGGTCCCGATGCGGTGCCGTATATCGAGGCCGGTGCGCGGGTCGAAAAAGGCCAGGTACTCTGCATCGTCGAGGCAATGAAGCTGATGAACGAGATCGAATCCGACATAGCTGGCACGGTGGTGGCGATTCTGGTCGAAGATTCGGAGCCGGTCGAGTACGGTCAGTCACTGTTCAAGATCGACCCGGCGTAACGTCGGGTCACCGGAGCGTCATCATGTTCCGAAAGGTATTGGTCGCCAACCGCGGCGAGATCGCACTGCGCATCATCCGTGCTCTGAGCGAGATGGGCATAAAAACAGTCGCTGTCCACTCCGAAGCCGACGCCGAGGCCCTGCACGTCAAATTCGCAGACGAAAAAGTATGTATTGGTCCGGGACCCTCGGCCCACAGCTATCTGAAGATCCCCTCGATCATCAGTGCCGCCGAGATCACCCGGGCCGATGCGATCCATCCCGGCTACGGATTTCTCGCCGAAGATCCCGAATTCGCCGAAGTGTGCGAGAAGTGCGACATCCACTGGATTGGACCCTCTCCCGAATCAATGCGACTGATGGGGGACAAGATCCGCGCCCGCGAAGCCATGAGCAAGGCCGACGTGCCCATCCTGCCCGGCTCCGGCGTCCTCGAAACAACCTCCGAACTCGAGTCTGCAGCTGACCGAATCGGTTTTCCGGTCATCCTCAAAGCGTCTGCCGGCGGGGGCGGCCGCGGCATGAAGATCGTTTATGAACACAACGAGCTCATAAATGCCTGGAATACTGGCCGGTCTGAGGCCGGGGCCGCGTTTGGCAACCCCGATCTCTACATGGAGCGATTTTGCCAGCGCCCCCGCCATATCGAAGTGCAGGTCATCGCTGACAATTTTGGTAACTACACTCACCTCGGTGAACGTGAGTGTTCCATACAGAGGCGACACCAGAAAATCATCGAAGAGGCCCCTTCAGCTGCACTGACGGAAGATCAACGAATCCGCATTACCAAAACTGCTGTAAGGGCAATCGACAAAATCGGGTATCGGAATCTCGGAACCATCGAATTTCTCCTCGATGAGGATGGACGTTTCTACTTCATGGAGATGAACACCCGACTTCAGGTCGAGCATCCAGTGACAGAGCTGATCACTGGTATCGACCTGGTTCGCGAACAGATTCGCATCGCGGCCGGCGAACGATTGTCGTTCGAAGGGACCCGCCGGCCCCGTGGCCACGCCATTGAAATGCGCATAAATGCCGAAGACCCCAAGACGTTTGCTCCCTGGCCGGGCAAGATAACCGCGCTCAATATTCCAGGTGGTCTCGGTGTACGTGTCGACGCCCACATATACGAGGGGTATGTGGTTCCATCGCACTACGACTCACTTTTGGCCAAGCTGATCGTGCACGACGACAACCGGGAGTATGCTATTCGCCGAGCTCGTCGCTGCCTGGATGAATTTGTTGTGGAGGGGGTGCGCACAAACCTACCTTTCCACCGTAAGCTGATAGGTCATCCTGATTTCCAAGCAGGAGACTATGATACCGGCTTTGTAGGTAGATTCTTGCAGGGCGCTGCCAAGTAGCCTGGAAGTCGACTGGCACCACTCTTTCTTGACCGAGTTCTATGCATGGCCGTAAGTTCGAGCTATCATTAGAAAACCTGTACTTGTGCTGACGCTTCGGCGCCATGCACCCACTCACCTCCCTCGGTCGACCTCTAGGACGAATTAGCCCCTTGGCCTTCAACAAGAATAGGGTCATGGATGCAGCCCGACGCTATGTCGAGAAGGGCCAGCACGATAAAGCGATCAAAGAGTATCTGCGTGTCGTCCGCGAAGATCCAAAAGACGTACGTGTTTGGCTGAAGATCGGCGACCTGTACGCCAAGAAAGGAGCCAGACCAGAAGCAATAGAGACGTACCTCAAGGTTGCCAAATTCTATAGCGAGCAGGGATTCGACCTCAAAGCAGTTGCGGTTTACAAACAGATTTTGAAGCTGGATCCACGGCTGATCGAAGTAAACCTCAAGCTCGCCGAGTTGTACCGCCAGATGGGCCTCATGAAAGAGGCCATGGAACAATTCGAGACAGTTGCCAGTCATTTTCACCGCGAGGGTAAAACCAAAGAGGCCCTGGCCACTGTTCGGCAACTCGTCGACCTCGACCCCGAAAATGTGGCCACGCGGATCAAGCTCGCCGAGCTGTATTCCAAGGAAGGTATGGTGAGCGAGGCGGTTACTGAATTTTCCCAGGCGTGTGATTACCTGCGAGCGAACAACCGCCAGGACGACTTCATAAAAGTGGCCGAGCGACTGCTCTGGCACAAGCCCGACAACATCGATCTCAGCCGCGAACTGGCCACGCAATACCTGCAGCGCAACGATCCCCGGCGCGCTCTATACAAGCTGCAAGCCTGTTTCAAGGCCAATTCGCGCGATGTCGATACGCTTGCGTTGCTCGCCGAGGCGTTCCAGGCGCTCGATCAAAAATCCAAGACCGTCCAGGTGCTCAAAGAGCTGGCCCGCGTGCTCGAAGAAGACGGCAAACGCGATCGCGCCAAAGAGGTTCATCACAAGATCCTGGCCCTGGCGCCCAGGGATGCTGATTCGCTGGCCTATGTCGAAAGTGGCAAAGCCGCGGCTCAGCCTCGACCGAGCCCGGTGCAACAGCTGGCCATGGCGAGCCATGATTTGCCGCAGCGGCGCAAGCCCCATCCGACCGGCTCGATGCCGCTCGTCGATCCACGATCGCTGCCCGGGGTGAACTTCGGCGAGATCTCCGAGATTATCGACGCCAGTCCCGAGATCATCGACGATAGTCCCGAGATCATCGACGATAGTCCCGAGATCATCGACGATAGTCCCGAGATCATAAGATCGGAAGAGC
>JAKSDA010000252.1 GCA_022360315.1 Pseudomonadota bacterium
CAAGGAATATGCCGCATTGAGTCGGCAAGGAGCTCCTGGCGAGATGCCTCCCTCGCCGTTTGCGTCGCATAAGCGCGGTTATGTCAACTTTCGGGCGAGCTCAAATTGACTGATACGCGGTCGTGCCGGTCGCTGTACGCTGATCAGCGAAGAGACCGCAGCACTCTATAGTTCCAATTATCCCTCAAGGAAACATAGGCGCGCCGAGGCATAGCTCCCAGGTTATACGCCCGCGGCGACTTCCCACAAAACGCGATGCTCTATGAGGGAATATGCAGTAATGCGGAACTGACCTTCTCCAAAACGAGCACGGATGTCGCTGGGTTTGAGCGGGCCTTGGGTTACGAAACCGCCTAGCTCGTTCCCGTCCCTAATTGTGGCGCCAATCAAATAATTGTTTGATTTCAGTTGGTTGAACAGAGATGGCGGGCGCGCTGTGTCACCTTTGTGTCATGTTGTTCTCTCTGATGAGAGCTAGATGATGGAGGGCAGCTCGTTCATAACTGGCGCAAGTTCGCGGTGGTCGTGGACGTAGCGCATGGATGACTTAAAGCTGGCGTGGCGCATGAGTCGCTGGACGATTTTTGGGTCTCCTGTGCGCTCATAGACCCAGGTTCCAAACGTGTGGCGGAAGACGTGAGGGGTGACGTGTTTTTGGATCCCGGCACGTTCGGCGGCCTTGTGGATCTTGATGCCTTCAAGAGATGGATTGCTGGCGAGAATTTGGCCGTGATTGCCTGGGAAGACCCACGGCGTGCTCTTTTTTTGCCGGGCGCGCCAGTCGCGTAGGAGGGCGACGGATTCGTTGCCGATGGGGATTGTGGCGGCGCTGGCTTCATTCTTTGGTTTGCCGCGGTAGCTTCGGCAAACGGTGAGGGTTGGGTGCTCGATGTCGAGAGCGATCTCTGCCCATCCCAGGCCGTGAATTTCGCCCCAACGCAAGCCTGTTTTGAGAGCAATGGCCGATTTGTAATAGAGACGGCCAGAAAGCCCGGCGATCAAGCCAGAGGCTTCGTCAATCGTGAGAATCGTTTCGCGGCCCGGGCCCTCTGTTGGGACGCGATCTAGACGGTCAAGAGGATTGGCGCCAACGTACCACCCGCGGCGAATGGCCTGGCTTATGATATTGCGGAAGCAACCATAATAAGCCGCAACGGTGCTGCGCTTGTACCGCTTGCGTAGTCCGGCAATGAAGCTTTCGACGTCTTCAACGGTGATCGACGACATGGCTATCGAGCCAAAGCAGGGAGTAAGGTGATTTTTGATGATATGGGTGTTGTGCAGGCGCGTTTGAGGGGCGAGGCTTTCATCTGCCAGACGCGATTTGAGCCACTTCTCAGCAATCTCTGCGAATGTCATGCATGGCTCGGCTGCTTGGGTTTCTAGGCCAAATTTGGCCGCTGTTGTTCGTTTGGCGAGGATTTGATCCCGCATACGTTTGGCTTCGCGTAGGCTGGTAGTGCCAAGACTGCGGCGGACTAACCGATTGCCTGTCTTGTAGCGGATCCACCAGATACCAGCACGCTCATACAGATTCTCGGGATTGCGCTCGCGGCGCTTGGATTTCCGTTTACGTTGACTCATTCGAATTCCGTCCGAACCAGACCGCAAGCGATAGGCAAGGCCGACCACATGCGGCCCGACTAATACGACAACCGAGTCAGCACATCGGCTGCCATGCGTTTGAAATGATTCAGAAATAGTGCCAGCTGCCCGAAGCCTGCAGGGCTTGGGCAGCTGGCACGGATGACAGGAGGACTTATCTACGGACTCTGCAGGGCTGCGTATGCTGCGTCAATGTCGATATTGTCGTCGACAGTGGGCTGGTCCAATAAACGAGACAGGTTTGCTCCGGCCCGATCGAGCTTGGTAGCCAGAGACGAGGCCGATCCGAAGATCTGGCTCTTTTCCATGGCTGTAAACTCTCGGCCCCGGATATCGCATAGCCGGTACAGGTGCATGGATCGTTCGACCAGCGGCTCGATCTGTTTCTGAAGATCAGTGACGCATATCCGCGCCGCGATTATCTCCTCCTGTTCGCCACTGCGCCCACGATCTCCGCGGATCGGCACCCACACGTCGCGATTGTGCTCATCGATATGCAGAGCCACATACTCGGTCAAGTCTCGATAGCCGTGGATACGTGCGATCATGCTGAGCCTCCTTGGTCTGTCGAGTCTTCATCGTCGTCCAATGGGTCGTCTCCATCGAGTTCGCTACCATTGGTCGGCTGCATATTGTCGTTGCCATTGATCGATCGCTCGGTGTCGGTGCTGTTCTCGCCGAGGGCTCCGGTGCGTTGCTGGAGGACCTGTTCGAGAATCGTTATGCCGTTTCTCAAGGCCCGCTGGCTTACCGTTTGTCCAGTTCGTTTGCGTATCTTGCTTGAAGCGGTCGAAATCTGCCGGACGAACAAGTGATCAGCGATGAACTGAGCCGGGTCGTGCTCCTCCTGCTCCCCTTCTTCGGGAAGCATGAGGATCAACATGTCGATCGCATCCTCGAGCCCAGTACGGCTCACCGACTTGGCAGTGTCTTTGCGCACTTGCTCCAGGGCTCCCTGAATCAGGCGTAGAAAAAGGACGTCTGGCGTTCGGTCTTCGATCGGGTCATCGTCAGACGAAACGAGCTGGCCGGATATTTCGTCGATCGCATGTAGCATCCCACCAATGCGGATGACGTCGTCCTCGTCAGGTTCCTCGAGCAGCCGATAAATCTCGTCGTTTGCCTGCTCGACAGCACTTGATAACTCTTGGGCAGTCTCGGTGATCATTGGCGCGTCCACACCATCTGCGGTGAACGTGGCGAACGAGGGGTGCTCGGTGAACGCGCGGAGTCGCCGGCTAACACGCTCGATGTTCCGCCATAACACCTGAAAATTGGCCACGCACTCTTGAACCGCGTCAAAGTGATTGACGTAGTATCCTTCCGGCCCAAGTAGTGAGATCCACGCGCCTCGGTCGCCGTCGTAGGTCAACGGCACAAGAACATAGCGCTCAGGTTTGTCAGGATTATCGGGGTGCGGCTTACGCGCAATCATGCGGCACCCCCGATCATAACTGCCCTATCAACTAATCCATTCAAGAGACCTGTGTTAGTGTGGATTTGGAGATTGTGCTCTATCACTGTCTCCTCCGGCCGAGGTGCTGGATTCGC
>JAKSDA010000021.1 GCA_022360315.1 Pseudomonadota bacterium
CAAGACCGGCACGCTGTATATCTCGAAATATCTCTGGTACAAGCCGAAGTACGCATTTCGCGCGGCTCCCACGAACGGCTGGGTCGCCTGTGACCATGCCCTGGCGTATGGGCCCAACGGGATTCGCTTTGTCTTTGGCGACATACCCACGAACGCCGGCGACGTCCTCGTCATCGGAAAGTAATTGCCAGAAATGACCATCCTACAGGCAACTGTGCCTGTGACCGACCTGGCGGATTCCAGGGCGCACGGAAGGAGACACCATGGCGAAGGCCAATACAGCACTGTTTGCGATTGAGATGACCTGCGTCGAGGGATGCTCGGAACCGTTGCCAACATTTTCGACATACTCGAAGGCCGATACGTGGCTCCGTCAACGTGCCCGGACAGCACCCGCGGGCGGTGCTTACGACAAGCACTGGTTCCGGATCCGGGTGGACGGCGTCGAGATCTATTCCGGGCGGTTGGACCTCACGCGTGCTCACGTTGCATCCGATGCGATTCTCGTCCCGCATATACGTCGATTCGTGGCCACCATGGTCAAGCAGAAGCGCGCCACTGACGCCGAGCGAGCCGAGCTGTTCCAGCGACTGCGCATCGAGTTGTAACCCGGCCCGTCGCCACACTGGCGACCAACCTCATTTCCAACCTGGCCATGCCAGGAGAAAGGCACTGATGGAAGCTGATACCAACACCCTTCAATTCCGCAAGATCGACGATACGGTCTGGGCCTGCTACATTCGCCGCCCTGCCCGTAGCATCTACGGCAAGGCGTTCACCGCGGTCGAGGGAGTCCGGGTGATTCAAGAGCGCAATGGCTCCTGGCGCGCCGACCGGGCCGAGTGGATCGGCACGTGGGCTCCGTGGGTCCCGATCACGAACGAGGAGTTTCCCACCGCGGATAAGGCCAAGGACGCGGTACAGGTCTGGGCCACCGAGAAAAACGCTACCCAATTCGAGCCGGACGCCCGATGACCAAGGCGAGTCCACGCATCTACGTCGCGTGCCTGGCCGCATACACCGCGGGGTATTTGCACGGAGAATGGATCGGCGCCACGCTCGACCCCGACGAACTGGCCGAGGGGATCCAGGCCATGTTGAAGGAGAGCCCCGCTCGCGGTGAGGAATTCGCGATTCACGATACCGACGACTTCTGTGGCTACGACGTCCACGAGTACGAGTCGCTCAAGCGGGTCAGTCAAATCGCACAACTCATCGCCGAACACGGAGAAGCCGCAGCCGGGTTCCTGGCCGTGGGCTACGGCGAAGACGACGAGCTCGAGCAGGCCTTCGAAGACCGGTACTGCGGCGAATGGGAGTCCCTGGCAGCGTACGCCGAGGATCTCTACGGCGATGTGGTCAACACCGCCCTGAAGAACGTCGAACGGGAACTGTGCGGACTGCGTCCATACCTGCAATTTGACTACAAGTCCATGGCGTTCGCCTGGCAGGCCAACGGCGACTATTTCACGGTGGACGGCAAGAACGGTGTCCACGTCTTTCTGTCTCGGGCGTAGAGATTGCGCTCTCATCACCATACTCCGATTACGCGGTCGAGAATGCCCACGGCACATCACGCACGACTGGTCCAAAGACCGAGTTGAGGCGCCATGAAATAGCCATGGCGCGCCAAAGGAAATGTCCATGAAGATAGACGACAACATGGAGACGGTCTGGAAATACAAGCGCGAGAAGGTAAAAGCCGCGGTCAAGGCTCGACTCAAGCAGGCGTTCCGTGCGCTCCTCAAGGAGCCGAATTACTGCGATCCCGACGTAGACTTCTACACGCGGCTCTGGGGAGAGATGTTGCTGTACCTGTACATCCATAAGGACATGTACGGCATCAGCGATGACATCAGCCAGAGCGAACTCGATCGGGTGCGCGACGAGCAGATGACGAAGCACAGGAGGAGCATCGCAGCCGAGGAGAGGTGCGGCGAGGCTCTTGGCGACGAACCCTGACCACGGCGCATGTGCCCTGTACTCATGCTCATTGCATCATCCATCGGAGAACACACCATGACGAGATCAGACAAACAGCACATGGAGAACACGCAGCAATCCGTCGGGACACCGGAGGAACAGCACGAATGGAGACGCCTCGGCTGGGGCCTGGCGGTTCCCGCGACGGCGAAGGCGGGATGGGGGGCGCGCGCCATTTACGCGTACCGGCCTGGCAATGTCCGTGTCGAGCTCGTGTACAATCGCCAGTCGGGGTTCGGTGATGAGCACCTACGTGGGCCGTTGCAACACTGGCTCAACACACAGGGTCTTCAGGTCATCCAAGACCGTTGCGAGCGAGAGGAGTTGACGGACGACTCGGCGAGAACCATCTGGCTGGCACAGCACCCGTACTACCTCCTCGCTTCACCGAAGGCTAGCTTTGGTTATCTCTACCTCTCGGCGTGGATGGACGGGGAGGTCAATGCCAGCGACCACATCGCGATGCTGCAGCAGAGATTTGGCCAGTCATGAGTCGGACGGTGAAACCGCTTCTCGGAACCGCTTGGTCGCGTAGCAAGGATGATCGGCAATGACAGCAGAGACTGACTTCACAACGATTCGTGGTGAACGGCGCGCCATCGACGCGATTGTCAGAGCCGTCGGCTGCGCGTCCGATCTCGTACTCATCGTACCACATGGTGGACAGGCCAGCGCACTCGCCCGGCGCGTGCCGACCCTGTGGGACCTCAGCGATGCGCACCGTCGCCTGCAACAAGCCGAATACACGCATCAGAATGCCCCCTTCCCAGCCGACACACGCCCACCGTTTCGTGCACCGCACCATACCAGTCACGGACACACATTGAGAGCGGAGGCCCGCCTGGCCCGCTTCGGCGTCCTGTATCTCAAGGACCTTCTGGCGTTCCACTGCGAGGTGCTCGCGGAACTGCGGGATGTACTCGGCGAAATGGACGCGGAGCGGCCGATGGTGATCGCCACGGTGGCGCCTTGTGCTTGCCACGAGCACCAGCCGCCGCTCGGAGAATGCCGCTGCGATGGAGTCATGCGTCGTACGTATCAGGCGCGGCTTGCTGGCGCATGCGAGGGATTGCGCAACCCGGTCACGGTCCGCTGCGATACGCTCACAGCCGTGGCACGTGACGGAGAGCCCCCGGCACCGTCGTCGAGCGTCCTGCGGCAGCAGGTGGCGACGTGGAGGGCAGCACATGCCGCGTCGAATCAGCACAGGCCGTATCGCGGGCCTTGGCGGGCCACCTGGCTGGCGATTGCCACGCGCAATCCGTGGCTCCAACGGTGCTGGGATCCGACTGTTTCCGAATCGATGCACGAGTGCCACTCTGCTGAAGAGCTCTGGCTGCGGTTCCAGCGAGGCAACTGGGCATTGGGCACCGCATTCGTGCTCGGCGACGTGTGCTTCATCAACCAGGTCAACGGCGGCGATGAATGGCTCGTCATTCGCCGCGGACTGGCGTTCGAGTCCATGACGGCGCTTCTGTGCTTTCCCGATGCTGCGTCCCTGGCCCGGTTTTGCCGAGCCGTTGTCGAGGCCGACGATGAGCAGCTCCGACGACACGAGTACGATTGGCGCGTACCGAAATAGTCGTTGGGCAGCAAGGGGCAACGTGACCGATTGGTCCCACATCGTCGTGAAACGACTACAGTTGGCTCGGGTTTCGCAATCCCATGCGAAATCCCGGCGCTTGCGCTTATTTCTTCGATTTTATAGTAGACTTCTGTCCCATGAGTTCTCACAGGGCTTTTGAAAACTTCATCGATTGGAGGAGAGACAGCGTTGGTTAGACGACGTAGGTCTAGAATTCCTCAAAAGATGGAGAACGTTCGTCGCTTTGAGGATGCTGCAACGGTCGCAGGATTGGCAATGTCGATCGACGAGCTAATTTCTAGAATTCGGAGTTATTCGTGGCAGGAGTCGTTCATCCGCGTCGCTGATCTCGCCGCAGTTGTGGCCAATGCTGATGGCGGCGCAGATTCTGAGGTAGTCCGGCGACGAACCCTCGACCCGTTGATGATGCTTACAGGCACCTCAACAACGCTAATTGGTCGCATTAAGCGATACATAGCCGAACGTCGCGAATCGATGGTTATTGCTCACGAGGAAGCCATTAACTATCTGCTTCACCTTGTACTTCTCGAAGGGGCAGAATACGGTGAGGCACCTGCCGACACAGAGATTTCATTATGGCTGCTTGGAATAAACGACCATGTTAGCGGATGGAGAAAAGCTGATGACCGGGAGTTATCCGATGCAGAGGAATTGGTCGCTCTAAGTGCACACGCACTCCGATTCAATAACTCCCCCGACCTGATGCGGGAAATCGTACGTAGCTTCCATCTGATTAATACTGCACCGCCTAGAGGCCCATTGGCCGATTCGAGAATATTCGAGGAAGTTCACGAAGCAGCATTTAACGGTTCCTTTAGCCAGTACTTTTTTTGTTTTGCTCAGTTGTTGCTTTTTCTTTCGAAATCTTGGGGGTCCGACCTTGGTAATGATTATCCAATTATTGATATAAACAGTATTTACTCGAGTACACGAATAGACGTTGCAAATGGCCGAAGTTGGTTTTCTTCGATAGCGGCTACCCGAGAAGAAGCCCGGGAAGCGATTAAGAAGAGGCTTCGCCAAAACGGACTGCCACATGCTCCAACAGCGCTACTCCATCGACCGTTGGTTATATTGGACAATGATCGCTATGTCGTAGCCTCTCCTTGGATGATCGTCGCTCTAGTAAAGACCGGACTCTGGGCCCGCATGTTATTGGAGTGTAAAAGACGCTTTGGGAAAGCTGAGGTATGGTCTTCCGCTTTCGGCGACCTATTCGAGGGTTGGTGCCGTTCTGTGGCCGAAGATGCCGCACGTCAGCGGTGGTTTCGTGGAGAACTGATTCTTCCATCTACGCCCGGAGCTACGGACGAAATAGAGGACGTGGTGCTGAAAGAGGGGCGGGCCGCAGTTTTCTTCTCTGCAAAAGGCCGACTAGTCAAGGAATCTGTTGCTAGATGGGCAGAGTCACGCTCTACACTCGTGGATTGGTACGAGGAGTTCTTTTTCGGCGAGAAGACAAAAGACCACCGAGTAGGGGTAGTAAAGCAGCTACACAGACGAGTCGAGCTGCTTCGCCAAGGACATTTTGAACCAAGAATGCCCCGCTCAGCCCGGGTTCTTCCAGTCATCCTGACGTATGATAGCCTCTGTGAGGACGTACTACTCTATCGATGGCTTGAGGAACGATGCCAGGTGCACAAGTGCTTACAGCAAAAGGGTGTTGGCCCACTGACGATTGCACGTGTCGACGCTTTCGAGGAGTTGATGCTTCGCGCCTCAGAAGGAGATTCTGTTGTCGCATTGCTGAGAAAACGAGAGAACTCCTGGAAACATCAGAGGCTTGATCGTTTGCTATTTGCCAGGGCAGGCCGTAAGCGACCAGGAAAGCCGAAACGACTTCCTATTATTGAGGAGCTATACACCGAAATGCGTCGTGGTATTGCATGGGAGCTGTTCGGTCGTGAGACATGATAGGCTAAATAGCTAGGCCCTCTGATAAGAACTAGAATCCGTAAGGTCTCAAATTTGGTGTAATCTACCCTGCTCACAAACACGGTGGTACGCCCGCGCAGTCTACGATCAGTGTGCCTTGCGCAAAGAAGCATGCCCAGGCGGCGAACCAATAGTCTGGGCCCATGCAGTTGGGTGTTCCTTGGACGATGCAAACCCATCCGACTTGATAGCATTCTGGACCCAGGCTCTGTTCTTCGCTGACGAATTCTCCGAGCACATTCTCGACGGGCTCGTCGGCTTCAACGGCGCGCGCCATTCTCTCGAACTGCGCCGGAGTCAGTGCGTATTCGTCTGCGAATGCTTCTACTATTTCGAGGCGCTCGTCGACAGCCAGGCTAGACATTATCAAGTTGCCTGTACTTGCGATGTAGTCGTTGCCATCGGTATCGACGCTGTCTCGAATTTCTGACGAAACTTCCTGGTCATAGAGGTCCGCCCCGTTGGATACTTCTGTCGTACAGCCTGTGCCAATAAATAATAGAGTACACATCATTAACGATTGTGTTTTATGCATGATTCTTTCCTTTATTTGGTGAAATATGTATTGCTTCAATAGGTGATTCTGTAATGCGAAAGGTACGTTCCCTTCTTTTACTCTTGTCGTGATTGATCTCAGCTGAGCTCTGTCCTCATCTAAGTAGTCCGGAAACGGAAGCCAGTTTCCCTCACGCAAATTGCACATTTTTCTGCCGGCACACTCGGCTAGATACGCCATGGCAAAAAGTTGTTGGTCACAGCGCTTTTTCTTGGCTGAGCGATGTAAAAATCCGCCGTGGCTGCATGCCTCAGAGGTCGTGAGACGTCGACCAATAGATTGAGTACACTCTGGCCGTGGATGTTGATAAACCTCAACAGTTTCAGTGCGACGACCTGTTACGCTCAGTGTACGATGAGTTGCGTCGGCTGGCTCGGGCCCGCCTCGATCGCTTTCATGGCCCACAGACCTTGCAGGCGACAGACCTCGTTCACGAAGCGTACGTACGACTGAAAGAGAAGAACCGCGCCGAATGGAACAGCCGCGGTCACTTCTTCGCGGCGGCTGCGCGAGCAATGCGTGACGTTCTGGTGAACCGAGCCCGCGAAAAGGGAGCACTCAAACGCGGCGGCGACCAAGTGCGCATGGATATCACGGTCACCTGGCCCGACAGTGAGAAGCCTCTTACAGCGCGCGAGCTTCTTGATCTTCACGACGCATTGGAAAAGCTTCAGGTTCAACACCCCGAGCACGCTGAGGTAGTCTTTCTGCACTGCTTTGCCGGCATGACTCTAGACGAAATCTCCGAGATCTTTGAAGTATCTCGAAGCACTACGGAACGCCGCTGGCGGTTTGCCCGTGCTTGGCTCTACGACCAAATGGCAGCCAGCGCTCCCTGTTGACAGAACAAGCGCTGTTCAAGCTCGCCCTTGGCGTTGAGGTCTGTATTTTGCGTATTGCGCGGTTGCGGCGAAAGTACCAATATGGCTGGCAGAGCTATGCCCAATCACAGAGCCGCGCCGCCGGGAAGCAAGGAGCGCAATCGGCGCATTGAGGCGTTGTTTGCTGCACTCGTTGATCTTGATCCGCTGTCGAGAGCCGAATTTTTGGATCGAGAATGCGCGGGCGATCCTCAACTTCGTCAACGGATGGAGCGGCTTGTCGTCGCGGATAGGGCGTCTGCCGGGTACTTCTCTGAGCGGCTACGTATGCCGGCACCAAACCAGAGCCACGATACGGCTGAACTACGATTGTCGGAGATACGGCCTGGGGCGAATGTCGCACAATACGAGATTATCAGGCCACTGGGCCAGGGCGGTATGGGCACTGTATTCCTTGCTCGCGATACCCAGCTGGGTCGCCTGGTTGCGCTGAAGTTCTTGCCAGCGTCCGATGCGGTGACCGCCGAGGCTCGCAAAACAGCCCGCTGTCGCCATGACAATATCGTCGTGATTTACGAGATCGGTGAGCATCGCGGACAGCCGTTCATGGCGCTGGAGTATATCGAAGGGCATACCTTGCAGATATGGCGGGAAGAAAGGTTGGGCGCGGCGCGGGTCCCCCCTATGCGGGCAGCGGAGCTGATGATCCCCGCCGTGCGTGCTCTTGCCCACGCGCATGATATGGGCATCGTCCACCGCGATCTCAAGCCGGCCAATATCATGCTGACCGAGTCTGGAGCCATCAAACTACTTGATTTTGGTGTGGCAAAGGAACTTTCTCGCTTTTTACCAGCAGCGGCTGTTCGCAACGAAGCCGGCTCCGACGCCGGCCCTTCCAGTTCAGTAGTCGCCAGCCGACGCGTAGGTACACCGCCGTATATGGCGCCTGAGCAACTTCGCGGTGAACGTGTCGATGATCGCTGTGACATGTGGGCTGTGGGAATCATTCTCTACGAACTGGTTATCGGGGTTCATCCTCTTCATCCGGTTTCGCTCGATCTCCTCATCGACGAGGCTCACGAGGTCGAACGAGCGCTCCCCCGCACCTGTGAGCGTTCTGCGGATGCAGGCGAGATGGGTGACATTATTGATCGCTGCCTGCGCAAACGGACAGCTGAGCGTATTCCAACGGCGCGGGCTTTACTGGTCGAACTCGAAGGCTTTGTGCGCAGAAAGCGCGAAAGCGCTGACCGCGGCAACCAGTGCCCTTTTGCTGGACTTTCGTCCTTCCAAGAGTCCGATGCGGCTAGCTTCTATGGTCGCTCGCAGGACATCGTCGGCCTCGAGAACCTGGTCCGTGGGACTCCACTTGCGGTTGTGGTGGGGCCTTCTGGGGCGGGAAAATCGTCGCTAGTGCGGGCCGGGCTCATCCCAGCGCTCAAGCAGTCTGGAGAAGATTGGGAGGCCTTGATCGTTCGCCCGGGTCGTTCTTCTGTGACCGCGTTGGCGGCTGCACTACAGGTGGACTTGGCAGCCGACTCGCTGATCGATCGACTACGCACACAGCCCGGTTATTTAGGCACCGTGTTACGTGCTAAGGCCCGGGCCACGTCGCGACGCATCGTCCTGTTTGTCGATCAATTCGAGGAGCTCTATACACTCGCAGCGGATGATGACCAGGTCGGGCAATTCTGTGCTTGTCTTGCTGGTGTGGCCGACGATTCATCCTCTCCCCTCCGTTTGATTGTGGGAATACGCTCGGATTTCCTCGATCGCCTAGCGGAAGACCGCCAACTCATGGCTCGCGCGACTCTGTATTTTGTGTCTCCCATGTCCCGACGCAATTTGAGGGAGGCGCTCATTCGCCCCCTCGACGGTGTTGGCTATCGCTTCGACGGACAATCCGCAGAGCCGGGAGGCCGAGACGACAACACAATCGCAGCGCCACTTGTCGAAGAAATTCTTGACGCTCTTGGCTCGACTAGTACTCCACTCCCTCTGCTGCAATGTACGGCAAGTATGCTATGGGAACGCCGTGATCGAGGGCGCAAGCTATTGACACACGAGAGCTATGAGAAGATCGGTGGAGTCGCTGGAACACTGGCTGCTCATGCCGATTCAGTTCTGGCCGGGCTAGGCTCCAGTCGACGTAGAATTGCGCGTAATATCTTCGAACGCCTCGTCACTCCAGAACGTACCCGAGCTTTGGTCAGGATGGGTGAGCTGCGCCAGTTGCGTAGCGACAGAGCTGAAATTGAATACGTGGTCGACAATTTGGCTAAATCTCGGCTACTTGTTATTCATACCGATATCGCCGACGCTGAGCATGAAGGCAGCCAAGTCGAGTTGATTCATGAATCTTTGATTTACACATGGCCAACACTCCGCCGATGGCTTGAGGAAGATCAGGAAGAAGCACAGTTCTGTACGCGTCTACGCATGGCCGCCAGGGAATGGGAACAGCGTGGCCGAATGGAAGAACTGCTCTGGCGCGGTCCACTAGCGAGTGAGGCCAAGCGCTGGCAGGCGCACTGGCGTACGCTCAAAGATCAAGATTCACCCAACGACAGCTATCGTCACTTCGCGAATCTGAGCGACCGAGACCAGCAGTTTCTGGAGACCGTGATTGCCCTTGCAACTCGCGTTCGGCGTCGACGCCAACAGTTCGCGGCGGCTGCCTTTGCACTGCTCGGCGTCGTAGCTTTGGTGATATCGGTCCTGGCGGTTCAAGCCCATCGCTCCGCCACGCGGGCCGACGAACAAGCCAAATTCGCCCAAAAGCAAGCCAGCCAGGCAAGTGAGCAAGCCCGCGAGGCAGAGGAACAGGCTATTGTGGCCCGCAACGCGACCCGGATGGCGACAGCGCGAGAGAAACAAGCCGATCCGACACTAGTTCTTGCGCTAGTTCGTGAGCTCGAGCCATCCGATCCACCGAGACAATGGCGCGAACTAGCCCGCTGGGCCATGCACGAGGGTGTTGCTCGTGTAGTATTAGAGCACCCAGCCGAAGTAGGATCAGCGGCGTTCAGCCCTGACGGCACCCGCGTCGTCACCGCTTCCGCCGACAAGACTGTGCTCGTATGGAGCGCCGATGGCAACGAGAAGCCTCTTATACTTCGCGGTCACCTCGATCGCGTCCGGTCGGCGGTGTTCAGTCCTGACGGGACCCAAATTATTACCGCTTCGGACGACAAGACTGCGCGGTTGTGGAGCGCCGACGGTAGCGGGCAGCCTCTTATTCTTCGCGGCCATCTCGATCGTGTCTACTCGGCGGCATTTAGCCCCGATGGGTCACGCATTGTCACCGCTTCATCTGACAAGACTGCGCGGGTTTGGAATGCCGACGGCAGCGGACAGCCTCTGGTCCTTCGAGGTCATCGTTTCTACGTTAGCTCGGCGGGATTCAGCCCCGATGGAGCCCGTATCGTCACGGCTTCTCTGGACAAGACTGTACGGGTTTGGAACGCCGATGGTAGCGGAGAACCTATTGTTCTTCGCGGCCATGATGATTTCGTCCAGTCGGCGGCATTTAGCCCCGATGGGACCCGCATCGTCACAGCGTCGTATGACAAGACCGCACGAGTTTGGAACGCCGACGGCAGCGGACAGCCTTTAGTCTTTCGGGGCCACCTCGATCGCGTATGGTCTGCGGCGTTCAGCCCCGACGGGAAGCATATCGTCACTGCTTCCCTAGACAAGACCGCGCGGGTTTGGAACGCCGACGGTAGCGGGCAGCCTTTGGTTATTCGTGGCCATCTCGATGTCGTCTGGTCAGCAGCGTTTAGCCCCGATGGAACCCACGTTGTCACCGCTTCATCTGATAAGTTTGTGAGGGTTTGGGACGCTGACGGCAGCGGACAGCCAGTGATCCTCCGCGGTCATCTAGAACGTGTCGGTTCGGCGACATTTAGCCCGGATGGAGCCCACATTGTCACCGCTTCATCCGATAAGACCGCACGTGTGTGGTCTGCAGACGGCAGCGGACAGCCTGTTGTCCTTCGTGGTCACGATGATCGCGTATGGTCGGCGGCGTTCAGTCCTGACGGGACTCGCATTGCTACCGCTTCATGGGACAGAACTGCGCGAGTGTGGAACACTGACGGTAGCGGACGAGCTCTTGTTTTCCGCGGTCACGAAAACATCGTTCGATCAGTAGCGTTCAGCCCGGACGGAGCCCGCATTGTCACCGCTTCATCCGACAAGACCGCGCGAGTGTGGAACGCAGACGGCAGCGGGCAGCCTTTGGTCCTTCGTGGTCACCTAGGCCGCGTATGGTCTGCGGCGTTCAGCCCCGACGGGACTCGCATTGTCACTGCTTCATGGGATAAGACTGCGCGGGTGTGGAACGCAGACGGCAGCGGGCCAATTCTAGTCCTTCGGGGCCATCAAGATGTTGTGTGGTCGGCAGCCTTTAGCCCCGACGGAACCCGCATTGTTACCGCTTCGGCTGATAAGACCGCACGTGTGTGGAATGCCGACGGCAGCGGGCAACCTCTGCTCCTACTTGGTCACGAAGGATCCGTCTTTGCTGGTGCATTCGGCGGTCAGGGAGCGTTCCATCCTGACGGAAAACGTATAGTGACAGTCTCAGGCGATAAGACGATCCGTCTGTGGAATGTCGACAGCCCGAGGAATCCGCTGATCATTCGTGCTCCAGCACTCGATGCATTCTCAGCGGCGTTCAGTCCCGACGGGACTCGTATCGTAACTTCTTCACACTCTGCACGTATCGTCGCTACTTCTCAGCAGATCGAGCACGTTGAACATACTGCCAAGGTATGGAGAAATATCGAGCCACTGACCGGGTTAGAGGATCCCAAGCTGTGGGTAGCTACCCGATACTGCCCGTCTGTAGAACAGCGTATTAAGCTGCTAAGTGTTCCTGAGCAACTCGCAGTCGAAAAGTACGAACGGTGTCTTCAACGAATCGCACTTGTGCGCGCCAACGATGAATTTTAGAGCTCATCCTACGAAGAGGCCTGGCAACGTTTGTCTGATGGAATAAAAAACAAAAACGTGTGAACCTCATGAAAACCAGAATAGTTATTCAGCAGGTGCAAACCCTACTTTTCCAAAGTGAATTAACGCATTTTGTCCGAGTGAATAGAGCATATGTCAACGGCAGCGTAAATCCGTCGATTTCTGACAGGTGAGTCGAGTGAAGTAGGGCATAGGAATTTGATGGACACAGGGCCACTTCTGAGCACGTTCTCTGAGGGAGGCGTTGCCCTGGCGTCGAGCATTTGGCACGCA
>JAKSDA010000248.1 GCA_022360315.1 Pseudomonadota bacterium
CGTCGCCAAAAGGCGTTGAGCACGGAGTCGCCCGAATCAGACCCTCACGGCGGGGATGTCCACATCGCCCCGTCGCCAAAAGGCGTTGAGCACCCCAGCACGGAGAGGACATCGAGGGAGGAGGAGTCTGTCCACATCGCCCCGTCGCCAAAAGGCGTTGAGCACACTACATGCTTGCGCTCCACCGGGCTGGTATCTCGAGTCCACATCGCCCCGTCGCCAAAAGGCGTTGAGCACAAAAACGTCTTCCTGCCGAAAGAAGACAAGCTCACAGTCCACATCGCCCCGTCGCCAAAAGGCGTTGAGCACAGGAGCCCTTTCACCGCAAACCCTTCTCTAGCGAATTGTCCACATCGCCCCGTCGCCAAAAGGCGTTGAGCACCACATTGGTATTTCCTGGGACCCTCGATTCGATCACAGGTCCACATCGCCCCGTCGCCAAAAGGCGTTGAGCACCATGACCGGACAAAACGGCGACTCTGGCCCGGGATGTCCACATCGCCCCGTCGCCAAAAGGCGTTGAGCACAGCCGGCTAGAGGACCAGTGATTGATGTCAACGAAGGTCCACATCGCCCCGTCGCCAAAAGGCGTTGAGCACCTGTTGTCTCCTTGGGCACTGAAATTGGCCGCTAGTGGGTCCACATCGCCCCGTCGCCAAAAGGCGTTGAGCACCGTACCTGTTCCTCAATACGCGGACGGAGGACCGGTCCACATCGCCCCGTCGCCAAAAGGCGTTGAGCACTACGATGGTTCGTAGGTTAGATTGCCCACGGCCATGTCCACATCGCCCCGTCGCCAAAAGGCGTTGAGCACCCACGGAAAGCCGAGATGATGCGACACCCAACGTAGCCGTCCACATCGCCCCGTCGCCAAAAGGCGTTGAGCACCTGGATTAGCTGGCCATTCGATCTGTTCAGGGATTGAGTCCACATCGCCCCGTCGCCAAAAGGCGTTGAGCACCTAGCTACAGTTGCTCCTTCTGCAGCTCCTGGTGTTGTCCACATCGCCCCGTCGCCAAAAGGCGTTGAGCACATTTCAATCTGCTCGGATAGTTTCTTAGTCTCTTAGCGAGTAGATTCTGTCATTCTCGGCAAAGATTTTGGGCTGCGCGCACACTTCCCCCTTTGCTGCGGGACACAAAATCCTTATGTCCAGAGCATGCCTATGCACTA
>JAKSDA010000183.1 GCA_022360315.1 Pseudomonadota bacterium
ACAAACCGAGCCCGCCGTTGACGCGACTCCATCTTGGGTCAGTATCTCGCACGATAGGTAGCTCTGCGATGGCAGTGGACCGCAGTTCCAGCTAACCCGCCCCATTCCACGACTGACGTCCCCTCCCGATACCAGTTTTTACCCCCTCAAGGAGCACCTCAGCCAGGGCAAGATCGTCCCGATCGATAGCGAGAAGTCCACATCGCCCCGTCGCCAAAAGGCGTTGAGCACCCCTAGCTCGCCAGCTCCTGCTCGAGCGCGCGCGTGTCCATGTATTGGTTCAGCGGGAACGCGACTCCACTGAACGCATCTTACGCATGCGACCTGTAGGTGTGCAAGTCGCGACGGTCCAATTTGGTGTTGGTGGGCGGAATGGCAAGAAAGAAGCCAAGATTCCAAACCAAAGGGCGCACCAAGTCTATACCGCCGTGGAGTGAGGCAGCGAGAGAAGCAGCCCAAGGCCGCGATGTCGACTGTTATGGCGTCATGCAGCCTCTGACTGAGCGGCGCGGCGCTGGCGACGACGTTCGCGAGCTTCCTCAAACTTGCGATCGCGTTCAAGCCAAATCTCCTTCTCGAGGCCGTTCATCTTGTCGATGGGGGTGAGATAGCCAATCGCGCTGTGAAGCCGAACTTCGTTGTAATGCTTGACGAATTGCGTCACAACCTGGCGCGCTTCTGCCAAGGAGCCAGGATTACGGACCCGGATGGCATCGGACTTGATAGTCCGATGATAGCGCTCGATCTTGCCATTGGATTGCGGATAGTACGGAGACGTGCCGACGTGGGTCATGCCGGCGATACGTATGAAACGCTTGCTGAAGCTCAAGCACATCCCCGGCCGGCGCCCGGTTACGACAATCAGGTTGCGTCCGACTTCTTGGATGTGGGCTTTCCAGACTTTGAGGGATCTGGAAGAAGACGGAATCCGGTCCGTTGGTGCTGCGTAACCAGAAGCGTAGCGTTGAGCCAGTGTCGCGGAATGAAACACCGCGATCGAACGATGCTGCTACTTAATAAATCCGAAACTTGCAGAGTGATTCCAGGCATGTTACCGTGTTGGTTTGCCAAAAGCGCGTGCTGGGACCAATCGGGGAGAGTAACAACATCCTGACTGCTCTGGGTTCCAGTCTGGGTCGATCTTGAACCTAGTTGACATGTTGACATGAGATGTTCACCAAGCCGCCGTCGGCTATGAGTTTCGCACCACGATGAGTCTCACGAACTCGCAGACTGCCAACATCTTGATTGCCCTGGCGCTCCTCCTGGTTGCCGCACATGGTTTGGGACATCTCTTCGCGCACTACCGGCAGCCGCGGGTCATTGGCGAGATCCTCAGCGGGCTCTTGCTAGGGCCGACGTGTTTCGGGTATCTGCTGCCGGAGCTCCAGAGCATGACCTTCCCCAGCTCCGATCAAGTGACCTTTCCCGTACTCGGAGCTGTGTATCAGCTGGGTCTACTTCTGCTCATGTTCTGCTCCGGGGTTGAGGTTCGCTCCGGCCTCCAGCCCGGTGAGCGCTGCACGGCTGTTTCGATCACCATTGCCGGAACGCTCATCCCCTTTGGGTTGGGCTTATTGTTCCTCGAGCTCTACCAGTGGACCGGTTTCGATGTGCTAGACCTTCGCCGGTTTTTCGGCGAGGCGAACAATGGCACGGCGTTTCTATTGGTCTTCGCCGTCGCCGTCGCTGTCACCAGCATCCCTGTCATCTCGCGGATCATGTTCGACCTCGGGATTCTCGAGACCTCCTTCGCGCGCATCGTGCTCGGGGCCGCCGTGATTGAAGACATCCTGCTCTATATCGTATTGGCCATCGCCATCGGTATGGTCGGGGGGAACAGTGGGGAAGTCGCTGGCCTTGAGCGCATGTTGGGAATCGACCCACTCTCCGGGTATGCCAAATTGTACCACCTGGTAGCGCCTTTGGCGCTGATCGGCATTTCGCTCCTCCTTGGGCCGCGTCTCTTTCAAGGGATCGCCCGCTTCCGCTACAACATTCTTGCCAAGAGCAGCCCGATCGCCTTTCTCCTCGTCTTCATGCTCACCATGACCGGCCTTTGCATCTTCTTGGGAGTAACACCCATGTTCGGAGCGTTCGTTGCAGGCATGGTGGTTGGAGCCCGCAGCGATCACTGGAAATCGTCCCCTCGGGAAGCCATAAAGAGCTTCGCTTTTGCCTTCTTCATCCCCGTCTATTTCGCCATCGTCGGACTGAAGCTCGATCTCATCCACGCCTTCGAGCCCCTCTTCTTCATCATCTTTCTGGTCTTTGCCTGCGGCGCCAAGTCCCTGAGTGTCTATGCCGGCGCCTGTTGGGCGGGGGAGCGCAAGCAAGCGGCCTGGAACCTGGCGGTCGCCATGAACGCGCGGGGGGGACCCGGGATCGTGCTTGCCTCCGTTGCCTATGATGCGAAGGTCATCGGGGAGAGCTTTTATGTGACCCTTGTGCTGCTCGCGATCGTGACCTCACTTCTCGCCGGGTCTTGGCTTGAGAGACTCGTCGCCCGAGGGAAGCCGTTACGCTGAAACTCACGCAAAGGTTAGGAATGGAGTGCAGTAGGGGCTCTCAGAGCGTACCCGCGGCCGAAGAAGTGCCGATCAAGAAGGTTCTCGATCTTGGCGCCGTCGCTAAGTACCGCGACCCGTAAGTAAGTGCCCAGTAGGGTCGGTCCAGCGCGTCGAGGGCAAGGCGCGAAGAGGGAGCATAGTGGGCCTACGTGACCGATGAGCAACACAGCCATCGGCGGGCTGGTCGGCCGTAATGGCGGGCTGGTCGGCCGTAATGGGTACTTACTTGCGGGTCGCGGTACTTAGGCTCTGGCAGATGAAACTATGCCGGGTGCCATGGTGTTGGCGGAATTGCCGAAGTTTCCCGGCAGATACGACCGCAGCCAATGGCGTGGTGAATGATCCGGCCTGTAGTCGGCGCATACACCACCGTAGCGTATATGACGATCCGAGCGTAGCCCGCGCTACTACCCCAGGGGAGCAAACCCCCAATCGAGGAGTCGTGTCATCACCTACAGGTCTTTTTGTCCGTATTATTCGTAATTAAAAATACTTTAATAAGGTAGGGATCATGGTTGAAGCCACTCGAATGAACATTCGAGATGATAATATCTATTGACATCGTACATATGGCGGATTTTTCCAAAAAGTTACCAAAATCTTCTCACGATCGATTTGCGCAGTGGTCTCACCTTTGCATACTTGTGGGATGAGATAAGCGACGTCGGCATTACACTTTGAACACCTTGGTTGCGGCATTGGCGATCGAATTGCGCATCGCGCAGAACGCTGCTCGTGAATGCCGGCGACTCGCGACGTCGATACTGGCGACCGGGATGTGCTCCGAGTCGCGCTGTCGAATAATGCAAGACGATTACGCAGTAAACAAAGGAATCTTGTATGAAGCTTGTGAAAAGCCGCAGAGAGTTTCTCCGCTCTGCCACCATCCTATCCGCGGCGGCGGCTGTCCCATTGACCACAGTGAACTCCGGTTGCGTCTCGGGTAGTGAACTTTCCCGCGAATTCATTGGCAACATATTTTGGCAGGAGATGGCCGGCAAGCTCAAAGACGAGGGAGTTTACTCTCAGGGCAACCAGGGTATGTGGGGCGGCAAGGCCGGTTCGCACGTACCGGGATATACAAAGAATCAGGACGGCAGCATCGTCGCAACGACCATGCATAAGCAGGGACCCCCCGACGATGCGGGGCACTACATCGTGTGCCAATTTGTCGAATCAACAGACGATGGAACGGTCTTTGATTTTCGCTTGTATACTCGATTGGACGACGACAACGTGTCGACAACCCTGTATGTACCCGAGGACTATACCGGCGGACTGAAGGTCTATTCGTACTGCACAAAGCACGATTTGTGGGAAAACCCGGTTACCTGATGGATTCTGGACTGTAGCAGCCGATTTTGGCCATGTCTGATGATTGCTGGTTCGGCTCCCACTCCTCCGGCGCATCGAGGAGCCGTATGGTGGAAATCTGCTGAACAGAAATACATTAGTTAGTTGTGATGAGCCATGCATTTCTGGTGCGAGGCCAACGGCCTGGCCGGCGGGTAGTCCGGCCGTCCGGGGGCTTTGCCCATAAATGACAGTTCGGGCGCGAAGCGGTCGGGCCGCGCGCGATCGCTCGGGATTTTTCCAACGCGATGGTGCGCAGCACGGATCTGAAAAGGGCACGGGAGATAACTCCCGTGCCTGCTCGACCTCGGCCGGGGTTCTGCTTGCTGTGGTGATATGATGGCGGCCATCGTGAATGCGAAGGTCGCCCGAGTCATCGTCTGTTAGATCGTGGCGTTCATCTGGTCGTCCGGCACTGGCCATGGCCAGCCGGCGCTCGACGACGACGTCTTGCTCAGCACCGGTGCCCTCGACGTCGACATCGCAGTGATGGGCTTCGATGCCCTGGGCATGGACTCAGAGAGGTTCGCTCGACTCGAAGCCGGTGCTCCACGTCGAGCTACAAAATACCCATCGTGGCCAGCGATATTGCTCGCACGGCGCAAAGCCGTGCTGTCACGGCCGCCACCGGTGGGAACCATCGCGGCGTCGAGCCGGCGCCATGGTATCGTCGTTGGTACGCTGTGGCCGGATTCAGCGCAGCCATCTTCATGGCCAGTGCGATCGCGATGGGTATCGCGGTCGATGGAATCGATGCCGACAAGCGCATCGATTTATGAGGGGAAAAGCTCGCTCCGTCCCCTCCTCGCGCGGTAAAAGAAACCCGTGGAACCCGGCGTCATCATCCTCATGCTCGTCATCTTCAGTCCGTTTTTGTACTGGATAAAGCGACGGTTCGACCTCAAGGAAAAGGCCCTCGAAGCCGGGAATCCAGTCGACCAAAAACTTCTCGCAGAAGTCACCGATGAGCGCAAGCTCCTTGCCGAGCGAATCGAGAACCTCGAGTCGATCGTGTACAATACGGATTACGAGCTGAACGCGCGAATTGCTCGACTCGCTGCCGAGCAGAGTCGGCTCAAGGCCCTCGAATCGGCCAGTTCGGACCCGGCTTCGAAACAGGAAGCAGATGCCTCGAGCCCCAAGAATCCGGACAGTGAAGGTCAGCCCGGTGCACAGGGCAGTGAGGCGATCGCGCGCACCTTGACCGCACCGGGACTGCGACGCGACCAGGGCAGGGACGACAGTGATGCCGTTTATGCAGCCGTGGCAGGAACCACCGAGTTCAGCACCGGCGAAGTCCTGGCCAACCGGTACCGGATCGTTAGGCCACTGGGACGGGGCGGCATGGGAGCGGTCTATCTCGCCGAGGATGAAGTGCTCGGCGAAGAGGTTGCACTGAAAGTTATCTCGTCATCGTGGAGTCACGATCAGCGGGCAATGATCGATCGCTTTCGCCGGGAGGCCTCGGCAGCCCGTAAAGTGTCCAGCCCCAATGTCATCCGGATCCACGACCTCGGCGAGGAATCCCGCGGACTGCTCTATCTCTCGATGGAATACTTTGCCGGCGAAACTCTGGCTCGGGTGATGAGCGATCGCGGCAAGTTTGGCAAGCACGACACCCACGTCATCGTCGGCCAGGTGTGCGACGGCCTGGAAGCAGCCCACAAGGCCGGTGTGGTCCATCGGGATCTCAAGCCGCAAAATGTTCTGGTCGGCGCCAAAGATGTGGTCAAGCTGATCGATTTCGGCCTGGCCAAATCGACGTTCACATCGGGAATGACTGCAACCGGTCTGATGATGGGTACCCCTTATTACATGTCACCCGAACAGATCCGGGGCAAGGACGTGGACGCACGGGCCGATATTTATGCCCTCGGTGCACTGACCTACCACGCGGTTACTGGCCAACCGCCGTTCGACGCCGAAAATCCCATCGCGATCTGCTTCGCGCATCTTTCCGAGCAGCCGACTCCACCGCGAGATCTGAACTCCAATATCAGCCGAAAACTGGCCAGTATGATCGTGGCCGCGCTGGCCAAAGACCCGCGTGATCGACCGCAAAGCGCACGCGAATTTCGCGGTGCTATCTGAGCGGGATATCAGAAATCACAGACGGATATCAGATAACTGAGCCAGATATCCCGTCGGGGAGTCGAGTCCGAGTCAAAACATCTGTTCGGCAGATATCAGCGCCGGGGCACGCCGCAAAACCCCCAAGGGAGTGAGGCCAAGCTTGGTAGCCCGGCCTACTCCCCCACCACCTCCTCCACGTGGCCTCCACCGCTTCCCTCTCCAACTCTGAATCCTGACTCCTCTCCACATCCCAATGAAATCTAGTATGCAATTATGCCGAGCCAATGTCTATTGCAGTTCATTACAAACAGAATATGCCTCCGAAAATTTCGGAATAAACTGCCAGGATACTTCGAACAAATGCCTATTACAGGCCATTAATGTGCCATTATGGGGAATAGTGCGCCTGAACACAGGCAGTCTGATAGCGGTTTCATAGTCGGAACTGGCCATCCATATGACATCACCGCGAGCCTGATCCCCGCCATGCCGGCCTCATAAAATCCCAAAGACCAAGTCCATCAGGCGCTGATTCCCTGTCGAATACCGGCCTTCAGCGGACGAGATTGACCTGCCGGGGAGTCAGAGAAATCCGCATACTCTCGGGCCAAGTGCCGACATGTGCCAAGACAGCCATATCACTCTCCCTGAAGCCCTCGGGGGAGTGAACCGAACAAGGCGCTCGACTCACTCCCCGCACTCCTCGCTCCTTTTTCCACCACGACCTCCTCCACTCCACCTCCCACGACCTCCACCCCCCAACGTCCTCCTCCGCCTCACCCCTACCAACTTCCTCCACTCCACCTCTACCAACTTCCTCTACTCCACCCCTGCCAACCCCTCCACCCCACCCCCCCCACCCCCTCCCCCCCCCAGGGGCCGCCTCAACGACCTATCCGCTCGGTGCGCACTCCCGCGCTCACTTTCAGATGCAAGGGCATGAACCCACAGCATTTTGTGCGCACGTAAGCACCGCGTGTAC
>JAKSDA010000426.1 GCA_022360315.1 Pseudomonadota bacterium
GCTCGGTCTGCGATGACCTGTTTTGGTCGCGCAGTTGCCCGCATATGCCGGGCCAAGTAGTTCAGCTCGAGGGAGGGCCACGAGTGATCGCCGAGCTTGAGTGGCGGCAGGTGCGCGGCCAGGAAACCTCGACCGTGCCATTTGCCGCTGTGCACGGAACCCGTGTGGACGACGTTCGTGCGCTCGCGCAGCTCGCAAGTAGCAAAGGAAACACCACCATGGATCTCACAGAATTGGCAGCACTGCTCGGCTTGCAGGCCGAGGCCAGCGTGGACGCGCTGTGCACTGCCGTCACCGCGCTCAAGGACCGGGACCAAACCCGAGACAGGGAGCTCGCCACGCTGCGTTCCCGCAATCTTGAGCTTAGCCAGAAAGTCGATGCCGCAGAGGCTGAGGTGGCCGAGGCTCGGCAGTCTTTGGCCCAGCAGCAAGTCGAGAGCATTGTCAACGAAGCCCTCGACAGCGGTGCGGTGGCGCCGGGCGGGGAGGTTGAGGCCCAGCTGCGCGACTTGGCGCTCAGCGACCCGGACCGGGCCAAGGCCTTTGTCGCCGAGCTGGCCAAGCGGCCCGCCACGCCGGTGGGGCAACCGCGCCAGCAGCCCATCGGCACTGCTCCCCATGCGGGCACACCGCAGGACAAGGCATCGTCGGACCAGGTACCGGGCAGTGCGTTGACCTACGGCCACCTGGCCGGCCAACTCAAGCCCGCCGACCTGCAAGCGGCAAAGAACTGCAGCTTGTCGCCGGCTGAGTACGTCCGCATCAACTACGACTGGCTGTCCAGCGAGTACTCGGGCTGGCCGGCAAAGGAGGCCGACTGATGGCACTTGCAGGTGATCGAATACCCCCAGCGCGTGCAAAGCAGCCGCTTCCGCCGCGCTCCTATCCAGTCCAGGCCAATGCAGTGATCCATGCCGATGCGATCGTGGCGCTGGAAAACGGCAAGCTCCGGCCGGCCAGTGATGCCGCGGGTCTTCAGGTCATCGGCATTGCGCTCGAGAAATACGACAATACCGGTGGTCCCGACGATGCGGCCCATGTGATGGTGGGCCGCGGGCAATACCGCATACGGACCAGTACCGCCGACGGCGGTACGGCTATCACGGCCGCCGATGTCGGCAACCAGGCCGTCGCGGCCAGCGATGAGTTCGTCGTATCCGGCGGCCTCATCAACAACAACCAGGCCGGCGAGATCACCGGGTTCGAGGATCCGGAGTGGGTGTGGGTCGATTTCCACCGCGCTGGTGCGCAGTAAGGAGACAGCAATGCCAGTCAATGCAGAGCTACTCGATCTCGTGGTGCGGACCTTCCGTACCACGTTCTCCACGGCCCTGGGGCAACTGGAAGATCCGGGCATCGCCCCGTATGTCCAGACGCTCACCGAGGCCGATATTGATTCCGACCAGCGAGTGCTGTGGGCCGAGGTTCCCGGCGACATGCCGGTGGTGCGCGACAGTCGCGAATACTTGGACCTGATCTGGCTATCGGTGCTCCTGGGTATGGACGTCCGCAAGATCGGCATCCAGATCCCGGAAAAGCACTTCCGCGGCAAACGCTGGAAAGCCTATCAGCCCGCGGTGCGCTCCCTGCCGCGCAATTTCAACCTGGCCAAGCGGCGCCAGTTCGTTGCGCTCTTGCGCGAGGGCGACACGACCAAGCACGGAACCGCGCATGACGGCCAGCCGCTCTTCGATACCTCCCACAAGGGAGCGGACGCAGCCGGCAACGTGATCGCCAATCAGAGCAACCTGTACGGGCTGCCATTCACCGCTGACAACTGGCGCCAGGTCCGCCGCGGCATGCGTGGCATTCGCCTGCACAGCGGCGAATTGGCCCGCGGCAATCAACGTCGCCGCTATCACACACTACTCGGGCCGGACAACGAGTCTGCGGCCGAAACCGTGTTCGAGGCCCGCGAGCTTGCCGGCGGCGGCAGCAACCCCCTGTATAAGGCCTCGACCTGGGAGATCGCCGACGAACTGGAAAGCGACTGGTACGTCTTCGACTTCGGTGTACCGGTCGAGGGCCGTCCATTCAACCAGACCCGCACTCGGGGCCCCAAATTCATCGCCAAGACCAGTCCCCAGGATCCCGATGTGTTTGACCACGGGATCTACAAGTTCGGTGTCGATGGCGATTGGGGCCTTGGCTACAACCGCTGGGAGTTCTGCGCCAAGAGCCAACCCTAGCCAGCCTGCTGGCCAGGTGCCAGCCACACGAGGTGATCATGCTTTGTACGGTACAGACCACACATGGACGCAACTACGCAGGGGCCGGGCTGGACTTTGGGCCCGTCCCACTGCGACTGTGGGTCGGCGACAAGCCCCCGATGCGTTCCATTCGCTGCGTGTCCGCGGAGACGTGGGCACAGATCAAAGACGCTGCCCGCCGGGCCGGTAACATTCTGCAGATCGTGGAGGACGTCTCACTGGAAGGTGCACGGCAAGACGATCAGATCAATGAACTGCAAGACCAGCTGACTTCACTCCAGGGTGAGCTGGCCACCGCGCGGGGAACCGTCGAGCAGTTGACCGGCGAACTCGAGGGACAGCGAACGCATGGTGCCCGTGTCGAGCGGGACCGTGACAGCCTGCGCCTTGAGCTCGAGGCCTTGCGGGCAGCGAACGCGGGTCTCAAGAAGGAGCTGCACGGCCAGCGCACACGAGCAGGCCGGCTCGAGGCCCGTTTGCGGCGGTTGTCCAGTGAGGACGAAGAAGTCGAAGGTGAGGACGAGCAAGATGATGATGACGACGATGAGGACGGTAACCCCTGATGGCTTATATCACCGAAGAGGACCTGATCGCCGCGGCCGGTGACAAGCTCCGCTGGGAGCAGCTGGTTGCCGACCGGCCACCGCCCGACAGTTGGAACGGCACCGCGGCGGAGTTCTGGGCGGAGAAGGCCATCGCCATTGCCGACGGCTATGTCAATGCCATCCTGGGACCCCGGTACCGAACGCCACTCGCCGAGGTGAATGCATGGCTCAAGCACGAGGCCGCCGAGCACGGTGTCTATTGCTTGCTCAGCAGCCGGGGAGGTGCCACAAATGAGGAAGTCCGCAAGGCCGAGCTGCGCGATCAACGGCTGCAGGAAGCTCGCGACGGCAAACGCTGGCCGGCCGAATCGTTGCCGCCACCGTCTCGCTCGCGCAAATCAGTGCATCTCCCCCATGGCGACGCGTGGTCCCGCCGCAAGATGAAGGGGTTTGTTTGATGATCGCCGAGATCGATACGAGTGCAGTTGAGCGTGGACTGCGCGGTCTGCTGCGAGCGGGCACGGACATCTCGCCGGTGCTGCGTGGAGCGACTACGCCACTGCGACGTGATATCCGCGACCATCAACAGCAGCAAGAAGGTCCGCGGAATGCCCGCTGGCCGGCTCATGCCCAGGCCACCCGGCGCAAGCAAGCCCGAGGCCGATCAGGGCGACGACGCACCCAGCGAATGCTCGGCCGGTTACCCAGACTGGCGACGGTGCGGGTCGTCGGTCGCGATACCCTGGTCGCGCGATCGCGTGTGCGCTGGGCCCGCGTGCACCAGGAGGGTGGTCGGGTCGGCCACGGTGCCACCATTCCGCCGCGAGTGTGGCTGTACTTCGGCGAGGACTTTGTCGACGACCTAGAGCAGGCTGTGGTTCGCTACCTGGCCGGGGCGTGGGAGGGGTAGGCCGTGGCATTGCCATACACCACAGGGCTGCCGGAACCACAGGAAACGATGCTGGCTCAGGCCATCGTTCGCCGACTCGAGCAGCTCCACGGCACTGCTGGGTTGTTCCTGGCCCATGTCGGCCAGACACCGGCGAGTCCCGCATCGGTAGACGATGATGCGTTCTCCGCGGTGCTCGAGCGTGTACGCGGTCAAGCCCCTGCGGCGTTAGTTGCAATCGAATCGGCGACGGTCCAGGCCGGCGGCATGACCGACCTGCGCGAACGTTGGTCCCTGAGCTATGACGTTGTCGTATTCATCTACTGTGCACACCGTCGCAGCGTTGTCGAGGGACGCCTGGACCCGGACTCGGCCAGCAAACAGGACGACACCAAAGATCCGGGGATTCGGGCGATCACCGAGCTTGTCAATACGTTACTTATCGGCTGGCCGTTGACCGACGAGCACGGCAAGGAGATCGCAACGCTCTATGAGATGCAGCCACAGGGCTGGCGAACAGTCTTTGCCGATGCCGGAGGGACAGCCCGCGAACTGCGCTATCGGGTGCTTGCCGATCAGCAGCGGGATCCCTGGCCCGGGGTCACCGACTACCTCGAAGCCGTCGAAGCCACCTACAGCCGACAGCCGGGCGACAGCACGCTCATGCAATCGGAGGTGCCTACGTGAAACGCTATCAACCCATCGGCGGCCCCGTGAGCTTACCGGCTTCGCTGTACGGCGAAGCTCGCCGGATCGCGCCAGAAGAGACATTCTGCAGCCCGGAGAACGCTTGGATTGCTCGATGTCTCGCGAAGGGGCGCATCCGCGAAGTCTCGGCCGAACGGGCTGCACTCGGAGGTCCTACTGATGGCTGATTTTCTATCTCACACGTATTTGAGCCCGGGCTACTACAGCCAATTCCGGTTCACTCGGGCCGAACAGGGATTATCACCACTGCCGCTCACCGTCGCGATGGTCGGCATTCAGACCGGTACAGAGGCAAAACCCGATGTTCCCGAGCCCGTAGTCAACCCGGATGCAGCTGCCGCGCGATACGGGCAAGGCTGCGAACTAGCCCTGATGCTCGATAAGTGCTTTGAGACGACAGCGCTGTATGGCCAGCAGCCGAGAATTCTCGCAGTTCCCCTGACCGAGCCCAGTGGCGCGGGGGAACAGCCCGCGATTCGGCGAATTGCCCTGGCGGGCACTGCCACCGAAGCAGGCATCGTCCGAGTCCGCATCGGCGAAGTGGTCGCCCTGGCTGGCGCGGCCACCGGTGATGATGCCTCGACCATTGCGCCCCGGCTGGTCAATGCGCTGGGGAAACACCAGCGGCGATTGCCCGTACAGGTGGCCGACGCAGGGAGCGGCAACCTTGATGCCACCCACCTGAGCAAGGGTGTCAACGGCAACGACGTGGTAATCGAGGTGCTCGACCTGCCCCCAGGAATCACGGCCAGCGTGGCCGAGACCCAACCCGGAGTCGGCCAAGCCTCGCTCACCAACGCGTTGGCCAATCTGTTGGCCCACGATATTAACGGGTTGGCATTCGCCAATCACAGTAACTCCGACCTGCAGGCGTTTGATACGCACGCCACCGCGGCCTGGGGTGCAACCCAGCGCCGATGGCGGCACGGCTTCTTTGCCCACGTCGGCAACAACAGCCATCTCGGCACGCTCATCGGATCGGTACAGGCCAAGCACCTTTGTGTCCTGGCCACCGAGGGCGCCAAGTCCCTGCCAGCGCAGATTGCTGCCGCGGTGTGTACCCTGAAGTTTGCGGCTACGAGCCCGGTGCGCAGTTTCCTTGGCTACGACAAATTGCCCCTGGTTCCGCCCGAGTTCGGCGACCAGTACACCCCAGACGAGATCGAGGAAATCCACCAGCTCGGGGGCTCGCCACTGGTCGCGGTTGGCAGTCGCACAGACCGTATGGCCGTCAATGCGCTCAATTCCACCTCACTCGATGAGGAGACCCGGACCCTGTCGGTGTCGGTTGCGGCTGCAGCCGTCGAGCGGCAAATCCACAACGCAGTCCAACGCGCCATGCGTTCTGACGGAGGTCCCCCGCGATTGGTCAACTCCGAGACCATGGATCAGATCCGCGATGTGATTGTGCGCGTGTTGCGTGCCGCCGAGGCCGAGCAATGGCTGCGCAATGTCGCGGCTCGGCTGGCCCAGCTGGCCGTTGGCCCGGGAAGTACCAGTACTCGAATTGCCGCGCAGATACCGCTCGAGCCGACCCCCGAGCTCCGGCAGGTTCTATTCGATCTCACGGTTCACGGATAAAGCGAGGTACTCATGGCCACTGTTCGAGCTGTAGCCCTGCATCTGGAAGACTCCCTGGGAGGGCTGCGCAAAGTCAAAACTACCACCGAGATCAGCTTCTCCGACAATGGCAGCGGGGAAGCGATCTTCAGTACCGAAGGCACACTGATCGGGTTTCGTTCCTCGGCTGGTGGATACTCTCTCTCCACCACAACACAGGTTGTGACCGGTGACCCGAGCGAACCGCGGTATTGGCGATTGCGCGCCAGCCGGGAAACGGTCACTGTGGTGGTCGACTTCCAGGGCGGCGATCGAGTGCAGTTCGCCGGCATGCTGGCTAAATACGAGCCTAAGGGCGACAACGCTGGAACCGTCGAGGCCAGCGTGGAGTGGGTGCTCGGCGAACCAAACATCTTGCGCGAAGGGAACGCTGTTACATGACTGATCTGGAGAAACTCCTCTGTGAGGGCCCGCGAGAGTCGGGGCAGTTCACCAGTTGGGACGGAAAACGCACCGTCGAGTACACAATTCGTTTGCTGTCGCCCGGTGAGCTGGAAGCGCTCAAGATCACCCGCGCCAAGTACCTCGCGGCCGAGGGAGTCATCGACTGCACGCCGGCCACTGCCGACATTTGGGATCAAGAGCTCAAGGCGCGCATTCTGGCAAAGGCGGTGCTCGACCCGGAGACCGACAAGCCGCTGGCACCGCTGGAGACCTGGCGGCACACCCAGGGGCGACACATCGAGCACTGCCTGCGTCACTACACCAAACTCGAGGCCCTCGAGCAGCCTACAGATATGGAGCTTGGCGCC
>JAKSDA010000302.1 GCA_022360315.1 Pseudomonadota bacterium
CCGCACAAAATTTCGCCGAATTTCTCCTCAAATGCTGAATTCTGCTGTTCTCGGCCAAATCACACTGCACAGAAAGGGCGCAAAATGGGCGGATTTTCGTGTAATATCAGCACATTAAGGATTCCGGGACGGGAACTAGCTCGCCCAAAGGCATCGGTCAAGACTCATCCTACCGATGAGGTTCGTTTTGTTCATTTTGCCGTTAATCTTCCTATGAAGTATTATTCGTTTTATCGACATGAATCTGGCCTCGGAGTCGCGGCAGCGCGACGCCAGGAGAGGTAAGATCCGACAACCGGGGCCAGATCAGCCGTGGCGCTCTCGCCACAGTTTGAGCACTTCTGCTTCACGTGCCGGTGTCGGCTCTGGCGGCAATATGAGTTTCTGCAGTTTCTCCGGCAGGGAAGCGTGCCATTTCAGAGTATCGCGCGCGGTGTCCTCGACCGAGCGGAAGCGCAATCCGTTTTGCACCGCACGCTGGACGCTCACGCGGTGAAAACCGGCGGTTTCACCTGTGGGTGGGACCCAGATTGGAACGCGCACCTTGTGCTCGGCGAGAAACTCGGGCTCGATCCAGGTGACCTTGGTGTCTGCGCCGGCTCCGCGGCGGCACCCTTCGAGCATGGCGCGCATTGATAGTTCCTCGTCGGGTCCGGTAGCATTAAACGCACCGACGACTCCGGCCTCGATACAGTGCACGATCCACTCGGCCAGATCGCGCACATCGATGATCTGGACCGGGTCTTCGGGCGTGCCGGGGGCGAGCATTTCGCCTCCCTGCGCAGTGCGCCACGGCCAGTACAGCCAGCGGCGCGACGTGTCGCGCGGTCCGACGATGAAACCGGGGCGGATGTTGGTCGTGCGTCCGGGCATCGTCGCCTCTGCCGCTGCCTCGCACAGCGCCTTGCCGCCGCCGTAGTTTTCGAAATTCGGACCGAAGTCCTCGGTGGTGGGATCGTCGAGCCCGTGCAATTCGCCCGATTCGTCCAGTCCGGGCCTGTCGGTATTTTTGTAGACCGAAATACTCGAGATGAACACATACTGCCCGACGTTGGGCGCGAGCAATCCAGCCGAGGCCCGCACCATGCGGGGAAAGAATGCCGAGGTATCGATCACGCCGTCCCACGACTTGCCCTCGAGCTGGGCGAGACCTTTGGGGCTGTTTGGGTCGCGCTTTTTGTCGGCCTCGGGATCCCCGGCCAATCGCCGATCATCCGCAGTCTTGTCGGGATCGCGGTTGCCGACGAGTAATTCGACGCTATCGGGCACCACTGAGGGCCGGCCAGCGGCTTTGCGCCGCGCCTCGGTGCGTCCACTGTTGAACAGGGTCAACGAATGCCCGCGCGCCAGTGTCGCCTCGATCAGCGCAGGGCCGAGGAATCCGGTTCCACCGAGGATCAGGATGCGTTTGGATCGAGAGACCGGGGTACTCTGCGGCGCTGGCGTGCTTGCCGGCGCGGTGGATTGCGTGCCCGGGGGCGAAGAGGCCCCCGTCCCTCCAGACGGGGCGTTTGGCGCCCGCGGGGAAGAGCAAGCGGTCAGTCCCAGTGAGGCCAGTGCCCCGGTGGCGACCGAGTGGTGGAGGAATTGGCGTCGGGTTGGGCTCATATCGGCTCCTTTGGACAAGTGGGCGATCGTTTTCGATTTGACAATCGACGAGACTGGGCAGGATTTGATGGAGTAACCACATGGCCTGGCCTCGCATTCCTGACCGGAGTGTCAGTTCGAAGTGTCATCGGATGACAGCGACTGTGGTAACCTATTTTCGTGCAAACGAAATCTCCCCCCGATGCCGATAAGACCACAGTACACATCCGCTGTGGCTCGGATATTCAGTCTGCTCTGCAGGAGGCCGGTTTTTGCGGTGACTTCATGAAATTCGCCGACCCGTATTGCCAGGGACCTGTCCCGGCATCGGGCGACCTTATCTCGATCCGCGCCGACTGGATATCGAATGCTTACGACTTGCACCTGGACGATGTGAAAGCAAAACTGTGCCAGGAGCAGAACCGGCTCGATACAGTGCCGGCCAGTTATGACCGTATTGTCCTCTGGTTCGAGCACGACAGTTACGATCAGCTGATCCTGGCCCGGCTGCTGGCATTTTTTTCCACCTCGACCGGGGGGCATGAGGTAGAGCTGATCTGCATCGATCACTATCCCGGCATCGATCGCTTCATCGGCCTGGGACAGTTGCCGCCACGAGCACTGCGGGGCTTATGGGACAGGCGTGCGCCGGTATCACAGGGGCAGTTTGCACTCGGCGAACAGGTGTGGGCTGCACTCGGTCAGCCGTCGCCAGAGGCCGTGCAGCGGATCGCAAAGAGCGGCACAGAGGCGCTGCCACAAATGGCTCCCGCGCTGCACCGCCACCTGCGGGAACTGCCGTGGACAGCAGATGGGTTGAGCTTGACGCAGAGACTGGTTTTGCGGGCACTCGACAATGGTCCGCGCACTGCGGGTGAGGTTTTCGCGACCCTTCACAACAACAGCGAGCCCTTGCCGTTTCTGGGCGACGTCATGTTTTGGGCCGTGTTGGGAGAGATGGGGCAGGCGGCGCAGCTGCCATTTGAAATCGAGCCGGCCTCAGCCGGGGCGCCGTGGCCGCAGCGCCGGCTATTTCTCACCCAGTTCGGTTGGCAACTATTGCACGGCAATGCCGACTGGCTCGCTGCCAGGCCGCCACCACGCTGGGTCGGAGGGATCGAGATCGCGCCACAGCGACCGGTCTGGCGCTGGGATGACAAACACGACCGGGGGGTCCTGGCCTGACCAGACCAGAGACACTTGCTCGGTCCAGGTCGTGAAATCGGCGGCGCTGCCTCCCTGTCGTTTCGTGCACCAGACAGCGAGCACCCGCTGGCGACAGGAACCGAACGACTCTTCATCGAGGCCGCCGTCCAGATCTTCGATGAGCTTTGCAGGCTGCTCGATGCCAGCGTTGGCACCTTGAACCCAATCCCCCCGTTCATCGAGGTCTTGACCGAGCAGGGCGCTGGGGCTCTGGACACCCCCAGCGGCAAAAACTTACTAGTTTTCGCCGCTTACAATGGCTGCCCAGTGATTTTTTTCTTGATAGAAAAACCACGCTCGATAGGCTTGGCGTATGAGCACGAGCCCTCAGATCG
>JAKSDA010000554.1 GCA_022360315.1 Pseudomonadota bacterium
CGTCGCCAGAGCGGCGATCCATCACCGCCAGCGGGCTTGCTCGTCGGTCAAATACACCCAGTATTCTCCACTCCTCGCGTACCCACTGGCGGCGCGCCTCGCCGCTCTGGCTCGGTCCGAGGTTTTTGGACCGGCTCTTAGCCGAGATACTGTTCGATGGCCGGGAAACTGATTATCTGGTCGGTATACATGGCGTGAATACTCGGCACGACCAGAATCCCATTGGCGACCATTTCACTGCTAAAGGCCGGTGCTGCCAACAATCGATCGGAGCCCAGCACTCGTACGTAGGACGGGCCGTAAAAATTCACTGGATATAACTGCTTGACGTCAGTGGTGAACGCATCGCCAGGATAGGGCGGCTTTTGCGCTGTCACTGCGCATCCATATACAGGTGGATAACATTGCAAACTGGTTTTTAATATCGCCAGGAATTCCCGCGAGTTTCGTTCGCCCAGGTGGTTTTCGGCGCCGAGCAGGGTCGCCATCTCGACACTGAGCATCCACTGCGTATCCCGGTCGGGCTCGACCAGAAGTGAAAACCGGAATTCAAACGGATAGCGCCAAAAATGCAGGGTCCCGCCGAGCGAGTCGCGCCGGCACATGGCCCCGATTTGCCCATCAACCTCGGCCCGGCTGCGAATCATGTTGTCTGGACGGGCGAACGGCCACGCATACCCGCTGGTCAGAAAATAACCCTGTGCCTCGACCCGGGCGACGAATTCTCGTACATCATCGGGATCTATGTCGACATTTTGAGGAGCATAGTACGCAATGAAGAGAAGTTCGTTCACATCGGTGATTGTAGAACTCGACGGTAGAGGCATCCACATACGGTCACATTGGAAAGGATGCTATGTGACCGTGCGCGGCCCGAGAGCTTCACGCTCGGGCTGTCATTTTTGACCGCTGGCCTCGCAATAGAAACGCCTTATTTGTTCCACAACCAATGCGTTGCTGTTTAGTCGCGCGTTTGCATCCGAGCAAACGTCGGCCGATCGGCCGCCAGACCGCGCGGGCAAGCAGTCTTGCTTTGTTGTCGGGAAGCTCCGGGCGACGCCGTGGCAACGCCGGGACGTCCAGCTATCGGACGTGTAGGTGTGTCCGGCTATTCGCTCGGCCGTGTACAATCCCGGTACTTGATGCCCGAGCGGCTGGACGGTTGGACGATGATTCGAGTGGCCGGGCTCCATCGAACCCCGCTCGTGAACCCTAACCACCGCGTCGGGAGACGTGGCATCCCGGGCCCGGCTCGAATCTCGTCATCAGTAGCCTTGACACTTTGCTCCCGCGGGCTGACTCTCTTGCCTTCAGGTCAACCTTCGAGAGTTTCATGGAAGCTGCGCGAGTTAAGTCGCGGATCGTGGGCGTTACTGTGTATCGCGAAGGCGCGCGAGTACGCCGCATTGCCGAGGTGTCACAGAGCGGCCCCGGCGATACCACGGTCGAGCCCGGCAGCCGCTATCCCACAGTCATCTGCCTCAGCGGTCTGCCTCTGGCCATGCAGGACTCCTCGGTTCGCGTCCGAGTGGAGCGAGCGGCCGACAACAGCGAGGGCAGACTGCCGCTCGCTGTTGACGCACATGTCACGCTCGATGTACCCGAGGTCGAGGACCAAATTGCCGAGCCAGTGGCAGATGAGCTCGAGGCGGCCCGGCGCCGGGTACGCGTCATCGACGGGCGCATCGCTCAGATCAAACGCGAACTCGCGCGCGTACAGCGGCTCGCTGTAGTCCCCCGACCCAACAAGGTGGGGCGAAAAGGTGAAGTGCCGGGTCCTCCCCCACAATCGCCGATCGGATCGCGATTGGCGCTGCTCGAGATGCGCGCAGGGCGCGAGCGTGCCCTGCGCAATGAACTCGCTGAGGTCGAAAAAGAGCATAGAGAAGCCTCGCGCATTGCCAAGAAGCTCGCTGACCAGCAAATGCGCGCAACCACGGCACGCAAGGTTCGCGAGCACGAACTGCGCAAGGCCGTCGTTGTGACGCTGAGCGAGCCGGACCCCGGCAGCGCATCGCAAGGCGGCACCAGGCCTGCCAGGCGCTTTCGTCTGACCTTGCACTACGCCGTGCCAGGGGCGCGCTGGGCACCGGCCTACAGCGTACATCTGAACGGGGACAAGCAGGCGCGGTTCACCATGCGCGCGGTGGTCGCGCAACAGACTGGCGAGGACTGGCGGGGAGTGACCCTGGCCCTGTCCACGGCCGACTTCCTGGGCTGGAGTGAGCTGCCCGAGCTGGCCAGTATTCGCATTGGCCGCAGACAGCCGACAGGACATGAAACCGGCTGGCGGTCACCTCCGAGCGGCACGGATCTGCTCTATGCCGATTACGATCGGGCATTTTCCCGCACTACCCAGGCCAGGCCAGATCGCGAGCTGCCCGGGCTGGACGACGAGGATTCCCGGGAGATCACTACGCCGATGCGGCCCTACGAGGCGGCGGCATCCGACGTCCTGGTCACCGGAGAGTACGCTGGATACGAAGAGCCGGCAGACGGCGAATCGGCGTGGTACGAAGAAGAGTCGGGCGAGAAAACCGTACCGGCCGTACCCCTTCAGCCGCTCTCTGCAGGATCGCAGCCGGTCTTCGCCCAGCCCGCGCCAAAATCGCCGATGGCGCCAGAAGAGCCGGTCGCACTGCTGCGCGGCCAGCTCTTGCGGCGAGAACAAAAGCCAGCCGACATGCCCGAACTGATGTCCGAGGCGGCTCCGGGCGCAGGAGCCGGCGGATCTTCCGACGAGGTGATGTTTCGCTCGGCATTGGCCAGCTCGCTCCAGCCACCACCATCCGGCCCACCGCGCGGTGGAGCTGACAGGAGCACCATCCATACCGGGACCGAGTCGGCCGACCAACCCATTGTGGACGCCGGTGCCGAATTGCTCGCCTACGGCGACCTGCGCATGCCGCCGGCGCGCTCGGACCGGCGCGGCGTACTGCGACTGGCCCGGCCGGCGGAACTCTATCTCGAGTTTTTGGTCACCCAGCGCATCGAGGTCGGTTTCGATGTTCTGGCGGTTATCTCGGCGGCCAAACGGCGGGCTGATGCGGTGGCGCGGGTCCAGCTACCCCCGCGCCACGTCCGCATTCGATCCGATTATTACGATTATGTCTACCTCGCCGACACGGCTGTCGACATCCCATCCGACGGAGCGTTTCACTCGATTCCGCTGCTCGTCCACGACGCCGAGGTCGTGACACATTACGTGGTTGTCCCCGGCCAGAGTACCGATGTGTATCGAGTTGCCAAGCTCGCCAATCCACTCGGCGCACCGATCCTCGACGGGCCCATCGACGTCTACCTGGAGCGGGATTTCCTCCTGACCAGCGATGTCTCGTTCACCCCGCCGGGCGGGGTTTTACGCCTCGGCCTGGGGGTCGAGCAGGCGGTCAAAGTATCGCGCAATACCTCGTTTCACGAGGAGAGTGCCGGGCTGATACGCGGTTCGCTGGCTCTCAAGCATCAGATCCGAATCGAAGTACACAATCACCTCGACCGGCCGATCGACTGCGAAGTACGCGAGCGCATACCGGTCACTGGTGACGACAGAGACGACATCGAAGTCACCGTGGAGCAAACCGAGCCGGCCTGGCATTCATACCAGCCCGACCTGGCAGAAGCGCCCGCCGAAGCCGATCTCAAAGGCGGTTACTACTGGCGCATTCCGGTCGAGAGCGGCCAAAGACGTGTTCTCGAGGCCGACTATTCGATCAAGATCTCGGCCAAGCACGAGTTGGTCGGCGGCAACCGCCGGGAGGTTTGAATCATGGCGGACGACGGCAAACAACTCGCAGTCGTGCTCGACATTCCCGTGGTCGAAGTGACCCTGCTGGAAGATCGAGCCCGTGTGGTCAGAAAAGCCGCGATCGAACTGTCGACCGGTCAAACTCGTGCCCGCATAGAGGGCGTCTCCCCGGTGCTCAGCGACAAGACCCTGACTGGTGCCATCGCCGGAGGGGATGGTGCTAGGGTGGTCGATGCCCAGGTGTTTCGCCGCCTGGTGATGCGGCAGGATGATGTCGACCGCGAACCGGCATCCGAACTGGCGACTCTGCAAGCCGAGTTGGAGCAGCGAGAGGCTGAATTGCAGTCGCTTGAGGATGAGACCGCATTGCTCGGCCGCCATGCCGCGGGGCTCGACCGGATCGCCCAGCTCACCTTTGCCGAACTCGCCGAAGATGTGAGCTGGGCTCGCGATATCGGCCCCGAATGGGCTGGACGCATCGATGACCTGCACAACGCCGAGCGGGACCTCAGGGAGCGGCTGGTGACCCTGGCTGCCGGGATGGAAGAGTGCCAGCGGATCCTACAGCGGCTGCGCAATCGCCTCGACCGGTTGCACGATCCACCGGAACGGGAAGCCGCGAC
This sequence comes from Pseudomonadota bacterium, assembly GCA_022360315.1. Lineage (GTDB taxonomy): Bacteria > Myxococcota_A > Polyangia > Haliangiales > Haliangiaceae > JAKSDA01. The sequence goes on from JAKSDA010000554.1 coordinate 4,369, forward strand.
CATCGAGGCGGTCATAGCAGTCGAGCGTGCGGGCAGCTATACGCTGGTTATCGACTACGTGGTCCCGGGTGCATGTTGGCGTCCGTATCATACCGCGCAACTCATCGAAGGGGATGAGCCCGACCGCGATGGACAGACCGGGGCCCGAGTCGTCTTCACGACTGACGCGTGCGTGTGGCAGAACAGCGGCGAGGACTGGTGCGACGTCAATTTGGTGTTTTCTACCGAGCGAGCATCGCTCGGTACCAATCCTCCCGTCCTGCACAGCGACATATTGGCGGTACAGAAAAAAAGCGACCAGGTGGTCGTCGAAGCCCGAGAACAGGAGATTCAGACCACCGGACTGGGCGGCGGCGAGCGGCCATCGGGCCAGCTGCCGGATCTACCGGGTATTGACGACGGTGGTGTGGTGCGTGCCTTTCGGGCCTCCACTTCCACCACCGTGCCGGCTGACGGACGGCCCTATCGCATCCAGCTACAGTCGTTTGAGGTCGACGCCCGGGTCCAGCTGGTTGCAATGCCCGAGCTGGCGCAATGCGTATTTGCCAAGAGCATCCAGGAAAACCGCGGCAGCGGACCCATTCTGGCCGGCCCGGTCGATCTCATCCGGCAAAGCGGCTTTGTCGGGCGCACATCGGTTTTGTTTGTGGCTGCGGGCGAACGCTTCGAGATCGCCTGGGGACCCGAGCCTGATCTGCGGGTGAAGCGCACGACCGAGGTGTCGGAGGACAAAAGCCGACTGCTCAGCTCGTGGATCGTGCGCACCCACAAGATCTACGTGATGCTGAGCAATCTGGGCGATCGCAACCATTCCATCGAGATCACCGAACGCGTCCCGGTATCCGAGATCGACAAGGTAAAGATCCAGATAGACACCGACAAGACAACCGGCCATCGCGAATCGGACAAAAACGGCATGGTGACCTGGCAGCTCGAAATGCGAGCTCACGACCACGAGCGCATCCAACTCCACTATCAGCTCAAGAAACACGAAGACGTGCGCGGGATTTGACAACCATTCATCGTACCGTCCCACCTGGCCCGGATCATTCACCACACCATCTGCTGCAGTCGTATATGCTGGGTACGTCGTAATCTGATGGTCCGACCTGTTTATTGCGATCCAGGGTATCAAATGAGAAACTCGGCGACTGGCCACTCAAGGCACTTGCAATACAGAATGTAGGCGTGTTACGTACTTGTCGTACGGGGCAAAAGGAATACTTATGTTCCTTTGAACAACGTAGCGGAGCGTCGCCGTGACGCTCCACATTCGTGTGTGAGCACGGCCATCTGATGCCCCGGAGAGGCGCCTGATGGCCAAATGTGCCTGCATGTGCGGAATTGTCTCGACCATACATGGCCACGACACCAAAACGATCACCAAGAGCGTCCGGGAAACATGGTTATTCCGGCGCATGTTCTCCGGCTAGTCGGCCGATCTCGCATTCATCAGCGCCGTTTCAAGTCAGCGGAATCGGCGATCTGTTGCGGCACTATCGCGGTCTGCGTGACCTGTGGCTGGGCAAATTGGTGAGTTTTGTGGGCGACTGGTTCAATGCGGTCGCGCTGCTCACGGCAGTGCAGGAACTTTCGAGCAGTGCGCAGGCGCTCACTCTGGTGATGCTGGCGCGTACTGTCGCTGTATTTATCATCTCCCCGTTTGCCGGGCGATTGATCGACCGGGTCGACCGTCGCTATTTATTGCTCATCGTCGACTCTCTGCGGGCTGCAGGAGCTCTCGGACTTCTGATCGCCTATCAACAGGGATCGCTTGTCGGCCTCTATGTGGGCCTGGTCGGTATGATGTTCTGTGCTGGAATTGCGGTTCCGACCCAGCACGCCATTGTGCCCGAATTGGTCGACCGTGCCCACGTATCTCTGGCCAACGGGCTTCTGGCTGGCACATGGGCGATCATGGCGGCAGCCGGTGCAGCACTTGGCGGCCTTGCCACACAGTACCTGGGAATCTCGGCCTCATTGCTCATCGACGCGATGACCTTTGTGGTTTCGCTCGGCATGTTCGCCCGACTGCCCCGGCTGAAGCCCATTTCGGTTCTCGCCTCGGCACGATCGGCGCGCTTTGCCGCATGCTTGGCCTATTTGGCCCGCCGCCCTTACGTGCTTTCGCTCGCCCTGGTCAAGCCGATGCTGCAATTACTGGGCGGCTTGATGGCGTTCTTGCCGCTTTTTGGCACCAGCGCGTTTGCTACTGCGTCGGGATCGCTTTACATCGGCATCCTATTTGCCAGCCGGGGATTGGGAGCCGCCGTGGGTGCGATCGTTTTGCGCGGGCTCTTTGGTACCGATGCGACAGCCATGCGCCGCTGGATCGCACCATTCTATGTATTGATCGCCATTTCGTATGCCGCTCTGGCGGTGGCGACCGCGTTCTGGCAGGCTGCACTGGCAGTCGTCGGCGTCGGGATCGGGCATTCGGCCGGTTGGGTGGTGGCGACCAGTCTGCTTCAGCTCGACTCCGACAGACAGTTTCACGGGCGCTTGTTTTCGTTGGAGTTTGGTCTTTCCATGTTGCTTATGGCCAGCTCGGGCCTGGCTGCAGGCGCAGCGCTGGACGGCGGTATGTCGCTACAGAGCGTTACCGCAGTATTTGCCGGCCTGGCCCTCCTACCAGCTTTGTTGTGGTCAGTGCTGGTTTTGCGCCCTGCACTCGGTACCTGGCGCGTTCGCCGCATTCAGTTTGCAATCGTCTCGGTCGTGGCGGCGGTGGCCAAAAATCGCCGCCACGACTGAGCGAGTACAAAATAACTAGTTATTTGCGAGGATTTCCACATATGCGTAGCCTACTGAAAATACCCATCGAAAAGACATCCATTGACAGAATACAAATCGACAAAAAACCGTGGATGGCGGTGTTTCTTCCGGCCCTTTTGATTGCGTCCTGTTCCAAGGGTGGACAGGAGTGTGAGGGAGCTGATTGTGTCGAATCACCGGTGACCGCATCGGACACCTGTTTGCCAGAAGGTGCGGGAGATTTTACCGATGCCGATCAATTCGAATACATCATTGTCGGGGCTGGTGCGGGGGGCGGGCCGCTCGCGGCCAACCTGGCCCGGGCCGGGCATTCGGTGCTTCTTCTGGAAGCCGGTGAGGATCCCTGTAATCTGTTGACCAACCAGGTGCCGGCCTGGCACGCCCTGGCCAGCGAAGACCCCGAGATGGCCTGGTTTTATTTTGTCGATCACTACAGCGATCCGACCCAGGCCGGTCGCGACAGCAAGTACACACCCGAGGGCATCCTCTACCCGCGCGGTACCGGGATCGGCGGCTCGACCTCGGTCAACGCCATGATCACGGTGACCCCGCACGACAGCGATTGGAATCGACTGGCCGAGATGACCGGTGATACGTCGTGGCACAGCCAGAATATGAAGGGATACTTCGATCGGGTCCGCGACTGGCTGCGGGTCGAGCGGGCCGATCCATTTCTCGCCATCAACGATGAAAAGCTACTCGAGATCGTATTGGCTGCCGGGGTCACGTTTGACCGATCGTACACGCCCGCAACTCTGCTCGGTGAGCTTTTCGGGCTTCTATCGCGCGATCTCACTCAGAGTCCGGCCAAGCAAGGCCTCTACAATGTCCCCCTTGCGACCGATGGAGGCCGTCGCGGTGGCGTGCGCGACTATCTGATTCAGACCGTCCTCGACGGACATCCTCTGACCATCAAGACCGGCGCGTTCGTGACCAATTTGACCTTTGCTGCCGGTCCCGACCCAGACGGCAAAGCCCGGGTGACCGGTGTCGAGTTTATCGAGGGAAAAAACCTCTACCGGGCCAGTTTGAAGGCGCCGGATACGCCGGGTCCCAGGCGCAGTGTGGCGGCTATGCGCGAGGTAATCGTCTCGGCCGGTGCGTACAACACGCCACAAATCCTCAAACTATCAGGTATTGGGCCGGCTGATGAGCTGGCCGCGCTCGGCATTGAGGTTCGAGTCGCCTTGCCCGGTGTGGGCGAAAATCTGCAGGATCGATACGAGGTCGGCATTGTGCACGAGACCCGGCGCGACTTTGATTTGATCCGCAACTGCACCTTTGGCGAGGGCAATGATCCGTGTCTTCAGTCGTGGAACCAGGGGCGCGGCGTGTACACGTCCAACGGCTCGACCGTGGCCATCGTCAAGAAATCGTCGCCTGACCTGGACGAGCCCGACCTGTTCATTTTTGGCACGCCGGCCGATTTCCGCGGTTATTATCCCGGCTATTCTCGTGACGGCATCGCCGACAAGAACGAATTCACCTGGATCATTCTCAAGGGCCATACCGAGAACCGCGCTGGCTCGGTGACGCTCAAATCGGCAGACCCGCGCGACACGCCGATCGTCAATTTCCGTTACTTCCACGAGGGCAGCACAGACCAGGGACAAGATCAGCACGACCTCGACGCTGTGGTGACCGCGGTGGAGTTTGTCCGCGACATTGCGCAAAAGACCCGCGACATACAGTTCCTGTTTCCGTATTTCAAGGAGATCTGGCCGGGCAACGCGGTGGATGAGCGCCACGAGATCGAGCAGTTCATCAAAGACGAGGCCTGGGGCCATCACGCCTGCTGCACCAACAAGATAGGCGGCGACGACGATCCGATGGCAGTTCTCGACAGTCGGTTTCGAGTGCGCGGAACCACTGGACTGCGCGTGGTGGATGCCTCGGTATTTCCCGAGATCCCCGGCTTCTTCATCGCCGCGCCGATCTATATGATCAGCGAAAAAGCCGCCGACGTCATTCTCGAGGACGTCAGCCGGCAGTGAAGGAGTAAGCTGGAGCGGCGGGTTTCGTCCGTCCGTCCGTCCGGGGGGCCTGGCCCAAAACAAATAGCCTGAGCGCGAAGCTCCCGGGCCGTGCCCGGTCCCGTTGCATCCTTTGCAATGGGATCGTGTATCGTTGTAGCGCATCCGCATTAAGAGCCGATCCAAAAACTCTCCGCGTCGCCAGAGCGCCGATCCATCACCGCCAGCGGGCTTGCTCATCGGTCAAATACACCCAGTATTCTCCACTCCTGGCCCACCCACTGGCGGCGCGCCTCGTCGCTCTGGCTCGGTCCGAGGTTTTTGGACCGGCTCTAAACCGACCGGCGTCGAGCGAGTCGCCGAGCGTCTGTTTCCCGCGGTCATTCGTTGTCCCAGGAGCGATGCTTCTCCAGCTGGCGCAAGAGGGCCGCCAGGCCCTCTGCGTCGAGTGCGTCGATCCTGGCTTCGCGTGCCGGGGTAAGCGCAATATCCAAGCCCTGGCAAAGGGCGCGTATTCCCTGTCGGAGACCTGCCTGGATGCCCCGAGCCATCCCGTCGGACCTGCCTTGGTCGTAGCCATCGGACTTGCCCTGGTCGTAGCCATCGGACTTGCCCTGGTCGTAGCCATCGGACTTGCCCTGGTCGTAGCCCTGCGACTTGCCCCGGTCGAAACTGCGGGTTTGCAGTTTTTGCAGCACCGGATTGCCCTTGTCGATGAGGCCGCGGGCGACTGCGTTGTCGGCTTCGACCGCTTCGAGCAGTGCCTTCACTTTCAGCGGCCGGCGCAAACATCGGTCTCTGATAGACGAGGCGTTCTTCAGAGTCTTCCAGCCGTCCTCACGCGCCGACCACTCGGCGACCGGGCCGGCCTTGACAAGCTCGGTGCTGGCGCGTTTGTCGACCCGAACATGGATGACAAATACCCGGCGCACACCGCGTTCGAGCAAATACCGGGCGCGCCTGTCGAGGCTGGCCTCGCTCTGAGTATGCTTGACCTCAAACGACAGCTCTTCGAGATGGCGATGGCCGTCGGCATCGATGCCCTGTTTGCGAATGCACGCGTCGGTGGCGAAGTCGTTGTCGTGAGAAACCCGGGTGAGCAATTCAGTCGAGCCGACGTAGCCGTCGGCGACGTTGGCCCGCAGAACATATGCAATGTCGAACTGACGATCGGCATGGGGTGGGCCCGAGGGCGCCACCTGTATGATCTGGCCGTCGATCATCTCCTGGTAGGTTTCGGGCTCGACCACGTGCTCGTCCGGCGGTGGAAATTTGGGCTGGCTGGCGCCGGGCAGCTCGGCAGCGGCAGAACTGCTCGCACCAGGTGCGAGATAGACGGAACGAGAGGGCGTGTCGCTGCTCATGGTCGACCTGAAAGGTAGCACAAAAAAACCCCCCGCGGAGGTTGTGCTTACAGTTTTTACGCAGCGAATTCGCGCCCCTGTCAGGGGCCGCCTCGCGGCCGAGCTCGCTCAGCCGGGCCGAATCTCGATCCGTCGCGGTTTGACCGCTTCGGCCTTGGGCAGGTGCAGGGTGAGAACACCCTGGTCGAGCTGTGCAGAGACCTTTTCGCGGTCGACAAACTCCGGCAGTTCGAAGCTGCGGCGGTAGTTGGCGGGGCGGAACTCGCGCTCGAGGGCATCCTCTGTCAGGTCGCTACCCACCGACCCCTCGATGGTCAACCGCTCGTCCTCGAGGTGAATGTTCAGGTCGTCCCTGGATACACCGGGCAGGTCGGCGATGAGAAGATACTCGTCGCGGTTTTCGTAAATGTCGACCAGCGGGCGAATGGTCGCGCGTTCTTCGATCGCTTCGGGTGGCTTTCGGCCCGACGATTGTCTCGTTCGATGATTTCTGTGCTCATGATAGACCTCCGTTATGAAGACGCCTTGACGGTGATCTGACGCGGCTGCGCTTCGGCGGCCTTGGGGAGACGAATGGTCAGTATTCCATCTTTGACTGTGGCCGAAGCCTTTTCGAGGTCGACCCTGCAGGGCAGCGCAAAGCTGCGCGAAAACTTCATGTGAGGGCGCTCCTGGCGGTGAACCGAATATCCTTCTCGTGCCTCTACCCCGCGCTCGCCGCTCACAGCCAGCACATCGCCGGTCGCGCTGATATTGATATCCTTATCGGATAGACCGGGCACGGCCGCGTAGAGGACCAGTTCGGAGCCGCTGTCGTAAAGGTTGGTTCGCGGCCAAACAGCTCCCGCGTAGCCGCTCCGCAAATTCGCAGCCGGCTGGTCGAAGCCGCGAAACACATCGTTCATTCGGCGTCGCAGCTCGTCGAGGGCCGCAAAGCTGCGACCGAACTCTCGATCGAAATTACTCCATCGGGTCAGGTACATCGCTTTCTCCTTTTGCTTGTTTGTCGTCAGGTGGCGACTTTCGGCCGGGGACTGCTCGCGTCGCTAGCTGGCTAGCTGCCAGTAGTCGCTGTCGAGAGTGTCCTCATGGTAAGTACGATATGCTATTTGGCAACGTGATATCTATTCTCTGCCATTCGACAGGTTCGCTGCTCGCGAACACCGAATCAGGTAACCACAAGCTGCGGTGTGTCAAGCCGTGACCGGGTCGGCATTCGAGGGGAAGCACCGAGTAACCACGACATCTCGCGTGTCAACCCGGATTGGGGTGGAAGTCGGTCAACCACGGTGTTTGGCGTGTCAAGCCGTGGCCGAATAGACGGTCGATCGTTGCTGAAGGCGCTTGTCGAGACCGAGACCCGAACCCCGGGACCGAATAACCGGCATTGTGACATTCGTCGTTCTCGATTCGAACCGGGAGTGTCGAACCGGGAGCGCCTGCCGCCATGTGAGATGATCGCGGCCGGCGAATTTGCACTGCGCTTTTGTTGAACGCGGCCGCGGGTTGGAGCGACATATCGAGCGAGCTATGCTCGATTGCAATACGTATGCTCGACCGTGTGATCCATTTCGTCCTCGCCATGGCCCTCGCGTATTCGGCCGCGGCCTGCGCCGACCCACCGCCGAGTGCCTACCCCGCACAGCAGGTCTACGTCGAAGACACCACGCTCGGCCCGGGTGATGCCTTCGAGGTCCGGGTGTTCCGGCAGGACGACCTCACCGGGGCCTACAATGTCAACTCGGAGGGGACGATCTCATTTCCGCTCATCGGCGTGGTCGAGGTCCGGGGCAAAACGCCGGTCGAGGTCGAGCGCGAGATCCGCGAGCGCCTGGCCGCGGGATATTTGCGCGATCCCCAGGTCTCGCTGCTGGTCAAGGAGTATAACTCCAAAAAAATCTCGGTGTTTGGCCAGGTGCGCCGGCCGGGAACCCTGCCATTCACCGCCGGCATGACCGTGGTCGATGCCGTGGCTCAGGCGGGTGGTTTTGCCGAGTTGGCCCGCAAAAATGCGGTCACGGTCACCCGCGTCGACGGCGGAAAAAAGCACAACTACATCATCCCGGTCGAGTCCATTGGCGAGGGCAAGGCCGATAATTTCTACGTGCGACCCGGCGATACTGTGTTCGTGCCGAGGCGGGCGTTCTAGCCCACAACGAGAACCCCCATGCGCCAGCGCGAACTCACAACCGCCATCCTGGCCTCGCTCACGGTTGGGTTCGCCCTGGCCGCGCTCGGCTCGGTACCGCGCTGGGCGGTCTGTGTTGCCGCGCTTTTGGCTCTGGCCACGGCCGTGCCCCAGGTCGCGTCTCGACGCAGTGCTCGAAAGGTCTCCCCGCTCATGGTCTTTCTGGCCCTGGCCGCGGGGTTCACCGCACTGCAGCTGATTCCCCTGCCGGCTTTCCTGGTCGGATTCCTGTCCCCGGTCAAGCTGGACATCGTCCGCGACAACGCCCTGGCCCTGGGCCTGCCCGAGCCCGGCTTCGCGCCGCTTTCGTACGACCCGCCAGCAACCTGGGTCGAACTGGCCAAAATCATCGGATATCTGGCCTTTGTATTTGCTACGACGCGCCTTGCCATGGCCGAGCGGGGCCGGCAATGGCTGATCCGCACGGTCGCGATCTCCGGCTGCGCTATGGCCGCTTGCGCTGTCCTGCACGATCTTTTCGACATGGACACGCTGCTCGGCATCTACCGGCCCCAGTCCCGGCCGGCCCAGTTTCTCGCCCCGCTCATCAGTGAGAACCATCTGGCCGGTTTTTTGACCCTGACAGTTCCGCTGATGCTGGCCCTGGCGATCGAGTCATCGGGCAGCTGGCGAGTTCTGTGGCTGACCGGAGTGCTGGGGTCGGCCGGGGTGGTGCTGTTGACCCGATCGCGTGGTGGCGCCGTCGCCCTGGCCGTGGCCGTGCTGCTCTGTGCGGTTCTGTTTCCGATCCAGCGGCGGCGCCGGCTGGGCCGGCGGCGCCGCCGCCGCCACCTCAAGCTCGACGTGCTGGTCCCGGCCGGTGTCGTGGCAGCGTGCGTGGCGATCGTGCTGGTCACCCTGGTCGGCGGTGGCGTGCGCGACGAATTCGCCGCCACCTCGTCGGATGAGATCGAGTCGGTCCACGAAAAGCCCGGCATCTGGCGAACCACCCGCGGTCTCATCGACGACAATCTGTGGACCGGGGTGGGTCGCGGTGCCTTCGAGGTCGCCTTTGCCCGGGTGCATCCCTCGGGCATCAAGACCTACTCTCATGCCGAGAACGAGTATCTACAGGCCATTGTGGACTGGGGAATGCCGGCCGCGGCAGCGCTGGGACTGGTCATGTTATGGACCGTGGTCACAGCGCTTCGCCGCTGGGATCGCAGCTTGCTCGAAACCGGCGTGGTGTGCGGTGTGGCTGCTCTATGCGCGCAGAATTTCGTCGATTTTAACCTCGAGCTTCCCGGTGTCGCGCTCGCCGCGCTCGCCGCTGTCGCCATTCTCTTGCCCCAGCAGCTCAAACGGTCGACAGCAAGTCCTGGACGCGTTCCCGCCCTGCGGATCGCGGGGCTCGCGGTCGGCGCCAGCGTCGTGCTCGTGGCCGCGTCACCGCTGGGCCGCAGCTTTCACGACGAAGGCGATGAACTCAGAGCCCTCATCGCGCAGGTCGACAGCCGGAGCAGCCCAGAGTCGATCGATCGCGAGTACAACACCGATGAAGCCGACCGGGTCCCCCGGAGGGACGGGGCGAACTCGGCAGAGGGATCGGCAGGGTCATCGGCCGAGGCACCGATCGACCGTGGTGCTGTGATCCGCACCGCCATCACCCGCGGCACGGAAATGGTCCAGCGTCATCCCTCGGACTATTTGATCGCCGGATTGACTGCCAAGGCGTACTTTCTGGCCGGTGACGAGCGCGCGCTCAAACTGATGAACCGGGCCCTGGCGCTCAATCCCAACCACGCCGGACTACACGTTTTGACCGCAAAAATGCTGGTTGGTGGCAATCGGCTGGATCAGGCACTCATCGAGTTCACCCTCGCGCTCGGCCAAGTTACCGAACCGGTCGAGATACTGCGCGATCTCTTGCGCATGTTTCCCGAGCCCGAACAAGCCGCGCGCGGCATTCCCACATCGGCCGGGCGGGTGACTGTCATGGCTCGCCGTCTCGAGATCATGGGGCGCGCAGACGTCGCCCTGGCGTATGTGCGCCGGGCCATGGCGGACAACCCGAGCAGTGTAGAGATCACCGAAGAGGCGGCTCGGCTGGCCCTCAAACACGGTGAGCTGCAATTGGCAATGCAGGCCGGAGAGCACCTCTACGAGCGCCGCGGCCGGATCCGGGATGCCCTTGCGTTCGCCCGTGCACTGAAAGCCGGCGCGCGGCTGCGCGAGGCTCACACGGTGCTCACCGATGCCCTCGACCGCAACGGCTCGGATGGAGACGCTCGTCAAACCTGGACGTTCTACACCGAACTGGGCGATGTCGAACTGGCCCTCGGGCTCCATCGCGAGGCGCGTCGCCGCTATCAAAAAGCTCTGGCCCTGGCCGGCAGCCAGACCGACCTGTCGGTTTCGCTCTACCGCAAGCTGGCCGCGATCGAGAAAGCACTGGGCAACACCGACCTGGCCGGCGAAATGCATCGTCGAGCCAGCGAACTGGAGGCCGGTCGGTGAATCTGTGCCGCTCGCGGGTTTCTCACCTCGGGCAACCCGGACATTCCGTGCCGCCCCGGCATGCCATGACCGGGCCGGGGTTCCGTGGTAAATTCACCGCTGGAGTCAATCCCGGCCATTGTGGTGCACGGGGAGATCGACCCGACTCGTCGAGCCACGATCGGCGAGGCCAACCCCACTTCCGGCGATGAATCAGCAAGCTCCCACCAGCGGCCCGGCGTCCCTGGACGACGAGTTTCCGACGGTCAGTCTCCGACGTTACTGGGCGGTTTTGCGCAAACGGATCTGGATCGTGGCTGCGGTCGTTGCAGTCGGGCTCACTGCCGCAGTGATCTATACCAAGCAACGGCCGCGGATTTTTCAGGCAACTGCCAGTGTGGTCATCGACCCGACCGCGCCGCAAGTGTTTGGCAGCCAGGTTCAGGAGGTCGTTCAGCTCGGCGCGGGCAGCTATTGGTCCAATCAGGAGTATTACAACACTCAGATCCAGGTCATGACCAAATACGACCTGATCGAGCGAACCGTGTCCAACCCGGTCAACGCCCGGCTCACCGCCAGTCTGCTCGAAAAAAGCCAGGACACCACACGGTTCGAGGACGACGAGGTGCACGAGGCGACCGAGCTACTGGCCCTCATGCTGGGCGCCAGCCAGAACCAGGACAGTCGCATCGTCAGTTTGCACGTGCAGCATACCGATCCCCGGCTGGCGGTCGAGCTGGCCAACGCTCATATCGACACGTTTTACGAGTACAGCAAGGGCGTGCGCGGCAAGGACACCCAGGAGATCACGGTATTTCTCGACGATGAGCTGAGGGGCGCGGCCGACCGGCTGCGCGAGGTCGAAAATCAGTTGCTCGACTACAGAAAGAACGAGGACCTGCTGTCGCTATCTCTGCAGGACAAGCAGAATATCCTGGCCGCGGACATTGCCGAGTACAGCACGGCGTTGCGCGAGGCGCGTATCGAGCGCATAAGGCTCGGCGCCCAGCGCAGGCGCGCCGCGGCGCTGAGCGACGAGGACGTCCTCGAGTCACCGATTTTTGCCCTGGCCTCGCAAAGCGGCGCGGCCGGGGCCGGAGTGGTCGATACGCTCAAAGAGCAATACATGCGCGAAAAGCACAAACTGGCCGAGCTCAGCCAGGAACTCGGCCCGCTTCATCCGGAGTATAGGCGGCAGGAAAAGAAGGTCGCCGAGCAGCTCGGAGCCATCAAGGGCGAGGTACGGCGCGCCATGCGCGAGCTCGAGGAGCGCTACCAGAGCGCGCTGGACAGCGAGCGCAAATTTCAGGCCGAGGTCGATCGCCTCAAGGGCGAGGCCTTCGAGATCGGTCCCAAAACGGTCGAGTACAACCAACTCAAGCGCCAGCAGCAGTCGGCCGAGGAAAACTACAAATTGCTGCTCAATCGGCGACGGGCCAGCGAGTTGACCGGAAAAAATCGCACCACCAACGTATCTCTGCACACTCGGGCGCGCACTGCAATTCTGGTCTATCCCCGCATGATGACCAACCTGGCTGTGGCTGGTCTACTATCTCTGGTGCTCGGCCTGGGTCTGGCATTCTTGCTCGATTTCATGGATCGCACCATCAAGTCGGCTGATGACATCGAGCGGGTGGTGGGCGCTCCGCTCCTGGGTACCATTCCCAAGGTCGAAGACGAAGATCTGGGCGATATCACGGATGATGACGACGGCAGGGTAGAGCGCGCGCGCGACCTGTATGTGCTCGACCAGCAGGACTCGCCGGTCGCCGAGCACTGTCGATCGATTCGCACCAACATTCTATTCAGCTCGGTCAATCGGCCGATGAAGACGATCACCGTGTCGAGTCCGCAGAAAGGCGAGGGCAAGACCACGAGCGCGATCTACATGGGCATCATCATGGCGCAGAGCAACCAGCGTGTGCTCCTGGTCGACACCGACATGCGGCGGCCCCGGCTGCACCAATCGCTGCTCGACAACGAGCCGATTCAGGTCGGGCTCAGCCACCTTCTTGTCGCCGATCGGGTGGCCGACGAAGAATTCGACCGGGTCATCCGGCCGACCGAGATCCCCGGGCTGGATGTTCTGCCCTGTGGACAGCGGCCGCCCAACCCGGCCGAGCTCCTGCTCACCGAGCGCTTCAAGGAGATCCTGGTCGCTCTCGAACGGCGTTACGACCGAGTCTTGCTCGACTCGCCGCCGCTGATCCTGCTAAACGATGCGGTCGTACTGTCCCGGCTATCGGACGGCGTCATCATGGTAGCCCAGGCCGGGTCGACCTCGATCGACGATATCATGCGATCGACCCGTATGATTCGCGACGTCGATGCGCCCATTCTCGGGGTGATTTTGAATAACACATCACGGGGTGAGGGCACGTATTACTACAATTATTATTATCAGGGTGCATACGGCGGTCCGGGCGACGAGCCACCGACCGACGACAAGGCCGATCGAGCGGCGTGAGCGCGCGATTCATTTGGCGACCAGGTACTGGCCGAGCGCGAGGTACTCGAGGCCGCTCTTGCGAAACACATGCATGGCTTGCTCGGGTCCGAGCACGATGGGCTCGCCGTGTAGATTAAACGACGTGTTGAGCAACACGCCGCGTCCTGTCTCCTCTTCGAAGCACGACAGGATGCGGTAGTAGTCGGGGTTGTGCTCTCGGCGTACCGTCTGCGTGCGCGCGGTCAGGTCGGCGTTGTGCACCGCACCCATGAATTCTCCAACCCGGTCCCCGGTGTCGAACGTGTGCATCATGTACGGGCTTTCGAATCCCTCACTGGCCTCGAAATAGTCGCGCAGACGCTCGTACCGGACGACTGGGGCAAACGGCATCCAGAAGTCGCGCTTCTTGATCATCTGGTTGATCACCCGGACCACATCGGGATTGCGCGGATCGGCCAGGATCGACCGATTGCCCAGGGCCCGGGCGCCGAACTCCATGCGCCCCTTGCACCTGGCCACCGGATGCCCTGAGGACAGAATTTTGGCCACTTCGGCCTCGATATCGCCGTGGCGATGGTAGGAGTAGCCGCTCGCCTCGACAACCCGGGCAGCGTCTTGGTCCGCGACGTCGGTGCCGACGTAGATGTTTCCGTCGAGCGGCGGAATGGCCGTGCCATCGCCGGTTCGCCTGGCCTGGGCATACCAGGCAATGCCGAACGACATGCTCTCGTCGCCACACGAGGGCGCGATGCCCAGATAGTCGACCTCGGGCAGTTCGCGCAGCCGCTTGTTGGCCTTGACGTTCATGAACACACCACCCGCGCATACGACATTGCGAATCCCGGTCTTGCGAATTGCGGCGCCTACCAGATCGACCACGATCTCCTCGCATAGGTTCTGCAGGCCGGCACACGCGTTGTCGAAGCGCATGCCGCGCAACATGGCGTGCAACCGGCGCAGAACTGCAAACGTCGGCTCGACAGTTCGACGCCGCAAGCGCAGCCCGTCCCGGTCGACCTCGATCAGCTGGCGAAACGCCTCGGTGGCCGCGGCTGCGTACTGGGACGAAGCGTACGGAGCCATGCCCATGAGTTTGTACTCGTGCTCGAGCGGCACAAAGCCCATGGCCCCGGTGGTCAGGGCGTAGATCGCGCCGAGCGAGTCGGTAAACGGGGTCGCCGCAATGCGCCGGAGCTGGCCCCGCTCGCCGATCGAAACCGTGCCCGATTCGAGATCACCCTTGCCGTCCAGAGTGATGACCAAGTGAGGCGAGTTCGGGTCTTTGCGCATGCCGAAATAGGCGGTGGCTGCATGCCCGAGGTGATGGGGATAGCGCTGGCACTGCTCGGCGCGAAAGCCGAGCTTTACCGCCGTGGCGCGCCGTTCTGACCAACCCAGATTGTGGGCTATCCGGTACACTGGATACCACAGGGCCAGCCGCCGCGCCGTGCCGACAAGGGTCTGTTCTCGCTCGATCGAGGTCCGCTGGGAGCGGACCTGAAAGCGAGCCGGTGCCCGCCGCATGGAGGCGAAGGCGAGCTCTTCGATGTCGTCCGGTCGCAGGCCCGAATGGGCCAGACAGGCCTGGATGGACCGGGTGGGAAAGCCGTAGTAATTCTTGGTTCCAGCCAGGCGCTCCTCCTGAATAGCAAACTCCAGAAACCCGTCTTTGACCAGGGCAGCCGCTGCATTGTGCCCGTCGTGTACGCCGATGATGTACTGCGCTTTCACGACCTGTCTCCTTGCGCGCAGGCGAAAGTTAGACCGTAGTATGAGATCGTGAGTCTCCTCTCTGCAATGCGTGCGGGCCGCCATGATCGATTGCCCGATGTGGGCTCGCTCCGGCTGGTCGTAGCGGTGACCGACCCGATGGCGCTCTTGCTCTTGCGCGGTCAACTGGCCGCTGCCCGCACAGCCGGATTTGACGTGACTGTGATCAGCGGGCCGGGCAAGCAAGCGGCGCGCATCGCTGCTGCCGAAAATGTGCGCCATATTGCTGTGGCCATGGAGCGCGGCATTTCACCGTGGCGCGATGTCCGATCGCTGTGGCGCCTCTACGGCGTCTTGCGCGCACTCGAGCCCGATATCGTCAACGCGAGTACACCCAAGGCCGGGCTTCTGGTCACCCTGGCAGCGCGGCTCGCCGGTGTGCCGGGCCGGATTCACACGCTGCGCGGGCTGCGCTTCGAGACCACCACCGGCGCCACACGGATCCTGCTCATGGCCATGACCTGGCTCACCTGTGGACTTGCCCGGCGCGTGATCTGTATCAGTCCGAGCTTGCGCCAAAAAGCCATTGCCAGCGGCGTGGTCTCGGCCGACAAGGCGGTGGTCCTGGGCGCGGGATCCAGCAATGGCATTGACGTGGCGCGGTTTACCGCCACCGCGGCAATGCGCGAGCAGGCCGGTCAGCTGCGCCGCAGCGTGGGCATTCCGCCAACGGTGCCGGTGCTGGGATTTGTCGGCCGGATCGCGCGAGACAAGGGCATTGTCGAGCTGGTCGAGGCGTGGCGCAGCTTGCGCAAGAACTTTGCCGATCTGCACTGGCTGGTTCTCGGCCCGGCCGATCCCACCGACCCGGTCACGCCGGCCATCCATGCCGAGCTTCACCGCGATCCGCGGATTCACTGGCTGGGCAGGCACGACGATGTGGTCCCGGCCTATCTCGCCATGGACCTGCTCGCCTTGCCCACCTACCGGGAAGGATTTGGCAATGTGCTGATCGAGGCGGCAGCGCTGGAAATCGCCACCGTGGCGACCCGGGTCACGGGCTGCGTGGACGCAGTTGCCGACGGGGTTACTGGCACGCTGGTCGCACCGCGCGACGCACGAGCACTCGAGCGGGCGATCGAAGCCTATTTGCGCGATCCCGAGCGGCGCGTCGAGCACGGCCGGGCCGGCCGGGCGCGAGTGCGCGAGCTATTCGACCACAACCTCTTGTGGGACCACCTGCACCGCGAGTATCGAGCCCTGGGCCGTGCCGCCGGAGTCGCGCGAGAATTCTAGCCCGGGCCAACGAGCTGCGGCGGCGGGCAGCCGTGGCACGGATGGCATTGCACTGTGTGCACGATACGAGTAGATTGCCGGCCGGCCTGTTCGGGTCGAAGGTGACCACTACAACAGGAGACTACCAGTGAGCAACCATACAATCGCTCCACGTGTTGGCGTCCTGGCGTCCGCAGCGGCCGTGACTGCGCTACTGGTGGGCTGCGGCAGAGATGACGCAATCGACGGCACTGGCATTCATGCGCGGCCGCTCTGATTACTGGTTCCACTTGCCCCCGGCGCAGATCGCTCAGGTGCCCGTCGAGGACCGCGATGCCTCCCGCCTTTTGATTGTCGCGCCGGACGGCCCGTTGTGCGACCGGCATTTTTCCGACATTGTCGCGTTCATCCCCGAGGACGCGGTGTTGGTGGTCAATGACGTCCGGGTTATTCCGGCTCGCCTGCGCACTGTCAAGCCGACCGGCGGAGCGGTCGAGCTCTTGTTCCTGGAGCCCGAACGGGACGCAGAAAAGGCGCGGCCAGGCTGCGGCAGCGAAACCTGGCGGTGTCTGGCCAGGTCGAGCAAGGCCCTTCGGCCCGGCATGGACCTGCGTGTGCGCGACGGCAATGGCGAAGTCGTGACCGTCTTGCACGGCCGCGACTCGGACGCGACCATCGTGGTTGCACTACCGCAGCCCGCGCTCGACTTGCTCGATCGGTATGGCGAGGTGCCATTGCCGCCCTATATCGCGCGGCCGGGTGGACCCGATCGGTTCGACCGCGAGCGCTATCAGACCGTATACGCCGACCGGCCCGGTGCGGTCGCTGCTCCCACCGCTGGACTTCACTTTACCGACAACATTCTGGACCGATTGCGCGGCCGTGGTGTGACCATCGCGCCGCTCACGCTCCATGTCGGGCTGGGCACGTTTGCCCCGATGCGCGTCGAGGCAATCGACGATCACGTGATGCACGAGGAGCGTTACGCCATCTCCGAGTCGAGCGCGCGCGCGATCAATCGCGCCCTGGCCGAAAAGCGGCCCGTCATTGCGGTGGGTACGACCTGCGTGCGGGCATTGGAGAGCGCAGCGGCGCGATCGGACATCCAGGACGCACAGACCGGGCCGGGACTGATCCCGGCTGGCCCGGGGGCGACGGATCTATTTATTCGGCCGGGATACCGCTTTCGTGTGGTCGATCGCCTGATCACCAATTTTCACCTGCCCGAGTCGACCCTGCTCATGTTGGTCTGTGCTCTGGGCGGGTACGATCGCCTCATGGCTGCATATCGCCACGCCGTGGCCGCCGGTTACCGGTTTTTCAGCTACGGCGACGCCATGCTCGTGTGGCGCAGTTGAGACCAGATGCCCGAGCGCCACGCAGACCGCGGTCCCAAACCATGTTGTCAGGTGCCAGTGCCATGCTCGCTCGCCACCGGAGGTGATGCGATGGCCGCAACGCCGACCCGGTGGGTGCAAGCGATTACCATACAGGTGTGGTCGTCCTCGAGTGGCGCACCTGCGTTCAGCTCCTCCCGATAGGCCTGGATGTTGTCCAGTAAGGTCTTCGAGGTATCGGCTGGCCGGCCGACCAGCTCGGCCAGCTTGCGATGCGATATCACTTTTCGCTCCTCACCGATCCCCTCGATCAGACCATCGGTATACAAAACGAACCTGTCGCCTGGTTGCAGGGAGCCGACCACCTTGGTGCCGTGGAGTTCATGCTGCTCGCCGAGCGGGGCACCGTGGCCGCCGATGGGCTTCACCCCCTGGTCCCGCTTGATAAACGGAAAACAGTGCGCGCAATTGAGGACATGGTATTGCATTTTGTCGAGATCGAGTGCCAATCCCACCATGGTCATGACCAGTTCTTGCCGTCGGCCGGTTTGAAAAATGGCATGATTGGCCAGCTTCATGATGTCCTCGAGCATTTCGCCAGCACTGCTGGTCGATAGGCGGTTGATCGCCCTGACACTGCTCTCGATCGCACCGGCAGCAACCCCGGTGATCAATGCAGAAGAAACCCCATGGCCGGTTACATCGCCGCAAAACGCCAGTAGCGTTTTATTCGGTTCGACATAAAAAAGCCCGTACCAATCACCACCGGTCTGGTCGGCCGACGTATACGATGCCGCAATATCGAAACTATCGGAAGGAATGTCAAAGCTGAGCGGCAGCAGGGTTTCCTGCACCGACCGGGCCATGGCCAGATCGGCCTCCAGCCGGGTCTTCTTTTTCACGTCGCTGAGCATCCGGAAGTTCTGCAACGAAATGGCAACCTGCACCGCGAGCATCCTGATGAGAGCAATACGCTCCTCGCTGAATGCGGCAAGAAGTACGTTATTCTCGCAATGTATGACACCGACTACTTTGCTTTTGCTGTGAATTGGCAAGGTCAGAACCGACTTGGTATTGTGGCGCGAGATATAGCGATCGTTGCTGAACTCCTTGCTTTGGCTGGCATCGGCCAGAATCACGTTGGCACCGGTGCGCAGCACGAACTCGACAATGGAGTGGGGCAAGTCCTGATATTCAGACAGCACCACTTCGCTGATGGTGATCTCGCTATCCCGGCTCGCAGCGGCCAGAAAATGATCGCCGCTTTGAATGAGAATAGTGACCGTCTCGGCACCGGCCGCTTCGTTGAGAGTATTCAGCGCCCGGGTCAGCAGCTTATCCTCGTCTTCCTCGAATTCCATGATAGTCGAGGTCTTTGTGATGGTCTCCAGATCCAGATGCAGTACCGAGGTCTGCGCGGTGGTCCGCGGCCCGCGGTCGACGCTTTTTGGTACCTTCTCGTTGGCGACCAGGCGGCCCATACCGATCACATCGCGAAATTTCTCGTCGATGTACTCGACTACGGCCACCGCCCCCCAGCGCTGGTATAGATAGCGGGTCTCGGTAAGGTAGAGGCGGGCCAGCTTGACTCGATTTCGGTCCAGGTAATAGCGACCACAAAAGTAGGTAAAGAGAGCTTCAAACTCGAGCAGATCTTGTGTGTTTGCTTTCTTGATCGCCGATTCGAAGGCACGCTCCGCGTCGCGGTCTCGCCGCTTGAGCTTGTTGACCATGGCGTCCATGAAATCGAGATGGTGCTCGAAGTTGTCGGGACAGCGTTTGGCCCAAATTTTCATCAGCTTGCGCTGGGCCTTGAGATTGCGCCACGCGCTGGACACGTTCTTGTTGGCCTCGACCATGCCCACGGCAGCCATGAAATTGCAAATACAGATGCGAAATTCCCATTCGAGAGACATGACCGCATCTTTTGTCGTTTGCGCCTTGACGGCCAATTCGTAGGCCGTCTCGGGCTCTTGATATATTATATGAATATAAGATTTATGCACCAGGTAAATGGTAAATACCGAGTAGTTTTCACCGTACTCCGCGATAAAGGCGTCCTCTGAGACCCGATCGCTGGATAGAGAGAGTCGTGCCGAGGTTTTGCCGAGAAAGTTGCACCAGGCCATCTGCACCGCGGTGGCCATCCAGTAGCAATCGACCACCTTCTTCTCGTCGAGAGTCTCGATGTTTTTTTCCTGGGCAGCATAGGCCTCCGATACGGTCAGGCGGGGGTCGTAGTGATTGATCTGCACATTGGCCAGGCCGTAATAAACCAGGTCGCCCGAGATTTCACCGGTAGCAATGGCATCCTCGAAGAAGGGTCGGGTGTTTTTCATGGTTTCGTTCCAGTTGAGCACCAGGCCGGCGTAAACGTGCAGAATACGGGCGCGAAATTGCAGATCATCGAGCTTTCGGTTGACCGCGATGGCCAGCTTGCCAAACTCGTGAGCCCGCTTGTAATCGCGCAACCCACCGCCCAGTAGCACAGAGAACGCAACATAGGCAAAGGCCGATTCCGCGCAATTACCGTGTTTGATGGCCAGATTTACGTTTTTCGCGACACATACGGCAAATAAGTTGGGCTTGTTCAACATATACGCCGGTGCCGCGATCTCGTTGAGCAGCTTGATCTCGAGCAGAGCTTTGCGATCGCTGATGCTGGGATTGTCGATGAGCTTGGCGATCTTTTTGCCCCATAGCAGCAGGTTGGATTTGATGACTTCTCTTAACACCGCGAGCTGTCCAGCCTCGGGAGAAATCTTGATTCCAAGATGAGATAATGCTTCCAGCCCCCCATGTACCGTATCTTCGATGCGACCCATTACGGCGTAATGACTGATCCTGGTCAGGCGTGCGCGGCCCTGATCGACGGCATCTCGGGCCCGGCTGATCAGAGTGTCGACCGCAGCCTCGGCGACCTCGACGCGCTGGGCGAGAAAACCCGCCTGGCCAAGGCAAGAATAAAAATCGAATGCAAACTCGTAGTCGTCTTGCCACAGAGTGGATGGGAAACGCTCGACCAGGGTATCTAGATAGAGAAACGCGAGATGGTAGGCGGTGGACGACATGGCCCGTTGCGCTGCGCCCAGGCAGATGCGGCAGACCTGCTCGAGCTCATCCCCCGCGGTGACGAGCTCGAGGCCCTTGATAAAGTGATGGGCAATCTCGATGATCCGTGACTCCCTGTCCTCCTCGCTCGATCGTTCGACCAGGAGCCTGGCGATGCCCAGATGGATTCTCGGAGCCTCTGTAACGCTCACCTGGTGGTAGGCGGCCTGTTGAATCTTGTCGTGCCTGAACTTGTAGATAAAGGTCGAGTCCTGTACGTCCTCGGCAATTTCGATCAGAGAGAGAAACTGGTAGTCGCTGCTCAGTGGATAGATGAAGCCATTGCTGATGTTCTCCATCAGACACGTTGCCAGCTCTGCGCTGTCCATCTCGACGATGGCAGCGAGAGTTTTGAAATCGAAGCGGTTGCCGATGCACGCGGCCAGCTGCAACACTTTTTGTGCCCGTGGGCTGAGCTGAGATACTTTCGAGATCAAAAAATCGACCAGATTATTACTGATATTGATGTGACGCAATCCAGCATAGTTGCATTTCCAGTGGGCATGTTCGTAATCGAATTCGAGAATATTGATATGGTGAAGATGTTGGAGTAACTCATTGATAAAATAGGGATTCCCTCGCGTCTTCTCGATGATCAGCTGTGCAATGGGGATGGAAGCGTCGACATCGCAATCGAGAGTATCGGCCACGATCCGCTCCACGCTTGCTTGTTCGAGTGGTTTTATATCGATCTTGTAGACTCGTAGCGGCGCGCTCAGGCGGTCGACAAAGATCGTGAACGGATGGTTATCTGACACTTCATTGCTTCGATAGGCGGCAATGATCAGAAGTCCGTTTACCCGCGAAGAGCTCAACAGACGGTTCATCAGATCGAACGTGGGCAGATCGGCCCATTGCAGGTCGTCGAGAAACATCACGAGGGGATTTTTATCCGAGGCAATGCAGACGACAAAACGCTCGATGAGTGAGAACAAGCGGTTGCGCTCCTGGTCAGGGCTGAGCTTCTGAACCTCTGGCTGCACGCCTATGATGAGCTCGAACTCGTCTACTAGGTCGATCAATAGACGACCGATGGGCTGAATTGCTTCACCGATGCGGCTGCTCCACTGGCGCAGGGTTTTTTCGTCTTCGACCAGCAGCTGGTAGGCCAGATCCTTGAACGCCTGCACGATAGCGAGATACGGTATACTCCGATTATACTGGTCGAATTTGCCAGAAATGAATCTGCCATTCTGTTTTGTCAGCGGTCTTTGTAGTTCATTGATCAGTGCAGTTTTGCCGATTCCCGAATATCCGCCCACCAACAAGATGGCTCTCGAGCTCTCACCGAGCCGATCGAATGCGTCGAGTATGGTTTCGATTTCGTTTTCCCGGCCGTACAGGGTCTGCGAAACCTGGAACGACTCGTTGACATCCCCGGCGCCGATCGCGATTTCATGGGATAACTCACCCCGGTGGGCCTTTTGCGCGGCCTCCAGATCGGCGAGAATTCCCCGTGAGCTCTGGTAGCGGTGCTCGGCGTTCTTGGCCAGGAGTTTGGCAATAACATCGGACAAAACACGTGGAACATTGGGATTCACCGCACTGGTCTCTCTCGGCGCCCTGGCCAGGTGGCAATGAACCCATTCGAGCTGCTCACTGGCGTCGAAAAGCTGCTGGCCAGTCAACAGTTCATGCAGGGTGGCGCCGAGTGAATAGTAGTCGGTTCGGTAGTCGAGCAGCCGGTTCATCCTGCCAGTCTGCTCCGGGGACAAGTAGGGCAGGGAACCCTCCAGCCGATTGCCATGCGACGCACCTTTTTGCTCATAGCCGAGTTCGGTTGCGATGCCAAAGTCGATGAGCTGTATGAGATTCTTATCTCGGTCCCACAAGATATTCGAAGGATTGATATCTTTGTGGATGACCCTCTGAGAATGAATATATGCGATGGCCTCGACAAGTTGTCGGGCGATGGTAAAAAACACGTCGAGATCCACGTGGCGATCCCTAGTGTAGACATTCAGAGATGTGCCGCCAAAGTCCTGGATGATCGCATATCGATGATCGACTTTTTCGAGCGCCACAGCCTTGATAATATTTTTATGCTGCAGACGCTCGAGTAGTTTGTATTCGTATTTGAATTTGGCAACATCCATGGCCGAGGGATATTCCGGCGCCATCGATTTGGCGACGAGCAGATCACTGTGCTGATCCCTCACCACAAACACCACACTCCTCGCGGACCTGAAAATGTGCCGTTCGTACTCGTAGCCGGGGATTGTGATGGTCGATTTTGTCATCAGGATCTCCTTGGGGTGGCGATTGCTCGCTGCAGTCGCGGGGTCATCGCCAGGGGGCCACTCGACCCGCCGGGGCTCACTCTGACCCGTTCGGCGCCCGGACCGACGCCCTCAGCCGCGCTCTCGGTCGGCCACCGTTGGGACGACGTGCCTGGTCCCACCAGGTTCGGGGTCGTGCCGTACCCATCGGGCATGCAATCTTACTGCCGTGAGGAAATACCAGGCAAGGTAGGATGATAACGCAACGATTCACAATCGACGAGGCGAGTAAATGGCGGTGCCGGGCCGAAACGACCAATCCGGCTGAAATACTGCTCTTTCGCGCATCACTGGCTCACCCGTCGTAATGGCTCGCACAACAAGAAAACCAGCAGTGCAGCAAGCAAATCCGTCCCGGGCGACTAAGAGCCGGTCCAAAAACTCTCCGCGTCGCCAGAGCGCCGATCCATCACCGCCAGCGGGCTTGCTCGTCGGTCAAACCCAGTATTCTCCACTCCTCGCCCACCCACTGGCGGCGCGCCTCGTCGCTCTGGCTCGGTCCGAGGTTTTTGGACCGGCTCTAAAACTCGCTGGCCCGACAACTCCGAAGAAGATTCACTTGCTTACATTGACCGACATAGACTATGCTGACCGCCAGTCGTTGCCCGGCCGGCCAACTCGGGGAGCACTTTGTTTCATTGTTATCTGCGACCAATGCGAAGCTCGAGGCATGAGCCAAAATAAAATATTGATCGCGGGTGGCACAGGTCTGGTGGGTTCGGCTGTGGTCCGCCATTTCGAACAAATACCCGACTGGGAGGTGGTGGCGGTGTCGCGACGCCGGCCAGCCGGGCTGCGCCGAGCCACGCACGTTTCCGTGGATCTCGAAGATGCCGCGCACTGTGCCGAGGTGTTTGGCGCAATGACCGATGTGACCCATGTCTGCTATGCGGCGCTTTACGAGGTTGCTGGGCAGCTGATCCAGGGATGGCGGGCGCGCGACCAGATGCAGACCAATCTGGCCATGCTGCGCAATCTATTCGACCCTCTGGAGCGAGCGGCAACGGGCTTGCAGCACATCACGTTCCTGCAGGGTACAAAGGCGTACGGAATTCACCTAGAGCCGCTGCGGGCTCCCGCCCGCGAGCAATGGCCCCGCCACGACCATGAGAATTTTTATTGGCTTCATCAGGACTATATTGCCGAGAAACAGCGGGGCAAACGCTGGACCTGGACCATCCTTCGACCGCAGCTGACGGTCGGCCAAGCCATCAAGGGCAATCTCAACGTACTCGCGGCGCTCGGCGTGTTCGCCGCGGTGGAAAGGGAAGCGGGCAAGCCGCTGTCCTATCCCGGTGGACCGCCGTTGCTGTGCGAAGCCGTCGATGCCGATCTCCTGGCGCGAGCAATGGAGTGGGCTGCCACCACACCTGCCTGTGGCAACGAGGTCTACAACATTGCCAACGGCGATGTCATGGCCATCGCCTATGTCTGGCCTACCCTCGCCGAATGCTTCGGAATGCACGTGGGGCGACCCAAACCTCTCTCGCTTGCCGAGGAACTGCCGCGACGACAGCGAGAATGGGCCGCCTGCGTCGCCAAATACGATCTGGTTGCTCCGCAATCCATACCCGAGTTCATCGGGGAATCGGCCGAATTTACCGACTTCACAATGGCCACGGGATTCAGCGAGTCACCGCCGCCAATCCTGGTCAGTACGATCAAGGCGCGCCTGCACGGATTTCACGACTGCATTGACACCGAGGATATGTTCCGCAAGTGGATCCGCCGCTATCAGGAAGCGCGCCTGTTGCCACCGTTGTAGAGGAGGGCAGGTCGGTCTCTTGGGTATATATGCCTACATCTAAGTCGACGTGGCATGGACCCGGCAGGGCGGTGAATACCAGGGCCGCCGCGTCTGACATACGACAAACATCTCTGTGGGTTATAATGGGTACCAGGCGCCGCAGCGCAACTCGTCATGAAGTGTAACTGCCAAATCACACGCCTGCGCAACCCCGATGGCTGGTGCGTGCGAGTCGCAGGAATCCTCGACGAGACCTTCACTGCAGAGGATCTGATCGCCAACCTCCACGGAGTCATTGTTTTCGATATGGGTGAGGTCACTCGTGCCACGTCGTCGGGAATTCGCGAATGGTGTCGAGCACTGAAGCAGCTTCGAGCTACTTATTACTGTTTTATCAAGTGTTCGCCCATCGTGGTTTCTCAGCTAAATATGGTGTCTGGATTTGCCGGCACTGGGGAGGTGGTTTCCTTTCAAGTTCCCTATCACTGTCCTCGCTGTGATAAGACGACTACCAATATTTTTGATCTGCGTCGCGATGACCATCAGCATATGGTCGACACCCTCGAGCTGCCGGCGATGCCGTGCCCTATCTGTGGCGGCGAATCCGAGTTCGAGGACTTTCCCGAGATTTACTTTCAATTCTGCCGCACGGTCAGACGGCCGACTCCGCCGGCTGCCGCAAGTGCGATCATCGACGGCAAGCAGAGCCGTAGAGTATTCAATATCGAGAAAGATCCGACCGATTGCGTGACTGGTTTATGGCTATCTGGCTCGCTGACCCGGTCTGGTTACTTCAGGCGACTGGCCGATGGATTGGAAGGCTCGATCGTCGTCGTGACGGCACACCTGGATAGTATTTCCGAGGATGGTTTCGAGGGCTTGCTGGAGTTTCTGCGCAGCCTGTATCTGCCCTGCTACCTGGCCCGGGTACCGCGATTCTTGCTCTCCGAGCTCGCTGCGCGAGGCGGTGAATTCGGTGCCACGAAACTGATCTCGATACTCGCTCGATGTCCCTGCTCGCATTGCGAACGCCAGGTTCCAGTGGATATCCACCTCGCTGCCGCACGGCATCTGCTCGATCGAGATGAGTTCGAGGAGTACTGTACCCAATGTGTGCAACGCGTGCAGCCCCCGGCCGATCGCGACTGGATTGCCCGGGCCCTGTCCTTGCCCTGGGAGGCGCCACCTGTCGATGTGCTGAGCTATCTCGAGGGTCGGCCGACCTCGCCCAAGGATTTTTGGCAGGCCCCGGCGCCGGAGATTTCCCGGGTGCTCCACGGGAATTATCAGATCCAGAAACAACTGGGTCGCGGCGGCATGGGCGAGGTATTTCTCGCCCGGCGCATCGGGCCTTCTGGTTTCAGAAAACCGGTGGTGATCAAGCGATTGCGTACCGATCTCGTCAACGACGCCAGCATCATCGGTGCGTTTCTCGAGGAAGCTCGTCTGAGCTCTCGTTTGAACCATCCGAACATCGTGCAGACCTACGAGCTGCTGAAGATTCCGGACCAGTATCTACTGGTGATGGAATATGTGGATGGGGCGGATTTGCGCTCTATCATTTCCATATGTCATTCTCTGTTCACCGCGGTGCCCATCGGCATGGCGTGCCGAATTGTCATTGACGTGTGCCAGGCTCTCGACGCCGCCCACAATTATCGCCACGAGGACGGCACGCTGAGCCCGATCATCCATCGCGATGTCTCGCCAGGGAATATCCTTATATCCACAGATGGTGTCGTGAAACTGGCTGACTTCGGTATCGCCAAGGCAGCTGATTCTCTGGTTCAGACCGAGCCTGGCTATGTCAAGGGCAAAACGCGATATATTCCACCCGAGTCACTGCAGCCGCATAAGGATACGAGTGTGCTGCCCAGGGTCGATGTATACGGGGTCGGCGTATTGCTCTACGAGTGCTTGACGTGTGAGCAGTTCTATCCAGATGGGCCCAACAAGGAACGGCTTGAGGCAATCCTGGCCCACTACGGCGGGGGCAGTGATACCGGCCGCGATGCCGAGGTCCGGCATCGCCTGGTCAGCGCGGTCGAGCGCGCTGTGGCCAGAGAGGCCGAGGCCCGGTATCAAACCATCCGGGAGCTGCAAGAGGAGATCGAAAACGTCATTGAGGCTCTGGAGCGTCCGGTGACCATGCAGCAACTGGCGGCCTGGTTTCGCGACATGAACAGCCACGAAAAGAGAGCGGCTGCAGTGGTCGCAACAGCCGGCCAGAGTGTCACGCGCGATTCGGAGCAGCGAACGGTGACCGCTCGAGGGCCGCAATTGCACAGATACTCGAGCCCCGAAGATACCACCCACGAAGATGCGGAAAGCGCATAGGAATTGCAGCGCTGACTCGTGCCAGGCCTCGGCGGGGATGGAAGCCGGGCAATGGATGGATCGATACGGCTGGTGACCGGACGTTCGAGCATTTCGCATGGCAGCAGTCCGCACCATTCGGGACTGTGCTGCAGGTCAAACAGATCGGCTCGAACTCCGGTTGATCCATGACCCTGAGGTGGAGGTAGCATCCACACTCGACATCGATCGATGTACAGTCTGACCAACGGAGGGATACTGTCTTGCATTGCCACTCGTGTTTCCATGTCCATGCAATGGCGACCGCCATTGCCATTGTGCTCTCGGTCGGTCCGGCCTGCCGTTCAGCCCCCACTGCGGCGACCCCGGTTGCCAGGCCTGGCCAGGGCAGCGGTGGCGTTTCGGCTGCAGCTGCGCCGCAGCAAACCCGATTGCCCGAGGTCGACGAGATGGTGGCCCGAATGGCCCGCATCGGCGCAGCGTGGTCGCCGGCGTTCTCGCCCGACGGCACCAGGGTGGCGTTTTTGTCCCGGTTGAGCGGAGTGCCCCAGGTTTGGATGGTCGACGCCCAGGGCGGCTGGCCCCGTCTGATCACTCCATTTGGCGATCCGGTGCAGGGAGTCGAGTGGTCCCCCGACGGAAAATGGCTGGCCGTGGCAGTCGCGCCGGGCGGTGGCATGAACAGTCAGATCCATCTTATACGTCCCGATGGCAGCGAGATCAAGCAGATCACCGATGGTGGCAAGGTCAACAACTGGCTCGGCGAGTGGTCGTATAACGGCGATCGCCTGCTTCTGTCGTCGAGTCGGCGCACACCTGAAGCCATGGATGCGTACACCTATGACCTGGCCACCGGCAAGATGACCCTGGTGGCCGAAAACCGCGGCATCGGGATCACCGCTGGGATCAGCCGCGATGGCCGCCGCGCTGTGGTGTGGCGGATGGAGAGCCGGAGCAACTCAAATCTGTTTCTGGTCGAAGCGGGCGTGCCATCCGAGGTGCTGCTCACCCCGCACCAAGGGCCGGGCCGGTTTTTCGGCGGGACGTTTTCACCCGACGGAACCACGATCTACCTCGGCTCGGACAAAGATCGCGACTTGGTCGCACTGGCCCGGGTCACGGTCGATTCGGCCCAAAAACTGTCGCCGCTGCAGGTCATCGCCGAGCGAGCTGACGCCGAGTTGTCGACGTTTGCTATTACCGACGACGGCAAAACCGCCGCCCTGATATGGAATGTGGCCGGCCGCAGCGAGCTGTCATTTCTCGATCTGACTACTCTCGAGTCGCGACCCGGGCCCAGGTTGCCGGGCGAGATCGCCGGTGGTCTGGAGTTCTCCCGCGATGGCAGCAAACTGGCCATGACCATATCAGGAGCGGTGCTGCCCACCGATATATGGATTCTCGAGATGGCCTCGGGCACGCTGCGCCAACTTACCCAGAGCCCCCATGCCGGCATCGATCTCGCGGCCATGGTGCGTCCACAGCTGGTTCGCTTCAAGGCCCACGACGGCCTATCGCTGTCGGGCTGGCTGTATCGGCCACCCGGAGCTGCCGGGCCAGGCCCGTTTGTCATCAGCTTTCACGGCGGACCGGAAGGCCAGGCCCGGCCGTCTCTGCGCAGCGACTTTCAGGCTCTTCTCAGTCGCGGCATCGGAATCTTCCACCCCAACGTGCGCGGCTCGGCCGGGTTCGGCAAGCGCTTTGTGAATCTGGACAACGGCGCCCTGCGCTTCGACGCCATCAAGGACATCGAGTCGTGCCTCGACTACCTGGTCGAGGCCGGCGTGGCCGACCGGGCGCGTATCGGCATCATGGGCGGTTCTTATGGCGGCTACATGACCATGGCTGGCTTGACCGCGTACCCCGATCGCTTTGCCGCCGGCGCCAACCTGTTTGGCGTGGTCAATTTTGCCACGTTTTTCGAACACACCGAGCCGTGGATGGCGGCCATCTCGACCATCGAGTACGGCGATCCCGATACTCAGGCCGATCTTCTGCGCAGGCTGTCGCCGATTCACAAACTCGATCAGGTCACTGCGCCGACCATCGTTCTGCACGGCGCCAATGACACCAATGTACCGGTCATCGAGGCCGAACAAGTGGTCGACACATTGCGCCAGCGCGGCGTGCCGGTCGAGTATGTTCTGTTTCCAGACGAGGGCCACGGGTTCCGCAAGACCCCGAACCGGATCCGTTCGACCAGCGCAATCACCGAGTGGTTCACTCGCTATCTGCGACCCGGTCGGTGAAGAACCGGAGTCCGCGGCGATGTGCTTGGCAACTACGTGATCGGTTCAGCTCGGGGCAAGGGGCATCGAGTTGGGGGCGGGGCAGGACGATCAATCGCGCATTGCCTCGATGGGCGAGGTCATGGCGGCGCGCAAGGCCGGGAAAAAACCGCCGATGATTCCCATCACGCTGCCGAAGATCAGCGCGGTCACGATGACACTGGACGTGGGATCGAACGTGAAGACCATTTCCGACCAGGTCATAAAATTCATCATGGACAGCTCTACCATGCCCATGGGCAGGGCAGCCGCAACGCCGATGGCTCCGCCGAGTACGGCCAGAACCAGTGATTCGAACAAGAACGACAACAGGATGGACAAGCGCGAAAATCCCAGCGCGCGCAGAGTGCCAATCTCGCGGCGGCGCTGGGATACCGCTCCGTACATCGTGATCATGGCGCCGATCATGGCGCCGATGGCAAAGAACACCGAGATGATGATGCCCGTGACCATGATGAACGTCGCCGTGCCGCCGCTCTGCTTTTCGTAGTAAACCGATTCGCGAACCACATCGAGGCCGAGGCGCTTGTCGCTCTCGACCTGAGCCTTGAAAGCGTCGAACGACGTGGCTGATTCCAGCTGTACCGTGACCGATGAAAACAGGTTTTCGCGGCCAAACGAGGTTCGCAGAGTATCCACATCGGCCCAAATTTCGGACTCGAAGGCCGAGCCGCCCGCCTCGAATACACCGACCACAGTGACCGGCCGATTCTTCTTGAGTTCGAAGCTGGCGCCGAGCTCTACTCCGTCAAAGCGACCGCGAATGCGCTGGCCGACGATCACCTCGTCGGTACCGGGTCGGGCCGGACGTCCGTCGATGATGCGAACTTCGGGCCGAAACGCAAAGACGTCATCGGAGACGCCGCGGATCTGTACGTTGGATACTTGACCCCTGGTGCCGGTTTTGTCGAGGGCCGCGACCACGATCAGTTCGGCCACGGCCATGGGTCCCTGGGCCGATTTTTTGACTCCGGGCGCATCCATGGCCAGCTTGGCCGAAGGAGCTTCGATATTGCTCGACAGCTCGGCGTCCGAGCCCATGCGCAGGACAAAGGCCCGGTCCGGGCTGCCCGTGCTGTCGAGAGTCTTTTTGATGCCATTGGTCAGCATGAGCGCACTGGCCAGTACAAAGACCACCAATGCGATGCCCGCCATCGTGGCCAGCGTGGTTGCCCGGCGGACAAAGAGGCTGCGAACGTTGTAACTCAGTGGGACCATACCTCGTTCTCCTTAGCCAACCCGCCGCAGGGCATCGACGACGTTGAGGCGAGCCGCGCGGATGGCGGGAATGGCCGCGGCCAGAGCACCCAGCGCCGTGGCCAGGACCAGCGCGGCAATAACCGTGCTGCCCGAGATGCGGAAATAGGGGAAAAAGCCGCCCATGGTTTCCTCGAGAAAGCGACCCATGCCTTGCTCGATCATCGGATAGGCAAGCACAAGTGCGAGCAGACCGCCGAGCAGCCCGATGGTCAGGGCTTCCCCTACCACCATGGTCGCAATGTGGCGGGGCGCAAATCCGATCGCTCGCATCATGCCGTACTCGTTGGTTCGCTCGCGCACGGCCATGGCGATGGTGTTGCCGAGGATGAGCATCATGATGGCCAGGATGACCACCGAGATCACATTGATGGTGGTGAGAATGGCCGAGACCATACCGAGGAACGAGGTCTGCAGCGCTCGTTCGCTCATGCTCGTGGTCTGCTCGCCGCGATCCTCGAACATGGCGTCGATGTTTTTGGACACCTCGGCAGTGCGCGATGCATCCTCGACTCGACTGACCAGCCAGCCGATCTGGTCCTTGGCGCGCTGCCCGACCGATTCATTGATATAATTCCAGTGGAACCACAGGGTCGAGCGGTCGACCGATCGGCGCGCTGCAGTGTAGATGCCCGAGATTTCGAATTCCCAGTTGCCGGGATAGATCGTCCCCTCGAGGGTGATCGAGTCGCCGACCTTCCAGTCGAATTTCTTGGCCAGGGCATCACCGATCACGGCACCACGGCGATTTTGCACCCAGCTCTCGCGCTCTTCGGGCGATAGCTGAATCTCGTCATAGACCCGCAAGAAGGATTGTGGATCGACGGCGATGGTGGCAAAAAAATCGCTTTCCCGCTGGGGATGCTTGCCGCCGAACCAGTTGCACCAGGTGACGTCGGTGACACCGAGACTGTCCTTGTTCATCTGGATCTTGTCGGCATAGCTCTTGGGCAGCGCAATGACGAAACTGACCTTGTGCCGGGTGGCAATGCGATCTTGCGCTGCGTGTTCGGCTCCCGCGGTCCACGCGGTAATGAACGTGCGGAGCAGGATGAAGACAAAGATGGTGACCGCGACCGCGGCGATGGTCAGAAGGGTCCTGACCCGGTTGCGGCCCAGCACGTTTTTGGCTGCCAGGCTACCCAGCATCATTGCAGCTTTCCCTTGTCGAGATGCCGGCGGTGACTGGCCCGTTCTGCTGCAGCCGGATCATGGGTTACCATGAGGATGGTCTTCTCGAATTCTCGGTTGAGCTTGTCGAGAAGATTGAGGATCTCGTCGGCGTTGTGGCGGTCGAGGTCGCCGGTTGGCTCGTCGGCCACGATGATCTTGGGATCGTTGACAATGGCGCGCGCGATGGTGACCCGCTGTTGCTGGCCGCCCGACAACTCGCCGGGGCGATGGCGCACGCGGTCTTCGAGACCGACGATCTTGAGGGCGGTTTGTGCCCGCCGCTTGCGCTCCGAACTCGACAAGTTGGCGAGCAACAGCGGCAGCTCGACGTTCTGCTGCGCGGTCAATACCGGCAGCAGGTTATAAGTCTGGAACACGAAGCCGATGTTCTCGGCGCGCCACTTGGTGCGACCGGCTTCGCCCATGGTCTCGAGCTGGGCATCGGCCACGCGCACGCTTCCGCTGCTCGGCACATCGAGGCCTGCGATCAAGTTGAGCAGGGTCGTCTTGCCCGAACCCGAGGGGCCCATGAGCGCCTCGAACGCGCCCTCGGGCACCGCGAGGTCGAGATCGTGGAGCACCTCGACCTTCTCCTTGCCGCGCCAGTAGACCTTGCTCACTCCCTTGAGCTTGACAATGGTCTTGACCTCTTTGGTCCCTCGATACACACCTTGTTCGCCTTGACGCTCTTCGTCCGCGGCACACTGTGCAGATTGGGCTTCACTCATTCGTTGATCCTTTCCTTCACGGCTTGCCCATCGGTCAATCCATCGGGCGGGTTTTTTACCACCCGGGTACCGGCCGGTGGTCCGTTCATCAGCTCGACCCCGGCAGATTGCGCCTTGCCGACGGTCACGGGGGTCATTCTGACCCGACCGTCGTCGACCACGAAGATCACCTTGGCCCCGCTTCGTTCGACCAGCGCAGCGCCGGGGACGACCAACTTGGCCGGCTCCTTGATCGCTTGTGGGTCGAGCTCCGCGGCCAAAAAACTGACTCGAGCAGCCATATCGGGGAGAACCCCGTCGGCGGCATCCACAAAGGCGACCTTGACAGTCACCGTGGCCTTGGCCCGATTGACCCGGGGCACCAGTTGCAGAGTCGTTCCGCGGTACCGTTTACCGGGGAAGGCATCCAGGATGATCTCGGCCGGGCCGTTCATGGCGACCAGGTGCAGACGGGCCTCGGGCACGTCGGTTTCGACCACCAGGGTATCGAAGTCGGCGATTTCAATGCTGCCAAAATCGGTCGAGATTCCGGCCGGCTGGGGCCCGACGATTTCGCCCACCTCGGGCGGCTCGCTGAGCACGGTGCCGGCGATCGGGGCGGTTACGGTGAAGCCCTCGAGGGTTACCTCGAGGGCGTGCACCTCGGCCTGGATGGCGTCGATCTCGGCGTCGGCCGCGCGCACTTGCTGGCGCAGGGACACCGCCCGGGCGGCCAGGTCATCGGCTGTGGACTGGGGCCCCACGCCTCCGGCGGCGAGTTTGCCGGCTCGTTTGGCCTGAAGAACGATTTCGGCCAGATTGGCTCGCGCAGTGTGGGCGCGGGCTCGCGCTGCTGCGACCCGCGCGTTGGCCGCGGCAATGGCGGCCTTTTGATCGACCACCTCGAGCTCGAAGAGAACATCGCCTCTGGCCACACGATCGCCCTGGGACACC
Organism: Pseudomonadota bacterium; assembly: GCA_022360315.1. Lineage (GTDB taxonomy): Bacteria > Myxococcota_A > Polyangia > Haliangiales > Haliangiaceae > JAKSDA01. The sequence continues at coordinate 37,708 of JAKSDA010000554.1, forward strand.
GATGCCTTCGCCACCTTGCCGGTGACCTTGGCCGCGACCCTGGAGATCCGCTGGGGTTTGACGTAGCCGGTCGAGGTGAGCTCGATCTGCGCCTGAGCGGGCGAGATCAGGCTGATCTCGGACACCGCGACTTCAACTTTGAAGATTCTGGACTCGACGTAGGGGACGAGGATCAGATAGACGACCAGCGCGACGCCGATCAGCGCTGCGGCCGTGAGTAGGTAGCGCAACGCACCTCGCCGATTTGGGTTGCGATTGCGGTCGATCTTGAGGGAAGCGAGATCTGCGGACAGAGAGTCAGCCATGACGAATACAGTTCCGAATGCGGGGGACGATACTCCTGCGTCTACCGGCTGTCTACCGGCGGTCCACTGGCTCCCATCTTAGGAATAGCCGATTTCGACATCGGTAACGCCATTCAATGGCCGTTGGAGTAATCCAGATCGATACCGAAACGGCGGCAAGATGCGAATCCGGATACGGGCAGTCGATAGGAGGTGCCGATGGCCGAAGCCGGCTCGGTGGTCATGGAGCAGGTAATCGACGATCGATCGTCCGGCAGGTCAGTTCGCGTTGCGGATGGGATGGGATGGGGATTCACAGGCGTTTCATGCTCCGCCGTGCCGCGTCGGCCCATGGGCTGCGCGAGTCGGTTTTGAGATAACGTCGGTAGAGATCGCGCGCGTTGGCCCTGTCGCCGGCCAGTTGATACAGCCGGGCCAGATTGTAGGTCCCGGCGTGTTTCAGCGCGCTTTTCTGCATGGCGGCGCGAAATTCGGCCGCAGCCTTGTCGTACTGTTTGGTCTCGGCGTACACGATGCCGCGCAATAGCGCGACCCGTGCACCTCGCCGTGACTCGAGCCGGTCGAGTTCGCGACTGGCCTTCTCCATGTTGCCCATGGCGATGTACACCGCAGCCAGATTGAGCCGGGCTCGAAGATAACCCGGATCGCGCTTGAGCGCATCCTTGAACAGCGATACGGCATGGCGAAGGTTTTTGGGCATGCCGCCGACACCACCAGGTCGGCTCCGCGTGTCGGCGCCGCGCTGGACCACCGATACATACTCGATTGCACTTTTTTGTTCGACCGACAGATCGGTCTGCCAGCGGTGCAGCGGTGAGGCCGTTGGGGCCGAGCTGGATTGGCCCGCTTCCGAGCGGGCCAGGGCAAAAATGCCCAGCTTGGCGCGAACCACGCCCAGATTGTTGAGCAGCGCCTTGGTCGGCTTGAGCACGTCGCGAAAGCGCCGAAAGTGATCGAGTGCCTGCTGGTAGCGCGCTGCGGCCTTGCCCGATCCGGTGGCCAGCATTCGGTCGCCGTCGGCCAGGGCGGCAACGCCCAGTTCAAACGACACAAATGCGTATTTGACGTCGTTGGACCAGTATTCTTCCAGATAGTGCACCCGCTCGTCGAACGTGGGGTGGTCGAGATTTTTGGGAATTTCCTGCAACGCGCCGCGCGCCTCCATGATCTCGATACCGCCGCGCGGATGATATCCGGCCAAAAACGCCAGAACAATGCCGACCCGGTCGGCCTCGATTTCGTGAAGGCGCGTGACGTGGGTCAGCGTCGCCGCATCGAGCCGGCGCGACGCGCTCTTGACCGCTTCTCGGTACAGGGTGCTCTGCACCGTGTGCCGGCGGATCACGTGGGCAACCTCGTGGGCCATGACGTGGGCGATGATATCGTGATCGGCGTCGAGTGGACGGTCGGGCCACTGTTTGGCGACAAAATCGAGCAAGCCGCGGGTAAAATAGATATTTCCGTTGGGCAGGGCAAAGGCGTTGGGAATCTTGGTTTTGAGCACTGCGACATTGATCGCCGTGCTGGAATCGACGTCGGCAGCGTCGAGTAGGCGGGACAACATGGCGGCGAGGGCGGCGGTTTCGGGCGATGCGCGATCGACTCCGCCAAAGTGGGTTTCGAGCAGCGCGATCGCGGCCTTGAAGCGATCGGTTGCAAAGATGTCACCGGGTGCAATGCCCGTCCTCGAATGCTGTTTGACCAGTTTGTGGTGCGGGTCGATCTTGGTCAGCTCGTCCACTGCGCGAGCGGCGTCGGCCGAAAAGCGATTGGCCTGATAGGCCCGGGTCAGAGCATCGATGGCGTCGCGATCGCGGCCTTCCAGCTTGGACACTACACCCAGTTCGAAAAGGGCCCGCTGGTGTTTCGGATCCACGGCGAGGGCGCCCGCCAGTGCGCTGCGGGCGCCCTGCAGATCGTCTTCCAGACGCATCATCCTGGCCAGCTCGACCTTTGCGTCGGGCAGATTGCCGGCCCGAGTAAAGTGCTGGCGCGCCCTGCGCCGATCGTAGTGCTCGGACGCCTTGACCGAGGCATGGACCAGACCCATGCCGTAGTGGCAGCGCTGGTTGGCGGGCTGGGAGCGCAGACACTCCGCGTAGCTGGCCCGAGCCTGCGCCATCTTCTGGTTGATCCGGCCGATGCGGCGCTCGGTAAATGCCGCCTTGTACGCCGATCGGGCGTCGTAAATGATGAGCTCGATGGGATCGCCCGAAAGCTCGACCAGGGTGCGCTCGACCTTCTGATAGCGCAGGCTGTTCTTCATGCCGGCATACCGGGAATAATTGCGCGCCGCCTTTTCTACCTCGTCGGCGAGTTTTTTTTCGCCACTGCGGTAGCGGTCGTGCAGCTGGTCGAAGATCAGC
>JAKSDA010000337.1 GCA_022360315.1 Pseudomonadota bacterium
ACGAACATTCGCCGAACTCGCCCCGGACGTTCAGCAGCAGATCCTGCAGACCATCGTCAGCTTCACCGTCTTGCCGCCTGGCCTGTCCATCGACGATCAGGTGCAGATCTTCGCCAAGATCAACCAAATCGGCACACCCCTCTCCCATCACGATATTCGCCTGGCCCTGTTTCAGCACAGTATACGGGTCGATTTCTTCCGCCTGGCCGGGGTGACCGATCCCGAGCACCCCGACGTGCGCGGCATTGTCCATCACTCCAAATCGCAGCACGGGCTCACGTATCCCTGGCAATCCGCTGATGCGTGGACTACATGGTGGGGGCGCTCCAGCAAGGGACAGGCCCCGTCCGAGACGATCCTGCTCGCCTGGATGGTTCGGCATCGAAAAATCGTCGCCCACTTGCTCGAGCAGATCCGCGCCGGCACCCATGTCTTGCCCGGGATTGTATCCAAGGACACCGTGCAGGCCGTCTTGAACATCCTCTGTGCACAGTTCGCCTACAACGATACAGAATGCGAACAGGATAGTGGCGACGGCACGCCGATGTCCCCCCGGCTCCCATCGCTTGAGACCTTGCAGGGATGGTTCCGCGAGTTCGAGACCTGGTTTCTGGCCGTCCGTCAGTACTGCCCAAAGGCCAAACCCGGCAGTCGACGCAAGCTGGCCGTCTTTCTCGGCCTGGCACCCGACGTATTCGAGAAGGCCGGCCAGCTCAAAGAGCCGCAATGGGAGTTGATCAATCTCCTCTTGACGGGGAAACTAGACGACATCACCAACCGATGGAGCGAACCGGTGCAAATTCGCGGCAAGTGGGCCACCCAGCTCGACTACGTCAACTGGATGCGCGAGATCCTGCAAGATATCGCAGCGCAGTGAGCGCGCGCCTGTCCCGCGCAGTGGCCGTGCTGGCCGCCGGTGCCGGGATCAGCCTGGCCGGGCAACCAGCCTGGGCCGACGCCCACGAACACGCCGCCACCGCCCACGTCGGCATGGGCACCATGTGGGCGTCCGACGTTTCTACCACCGACCACATCGCCCACGCTCCCACCCTCGATGTCGATGTGCGATACAGCTACGGCCTTTCCCACATCGTCTCATTCGAGGTCTCCCTCGGCACCGGGCAAACCCTGCGCCCCGCCACCTGGCAGCGAAAACAAACCCAGCTTCCGCGCCACCTGTCCACCGTTCGCGTCGAGTCCGGCGTCCGAGCCCGCTTTCTCTACCCCTACATGCCATCGGTATACCTCGGCATCGGCACCGGCGTCCTGACCTACTGGCACGCCACCGAACAATGGATCGACCGGGGCTCCCAGATGACCCACGACCGCGCCGTCCAATGGCAGCCGCTCCACCTGACCGCCCGGGTCGGCGTCGACTACCGCCTGGACAAACACTGGCTCGCCGGCCTCGGCGTGACCGCCCGCCGTACCATCCACTTCTCCGAGCCCCACGGCTACGCCGCCTTGGAGGCCGCGGTCGCCTACCACTGGTACTGAGCCCAGTGAGGTAACCCAGCTTCCCTGAGAACTCCCCAACGTGAGCACAGGCCCTTCCAACCAGCACGGGTCACTGTGGGCCTGATGTTGTTCGCGCCATCCACGGCCATCCAGTGGCTTCTCAGGCCGACCCTCCGTGCTCTCGCAATCCTCGGCACCTCTTGCTAGCGGATCGCGTAGTTGGTGATCACCACCGTTGTTGTCACTTGCGCTCCCCCGACGGGGCCTGCCGTTCGCCCGCAGTGCCTCGCTGCACCGACGGTTTGCAAAATAACTGGCGCAGCATTACGCTGAGCAGCACCAAAGACAACGGAGAGCGCATCAGTGGCCCATAGTGAATTAGCACGAGGAGTTGACAAGGTCGGTGCTCGCAGCTCGCTCGCGAACACCGCGTTGGCACTGGCCTCTACCACTGTCCAAGCTCTGTTTACGCCTTGGAGGATTCCGCGCATCGCCGCGCGACACCGTCGCACTCGACGGCAGTACTTCACTGTGAGCCTCGGGCTGCTCGTGCTTCCATCAGTGCTCCTTGGCATGCACTTGTCTGACTTCTTCGAGTTTTTCGTGCCAAGTGCGACAATGGCCGAGCCCCAGGGGCAAGCACTGGCGCATATGGTAGAGGGGATAGTCGAGTACCGTTTCGATTTGGCCAAGAGCCTGTTAGCCATCTGTGCATGGCTTACCGGTGGATTTCTGGCAGGTGCCATCGGCCATGCGCTCCTCGCCGGCTTGTTCGAGTTGCTCATCGCTCGTCGCAGCACCATAGAAGTGACGCTCATTTGGCAGATCGTCGCAATACTATTCCTACAACTCATCGTGGCTGTGCTTCCTGGTGTCTTGTGGGCCAAGACGTACGCTCGGTACGTACTCGACGGGGAGCTCCCCGGATTTCTCCATCTAGCTACCGCGCTGCTATTGTCGGGCTGGGTCTCGTGCAGCGTCGGGTGTGCGGCCTATGTATGGTACAAGCACACAGGCTCGTCGAAGCCACTTGTGGCTGTCATTCGCGCCGCTGCATTTGTGATCAGTTTCTGGCTTGTGGCATGGCTGGCTACCGGCATCGCGTTCGGGATCGCTTGGCTCCCAGCGATGTAGCCAGATCTCCTGCCCCGAGCCGGCCGGACTCACGCCGGCACCGTGGGGGCAAGCGCGCTGGTTCCTCCGCACGCAACTACGCGAAACAATTACTTGATTCGCCGAGATCAGCTATGCTCACGAAAAATGATTCGGCCAACCAAGAGTAGCTCAGTGGACGCGTGGCACCTTCCCCACAGTCGCCACGCGCTGACCATGGGCAGTTGTGCAGCGGGCATGGTCGTGAGCGGTGTAGTTCTGCGCCTCGCCGCGCAGCCGAGATGGGCCGATGCCACCAACCACCGATACTGATGATACCGAGTTCCGTGAGATGACCCACACGCTTCCCTGAGAACTCCCCAACGTGAGCACAGGCCCGTCCAACCAGCACGGGTCACCCAGGTGGGCCTGGTGTCGGTCCCACCATCCATGGCCATCCAGTGGCTTTTCAGGCCAAACTGGTGGTCATCGCGAGAACAGGGCCACCCGCGCGTCCACCGGGGGAGTTGCGCACCGACGAGCCCGCCCGGATACTACGGCGATGGCACAGGTGTCTCACCAGTTCACCACCCTCAGTGCTCTCGCAATCCTCGGCACCTGTGGCGTGTTCCTGGCAACCGCGTGCAATGGCGATGGCCCCGACGACAGGGTGCGCATCGCTGAGATCGACTTCGGTCACCCTGCGTTGCGCGAGTGTGCCCTCGAGTTTGGCGTTTCGTTCAAGACAGAATACGCCGACGGGTTGCCTGAGCTAGGCTGTCCGGGGTCGGGAATCGACAATCTTCGCGGCGTCGAGCACTTTGTGAATGTGACCTGGTTCAACATGTCAGTAAATCCAATTACTGACATCGAACCAATACGTACTCTCGACAAACTTGAAATCGTAGAACTAAACAGTACTGGGGTCTCCGATTTATCCCCTCTGGTCGAGATCGTTTCTATCCGCCGGCTCTGGCTGCAGGGAACTAACCTAACAGCCGGCGTGAACCGGCTATCGATGCTCGTAAATTTACAGAAACTGGTTCTTGTTGATGCTGTTGTGCCGTGCGAGCAACTGGACGAATTTGCGGCTAATTTGCCGGCTAGCGTCGAGATCACGCCACCGATAGCTATCGTTCGCGCATCGTGCCGTTAACTAATCAATTTCGACAAAGATGAGCTCGGCACGATTATCTCGTTGATCGCGCACGTCTATCGCAACCGTCCGACTATTCCCAAGTAGACGCATCGGGACCGAGATCGTGAACAGATAATCGCGTTCCCAGAAATCACGAAACTCAACAGTTGCTTTGGGTAAGAGAGGATTATCGGGAATATATGCCTGAACTCCTTTTTGCGTTGCATGCCTCATCGAGATACCCGTGACATCGTCTTGCACGTAGAGGTCGATAATCGCCTGGTCGCTGCTTTGTTCTCGCACTTCCAGCACAACAGCAACGGGCGGTTCTATGTCCAGTGAGGCGGGGACACGATCAATTGGCCACAACTCACTTTGATGAGACTCTGCCAAGAGCCCGAGAAACTCGCCATACTGCCAGAACTCAATATTTTGAGTATTGTACTCTGATCGAAGATATTCGATCGAAATCGACTGAACCATCCCTGCCGAGAATGTATGCATGTCTAGCTTTCGACATTTGCCGGCGGCGGCGACTTGCCCGTCAAGTCTGGCTCGGGACGAAAGCAGATCTTGCCCGAGGCATGCCGACACATCCAGGCTTGTCATCGGACCAATTGTCAGATCGGATTCCCATTTGCGCGCGACAGAGGCTAAGGCATACAGGACGACAGAGTAACGATCCTCTGGTTTCGAATTCTTCATACGGTGAGAAGGGCGTGTACGAGAAATAGAATACAGCCATTGCTCCGAATACATGTGTACGTGCTCTTCAATAATGCGTGTTGACTCCACCATTGACTGAAGGAAGTCCGATTCACTGCCATTCTGATGTCGTGCACGAGCTAGCTGATACGCGATCTCGGTTAGCGGTGACATCGTGATGGTCTCGTAGTCTTCCGCGTACCAGTCTTTAATGACAATATGTGTATGAGGATCTTCTGGCAAAAAGCGAGGCGCTTCATGCCAAAACTCTTGGATCTTGCCCCCCGTGGCTTGCAGCACAAATGGCCCAGAAAAGTCGCCGACGTTGATCTCAAACTCGCCGTTCACCGTAACGGCTGCGGGAAAGCGCGAGTCCTTGTCCGAGTTCGGGATGCCGTGCTTGTCCGGGATGAGGTCGACCGGCTCGCCGTTCTCGCCGAGCTCGAAGACCTTGACCGTGGCCCCGTCAATCGGCTGCGAGCCGACTAGGTACCCGCGGATGATCGTCGGTGGCGGCTTCAGGTCGCATGCACCAAACATCGCCACAAGCATGGGAACTACCAGGAGCCATCGCATCGTATGCTTCCTTTTCTGGCACTCAGAGTTTCCCATAGTATCACAGTACTCGATGGGGAAGGGAGGTAGCTCGGCGTCATACAGTGGGACTGGGGACTACACTGAGGCCTTGCGGCTCCGTCTTGGGTTGCCCAGTCGCTTCCTACAAGAGCCTCGCTGGTTACACATGGCTGGCGCCGATGACTCTCGCGAACGAGGACAAAGGCGGTGTCACGTTGTTGCTGCGCGCTGCGCGGTATCTAGCCGACAGCACCCACCTGGTTTCTGCTCTCCAGCCGCGCGAACTCCTGTTGATCACACAACCAACGCGTTGTCAGCATCTATGCGCCGTTGGGTCGCATAACCCGTGTGGATTGACTGACGTCAAGAACCTCGCTCGCTGCCCGGATTGCCTCGCCCAAGCCTAGAGATTTAGTGACGATTCCCTGCGAGCAGTGCTTCACCTCAAAGTGCGCCTTTAGCTTGGCACGAATTCCCGACTAAAGCGATTTCGGGCCTATCCTGCAAGATAGCCCGTTCGAGGATGCTGGATATATATGGGGCGCACGAAATTGCCGCCGCCTATTGCGTCAGTATAAAACGATACGGCCATACGTCGATTGCATCTAACCGTTGTTCCGATCTTGCGAAACAGACTATTGTCCGTTTGCGCGAACGTGGGCGTCCACCGTCATTCAATCCCAATTTGTCGATAGTAAACTTAGCGCGCCTGCGTTCCGCCTCGGACGCCCGCGGATTGGGCTCTATGTGCCCATTCTTGTAGTTGAAGAGAAAATAGCGCTCGAACTTGTAGTTGGGCTCATCGGGTCGCAGAAGCTCTCCCTGGTACTCTTCGCGCTGAATCCGCAGGTCGAATCTGGTTTCCTTCTCGTTCTGGCAACGTGGACACGCTAGGTAGAGGTTATTCCAATTGTAGGTGAGCTCGGGGTACTGCCCCTTGGGCAGGAAGTGGTCGATGGTGGGGTAGGCGATATCGTCGAGAGGGTAGCCGTCGCAATAAGAGCAGTGGGATTGAGTCATTGCTTCGAGCGGCGGCAGGAGGAGCCGATTTACAGGAACACCGCCGTGTTTTGTCCACTGTATACGATAGTTCGGGTTCTCTGCTTTTTTTCTCACGCAGGACGCCGACCATCGTTCGCCGTGTTCTTCCAATACTCTCGGAACTGGCCCCCTCTTGGTCGGTTTCATACCTCGCGTCCTATACGCCTTTGGAGCTGTCGTAGTTCACGCTCGACGATGTCACGAGTCTCGACGCTGCACCGACGCAACTTGGCGACGACCTCGTTGAGCTCGTCCGTAACACTTTCATCGCCCGTCAGGCGACGATTTCTGAGCTTGTGGAACGTGTCGAAAAGCTGTTCAGTGCCGATGTCGAACTCTTCTTCGACCCCGAAGACTTCGCTTAGAACAGTGGTGTAGCTGTCACCAGCTCTGGAGGGCAGCGGCTCACAGGCAGTGGCCTTGCCGTTCGTCAAGCGCAGGGGATAGATCCAAGCGTCGCTGACTGAACTGACCACGAACGGTGAATGGGTAGACAGAAACACCTGTGCATTGCAAAAGAGTTCCTGCACTATGGGCAGCAGCTGCCGCTGCCAAGCAGGATGTAGATGAATCTCTATTTCGTCCAATAACAGCACAAACGGTCGTGCCATAGCCGGAGTGTCGTCATGCCACTTTAGGAGGTCAAGCCGCATCAGAACGTCTGCAACCCAGCTGAGAATTGATTTGAGACCGTCGGGCAGGACATCCAGCTCGACCTCCAAACCGTTCAGTGAGACTTTGACCGCCAACGGCTCTTCTTCAAGAATAAAGCGGATTTCTTGTTTGATGATGCGGCCGATTATGTTCTCGACGCGCTCGATCGAATCGGTCCTTTTTTTGGCCAATTCCACTTCACCGCGTGCCAACGCCAAAGCCCACTTGGCTTTGGCGTTGGCGATCCACTGGGTAAGCTTGCGCGAATCGACGGTATGAGTAAATGACAATGCTCCAGCCAAGGGGTCGTCTCCTAGCTCCTGGATAGCCTCAAGGGCATAGGAGTCGACAGTGCGGCCACCAGAGTAGGCAAATGCTGCAAATGATAACGGTTGGGGAGGCGGAGGCCGTTGTGTCGAACCGACGAACGCCACCTTATTGAAATGAGCAGGTTCCGGAAGCGGCCCCGACGCTCGGTAGCGATAATAATTGATTGCAGTGCAGACGTCGTTCGTAGACCGATCGTAGTAATCGATGGGACCGTCGCTGAGTGTGACCCGCGGGTTTGATCTGAGTAACTCGCTCACAACCGAGGAAGGCCTATTGCCGCTGCGGATGGCCGCCATAGCATGGTTGTTACTCTCTATTGAGGCATACGACTCGTCGCTGCCAAGGCGCCGGGCTAGAAGCACCGTCTCATGGCTGAACATCTGAGCCAAAGCATAGAGAATAGTGCTCTTACCACTTCCATTGGGTCCTACGAACATGTGTAGATCCGCTTTATTTGCGTCTGGACGCTCGCGAAACTGAATGTCCAAATCCGCAAATGGGCCGACATCGTGAAGCAGTAAGCGTTCGAGTCGCATGGCCGTAATGTTATCAGCTCTTTTGATACGCACTGTACGGTGTCCCTAAATGGCACTTATTTGTAATGCAACTAACATGGCGGTTCTTTCCGACTATCTCGGGAGTGTCGATCTTTAATAAATAGCTGAAATAAGAGCGTTTTTCTACCATTGCAGTTACCAAGCCAACCACTTTGCCCCGAAGCACCGTGACAGCTTACAGCCTCGGTCGTGCTCATGGTTGGAAGTTAGTGACCACCAACGTCGTCAACTCGCGCGATCCCCCCGTTGAGCCTTTCACACGCCCTCGGTGTCGCACGCGGCGCACGTGGAATCCCTGGAACAGGCCAGGGCCGCTTCGCGTCCCGTAGGTCACCAGGAATTTGCCCCGAATGCGTCGTATGGTCTTGAGGAACCGCTCCTCGTCCCAGTCCCGATGTCCTGGGCCCACGATGCTCAACGCATCGTACGCCTTGTACGGTGGATCGAGAAAGAAGAACGTGTCCTTGCCGTCGAATTCGCGTATGACGTTCCCGTAGTCTGTGCATCGCACCTTGATGGTGCGGATTCTTGGCACATATCGCTCGAGGCGAGGAATGATCTGCGCGGTCACCCCGGCGTTCGCGGGAGCATAGTCTCGGCGATTGCGGTCCCAGGAGAAGCGGCTCACGTAGAGAAACCTGTAGAATCGCTCCAGGTCGGTGACAGGCCGTTTTTCCTTCAACTGGTTGAAGTGATGCCGGCTCGATGTCCAGTTCCGATGGCGCAAGTTGTCGAGCTGGCGTTTCGTGAGCTTCGACGCGAAGCGGAATGCGAAGGCGATCTCCGGATCCATGTCATTCACGACTTCGACCTCAGTGGGCTCCTTGCGGAACAGCACCTGGGCGCCCCCGGCAAATGGTTCGACGTAGATCTTGTGTGCGGGGATGAGCGGTACGAGCTTCTCGGCCAGGTAGAACTTGCCCGCAGGAGACCCCCAGATGTGCTTTTCCAGGTCGATTCGATAGTCAGCGAGAACAACCCTGGCTTGCGCGAGCACGCGGTCAGTTTTGGTCGTCATACTATGGACAAAGCCAGATATGACCATTGAATGGACAACGGCTATGGGAGTTGGTCAAGCGAATGGGCTATTTTGTGGTGCAGCACATTGGTGTCGGGTGGTTGGGCCGACCGATGCGCTGGAGCTGTCGTCCGGCGCGATGCGTGCCCTGGCGGGCGCGCTCGCTGTCGCCGCTGCTCGCGGCGCATACGTACCGGGGCGGGCTTGCATGGCCCGCGCTGGCTCGCGGGCCATAGTGCCGAGCAGGACCACAGTGACGATGGGTCGGGGTGACACTGTTGTGTCCGCCAGGATGGGCAATGTGACTCCTGGGATTGAGGTTATGCACTGGCACTGCGATTGCTCGTAACCCAGTCGGGTGGCGGAGGAGGCTCTGGCCGGTAGTCGAGATCGAGACGGATCTCTTTGCCATCGACGAAGGCCCAGCACTCAAGCTCGCGTAACCATAACTCGTGTAAGTGCTTGCGCGCGTCAGCTTCGCTGATAAAGACATAGGCGACGGATTCTATGGGCTGGTCCGGGCCGAATCGTTCGCCTGGCTGGGATTGTATGCCAAAGTGCTGTAGGACAACGGCATCATGGCCGGCGCGCCGAATAAACTCTGCGAGGTGGGCGCTATCAAGGATATTGTGAAAGCGGATCAGGCAAGCGTCGCTCATCTCACGCTGCGAGACGTCGCGCCCCTCGTGGCAGATTACCCGCAGCTGACGACGAGTGGGCTCGTAGATGGCGTTGAACTCACTTCTCAGCTCGAATAACCACGGCAGACCCCCACCTTCTTCTTCACCACTCATGCGTTGATGACCGGGTTTCGCTTGCTCCCTGGCTGTGTCCTCGTCCACCCCGAGCTGATGAAACACAACCATGGTCGTATCATTGGCGCCACGCAGCACGCGCCAGGGACCGAAGTCGAGCCAGCGTCTTGATACCAGACGATCGTGGCCCGCGCCTTTGAAGAAGCACGCCCATCCGTGACCGTAGTGGTGGCCGAAATGCGAGGGGCGGTATCTCTTACCCTCCTCTGGGCGGTACCAAGAGTAAAAAGGACGCAAAGCGCCTATCTCGAATGGCCACTCGCAAACGACAGCCAATAGGTCCTCTGCGCAGGTAAGCTCGAAAGCGCTGTCGCCGAGCTTTACAACTCCATAGTTTGGCTCGCAGGAGAGAAAACAGGTCCGTGAAGGAGTTCGGTCAAGAAACTCCCAGCGCGCATGGAATTTGCTGCCTTCCGCAGTGGCCTGCTCGACCCGAGCCCCGGTCGGCGTCACTTCTTTATTAGCGACGCTCAGCGAATGCGGATTGAGGGGAAGATTGCGCAGCCATGGGCTGCCCTGAACGGCGCGAATGAGTTTTGGTACGTCGAGCCCTTCGACGGATAATGAACGCCGAACAATCATTCGATTACTCCATACTGTCACTGCAAGAAACTGCGCAGCGCATCAACGTCCTCTTCTCGGAAGATGCGCCTGACGCCTCGGCTATTAAACACTTCAAACCCCAGATATTGGTGATCTCCTAGCGCTTTGAGCATCCAATTGAGATTGGCCCGCGCTCCCTGCGGACTGGTGAATACATATACTACCTCCTCGATTGTCTGCCCCTCGAGAATCGGCTTTGGCTCACGGTTAATCATGCCCATATAGAAGTTAAACTGCTCGATCTCGCGAGACGACAACACGCCCTCACCGCTCTTGATTTCCCGGATGGCACCGTTGTGTACAACGTCGGCAAAGCGGTCCATATCCGAGCCGAACGTACTGCCGGGAATGCGGACATGTCTGGCCCCACCTTCGGCGTGGCGAGCCAGATACCAGGCTTCGGTTAGGTTGCCTTTGTCCGACGAATTGAGCCCTGCGGTCATCTCGCGCAGCCGCGCCCAGCTGGTCGCATCGTCCAGCGGCGCGCCATCGGCCGCATACAGCATGCGCCGAAGGACCGCGTCGCGGAAGTGCTGCTTGAGCTCGTGGCGGACCAAGTCCACAGTCTGCCCTCCGGGCTCGCGCATGGCGGCGAGGATGTCGTCGCGAGTGGCTATTGGCGGGTCCTGGCTCGAAAGCATTTCGAAGTAGGCCTTGAAGCTCGAGCGGGCGTCTGGTCCAGCGAGCTGCTCAAATGCCTGTTCCTTGCTCATCCCCTCGGGAAAGCGTGCTGCCGGCGGCTCGGCACCTTCGCGGACGACGATACGAAAACCCCCTTGGCCATCGCTCAAGAGCATCTTGGCAGGGGCGTCCGATTCGGGATAGCGCTTGACATCCCAGCCGTCGCCCTGACGATAGTAGTAGTGGCCCTCGGGCGGGTCCGGGTATCCCGGCGGTGCGTCGGGGCGACCAACGGATCCGGTCCCAGGTGCAACGTCCATCTCCTCGACAACGCCGCGGAATTTGGCCACGTTGGCCTCTATGACGTCGATCTCGGCCTGGAGGATGCGTACGCTCTCGGGATCAATCGAGCCGTTCTGGGCGCTGGTCTGCAGTGCGCGCAGGCGATCGTCGAGCATCTGCTGGAGCTTTTCGAGCTCCATC
>JAKSDA010000463.1 GCA_022360315.1 Pseudomonadota bacterium
TGGTGCAGCCCGCGGAGATGGCCGGCCATCAATTCGAGTCCCCTGCCATGGTTGAGCACATGCTCGATCATCTCGAGCATGTGCCCGGCGCCCTGCCGCTATTGCAGTTCGCGGCAAGCACGCTGTGGCACGAGCGGGATCGCGAGCGGGCGCTGTTGACCGACGCCAGCTATCGCGCCCTGGGCGGTATCGCCGGGGCCCTGGCCAGCCACGCCGACGCCACCCTGCGTCAGTTCCTGTCCACCGATCAGCCCTTGATCCGGGCCACCTTTCTGCGTCTGGTCACCCCGGAGCGCACCCGCGCCATCGTGTCCATGAGCGAGCTCCACGCCCTCGGGCATGGCCCGCATGACGTCCAGCGCGCCATCCAAAATATTATCGACCAGCTGGTGCGTGCTCGCTTACTCGTGGTCCAGACCCAGGCCCGCTCGGATGCCGTGGACGTGGCCACCGGGTTGTCTCAACAGCCGGCCGGGGCTACCGTGGAGATCGTCCACGAGTCGCTCCTGCACACCTGGCCCACCCTGCGCCGCTGGCTCGACGAGACCCAGGAGGACGCAGCCTTCCTCGACCAGCTGCGCCAGGCGGCCAAGAACTGGCAGGCCAAGAACTTCGCCCCCGGCCTTCTATGGCGCGGCGAGGCCATGGAAGAAGCCCGGCGCTTCGCCCGTCGCTACCGCGGTGAGTTGCCCCAGCTGCAGCGGGCCTATCTCGATGCCGTGTTTGCCCTCGCCACTCGAGCCGGGCGACGCAAGCGGGCCGCGGTGATCGGTGTCATCACATTCCTGTCGCTCCTGGTCGCGGCCGCTGGTGTGGCCCTGGTGATGATCCGCGAGGCCCAGCGCGACGCCACCGAGTCAGCTCGGCGTGCACAGGAGCAACTCACCCTGACTCGACAGGCCCAATCCGAGGCCAGGACGGCGCAAGAGGGCAAGCGCCGAGGCCGATATTGCCGTCGATCGCACCAACGCGGAGCTCAAGGTCAAAAACGTTGAGCTCCAGAAAGCCCTGCGCCACGCCGAGGCCGAACGAGACCGCGCTGAACGTGCTAGAGAGCGAGCTCGACGAGCGAAAAAGAGAGCCGAGGAGAACGCCACCGTCGCCCGCCGCGCCGAAATCGAGGCCACAGCGGCAAAGGAGCGCTGGAAACGGCTGCACTCCATTCAGAAGGCGCGCGCCGATGAGCTGGCCACGCATGGAACCATTCTGTTCAATACGCTCCTCGTCACAGAGCCGGGGAGGGAGCCATGACCCGGCCTGGTACAGCACGAATGTCATTGATGCGTAGCCGACCGACAGCCACGACATCCACGCAGCTGAGCGCGTGCTGCGCAGCAGCGTTTATCGGATTGCTCCTGTTCATCGGCGCCGCCCGGGCCGAGTCAGATGGCAAGACAGAAGTTGACGCCCCCATGGCAAGGGGACCGTGGAGCGCTGGAGTCAGCATCGAAACACAGTACAAGGCGCGCGCCCTCTTCGATCAGGGCAACGTGCTCATGCAAACCGCTTCTCCTACGCGCGCGGCAGCCAAGTACAAACAAGCCCTCGCGCTGTGGAACCACCCGGTGATCCACTTCAACCTCGGCATGGCGCAGCGCTTGCTCGACCAGCTCGTCGAGGCCCGCGAGAGCTTGCAGAACTCCATGCGCTACGGTGCCGCACCCATCGGCCGACAGAAATACCTGCACGCACGCAAGATCTTGGCCCTGGTCGAGTCTCAGCTGGGTCACATCGAGGTGACCTGTTCCGAGCCGGGCGCCCGAGTCACTCTGGATGGCAAGTTGCTGTTTGTGGCCCCCGGCCGGGCCAGCCAATTCGTTCGCGCCGCTGAACATCAGATCATCGCCAGCAAGAAGGGACGCGAGACCTATCAGGCCTCGATCAAGCTCGCTCCCGGCGACCGCAAGCGCTTCGAGCCGGTGTTGCCCGAGATCGGCCGTGTGCACACCGAGCGCTATATGCCCGCGTGGGTACCTTGGGCCAGCCTGGCCGGTGCGGCGGCGACTCTCGGCGGAGCTGCCTACATGGATCGACGAGCAGAGCGCGCGATGGAGCGCTTTGACGTTGATTTCAACAACAATCCCCGCTGCCGTGCCCGCGGATGCTTTGGCCATGAACAACGCGAACAGGCCGATCAATTCGAGCGAGCTGATCTGCAACGCAAGATCGCAACCAGCATGTACATCGTCGGCAGTACGGCCCTCGTCGGTAGCGCTGTGTTGCTCTATCTCAACCGTGAGCGCGTTACATCGCGCCCCGAGCGGACGCACGTTGAATCAGAGAACGCCGTGGTGATTTCTCCCATGACAACCAAGGGCTACCCCGTGGGCATACAGGCCCGGCTCCGTTTTTAGCCACGAGGACAAGGTATGATGTCGATGTATCGCATGCGCATTTACGCACTGTTACTGACGAGCGTCATGGCATTCACCACTGGCGGGTCGTGTTTGCGCAAGACCACCACGGTCGAATGCGACCATGGGTTGCGCTGCCCGACGGGGATGACCTGTGCGGCCAACCAGAACGTCTGTATCCGCGGCGCCTGCGGCAACGGCGAAGTAGACTATATCCTGGGCGAGCTGTGTGACGATGGCAACATCCTCAGCGCCGATGGCTGCAGCGGCGATTGCCTGACGATCGATACCTGCGGAAACGGTCAGCTGGATCCCCCCTTTGAGCGCTGTGATTGGTCCATCGAGGGCACCGAGTGCAGCGATGACTGCGCCTCCGACCTCGAGTGCGGCAACGGCTTTCGCGACCGCCACGAAGTCTGCGACGACGGCAACACGGTATCTGGCGACGGTTGCAACGCGGAATGTTCGGTACTGGAATACTGCGGCGACCTGATTCAGGATCAGGGCGAAGAGTGTCTACCGCCAGATCCCGACGGCGACAATAAGCCCAATAATTCAGAGGCCTGCGACAGCGATTGCACCTTACCCATGTGCGGCGATGGCCACCTCAACGCCCTGGCCCTGGTGGGCAACGTCGGATACGTCGAAGCATGCGATGAGGGGTTGCTCAACAGCAACGCCCCCAACGCCGACTGTCGCAAGGACTGCCAGCCCCGCCGCTGTGGCGATGGAATTCTCGATTCCCTGTTTGACGAAGAGTGCGACGACGTGGCCGGCAACAGTGACGTCCCCAACTTCGAACACTGCCGGACCGACTGCAAACCCCGCCGCTGTGGCGATGGCATCCTCGACACTGCGTTCGACGAGCAGTGCGACGACCCGGCTGGCAATAGCGATGTGGCCAACGCAGCCTGTCGCACCGACTGCAAACCCCGCCGCTGCGGCGATGGCATCCTCGACACGGCGTTCGACGAAGAATGCGACGACGCCGACGACAACAGCGACGCCCCCAACATGGATGTTTGCCGGACCGACTGCAAACCCCAGCGCTGCGGCGACGGGGTTGTGGATGACGCGGCACCATTTAGCGAGCTATGCGATCAAGGCGCTGACAACAGCAACGCCCCCAACGCCGGCTGTCGCCCTGACTGCCGACCCGAACGTTGCGGCGACGGCATACACGATGGCGGCGAACAATGCGACGGTGGCAATGGCGCCCCCCTGAATACCGCCAGCTGCGACCTTGACTGCACCGTCCCGCAATGCAACGACGGACATCACAATCCGGCCGCAGACGAACAGTGCGATGATCCGGACGGCAACAGCGACGACGCCAACGCGGCCTGCCGCACCGACTGCCAGCTTCGCCGCTGTGGCGATGGCATCGTGGACCCCGCATTCGACGAAGAGTGCGACGACGCCGATGATAACAACGACGACCCCAACAGGGAGGTTTGCCGCACCGACTGCAAGCCCCGGCGTTGTGGCGACGGCATCGTCGATGACGAGTTCAGCGAGCAGTGCGATCTTGGAAGTAGCAACAGCAATGCGCCGAATGCGGGGTGTCGCGTCGATTGCAGCCCTAGACGTTGCGGCGATGGCATTGTCGATAATGATTTTGGTGAGGTTTGCGAAGGGGATAGTTGTGGAGGGGGGCTAGAGTGCAGTAGCGACTGCACACAGTGCCGGGCTTCTTAACTCGCCGGGTAGTAGTTCGACAAGACTGCACTAGGAAGTGACATGATCGATACTGCATGTTGGCCGATATATTTCCTCTCTGTTCTGTGTCCAGTGATGTCGCTTGAGCAATCCTTGCACGAGGGATCCTATTCGGCCTACGGGCTCAACGCCTCAAGCGAATATGACGAAGACGTTCCGAGTAGTTCGACTGGGACTTCAGCTCAAAACAATGACGAAAAAGCCAGAGCGGAACCTGAGGTAGAAACAGGACCCAACAAATCAGCGCCTAAAAAAGGCAGTACCGTGCGAGAGAGCCTTTGTAGGCAAGATAGTCGCTTTTTCGCCGGCGGCAAACTCGGTGCCATAGTCGCCACATTCGGTGGTCCTGATGCCGACGGAGAATTCATTGAGTCCACGTATTCCGCCGGATTTGCCGTTAATGCTTTTGCGAGATATGTACTCCGAGAGCACTGGTCGATCCAGTCTGAACTGGCTTACACAACGAGAGGTTCAGACTCGACTGTCGAAGGTGAAGATCGACCGCCGTTCGACCTTTCGTACCTGGAGTTGACCTTTGCAATCCAAACGCAATGGACGCTCTCCCAAATCAACAAGCATATACAGGCGTACGCTTATCTCGGGCCAGCGGTAGGCTACCTACTTAGTGCCGAAAGAGAAGGTAGGGAATTGACTGGTTTTAAGAGTGTCGACTATGGGCTCTATGGTGGAGCAGGATTAAATTTCGCACTACCATTCGGCACGCCGCTTTTCGATATCCGCTATTACTATGGAATTCCAGATATCGATGAAACACAACGCAATATAAGCCATCGCGCTTTCTCGGTATTTCTTGGATATGAGGTTCCCTTGCCCTTCTAGACGCAATGCATGGAAGGGTGAGCATCGCTTTCGGGATATACAGTTGACCGGACAGATGCCAAAGTTTTGGGTACTCCGGGACTGTTCCTAGAAAAGGACAAGGGCTATATTTCCGTCTGAACCTCCTCTGCAAACGTCGTCAAAGCTCCGCAATTCCTACCCATTGGGACAGGTCACCCAGTACCTGCTAACGGACCGATCGTCTACGCACGAAACCAGCCTGAACATGCTCTTTTGAGAGCAGCATAAAGCCCTTTGATTCCGCTGTATCGTTTTAAGACAGTATTTTGAGTGATGTTATCAAAAATGAACGGCCTGTGATCATTGAGCAATGACGTGGCGTTTCTGACCAATTCGGCCAGTGTATCGTGCGCATCGTACGTCGAAGCCGCCCCCACGCACGGCGGTTTATGGCATCAATGACATCGTTTTTTGTCGAAATGTAGACTTCTCTCCCTCAGGCCCGACCCACAGATCACTAGGGGATAAAACATCTGTATTGTGCAATTTTATTAAAAGTAATTATGAAGACTTAACTGGGATACGCGAGAAATGTCCATTATCATGGTCGCGGGATCGAGTTACACAGGTGATCGGTGCTGCGCCGACGCTGATTGTCAAAAGATGCGAAAGCGCAAATGCTCTAGATTAGGTCATACGCAGCTAATGGAGCCGGATGAAGCATGCGGACTAGCTCTCGCAGCTGGAGCAATCTCGTACATAGGGACTGGGATCGGGCGTTGATTCCGGCTCGAGAACGTGTGATTGAGGCGGCTTTTTGGATGGGTCAATTAATAGGTTTTGCAAGTCTCGAAAACAGGATGTGATTGGTACGAAGAAACTTGATCGTGTGATTTTCGACTCATCATGTTTTTGCCGATTCGTAGACCGTTAAGTTTGTCTTTTAGAATGGACGCACTTGACGACGCTTCACCGAGTCGTCCGTCCCTCTAATCCACTGAAATCATTGACGCTCAATGATTTGGTTGACCAACCCCGGCACCTCCCTCTAACCCTCTGATACTTCTCGGCTTTTCGCTCGACTCCAGGAGCCAACGCCTCACTACCCCTTCTGTACAAAATTGGCAGTGGGTAGGGTGCCGGCCGCATTTGCCTCTAAAATATCAGGAGGTTAACCTCTCTGATCGGTCCGAATGAATAGCTGTTCACTGCCACTTTCAAGCTCGTATTCATCAAGAAGTCATCTGCAGTCATGCTGGCCACATTTGAGGGGCTCTCAGGAGCCACAGGATGGCCGTGGCTCCACGAAAGCATAGCTCGACTATGTCTCCTCGGCAAAAACACGCCGCGGCGACTGTGGCGCATCCTGGGGCTCTGGCGCGAAATCGCCCTCTGAGCCCGACTGTTCATTTAATTCGTTCACTTTTTGGCCTGTTCATTAAGAGCTGTTCATTTTTGCTCAATACGCTTACATGGTCTAGAAAAACGGCCTGTCATTCTGGTATGACGCGGTGCAGCTTCGACGTTTCTCGTCGCAGTGTGCGCACTGATGATGTACGTTGGCCGGCCAATTTCAGCGCATCCGTTGCCCGTTTTGTATGCATCGCGGACCGAGATTCGATGTTTCCAGGTCGTCTGCATGCCGGGGTGGGGGTGAAAATCGCCCTTTTTGTCGGGTCGGGATAGGGTGCGCTACCATCAAAATTGACAAAGATAAAAAATGCGAAATGGACATCCTCGTAAATAAGCCAGAAAATAATTGCTACATAAGAAATGCACTTCCACTGCGAAGACCCGAGGGAGATCTGCCAACGGAAAA
>JAKSDA010000273.1 GCA_022360315.1 Pseudomonadota bacterium
ACCAGGCCAGGCCGGAGGGATCGAGCAGGTTAATGGGGTCGTTGGCCACGTAGGCGTAGAGGTTGGTGTCGCCGCCGGCAAAGCCGATGGGGTCCTTGCTGGTCCAGCGGGCGGTGATGGGGTCGTATTCGCGGGCGCCGAAGTGGTTCAGGCCGGTGTGGGGGTCGTGGAGGCCGCCGGCAAAGGCGAGGGGCTGAAAGCCGGGGTTGGTGTCGGTGAGGATGTTGCCCCAGGGGTCGTAGTCGATGCGCTGGGCGATGGTGCCGGTGGCGCTGTCGATGACCAGGCGCACCGAGCCGAGGTGATCGGTGATGATGCGGTAGGTGGCGCCGTCTTTGATGAGATAGGCGGGGACGTGGCCCTGTTCGGCGTAGACGAAGCGGGCTGTGACGGTGCCGGTGGCATCGAGCTGGGCGACGGGGTTTAAGGCGTCCTGGTAGAGGAAGCCGGTTTGCAAGGTGCCGTCGACCTTCTTGCCGATGCGGCGCTGTTGTCCGTCGAGTATGTAGTCGATGGTGGTGCCGTTGGGCCGTTCCACGTGGCTGAGGTTGCCCAATGGGTCATACGAATAGGTCGTGGTGGCGCCAGTGGAGACCTGGGTTCGAGTGTGCTGCTGACCGCGCGGGGTGTAGGTGAACTCGACGTCGCCGTGGTCCAGGCAGCGGTCTTGGTCGTCGTAGGTGGCAACCGAGAGTCCGTTGACATGGGTGCGGTTGCCGTTGGCATCGTAGGCGTGGGTGGCGACCAGGACGCCGTTTTGATGCGCGGTGTCCAGGCCACCGGACGCGGTGTATGTGTAGTCGTGGACGGTGGTTTCGCCAGCCAGGGTCTCTATTTTTCGGGTGATGCGATTGCCGGCATCCGTGGTGAACTGGACGCTATATACGTCAGAGCCGTTGGAGGTGACCCTGTAATCTTCAGGGAGCCCAAGGGATGACAGGGTCCAGCGATCGGAGACAACGCCGAGATCGGTACGTTCGAGCGCGCCGTGGTCTACGTTGCGGGAGAGAGACAAGGCGCCAGCCCGGGTCAGAAAACCGTCGTCGTCGCGCTCGTAGTCGACAACGGTGCCGGCGATATCTAGCTGGGTGAGCCAGTGGTTTTCGTCGTGGTGATAGGCGATGGAGCCGGTGATCGAATCCGGGCCAGAGCCGGACCAGGTCTGGCGGGTGAGCAGGGG
>JAKSDA010000427.1 GCA_022360315.1 Pseudomonadota bacterium
CAATGCCTTGCCATGATGAGCGGTGCAAGGTGTTGCACGGGCGGGCCGACAGACTAATACGAACTGGCCGGTGCGTACGATCAGTACATCGCCTGTACTGTAAGGCTACGCACCAACACAGTATCGGCAAAACCCGCCTATCGAGGCTTCTTTGAGCGCCTTGGGGTCACTTCCACGCGCGCAACTAGCTGAAACGGAATGATTTTCACCCCGATTCCGCGGTTACCAGTGCGATAAGACGGTGCAACGTTGTCACAGCGCTTGCGCTGATGAGTGAGGTGATTGACAACTTGCGCCGCCGGAACGAGAATCTGCGAGTGCGAAATCTTGTGACTCGCTGCATGGCCAAGGCTCATTGCGAGGGCCTCTGCGAGCCCCTCGACTCTGTATGAATGTGCCGATCAGGCTTCGCGCTCTGACCCGGGATCCACAGTTGATAGAAATAACCCGCCCTATCGTGGTGTGTCAGTAACTCGGCATAGTAGGGTGGGTGATCATTGATGAAGAACCTTTTTGATCAGCTTACAAAGGCCATCCTTACAGCGGTCCTCGACAGCGTGACGCAGCTCGAGACCAACTACGAAATCCGCGGTCACGCACTTGTAGCAGACGTTTGGGTCGAGCCTGATCCTGAGCACGAATCCGACCTGAAGGCACTGGGCGTTCTCGGCCGCATGCTCGACCTTGGCCCGTGCCTGATCGAGCCGTACTCGGGCGTGCCCCGTGCAAGCGAGATCCACTCCTGCATCTTGAAGCAGTACTCGCTCAATCACGCCCGGCGTCGGGATGCCAGGGCAGAAGGTAAGCCAGCTCCTTCGTTTCCTCGCTTGTGGGTGATCGCTACCGGCAGCCCCGACAGCGTCATCGAGGAGATGGAGCTGCGCCAGATGGTGGACTGGCCGGAGGGACTCTTCTGCGGTCGCCCCTTCGATCCGTTCCACCTTCTGGTCGTGCGGAAGTTGCCCATAACACCGGAAACGTTGCTTGTGCGGTTTATGGGCCGTGGAGACACGTTCCGCGAAGCCGTTCGAGAACTGGCCGAAGTTCCCGAAACCGACCCTTCACTGGCCAAAGTAGCCGAGCGGGTCATGCGAGTGCTCGTTGTGTTTGGCAAAGAATTGAACCATGATGAACTCAAGGAAACTGATATGGAAGCGCTGCAAGACATCGAAGCCGCCTACACTGAGTGGAAACGTCAGGTAAGAGCGGAGGCGAATCGAGAAACGCTCATCGACATGATCCGCTCGCTCTGTCAACGTTTCGAAGTCGAGCTGACCGACAAGCGACTCGCCCAGTTGGCAAGTTGGGATGCAGACCAGCTCAAGGAGCTGTCGCTGGAGATCAGTGCGTCGCACAAATGGCCCGGCTCATGATGAAGGGGACGTGCAGCTAGCACCTGGGTTCGAAACCACGCGCGAGAAGGCCGGGAACCAAACCGTGAAGCGGGTCATGGAAATGAGAATCTGCGGCCAGCAGTGGCCATGAGCAGTCGTTCGAAACTCCAGGCAGTGGTCGGTGAAGGGCCCACATCCAGCGAGGCCACCTGCTCACGGTCAATGCACCATAGTTGTGCCGTCAGGCATCCATATAACCAGTTTCCCTTTCAATGAGGCACCAAGCTCTCGTTCCGCCGCTCTGATCTGCGCTGTAGCTGAGCGGTGATTACCTTGGGTCGGGACTTCGGATCTTCCGCCACCCACAATCCCCGGCTCCCTCAAATTACCTTGGGTCGAGATCTTCCGGGATCTGCCGTCGGGATCTTCCAATCCCCGGGATCTTTGGGGAGCTTTGGCAAATTATCATGGTTCGGCATCGTTGGATCTTGAGACACACTGCCGCCCCTCAACCCGAGCCTGTTGCCGACAGTTACTCGTAGTAGGCAACCTGGGCCGTAAAGCCCACGCCGAAGAAGGCCAGGAAGGGGTTCGCCGGAACCCGACCTGCGCCATTCAATAGCTCCGCAGTGATCGCCGCGCCCGACGCTGTGTTCATATTCCCGTGATCGCGCAGTACCGAAACGCTCGGCCCGTGCAGCGCGGACGGGATTTGCAGTCCGTGGAAGACCTGCTCGAGAATGGGGCCCGAGCCCGTGTGCACGGCAAAGGCATCAGGCGTGCAACTGGCCTCGGCTAGCCCCTTCGCCATGGCCGGAATATAGGCCTCTTGCAAGCGGGCAAAAAGACGCTTGGGATCCTGAAAGAAATAGCCATAGGGCGCCGTCGACTCGCCCTTGGTGCCCATGCCGCGAATTCCGAAGATGTCGATGTCGTCGGGATCGAGGTTGGTCCAGCGGCGGAATGTATTGAGCCGCAATCCGTCGTCGGCCATGCGATCGCTTTCGCACATCACAGCGACCACGCCGTCGCCGAATAGAAAACGCTGGATGAAAAGACCCCGGACGACATTCGCCCAGGCTTTGCGCTCTTGGGCCGAGCCGGCGTTTTCCGCGCGCTGGGTGAGCGTCTCGAGCAGCTCGGGGTTGTAGAAGTGCTGCGAGGTCAGCTCGTCTGCGACGATCACCACGCGCGATTCGGGAAAAGCCCGAAGGTGCGTATTGGCCTCGCGCAGGGCCGAGATGAACCCGCTGCACCCGTCGCCCAGCAAAGACAGCTGCTCGGGATAGTTGAACCCCGGAGCATCGCGCTGCAGGTCGTTGAGGATATGAGTCACGAGGTTGGGACAGGTGGTATCGTAGGCGTTGGATACGGCGATGACCTTGTCGCCTTCGCTCAAAGGCTGGCGCTCGGCCATCAAGGCTCGAAAACAGGCCGCGCCCACGCGAGCTATGGGGTCGGTGCTGCGCTCGCGCTGCCACCACAAATGCGGCGCGCTGGGATCGACGGCCAGACTGCGCGTGTGCACGCCGAGGCGGGCCAGAAAGTGCGAGCCAAAGGTCGGCTCCAGGGCTGCAGCACCGGCGCGTTGCAAGCGGCGCGATGTGGCCTCGATGGTCGGCATGAGCAGGTCGCGGACCTGTTCGGTACTGTAGGTCTGGCCGGGAAAGAGCATCTTGGCCGCAGTGATGCGCAGCCCGGGAGCGGAGGCTCTCGAGCGAAGTGCATTGCGTGCGAATGAATTCGTATATTCGTGAATCTGGCTCATCGTCTTCCTCGGGCAACTGCTGAACTCGACACTGTCAAGTTGCACGTCCGGTGCCACCGAGAATCCGCACTCGTGGCGGTCTAAGCTGCCTGATTCGCTACGTTTCAGCTGCATTTGAATCACTATTGCAAGTGGGGCACCCGGCTCACAGATGCATGGCACCAGTGGCGCTGCACCAGTGGCGCTACCCGCGGCGATGGCTCCCAGTGGTGATAGGCTCATCGGCGATGGGACGCCCGAAGCCGAGAAAGATCGTGGTCGATGGCCGGGAGTTTCTCTGGCGAGTGTGCAGGCATGGCACTGCAGCGCCTTCTTGTGCTTGAGGTTATCGGGCGCAGTCGGGGCTCAACATGGACGTTTATGCTCGCGTCTTGTCCCGCCCGGAGTTCCTCGGCCCCCATCACGGCTCGTGTAACCAGCCGAAACGGCAGCACCTTCGCACCACCGGCCCCGTTGTCAATGTGTCTCGACTGTCCTGAGAGGGAGGCTGATTGACAACCGCGTCTGGTTGCAAAACCGAGGATGGCACTGTCCCTGCGCTTACCCGCTGCGGCTTTGGACTATTGGCACAGAGTGCCATTGGCACCAGCGGCGAAAGGTGCAACGCGCGGCGCTCACGAGGTGCTTGAACGGCCACTCGACCCACGAATGTAGCCGATGCTCAGCCGAGCAAAGACCGAGAACCTGCACTGTCTCGGCACCGGAACCAGACCAGCATCACATGGGACGCGCATCGACGTCACCGCTTCTGAGCCGAAGGAATCATGCTACTCTCGCCTTGATGGCCGCCGAGACTGTCGAGTCCGCTCGTTTTAGCGATGCAATTCCAGACGAGCTGCCTAAGCAGCACGAATTGGTTCGTGGCATGCTCGTGCGCAAGGCGATGCCTCGATTCCCACACGCGGCGCTGCAGCAACGACTGAGTGCATGGATCATGACCTTCTCGGGGCGGCGTCGCTCGCCGGGCGGGTGGTGGTTCGGCACCGAATGTGAGATCGAGTTCCTCCGAGGTGAGCGGTACTTACCCGACTTGGCTGGCTGGCGCATCGACCGCGTACCGCAGTTGCCCACGAATACCCGCATCAGCATCCCGCCGCAGTGGGTGTGCGAGATCCTTTCTCCGTCAACCGCGCACCGAGACCTCGGTGAGAAACAACAAACATATCACGCTGCGCACGTAGAGCATTACTGGCACCTCGACCCGACATCCCAGTCGCTGACAGTGCTCGGCTGGGATGAGGACAGTTATCGCCCGTTGCTCACCGCTGAGGCCGGCGACGTGGTGCGAGCTGAACCGTTCGACGCTGTCGAGTTCGACCTTGGCGAGTTGTTCGAATTCGATTAACTCGTACTGAGCAACGTCAGCGCTGGTCTTAGCGGTCGGCGCAGCCTCGGCCCATCACTTCGTGGGCGGTGGGCGTCAGCGGCTGTTGGTAGCCCTGCCACCTGCTGGGCATAGACCCATCCCGTATCATCGGTGCTTGGATGCAGCCTTCGCAATTAATTGAAATGGAAGCATTTTCGCAACGACCGCCTTGTTGTCAATGTGTATCGGCGTGCGCCGGTCAAAACCGGCAAGGTGTCTATGGTGAAAGTCCAAACCGTTGAAGGAGTAGCGAACCACGACGTCCCCGAGTCATGCGCGGGCGTGGGTAACCACGTACGTGAAGATGCAATAAGGTTGGTCAAGTGAAAA
>JAKSDA010000331.1 GCA_022360315.1 Pseudomonadota bacterium
GGGTCGACCCGGTCGGCAACTTCTTCGTGGGCGCTGTCGACACTGTCACCATGGGTGCCACCGGCTGGCTCCGCGACAAGGCGGGCCTCTCCGATCAGATCAACCCCTGCAGTGGCGGCTACCGCTGCGGCAGCCCTGGCAAAAGGCATCGCCAAGTTCGCTGCCAGGCGAGCCGCAAGGGGGGGAGGCAGGGTAGCAAGCAGTGCCCGTCAAGGCGCATTACTAAAGGAACATCTCCGACAGGCAGAGAAGTATGGAGCCGGTGGATTTCGTGAGCTACAAAATGGCCGAATCCGATACTTTGGAGAGCTTTCACCTGAACGGAGATACCCCTCATGAAACACTGCCTCGATCGCTCCTTTGGCTCCCGTTACTTTGCCCTGGTGTCGGTGCTTGCCCTGGCCAGCTGCCAGCGCGCGGGGACGCCGTCATCCACCACGGAAATGCCGGCGCAGGCTACCCTCGAAGCCGAGTTGAGCGTACTCAACAAACGCTTGGCCGCGGCCTACGAGGCCAATGACGTGGATACACTCGAGGCTATGCTGGCGCCCGATCATATCCACAACAATGTCTTCGGCATGCGCATGGATAAGGACACGTTCCTCGCAGACATCCACTCGGGCGTGCTCGTCTTCGAGCGCTACGACACGGATGCGATCAAGTGGTTCATTTACCAGGATGTGGCCATCGCTACTGGTACCATCGAGGCCGTTGCCTATCGAAGCGGCAAACAGGTGCCTGGCACGCGCTTTACGTTCACTCGCGTCTTTGTGCGCAGGGGCGATGCCTGGCAGGTCATGCTCTTTCAGAACACGATTGTTCAGCCATCACCGGCGCGGTCTGTTCCATAGAGACAGTGTTGATCAGCTCGCTCGAAACGCTTACCGTGCCCTGGGTATACGCCAATGCCTGCAGCGGTGCCGCCTTGGACGAATTATAGTGAACCCTCACATCATCCATGGACAGGCCGGACAGACGCTCGACACCGGCTTTCAGGCGATCTGGCAGACCGGCCTTGTTGGCCTCGGGTGCCTGGGCGACATCAATGTCCGCACTGGGCGCGTCTGTGTCCACGACGTATTCGAGGGCCATGTCCTGCGGAGTAGCCGAAAAGTTCGGTCATGCTCTCAGGGAGAACGCCGAACGTAAAAGCCGTCTGAGCAGCGGATTGGAGGCCCGATAGAGGACTTTCATCGGAGCGACCTCGGCGCCGAAGCGGGTCTTGATGAACGTGTTGGTAACGCCGAGATCGACCCGCGCCCGGCGGTTGCGAATCGCCTCCGCGATGCACTCCCACAGCAGGTTGTACATCGAGAACACCGAACCCAGCTTGTCGTAATCCAGACCCACAGCGAAAACTTCCATGGACTCTTGGGTCTCGAGGATCAAACCGAACCCCACCAGTGCACCAGCTGCGTCGCGGGCTGTGTACATGCGGGCAGTGGTGCCGAAATCCGCTTGTACGTGGGTGAAGAAGCACCGGGGCAGCGGCGCGGTGACCAGCTCGGTCGCGCGCTGGTTAACCGCCAGGTAGAGCGGATAGCACTCGTCGAGCAGATCCTCGGAGACGGGCTCGAATCCGCTGGCGAGGCTGCTCTGTCCGCCCTTCTTGATAGCCTTGCGGATGGTGTAACGATCGCGGCTCTTGAGAGACGCCAGGTACGCTTCGGGGGTGGCGAAGCCGCTGATATCGATAGACGCCACGGGCAGGGCGTCGCCCGCGTGAAAGCCGTGCAGGGCGAACACCGCTCGTGCCTGCTCGAAGTGCCACGCATCCTGCGAGCGCTTTTCGGGCATGATGAAGTCGCGCACGACCAGTACCCGGAAGTGGCGCCGGTACGCGCGGAACTGCTGGAGTAGACTGTCGACAAACTCCTCGAGGGTCAACCGCTCCGGGTCGAACCAGTAGTGGTTGCCATAGGTCTCGAGGGTACCGGTCATGGCGAGGCGCAGGGTCAGGAACGTCGGCCAGACCCGTCGCACGAGCCCGACCAGGCGACGCGCGAACGCCTGCATCTCCAGGCAGAGATCATGGCGCATGACCACCAGCATGGCACAACCGACGACGCGTTCTTCGGTCGCGCCTCGACCCGCTTTTCCCGGCTGATATGCCACGAAGTACAGGTGGGTCTGGTCGGCGTGGGTCTTCTCCAGCGCAGACAGAAATCGGGCTGATGTCGTGCATTTGCCGCGGGCGACCATCTGTTCCCACAGGCCATCCGGCAGCGCGTGAATGGTATCGTGGATTTGCCAGTGCATGGCGACCTCACGCGATCCTGGCGCGTGGCTTCGGTTCCTTCCGGGCGAATACCGTGCGCTCGGGAAAGGGATGAACGGGGAAGAGATCGGCGCCGAAACGGCCGAGCAGGAGGTGCAGCAGCCGATTGTGCGCCTCGAGACCGAGGTAGGTGTAGGCAGGCCGGGCACCGAGAGCGCTCTTGACCTGGTACGAGGTCTGGCCGAGCTGTACGCTACCCTTGCCGCGACTGCGAGCCACCTCGATGACCTTGTACATCAGGTTAAAGTAGATCTCGCCTCGGCGATCCGGATCGTCGTAGCCAAGGTACAGGCCACAGACCCGGTCGTCGTCTTCGACATTGATCGAGAACCCGACCAATCGGTCTCCGTCGAGACAGAGGAGCGCGAACGCGCGCGAATACCGCGCACACAGCTGGTAGAAGAACTCGGCCGTGAGTCGTTCGAACTGGTTCTCTGAGCGCGCGAGCACACGCGCGTAGAGCTGCTCCATCTCGCGCGCCCTGTCCCGTGTGACCGAGCCGGCGACGACCCGCCAGGTCAAGCCGCACTTCGCGAACGCCCGTGTGCGCTTCTTGTACAGATTGCGGTACTTGCTGCGCAGCTGCGCGGCGTATGGCCGGTCGACATCGAAGTCCAGGAGTGCGTTGGGAAGCGAATCCACGAATATGTAGCGATCCCCCAGCGACTCCCGGTAGAAGTCCATTTCCCTGGTCGGGATTTCCTTGACCATGGTCAACCAACAGCCGAGCTCTCGAGCGCGCGTGCGAATATGCTGGTCGGCAGCGCGCAGGACGGTCTCGCGGCGACTCACAGCGAGTGCGTCCAGCCCGTAGAGGTGATCGCATACCGCGGTCAACTGACCGACGCAGAATGTCGGCACGGTGAACAGCCCCGGGCGTATCCGTTCGATGCGATCGACGAGCTTGCGGATCGTGGCGGTGGCGGTGACAGCCAGAGACAGCTCGTAGCGAAAACAGCTGATGATCGCGAGCAACGCGTCTCCCTGCCACGCCAGCAGGTACTGGAAGGCAACGCCAGGAGGCGATGATTGCTCGACCAGACGATGGAAGTCATACGAACGAACGAAGCCGGGTCGCTGAAAGCACGATTGCCACTGGTCCCGGGAGATGGATGACAGCGATGCACGCCATTCGACGTACAGATTCTGTTTCATGACGGATACCTCATACGACCTGGAAGCCGTGGATCTGGGCGAGCCGACAAAAGGACTCGAGGATGTGGAGTGGGGTGCCGGGAGTGAGAGGCGGAGTCCGTGCGGCGGGATCGAGGGCCAGGAGTATGGTCTCTGCCATGCAGGCATAGGCCTGACCGGTGGGAAGATCGCTCGAGAATCCGAGCGTCGAGCCCTCGGGGAGTGCGATCACGCCGCCGGCGACGTAGTCGATATCCGTACGGCCTGCGAGTTGGGGCGCGATGTTGCGCGGACGGGAGAGGTCGCAGATAACGCGGGTGATGCCGCCATCCAGCTGGTCCAAGAATGGCCGGGTATCGCTGGTCGCGGTGATGACCACGTCTGGGCGGTGGTCACGCGTCAGTTGCGTGGTGAGCTGGATGTGGCCGTCGGCCAGGAGATCGGCGAGAATCATGTCGGGCCGCAGGTCGCGACGGGTCAGGATGCGATGTCGGAGGGTGCCCGACGGGCCGGTGGTGCTTTCGGGCGTGTCCTCGAGGATGGCGCTGATGGCCGCTTGCAGTGTCCGACGCAGGCGGGTGTGGGCGCCATCCGCGCGGGCCGTATTGCCGATGGCCACCAGGCGTCCGGCGTCCTCGGTCATGAGCAACGAGACCGCCGAA
Source organism: Pseudomonadota bacterium (assembly GCA_022360315.1). Classification (GTDB taxonomy): domain Bacteria; phylum Myxococcota_A; class Polyangia; order Haliangiales; family Haliangiaceae; genus JAKSDA01. The sequence continues at coordinate 4,075 of JAKSDA010000331.1, forward strand.
CCCACGTGGCCAGACGCTCCGACGACTGCGACGGTCGAGTGCGCGGGGACGATACCCTGGCGGGCCATCGCGCGCCGAACGGCGATCTGGCCGGAGAGAGCGGTGAACGCGCTGCCCGAGGTGAGGACCGGCAGTGTCTCCCTCGGTAGTGAGAGGCCGCCGTGCGTCACCACGGACGTGAAGGCACCGAGCCCGATCACGTCCGGCTCGTCTTCGGCGGCCACCGCCAGCGCCTCTTCGATACTCTCCAGAGCGAGGCGCGGCGACATCTGTCCGAGCTGTTGTGCGGTATGCGGCAGCGCGATGAAGCGCCCGTACACGACATCGCCGACTTTCGAGACCACCGTGGTCTCGCCGATCTGAAAGGGGTCGGCCTGACGGTGCATGCGCTGCTGGATATCCGCGAGTTGCTCGACAGTGAAGCCGGTGAGATCGGGATCCATGTGCGCGAGACTGCCGGCGTCGATCGGGTGCAGCAGGAACGCGAACCGGCGCGTGTCTCGACCGGGCGCGATGTCCGGTCTGGTCGGGGACGCGGCGACGATGGCCCGGGGAGACTCGGCCGGGCCGTCCACGAGATGGGCGACCAGCGCTGCGCTGCGACCGGACACCAGTCGCTCACACATGCGCCCCAGGGCGGCGACGAGCTGGTCGCAATGCGCGCGCGACGCGATCAGCGGTGGCTCGATGCGCAGCACATCACTGCCGTTCAGGGTCGGCGCCAGGCGGATGTGTTCCCGGTGCAGGAGGTGGCTGCATAGCAACCAGCCGAACATGCCCTGGTCGGCCAAACGTGCAAGCACGCTGTCGGCCCAAAGGGGGCTGTCCAGGGACAGGCGCAGGCCGAGCAGATAGCCCCGGCCCTGCACCGCTGCGAACACCTCCGGATAGGAGCGGACGAGCTGGTCGAGGGACGTGCGCAAATACGCACTGTTCTCACGTACCTGGATGAGCAGTGCACCGTTGTCGCGCTCCAGTCGATCCAGGACCGCGATGCCAGCCCGGCACGCCAGGCTGTTGCCGGCAAACGTCGAGGAGTGCTTGAGGGCGAAGTCGCGATTGTAGAGTTCGGCGCGGCACATGATCGCGCCGATCGGCATGAGTCCGCCGCCGAGCGCCTTGGCCAGGACGATCACGTCCGGCTCGGCGCCGTCGTCCAGGCTGGCGAACATGGCGCCGGTCCGTCCGAGGCCGGTCTGGACCTCATCAGCGATGAAGAGAACGCCGTGGTAACGGCACAGCGCCGATGCGTCCCGCAGGTAGCCCGCCGGGGGTACCACGATGCCGGCTTCGCCCTGGATGGGCTCCACGATGAAGGCGGCGATGTCCCCAGCCAGCGGGCCGTCAGTCAGGGCGCGCTCAAGTGCGTCCAGGTCGCCGAACGGGATGGTCGAGAATCCGGCTGCGGGAGCGCCGAAGTCGTTCTGGTAGGACGGCCGTCCGGTCGCCGAAAGCGCGCCCAGCGTCTTGCCGTGGAAGCCGTTCTCGGTGGACAGGATGGTGCGTCGGCCGGTGGCGGAGCGGCACAGCTTGATGGCCGCCTCCACTGCCTCGGCGCCGCTGTTGGCGTACGTGACATAGGTCATACCGGGCGCGTGGCAAAGCAGCCTCCGGGCCAGCTCGCCCGCGGCGTCGAGCAACGACGGCTGGGCGAAACTCGGCTCGCCGCGTTCCTGCACACCGGCGAGCGCTTGCCAGATTTCCGGCGGATTGTAGCCGAACGGCAGCGCGCCATACTGGGCGATGAAGTCCAGGTATTCGACCCCGTCGCTGTCGAAGAGCCGACACCCCTTGGCGCGCACGAACTGTCGGTCGAGCCCGGTGTCGGCCAGCAGGCTGCCGAGGAACGGATTGACGTAGCGAGCAAAGTGCGAGTCGGCTGGGGCGAGCTGCGGCCGCTGATGGATGCGGGTCTGCTTGCGGGCCTGGAACGGCGCTCCGTCGCGCGGCGGCTCTGGCTGCGCGGATGGCGGGCGCGCCGCGATCGGGTTGTGCGGGCGCGGCTTCTCGGAGGCACCGGTCCGGGAGCCGGAGATACGCTTCGCCAGCAGCTCTGCCATGCGGTCGAGCGTCGCGTCTTCGAGCAGCATGTCCGCATACGCGAGCTCGATGCCGACATGTTCCTGGATGGCCGCTGCAAGCTGGGTCGCGGTCAGCGAGTCCAGGCCGAGATCTGGCAGCGCCTGGCGGCTGTCGATATCCGTCCGGGGTCGATCCAGGATGTGCGCGAGCTGCGCGATGAGCCACGCGCGCACATCCCCACTTGAGCGCAGCGATGCGACGCGCGCGTCTGGCTCGGGGGCGGCGGAATGGTCTCGAGGACGCCGGTCGCGATGGAGCGGCGGCTCCGACCAGCCTTCGAAGTCGGACAGGTAGAGGCGCTTACAGGCCGGGCGTCGCAGCTTGCCACTGGATGTCTTGGGTATGGTGCCCCGCGGGATGAGGACCACTTCGTAGGGAGCGACGCCAAACTCATCCAGAATGACCCGGCGGATGATACGCACGGTGTGCGCGGGGTCGAAGCCGATCGCCTTGTCCGGAGCGACTTCCTGCACCACCACCAGCGCCTCGCCGGCGTCTGTGTTCACGCCGATGGCGATGCCACACCCAGGCCGGAGTTCTGGTGCTTGATCGCGTCGGGCCTGGATGGCGGCCTCGATGTCGTGGGCGTAGAGATTGCGACCACGGATGATGATGACGTCCTTGATACGGCCGGTCACGAACAGCTCGCCGGCGTGCATGAAGCCAAGATCTCCGGTGCGCAGGAACGCCCGGTCATCGTCGGGCAGAGAGGCGTTGTAGGCGGCCCGGGTCTGCTCGGGCCGGTTCCAGTAGCCGCGAGCGACGTGCGGTCCGGTCACCCAGATCTCACCGATTTCACCAGGAGCGACCCGCGTCCCGGTCGCCGGGTTGACGATCGCGATCGCGGTCAGGAAGCACGCCTCCCCGGAGCTCACGAGGGTGGTCGCATCCCCGTCATCGCCAGCGGGCGCGGCCCGGTTGCGCTTGAGGGCGCTTTTGCTGACAGTGAGCTTGGTCGAGAGGCGGTTGCGTGCGCCTGCCGACACAAGGAGAGTGGCGTCGGCCATGCCGTAGCAGGGATAGAATGCCTGCCGGCGAAAGCTGTGGCGAGCGAAGCGCGCGCTGAACGCTTCGATGGTGGACGCACGCACCGGCTCCGAGCCGGTGAAAGCAAACTCCCAGCGCGAGAGGTCCAGTCCTTGTGCTTCCTCGTCGGTGATCTTCTTGACGCACAGGTCGTACGCGAAGTTGGGGCCGCCGCTGAAGGTGCCGCCGCGTTCTGCGATGGCTTTGAGCCAGCGCACCGGTTTCTGCAGGAACGCCATGGGAGACATGAGGTAGCTGGGAATTCCCAGGTACAGGGCGTGCAGTACGTTTCCGATGATGCCCATATCGTGGTACAGCGGCGCCCAGCCGACGATGCACGTATCTCGTTCGCTAGAAGTGGCGCGCTTGATCATCTCCTGGTTAAACAGCAGATTGCCATGCGTCACCATCACACCTTTGGGTGTACCAGTCGAGCCGGAGGTGTATTGCAGAAACGCCAGCGTCTCCATGTCGATGTGCACAGGGCGAAACCGGTCAGCCATGCGCTGTGACAGGTTCTGGGGGCTCATATGGCGAACGCCGCGGATGCGTACCTCCGGCATCTGCCAGCGCGCGGCCAGGCGCCCCAGCGAGGCGCCGACGACCGGGAGCTTGCGACAGATATCGACCGCGGACACGGCTCGGAGGAGCGTGCCGATTTGCGGCGTGGACAGCGCGAAGCGGGCCTCGCAGTCATCGGCGATGGCCTGTAGACGGGGCAGGGTCTTGGCCAGTCTCCTGGGATCGGGGGGATACGCCGGAACCGCGACCAAGCCGCCGTAGAGGCAGCCGAAGAACGCCGCGATATAGTCCAGGCCCGGCGGATACAGGATAAGCACGTGATCGCCAGGTCGGGCGCCTCTCTGGCGGAGCAGAGTTGCAATCGCGCGGGCCTCGCGATCGAGGCGGGCGTAGGTCATCTTCTCGCGGATACCGTCCGGCGCATTGTCATCGAGGAAGGCGAACGCGAGCCGACCAGCATCGCGGGCGGCGCGCCAGCGGGCGAGATCGACCAGTGAAGTGCTGTTGCCTGGAAAGGCCACCGGGGCGGTCGCGACGATGTGGTTTCTTTGTCGGGGCGCGCGAGCTCGCCCTGAGTGTGAACGTGGTGTTGGCACCGACAGTGCGTACGTGGAAATCGATTCGTGACTGGATGGCATGCGAGTCGATCGAAATTCAAGCCTCGTGCCAGCGCCGACTCGTGTCCAATCCATTGGAATCACGATCAGCACACGCGGGGGCCATGCCGCATACCTGTGTGGCACGTAGCGGTCTCGGTCGAGTGCACCTCGCTGGACTCCGGCAAAGGCATAAAAATGGATCCAGCGGGGTAGCAACCCCGCTGCGGAGATGCCGAGTAGGCGACCCGGTTGCCCAGGAGAGCCTCTCACAGAGCCGGACGTACGGTCGTTCATCCAAGCACTGGCGGCGCTGATCGACAGCGACTTTGCTGCGCTGCGCGCTGCCGATGGTATCGCCAACAGTCATACGCTGGCGACATCATCGGCGCGACAACTGAAACAGAGGATGGCTTGTTGCGAGTCCTGTCGCTTTTCTTCCAATCGCGTGGTCTTGGAGGAAGGGTATAATCTCGCAAGGTCGCGGCCCTAGCACATCGTCGCCTCTCGGGAAGCTCAATACTCAGCTATCTGAGCACTGTGCTCATCAGGCAGCATCATCATCTGCCAATGGCGCTGTGCATCTTACAATGCACCTGGCGCCATGTTTGTTGCTTTGCACGCTGGCACCGACCCCAAGACGCTTTCGACCCCGCCATCGACTTGGCGGCGGCCAAGCCGACAACACAACGGCTGCGGATGTCGGCGACCTGAAAAGTGTGACCTGCGTGCTCAATGCCAGAGGGAATGTTGGCCACCGAATCATGACGTTCTTGTGGCTCTCTGGTAGGCCTGCGACCAAGCGACGAGACGCTGCTACGGGTTCAGGTACGCTTCGAGCTGGGTTAGGGGCGCGTACGACCCGTGACCGCCCACCAGGGTAACCCCGGGCTGGTTGAGTCCGAAGTTGTTGATTACATCGAGGAGTTCTTGTGCGTACACCGGCGACAGCGCGCTGCCAGTGCCCGATGGGTCGGGATTAAAAAGATCACTCTCGAACAGGTAGTCGGCGCCGGTGTTGGGAACATCCACAAATGCGATCAGCATGTCCTTGGCGTGGGTGCTGTGGAACTGAATCGCGA
>JAKSDA010000465.1 GCA_022360315.1 Pseudomonadota bacterium
CTGGAAAGCCGGGCCCGCGGCGGGGCGCACGCTGGACTTCGCCGGCACCGAACTGTTGATCATGCCGGGCGTGTTTCCGCCACGTTCCGATACGCGCCTGCTGGTCGAATTGCTGGCGCTGGATGCCGGTTGTCACCTGCTCGACCTCGGCACCGGCACCGGAGCGCTTGCGGTCTGGGCCGCGCACAACGGCGCGGCGCGCGTCGTCGCCACGGACATTGCCGGCGCGGCGGCCTACAATGCGCGTGAAAACGTCGCCCGACTCGGGCTGCAGGACCGCGTCGAAGTGCGCAATGGGCACATGTTTTCCTGTATATCGCGCAGCGAAACCTTCGATTTGATCCTCGCCAATCTGCCCGGGCGCAACAAGGTGGCCGCCGACGAAATGGCCGCGGCGCAGTGGGATACTGAATTCAAGGCCCACCGGGCGCTGTTCGAGGGCAGTGCCAGCCACCTGCGCGCCGGCGGCGCGGTTTACATGGTCAAGGCGAACTATCCCGATTTACCCGCCACCGTCGATCTGGCCGCGCAACACGGGTTCGACACGCGAGTCATCGGCCAGGCGGACGCGGAAGCGGATGATCCGCGCATTTATTACGCGCTCGAGTTCAGCCCGCGGAGCAGTCGCTGATGCCGGGCCGCCGATTTCTGCAAGTGGACGTATTTACGCCGCTACCGACACTCGGCAATGCGCTGGCGGTGGTCGTCGATGCCGATAGCCTGAGCGCCCAGGCGATGCAGAGCTTCGCGGCCTGGACCAACCTCGCCGAAACCACGTTTCTGCTGCCCCCCGAAGATCCCCGGGCGGACTATCGGGTGCGAATATTCACGCCATTGCACGAGATGCGTTTCGCCGGCCATCCAACGCTCGGCAGTTGCACGGCCTGGCTGCATTGCGGGGGACGGCCTCGCGAGGCTGGCCGGGTGCGCCAGGAATGTGGCATCGGTCTCGTCGACATCGATATCAGCAACCCGTCGCTGCCGTCGTTTACCGCGCCGCCGACGCAGATCCGGACCATGACCGAAGCCAATCGCGATGCCA
>JAKSDA010000266.1 GCA_022360315.1 Pseudomonadota bacterium
CCACGCCGACCAGGCCCGGCCAGCCGATACTGGCAAAGGGGATCACCGAGTCGGCGTGCACAAACAAAACGGTGATGGCAGCGGCCGCGCTGTCGCCTTCGTCACCGGCCCCGGGCAGGGCAAAGCTGCGTCCCATGAACCGACGGTCGCCACCGGGACCGCGCAGCTCGGACACGAAACTCAGCGAGCGGGTCACCGCGCGAAAAGCGGCGCCAGACGACCACGGTGCCGCCACCCCGATATCGAGCGCGGCTTGTTATCGAACGAAGGTTTCATAATCCGGGGCCGACCCGGACGAACGCTGCATCCCGCGCAGCACTGTTGCGATCTCGATCAGCTGGTGGCCGGGGATTCCGGCCTCGTCCAGGTGGTACCGCCAGCGCAGTCGATATCGACTGAGGGCTCGGTGTAGGACACCACCCGCAGGTAGATAAAATACCCGACCAGGAGGGTTACCGCGCTCAGTGCGACCGCGATTGCTGCGCCGCGCAATGTGCGGTGGTGGGAGGGACGGCGTGCACCGATGACGATGTCTGGCCCGGCCCGGACAAGGTAGCACACCGGGTTTCGATCCGGTTGGTTTCCCGTTTCGCCAAATGCTAGCCTGGAAGGGCGCGTTTTCCTGTGATCACTGTCGGTTTAGTCCGCCGTGGTATAATCTACTGTTGCTGATTTTGCATCGTGGTCGAGACGCATTCAGTCATCTTGGCTTGCCTGGCAGGGACGGATATAGCGATATCAGCCGATGTTCGCCATGTGCTGCTCGGCTTGCTCACGCTGTTTCTGGTGATCATGGCCTGTCTGGTGGCGTGCGTTGTTATTTTGCGCCAGCGTCAGAGCGCGGGGCAAACGGGTAGGACCGGCCAGCCGATCGCGCCGCGCCGCAACAACACTGCGACGACTTCTGTGCCGGGACGCCCGGGAAGGGGCGACACCGGTGCGGCCGATCGAATGGTCGGCGTTTCGGCCGTTTCGTCTGGCGAAAGGACCAAAACGCTGGTCGCAGACCCCATGGCATGTCCCGCTTGCCGCCGTGAGTTCGATGTGGGACTGCAATTCTGTCCCTACGATGCAACCCGGCTCGTCCCTGCCGCGCAGATGCTCGATCACCTGCGCGAGAGACGCCAGTCTGGCCGGGTTTGCCCGAACTGTCATCGCGCCTTTGAAAACAGTGTGAGCTACTGCCCTCACGATGGCAGTGATCTGGTTCCCCTGGCGCTTCACGATACAGCCTGTGACCACATTCATGACACCGATCGAATGGCCCGGCGCCCGGCCGCTTCGCTGCGCGAGGGCTCTGCTTCGCATTCTCCGCCGGGCCGGCCGGCTGGCGCTGCTGCCGAGGATTCCGTGGCAGAGGCCAAAATCTGCCCGCGTTGTCGAGGCCGATACGAGTACACGGCGCTTTTTTGCGGCAGGGACGGCGCCGAACTCGTCGTTCTGAACTGAGGTCGAGGAGCCCATTTACTCACTCATTGGCGTGATCCCGGCCATGCTCGGCCCGGCAGCGTTGGGGTACCATGGCGCTCTTGTGACTACAGGACGACGCTATAGAGCAATGATTGCCGCTGCGGGTCTACTTGCCTGTCTTTTGCCCGCATCGGCCCAAGCCGACCTGCTCTCCCTCTATGCCGAGGCCCATGGCGGACTTGCAAGCGGAGACGGGATCGGCGGTTACCATTCGAACGACGCGTTTCACAGAGGGGCCAAGGGAGTCGCCTATGGCGCTCTCGTCGGCGTCGAAGTCCTCTTCATCGACGCCTGGGTCGAGCACACTCAGTATCAGGATTCCACGGGTCTTGCCGGAACCTGGACCCAGTTCATGACAGGCCTCGATATTCAATTCGACGTCGGCCAAAAGACCCGCGGCGGCACGATCGACGCGGACGGCAGAGTTACCGGCAGCGATCGCTATTCCCCCGTGTATGGCGAAGTGGGCCTGGCAGTTGGTTTTGGCGTGGGGACCGGACAACAGGTCATGCCGCCGCTGGACAACAGCGAGATCACCGATAAGGGATTTCTGGCCCAGGGCCATCTCGGGCTGGGCTACCGCTTGAACCGCTTGATGTCGATCGGAATTCGCATTCCAGTGCAATCTGCGTACATGTTCAAAAGCGGAGAGGGCGGTGCAGCCAATGACGAGAGTACCCACTATCGCAGCGTGCAGGGGGCTGCGCTGGTCAATTTTCGGCTGGTACTCAATTTGCGATAAGCGACCGCAGGACTGCGTTTGGGTGCCAGGGGCAGGTGGGCTCAGGGTGCCATTGCTGAGTGGGATCAGATCGTCGAGAAGGGGGACCGAGGTGGTTTATTTGGGGCAGGGCTCCCCGCTGGTGAGCTTTGTGTGCAGCTTTTCGGCCGCTGGGCGGACGACTTCGAGGAATTTGTCGGGTGGCAGGTACTCGCGAACCCGGGCGATTTCGTTTCCTTCGGCGTCGATGAAGATCACTGCAGGCAGCGTGTCGGCGTGCCATTTTTCCTGCCGTTGCTCATCGAGATCGGTGCCCTTGGTGACGTCGTACTTGACCGGGACGAAGTTGTCGACGATGGCCTGATACACCTCGGGGTCGGCGAATGTGTGCTCGAGCTCCTTGCACGGCAGGCACCAGTCGGCAGCCACATCGATCATCACACCCTTGCCCTCGGCCTTGGCCTGAGCGAATGCCGGCTCCTCTTCGTACTGCCACGGCAAATGCTGGTCGGGAGTGAGCGCCCAGTTGATCACGCCTGTGGATCCCATGACCACCAACAGCACACCCAATGCCTTGCGGATCTTGACCGACCAGTCGTCGTGAAACGACAGGTGAACGGCGCCCACGGCCAGGCCGATGAGGGCGACGCCGATCGACGACAACAGGAAGGTGAGGCCGGGATCAGTCAGCTCGGCAATGGCCGGAACGATCGGTCGCAAGAAATACACAGCCACGGCGATGAGTGCGATGCCGCCGAAACTCTTGATCCACTCCATCCACTGCCCGCTCTTGGGCAGGGCCACGGCAAATACTGCGATGAGCCAGAACAAGACGCCGATGCCGAGGGCATAGGTAAAGAGCATGGTGGCCCCGGCAAAAACATTCTGAGTCTCCATGACCGGGCCCAGGATCAGAGCCAAGAATGGACCGGTGCACGGCGCTGCGACAAAGCCACCGACCAGGCCCATGCCAAACGCGCCGCCATAACCCTTGCCACCGATTTGATTGAACCGGTTCTGCAGTGGGCCGGGCAGATTGAGCTCGAATGCGCCAAACATGGACGCAGCCAGAAGAGCAAAGAGAATGACCAGCGGTACGACAACCCAGGGATTGCTCAAGAAGGTGCCAAACTGCTGGCCGAGCAATGTGACCACAACGCCCAGTATCGAGTACATGGCTCCCATGCCGAACACGTAGCTGGTGGCCAGGCCAAAGGCTCTGAGCCGGCCGACGCCTTCCTCACGGGCGCCAAATACCGCCACGGTGATCGGAATCATCGGGTAGACGCAAGGTGTCAGAGAGGTGAGCAGGCCGTTGCCAAAGGCGGCGATATACAGCCATAGCCAGCCTTTATCGAGAAAACTTTCCTCGTTGCAGGGCCCGGCGGCATCGCCGGCTGCAAAGGCCAGGGCTGGGACGAGCAGCGTCGCCAAAGCGGCCGGGATAGCAATAGAAAGCTGTTTTTTCAACATGTTACTGTGTAGACGTTGGGGATGGTCCCAGTGTTACGAGGCCGATCCAAGTTGGCCGGTTCCCGTCACTGACGAGTATAGTAAAGTGTATCGCTCGAGATCGATCTGGCCCTCGGAAACCTGGGTTTTACAACCAGTCAGTCGCATGTTCCTCGCTCCATCGAGCGCCGTACTCTTGTGATAACAATCGATTCGGGCGATACGTTCCTGGTACGTCATCGCGACGCCCACGGTTACCAACCCATCGTCGATCCGAGGCGAATCCATCATGAGCAGTCGTTTTTTCGAGACCCTGGCCCCCCAGTACATCCACGATCTGCCGGTCTATCAGCCGGGCAAGCCGATCGAAGAGGTCGAGCGCGAACTCGGCATCGAAAGCGCGATCAAAATCGCTTCCAACGAGAACCCGATGGGGCCGTCTCCCCGTGCAGTGAAGGCCGCCAAAAAGGCGATCGAGAGCGCTCACTGGTATCCCGATGGCGGAGCGTTCCGATTGCGCAGCGCTCTGGCCGATCGGCTCGAGATAGAGCTCGACGAGGTCATCGTCGGCGCCGGTTCGAACGAGATCATCCATATGATCGTCCAGGCCCTGTGTCGGCCCGGAGTGGACGAAGTGCTGACTCACCGCTATGCGTTCATCAGCTATCGCCTCGCTGCCATGGCGCACAATGTCCCATTTGTGCAGGCCGAGGTGACCGATCAGCTCGCCTGTGATGCCGATGCACTCATCGCCTCGATGAGTTCTCGCACTAAGGTCGTATTTCTGGCCAATCCGAATAATCCGACCGGGGCCTACGTCAATACTCGCGATTTCGAACGCATTGTGGACGCCTTGCCCGAACAGGCCCTTCTGGTCGTGGACGAGGCCTATCACGAGTACGCCACCTACGCCCACGAGCTCGGCGAGGTCGAGTATCCGCAATCGCAAGCTGTGCGCAGCCGGGACATGCCGCGCATCTTCACGCTGCGGACATTTTCGAAGATCTACGGTTTATCTGGTCTGCGGGTCGGCTACGGCATTGGCGATCGGCGGGTGGTCGATCTGATCAACCGGGTCCGGCGGCCATTTAACGTGAGTAGCGTGGCCCAGGTCGCGGCTCTGGCCGCTCTGGACGATCAAGAGCACGTGAGCCGATCGCGCCAGGCCGCGCGATCGAGCATTGCTGCACTGCGCGACTGTGCCGGATCGCTCGGCCTGAAAAGCTATCCCTCGCTGGGTAATTTCGTTCTTTTCGACGTCGGTCGCGACGCTGTGGCGACCCACGAAGAGCTCTTGCGCGAGGGTGTGATCGTGCGACCCATGGCAGCGTGGGGATTGCCCACGTGCTTGCGCATCTCCGTGGGCACTGCCGAGCAAACCGAGCGAGCGATCCGCACGCTGGGCGACGTGCTGGGATCATCGACCGGCGGTCTGGCTGGAAAGGATGCAACGTGACCGCGCGCGGGCCGACAGCTTCGCGGTCGCCGGAGCATGTTTGGGCAGAGTTGCTGGACAGCCGGCGTGGCGGCCGGATCGGCGTGGCGACCGACAAGTCGATCGGCTGTCTGCTCGGCTGTTTTGTCGCCGCCTGCAGCGGTACGTCGACCAACCAGAGTCAGACACCGCAGGTCATTCCGGTGCCGGTGCGGGCTTCGACTGCGGGTGACGCGCTCATGGCCATGGCGCCGGCAGGAGCCGATCTGGTGGTCGAAATCGACATGGCGCGGCTGCGCCACAATCAGGTGGTCGGCCCGGTGTTCACGCGTCTAGCAACCCTGTCGGACCGTTCTATCGGCGGCGATTTGCCCGGGGAAGAGTCGGTGGCCGACGCCTCGAGCGGCTTTCGCGCAGTCGACGTCGAGCTCTTTCGCCACGCCGATACGGTTCTTTTCTGTGCCTACCACGTCGGCACCGATCGGGCATCAGCACTTACCATTCTGGCCGGTCCCGAGGTCGATTCGCTCGAATTGGTCAGGACCCGTGGCCGGCCAGTCGGGCACCTGGCAGAGGCCGGTTCAGTATGGGTGATCGGACCGCGCGAGCTGGTCGATCGAGTGCAGGCAGTCGCGCGGAGCGGCGGGTCTGCACTGAGCGACGATCGCGAGCTTCTGGCTCAGCGGGCGCGAATCATGCCAGCGGCGGCTTCGGGCGCGTCGCTGCGCATTGCCGCCCGGCTCGACTTCGATGCCCGGGTCGCCCTGGCCGCTCGGCTCGGTCTGGATCGGGTTCCCACCGGCGTTGCGGTATGGGGTGACGTGGCCGATGATCTCGCGGTGGTGGCCGCTTTTCGCGCCGAAACAGCCGATGGAGTCAGTCCTCTGGCCGGTGCTGCGGAGAAGATGCGCAACCGCATTGCCGGCCATCCGTGGGTGCGCCGGCATCTGCTGCACTTCACGGTGCACACCATCGATATACGCCGCCGAGATGGCGAGGTCCGGGCCGTTCTGGTCATTGGACCGAGCCGATTGGCTCGCCTGATGAAACGTGCGGCCGGTTTTTTGGATCGTCTGTGTGGCGCTGATTGCACCGCCGCTGCCACCGAGCAGCAGTAGAAAAAGAGGTCGAACTGATGACATCGTTCACGGTACAGCCTGTTGCCGGGCCACTTTCGGGGTATGCCGAGGTTCCCGGCGACAAATCCATTGCTCATCGGGCCCTTTTGCTGGGCGGCCTGGTCCACGGTGAGGTTCGAGTAACCGGTATTGGCTCGGGGGGTGACAACCAAAAAAGCGCCCGTGCCATGGCTGCGATGGGCGTGTCGATCGAGTCGGTGGCCGGCCGTGACGATACAGCCACCCAGCAGATTTCGAGCCGCCACTCCGGCACGGCCGGCCATCGACCGGTCGGCGAGCTACTGATCAGAGGCACTGGAGTCGACGGTTTGCAGGCGCCGGGCGGAGACATCGACTGCGGAAATTCCGGGACCACGATGCGGCTTTTGTGTGGCCTTTTGGCCGGGCAGACATTTGCCACGACGTTGTTTGGCGACGCGTCCCTGTCTGGTCGGCCCATGCGCCGGGTGATCGATCCGCTGGCCGACATGGGTGCGTCGATTTCCGGCTCATCGGGCGAGCGATCGGATGAGGTATATCCGCCGCTGTCGGTTGCGGCTAGGCGCAGTCGGCTTCGCGCCATCGACTATGCCATGCCCATGGCCTCGGCCCAGGTCAAGAGCGCCGTATTACTGGCCGGCCTGTACGCCGACGGCACGACCCGGGTGCGCGAGCCCGGGCCGAGTCGCGATCATACCGAGCGAATGCTTGCCCACATGGGGGCGCCGGTGACCGTACATCCCGGCGGCATCATCGAACTGGATACAGTGGGCTGGGAGCGTCGTCTTGCCTGCGATCGCATCGTCGTACCGGCGGATCCCTCGCAGGCGGCGTTTGTCTTGTGTGCTGCACTGATCGCTGGAGTCGAGCGAGTTACCGTGGGCAACGTGTGTATCAATCCGACGCGGACCGGATTTCTCGACATTCTTGCCGGCATGGGCGGCTTGATCGAGCGCGAGGCCATGTCGCTGGACGGCGGCGAGCCGACTGCCAATCTGTCGCTCAGTCGGGGCGCGGGGGATGCACTTTCCGGCGTTGTGGTCGCTGGCGACACGATTGTACGGGCCATCGACGAGTTGCCCATCCTCGCCGTGGTCGCTGCCCGCGGCGAGGGTGTCACCGAGATTCGCGATGCGGCCGAGCTGCGGGTCAAGGAGTCGGATCGCATTGCCACCACGTGTGCCATGTTGCGCGCGCTCGGTGTCGAGGTGGAGGAACGCGAGGACGGATTTTCGGTGTACGGACTGGCCGGCAAGCCATTTTCCAGCGCCCGCATCCACGCCAGCGGCGATCACCGTTTGGGCATGAGCGCAGCAGTGGCCGGCCTGGCCGCCGAGGGTCCGGTCAGAGTCGACGGCGCCGAATGCGTGGCCACATCATTTCCCGGCTTTGCTGCCACCTTGCGCGGGCTGGGAGCCGACATCGCGGTCGAGGAAGAATAGCCAGACCTGGCCCGCATTGTTCACCAGACCGTCTGCTGCAGCTCAATGGAGACGGTCATTGCCATCGAGCCCCGCCGCCAGTCTGGCTGCGGCGAGGCGTTCTTGTTCTTCCCGGTCCCAGCGGGCCAGTGTGCGCCGGTTGAGCGCGCGCCGCCGCGCAAAGCCGATCATGAGAAGCAGCGCGGCCACAACCCAGACCCCGAGCCCAAACAAACCGGCCGGCATGAGCAGATAGCGGTTGCGCAGATCGCGCCGCCATTCCTCGAATAGGTCGTTTAAGCCGGTTCCATAGGCGATGTGGGCGGCTTTGTACACGCTGTGGCCGGCCGCAATTTCGGCCAGAAAGCGCCGAAAGGTCCAGCGATTGCCGTCGTCGTGACGGTCGGGATAACGGCCTCTTCGGGCCAGGAATGCCACAAAATCGTAGCTCTGTGCATAAGCCCGATCGACTTGCGACTGGTCGCCGCGGAACGCCTGGCTCAGCTCATCGAGCGGCGTGATACCACCAAACCAGACCATCCCGGTCAACAGCTGGACCCGCTCGACGGATGAGTCCGAGGCGTGCAGGAAGGCGAATCCCTCGTCGAGCCAGCGCGGTGCTCGCCCGCGTAGAGCTGCACCCAGCACCAGGTGGGCCAACTCGTGATCGACCACGTTGGGCACCGAAATGGGTTGCGGACCGCGCCGGGTCGCGACCGCCACGATGCCGAGGTCGGGATAGGCGACACCGCTGGCCCACTCGGGCGCGCCGCGACCGTGTGGCGCAACGCGAGTGAGATCCTCGGCCCGCTTGACCAGACGGATCTCGACCTTGTCCGGGCTGGGCAGCCCGTCCAGGTCAAGGCGAATCCGCGCCAGTGTATGCGGCGCCCGCGCCGCGATACGGGCCTGCAGAGCTTCGAGACCGGGCTCGCCGCGCACCTCGAGATGTCCTGCAAACCGGCTAGACGGGCTGTCTGGTTGGTTGGCCGGACGAAAAGAAGGCGGAGCCTCGCGCAAGACCGGCGCGGAATCGGCAGCAGAGGTGGCTGGTCGAGACTCGGTGACCGAGGTCACCGGCGGAGCGGCCAGGGTGGAACCAGACAGGCAGACCGCGCTGGCCATGAATGCCGCCGCCAGGAGTGCCCGCTTGTGATCGAATGATGAAGGCTTCATGGTATTCTCGGATCAGGGCACGTCGAGTTCGATACGCTGTCGATCGTCGGCCAGATAGTTGGCCATGATCAGCGTGACACCGGTTGCGGCCGCGCCAATGATGACGGCATAAACCCACCACCTGGGACCTGATGTAGCTGCGCGGTTGGTTGTGCGAAAGGTGCCCGAGAGGTCCTCGCGCAGTAGTTCGACGCCGGGATCGGGCCCGGTGAGCTCCCAGCGGCGAACCCGGGAGCGGATCTTGCTCGCGATGACTCGCGCTCGTCCCATGGTCTCGGTGCCAATGCGTCGGGCGCGTTTTTCGCCCGGTCCCAGGGCCCATATCTCGACTTGATCGACCCCTGATAGCAATAGCGCGATGCGGACGCCGATACGAGCCATCAGACGACCGATCGACTGTCCAGCCGGCTTTCCGGCCAGATGGCCGCTCTCTTCCGAGTCGGCAGGATTCGATCCGCTGCGCCACGCGGCGACCGTGGCAGCGACATCGGCCCAGCGATCGGGTCGAGCCGAGATGGCGATGGCCAGGGTGACGGTTTGCCGGTCTCCGTCATATCCGTCGCCGCGTTGGACCACGAGCCGTTTTGCCGTGCTGCCCGTGCCCTCGGACAGGGCTGCTGCGACGAGGTGCTCGCCCTCGCTGGCAAGCACGGTGACCGGCGCAGGGCCGAGATTCTGGTGATCGAGCCACACGGTCGCTCCGCCCGGCTGGGTGGCGATGGTGAGTTCGACCAGGTGTGCATTGGTCGTGGCATCAAGGGCCGGATATCGGGTCCAGATGAGTTCGCTGACGCCGGGCGGTGGGCCCGTTCCGCCCACTCGCTCGACCCGCGTGACAACCCGCACCGCACGGTCGACGTCGAGTCGTTGGTGGGCGCATAAAAGAACGTACCCGTAGACCTGGCGCAGCTCGCCGGCCACATCGGCGCCCGCTGCCTGGCTCGCAGCGAGCGCGTCGATCGCCCGGTCTGCGGCCGGCACGGTCCGAGAACAGTCGCTTTGCTCGAATGCCGCCCGGGCCCGGGTCACTGCATGTCGGGCGGCCTGTTCGTGCCCGGGAGCAGACTGCGGCGTGATCCCGGCAAGAGCAGCCGATAGCTCGGCTTCGGCAATGATGCGAAGGCCTCGTGCGGCAGACAGGTCGGCGACAAAAGCGCGCCTCGTGGCAGCGGGCGAGGCGACCCGACCGGTTTTATCGGCCCGGCCGAGCGCCGAGTCGGGCCGAAGGTCGACAATGGCCACCGTCTCGGGCGCAACCACCTGGGCAATTCGCCGCAAGGCAAGGCGCCCGGGGCGTTGCAGGGGAATGACCTGGCCGAACTCGGCGATCGAATTCGATCGCGATGGCGCCTGGGCGTAAGCAGCCCGGGTTGGTAGCGAACCAAGGGCAATGACAGGTGCGATAATGGCGAGTGCAATCGAGTGGGCTTTGGGACCGGCGCTCAGTCGTCGCGACCGCTGTCGAGGGAGTCGAAAAATTTGTTCATTACCCATACTTGACGCGGCTCCAGGCCCTCAAACTGAATGCCCATATGTTCGCGATTGCTCCAACGCACCGTGGCCTGTACGTCGATCAAATGACTTTGCGAGTGACTGTGCTCGGGGACTTCAAACAGTATTTGCACGCTCTGACCCATGGTCAAGCGCTGGCCAAATGCCAGGTGCGCGCCACCCACCGAGAGGTCGAGAATCGCGACCTCATGGGTTTCTTCACCGACTGTCAAACGCGCGGGCAACGTTACCGTGTGGCGATGGGTAGAGCGCCTATCGTTTTTTACTGTCATCGGCTGGGATCTGGCGATTTACGTCTCGGCAATCGAGAGTTGATGCCGTCCCTTCAGTTCGGCAACTCGGTCGTGCCGCCGAGGCGAGTGAGCAGGTGAGTCACCTGTTGCATCGCTTGCTCCAGGCGCTCCAGCGGGGACTGTGTTTCGAGCAAGACCTGCCGTTCGTCGGCGTCGGAGACAATGGCCGAAAACACCAGATCGGCGCAGCTTCCCGCTTCTTCCGCGGTGCGCGCGAGCTGGCGCAGCTGTTCTCCGCCATCGCTCATGGCCGTGGACAGCTGGTCGCACAGACCGATGAGCTGCTGATGGGCAGCGCGAAGGATCGCCGGATCACCCTCCTGACGGTCCGGGATGACTGTGGCGCGAACCAGCCGATACGATCGGTCCGGTGGCAACTCTTCGGCCACCCACGCGCGTACCAGACCGCGGACCAGAATATTGTATCGGCCGTCATCCAGCTCGTTGGAGGCCAGTACGTGACCGACGCCGATTGTCGAATATACCGCCGGACGACCGAAATCATCCGCGCTGTAATCGTCGTGCAGACGGGCGAGGGCGATGAGACGGGGGCCGGCCAGCACATCGCGAGTCATTTCTCGATAGCGCGGCTCGAAAATGTGAAGTGGCAGCAACGTGCCGGGCAGGAGGACCACATCGGGCAGTGGGAACATGGGGACCGAAGTCAAGTCGCGATTGTGGAGCTGCATGATGAGGGTTTGGGTCCAGTTGGGTCTCGATGAGAGTCGGGTTGGACTGCTCCCACACCCGGCCAGGGTGTTGCCAGAGGTGCCTATGGTTGGTGATTCTGATGTTCGCTCAGCTGTGTTCGGTGCCCAGGTCACTCACTGGACGGCGGCCGGCAAATCCGGTCGTGAGCTCATGCCAGAACTCTACTTCCAGCTCCCCGTATTTCCAACACAGCCAGATATCGCGACCTTCATGGCGTGACGGCCAGTCGACCAGACCGGTTTCGATATCCTTGATCACACACCCTATCTCCATGATGGCCTCGATCTGTTCCTGCAGGGTGTCGGCCAGGCCGAGGAATACCGAGTGCAGGCGCGCTATAGGGGGAGGCATCTCCGAGAGCTCATGCTCGGAGTTGTCTCGGGGAGCGAAACCAGCTTCATCGAGCTCCTGGTACAAAACTTTAAGCTGGCTTCTCAACTGCATCACACGGCCGAAAAGCTCCTGCAGTTCGGCAATGTGCGAGTTTGCCTCTGCAACGGTGAAGTACCGGGAAACCGGCTGCTGAGACACATCAGTTGCCACTACTGCGGGTATATCACACCCAGGTCGCGTCGGCTGTCGGTTTTTAGATGGCAGGTCGCACTTGGTCACACAATCGCGTTGGAAGGAGACACGTGATCACACGCGGCCCGATTCATCGGCTGTATTTGGCAGATACAAGATCGAGTTCGTCGACCAGACGGTTGTAGGGAAAAGGAAGAGCTTTCCCGGAACAAGCCATGGAATTGGCGATGCTGTGGTCCTTGATGCCAATTTTGTACGTAGGATCGCCTTCCTCGGCGTGCGGATTGTTGCAATCACCCAGGTTACGCCACCCGGTTGATTCGATCGCTTGCCAAATCCGGTCGAATTCACCGGGACTCAGGGAGTGCTCGCGGGTTGCTCTGGTATCGTTTTCCGCTGCGAGTTGCCAGGTGTAGACCCGCGGGCCGCTCTTATCACAATCGATCGCCACACCGACTTCGTACCCGGTAAAGCCTCCTCTCAGTATGTAGGCGGCTCTGCGTTCGTTGCATTCGAACTCGACCGCCAGCGCGGACTGGCTGATCGGCGGCGGACGTTTGCATGCCGATGCGGCGAGTGATCCGCAAATGGTCGCCACAACGGCGGGCAAGCAGCACTTCGTGTTCATCGATAGTCAGCTGCCAGCGATGCCCGGGTGGCCTCGCTGCACGGGGTCCGGTGTCGATAGTTGGGGTGGTCGATTTCGACCGCGACCGCAGTACCTTCTGTGAGCAGGGCTTGTTTGGCGGCAGAGCCGATTGGATAGCGCGTGTACTGCACTGCTGAGATGCGCTCGTCGGTGGAGCGGCCGGGCTCGAATGCTGCGCGTATGGCGTGCTCGCCGATATGCAGAATCACGTGCTCGTCCAGTCCGATCAGCCGGTCGAGCTCGCTGCGCGGGTTCGCATCAGCCGGCACCTCGAGAAACAATGTCGCCGACAGCGAATCGTCGGTCGGCATGAGCGCATTGTAGATGTCGATCTCGTCGCGGATCTTGTCATCTTCAGTGATCGATTCGGCGCGCAACATCTCCTCGATCTGAAAGGTCAGAGTGTGGCGGTTTTCGAAGACCAGAGTGACCCGATCGCCGACACTGATGCGCCGGGGTTTTTTGAGGTCGATGATGCGCTTGCGAAAATCGTCGCGGAAACCCCGGTACAGAGCCGGTCCTTTGATATCGGCGCGAGTGATTAGCCTCATGGTCTAGATGTAAAACAGCCGGCCACTCTGGCAACTCCTTTTAACCACAATCTACGCGCAGCTGAGCCATGCACGAACTGCGGCCTGTGGGGAGAGCGGAGTGGCCGGCACCTGGCTGACCGGCGACTGATCAGACGATCGCGATGTCGGCTTGCGATGTCAGCTCGGCAGGCCGTCGAGCGCTTTTTGGAACCGGCCGGCATGACTGCGCTCGGCCCGGGCCAGGGTCTCGAACCACTCGGCGATCTCGTCGAAGCCCTCTTCGCGCGCTGTCTTGGCAAAGCCGGGATACATCTCGGTATACTCGTATGTCTCGCCGGCCACCGACGCCTTGAGGTTGGCGGCGGTGTCGCCAATGGGCTCGTCGGTGGCCGGATCGCCGACGACTTTGAGATAATCGAGATGACCGTGAGCGTGGCCGGTCTCGCCCTCGGCCGTGTCGCGGAACAGACCGGCGACATCGGGATATCCCTCGACATCGGCCCGCTTGGCAAAATACAGATAGCGGCGGTTGGCCTGTGACTCGCCGGCGAATGCGTCTTTGAGATTCTGGTGTGTCTTGCTGCCCTTGAGTTCTGCCATGTCTAACTCCTTCGAATTCCTGTATGGACGTTCGAATGTGGTTGATTGGATGATTTCGCGCGGCATTCGTAGCACGGCCGCGAAC
The DNA here is from genome assembly GCA_022360315.1 of Pseudomonadota bacterium. GTDB lineage: Bacteria > Myxococcota_A > Polyangia > Haliangiales > Haliangiaceae > JAKSDA01. The sequence goes on from JAKSDA010000266.1 coordinate 13,702, forward strand.
ACGGTTTCAAGGTCGGTCGGACGTCCCGGCAAGGAATGCGCAGCGGAGCCGGGACGGCGGGAGCGGCCGGGCGGCTGACTTATTCGATCGATCGTCCGTTACCGGCGGCCGGGCGGGCACTGGAAAGGTAGCCGATCAAGGCGTCCGCGATGCGGTCCTGTAGGTCACGTGCCTGTTTCCTGGCCGTGCGCCCGGCCTTGCCCTGGCCCGGTAGGCCGTTGATGATAATGACAAAGGCCAGCGCAGTCCGGCCGTCGAGCGCAGCGTAGCCGCTCAGCGCAGACACCGTGGCCAGTGTGCCAGACTTGGCGCGGACCAGCCCGCGCGCCGGCGTGTTCCGCATCCGATGGTGCAAGGTGCCGTCGACCCCGGCAATGGCCAGCGAGGCGATGAAGTCAGGTCCGTGGCGGGGGCTCTTGTACGCGGTGGCGAGCACCCTGGCCAGCTGCATCGGTGAAAACTCCGTGGCGTCGAAAAGGCCCGAACCATTGCCGTAGCGATAGCTCCCCGGCACCAGTCCGACTTCGCTGTCGAGGAATTGGCGCACCGCGGTCAGGCCGTCGGTCCAACCGGCCGGACCCGGGTCTTGGCGAGTTTCGGCCCCGATGGTCTTGAGCAGCATTTCGGCGACAAAATTGTTCGAGCGTTTGCCCAGGTGGCGAACCGAGATGGCCACCGGCGCGCCGTCGATCCAGGCCAGAGGAGACGCCGTATCGGGCGCCCTGCCGCGCCCGATGGATGTTTTCCCGATCTCGATGCCGCGCTCGGCCAGGGCCGCGGCGAAGAGCGAGCCGGCAAACACACGCGGATCGGGCACCCGCCGGCGAAAGCGGCGCACACCCGAATCACTGCGCAGCTGGCCCGACAGGCTCAGCGCGAGGCGACCGCGTTTGATCCCGATGTCCAGGCGTATCCGATTTCGGCCGCTCGGCTGGGTGACCAGCTGGTTGTTTTCGATACGGGCGTATGCACCCGGGGGATCGATGGCGACGAAGGCCAGCCCCTGGCCGGCCCGGGCCGGGCGCACGATCACCCAAAACGAGCTGAATGCTGGCGACAGTGCACTGACCGGGGCGCGGAACCAAGCCTGCTCGTCGGGTTGCTCGTCGAAGTGGCGCGGCAGCATCTGGTCGTCGAAGTAGGTATCATCCACGACCAGCCGACCGCTGACCCGGGTGATTCCGGCGTGGACCAGCTGGTCGGCCAGTCTGGCCACATCGGCGACATCGAGGTCGGGATCTGCGCGACCGCGCAGATAAAGATCGCCGAGCACAGCTCCGCTCGCGCTGACCGCGTTGGCCAGTACCTCGCTGCGTGGGCGAAAATCTGGCCCAAGGATGCGAAGTGACGCGGCCGCGGTGATCAGCTTGGCACACGAGGCGACGCTGTAGCGGCCGTTTGCGTCGCGCTGATAAACCACCCGGCCGCTCGTCAGATCCTCGATGTAGATGCCGATACGGCTGTTGTGAAGGGCCGGGCGCCCGGCCATGGCGCGGGCGATGGTATCGGCCAGCCAGCCGTCTCGCTGTGTGACGTCGGCGCCGGGCGGGGGATTTGTGGGCTCGCTGTCGAGCTCCCCGTCGGCGGGTGACTGCGTCGGCGACAAGGTCTGGGCTTGCGACTGTGCGCCTGGTGGAGCGATACTGGAGCACATACAGAGAACTACACCGGCCAAGCCCAGCCCGAGGAATGCTAGTACAGCGCGTGACGTCAAGCTGCCATCAGCGTACCATGTGCGATCGGTTCGCAGTTCGGGCGCTTGTCGCAGCTGCAATGATGGCCGGGGGGATCGTTCCAAATGCCGGATGCGAGCTGCGACCCCGCCGGACGCCCGACGATACGCTGGTTGTCCTGATGGAGGGCAAGATTCGCAGTATCGACCCGCGTTTTACCCTGACCAGCCACGAGGTCAGGCTGTCGCGTCTGGTCATTCCAGGCCTGATGACCATCGAGCAGCCAGCGCTGGAGCCCAGACCGGCTCTGGCCGAGTCGCTCGAGCAGACCGGCGAGCTCACCTGGGACGCCACGTTGCGTCCGGGGTTGCGATTCTCGGATGGGACCCGGGTGACGTCGCGCGACGTGGTGTACACGTTCATGTCGACTCTCGACCCTGCGGTCGGCAGCATGCATCGCCGCGGCTTTGGCGATCGCATCGAACGGGTCGAGGCAGTGGACGAAGAGCGGGCTCGATTTTATCTGACCAAGCCCATTGCCACCCTTTTCTCCGATCTCGACTACGGGATCATTTCGGCCCGTGCCGATCGGGAGCGCGGTGAGATTATCGGCGCGGGGGCCTATCGCGTGGTCGAGTTCGATTCCGAGCACAGGGTGCTGCTCGAGCGCAACCCGCACCATGACGGCGAACCTGCGGTCATGCCCAGGATCGAGGCTCGCACAGTGGCCGATGCCAACGCCCGTGCCATCATGCTGGTCGGCGGTGCCGCGGACATGACGCAAAACGGCATCAGGCCCGATCTTCTCGAGGCCATCGGCCAGCGCGCACGGGTGCGCGTGGACAGCGGTCCCGGTGTGGTGTTGAGCTATCTCATGATGCACAACGAGGATCCGGTGCTCAGCGATGTGCGGGTTCGCCGCGCCATCGCCCATGCCATTGACCGGGAGCGCATCATCGCGGCGAAGTTTGCCGGCCGGGCGGCACTGGCCACCGGCATGGTGCCGCCGCTGCATTGGGCGTACGAGGGCGATGTACCGCGCTACGGTTATGATCCCGATCGAGCCAGGGAACTTCTCGATCGCGCTGGTTACCGCGATCCCGATGGCCCTGGCGGCCAGCCGCGACTGCGGCTGACCTACAAGACCAGCACCCATCAGTTTCGCCTGGCCATCGCGCGGGTGATCGCGGCCCAGCTGGGCGAGATCGGAATTGCGGTCGAGGTCCGCTCTTTCGAGTTCGGCACGTTTTTCACCGACATCAAGAAGGGCAACTATCAGCTCGCCAGCATGGACTCGGCGCCGATCACCGAGGCCGATTATCTGTATACATATTTCCATTCGGTTCGCATTCCCAGCGAGGAGCACCCCCACACCCACAATCGCTGGCGTTACCGCAATGCGCGCATCGACGAGTTGGTTGCGCTGGGTCGCACCACGTTTGACCGTCGGCAGCGCATGGCTGCGTATGCCGAAGTGCAGGCCATTCTGGCCCGGGATCTTCCGATCATTCCCCTCTGGCATGCGGACAACGTAGCCGTGATGAATATCGATGTTACCGACTACGAGGTACTTGCCAGTGCCCGTTTTGGCGGTTTGAAGGGCACGCGCAAGCGAGCTCGCGGCCTGTAGCGACAACCAGCAGTTCGAGGACGAGGACACCATGGTCGAGAAGTTTCGAGATTGGAACGAGCGTTACTGTAGCGGAGACACCCCTTGGGACAGCGGGCGACCGTCCCGAGAGCTCGAGCGAGTGCTCGACGAATTTTCCATCACACCGCAGTCGGTTGCGGGCCGCGCCATCGACATCGGCTGCGGCACCGGATCGGACGCCATTTACTTGGCCGAGCGAGGGTTCGACGTCACCGGTGTCGATCTCGCCCCCAAGGCCATCGAAAAAGCCCAGGTCAATGCCGAGAATGCTGGAGTCGAGGCGTCGTTTCGGGTCGCCGATCTGCTTGACTATCCCAATGCCGAGCCGTTTGCGCTGGTCTTTGACCGGGGGGCGTACCACTGTTTGCGGCGCGTCGATCTCGACGCCTTTTTGCGGACCCTGCAGCGCATTACCAGACCCAACAGCTGGTACATCGCTCTCACTGGCAATGCCAATGATCCGTGGGATCCACCCGATGGACCGCCGCGAGTCTATGCCCACGAGCTCACCGCCGAACTCGCGCCGCTTTTCGATCTGGTCCTTCTGCGCGAGTTTCTGTGGGACGACATCGAGCTGCGGGGTCAAGTCCGTCCGGTGTGGGGCTGGGTAGCGGTGCATCGGCGCAAATCGACCGACTAGACTAGTTCCCGTCCCGGAATCCTTAATGTGCTGATATTACGCGAAAATTCGGCCATTTGAGCCCTTTCTGTGCAGTGTGATTGGCCGAGAACAGCAGAATTCAGCATTTGAGGAGAAATTCGGCGAAAGTTTGTACGGTCTCGGTGATGGGTGAGGCTGATTTTTCACAGTTCCAGTCACTTTGAGTGGTGACGGGTTGGGCGGCGATGGGTCAATTTGCAGTGCAGCGCTCCTGGCGATGAGTGGAGCCGAGCCGGCGGCACGGTCGGGTCTTGGGCGGACGCTCCGCCAGAGTGGCGGTCCTCGACTCAC
>JAKSDA010000533.1 GCA_022360315.1 Pseudomonadota bacterium
AGCGGCTTGCTGCGCGGGTAGACAGCAGAGCTTGTACTTTTTGCCGCTTCCACAGGGGCACGGGGCATTTTTTGCGGGCTTTTTGACCATCGCAGAGAGTCTCCCAAACGCGTTTGGTCATACTCAAGTGTCCCAGGAGGTTGCCTTGTCTCTGTCGATTTGCAAGACCCAAAGCTCCACGAGTTGCTCGCAACTATGCCCTTGAGCTCTGCCAAGACGACGTTTCATTGGCACTACGCCTTCATCCAACCGCAGCAGCTCCCACCCCGGAACAACCATCCACCAAGATTTCCGCTGAGCAACGAATCGAACAAGCCCTCAACAACGCCTCCACTCCCATGACCCGTCGTCAACTACGCGACACCTGCCGTATCCGCAACGCCACCTTGGGCCAAGCCATCGCAACTCTCGTTGCAGCTGGACGCGTTCTCGAGACCGACGCCGGCCTCCATCTCGCCACAAGACGTCCATCCTGACCTACAACGTTACAACTCGTAAACTGTAACAGGGTCGTCTACTCCACGATACCGATTCCCGTCCTATAGCGATTCAGGGAACGGAATCGGGAACCACGCCTCTGCTTGTCGTCATTTCATCCTTCATCCCGTTTGTCTGGCATCTATCGGTCGTTTTCACGCGCTCGCTTTCTGTTATCCAAGCGCTCGAATGCCTACAGCACCCACTTCATTCTGTCCTTGAGCGCCAGGCTCGAACCAGGGACAAGGCTAGTTTGCCCATACTCCAGTCATGAGGTTATTCTTGGGTGGCTCTGTCCTTTTCCTCGTCCGTACCACCAATGAACATCTCTATGTCTTCCAGAGCGTCCTCTGCTTTGCCTTTCGTCTCGTCATTATCGAGCAGCTCGCGAATCGCAGGAAGGCATTTTTTTAAATTGAGCCGACCGTGAATCCGAGCGACGTGACCCAGACACATGGCCGCTACACCTCGAACCCAATAGTGTTCATGTCGAGTATAGGGTAGCACAGTATCTTCCAACCACTCTGGATCTGGGTCATGAAGGGAAAGCCTCAACAAGGCAACCGAGACTCGCTCCCAATCGTTGGATGCAAGTTCGGCGGCTGCGTCGCTACGTTCAATCGGTGCTAGTTCTTCGTATTGCATGATCAGTCCGTTAGGATTCTGCCCTTTTTATCGGCCATCCCAGCCTTCCTCAGTGCGCTCTGCATCCTCTGAGTCAGTTTGTCCCAAGGAACCACGTAGCCGTGGAATCGGCCTGGCAAATGTTCGGGAAAAACCACGAATTCACCGGTTGCATAGTCAATACCTACTCGTCGAGTGCTGTTGCCGCCAATAGGAATCGAGTAATCGAGGGCCGCCTGGCCATTCTTGGGGGCAGCAGATGCATTGCCCCGAGCAACAGATCCATGCTTCGGGTTGACCTCGTACTGAAGGCGGCGCATCGCACCGAGACTTCCAGGTGGTCCTGATCCAGATGCTTCCTTCGTCGCATTTGGACATTCTTCACCAGTCTTGGTGTTGGCTTTCGATTCGCCGGGTTTGATCTTGCTCCCGGCCGAGCCAACCCCGGTCATTGCACTGATGCCAATATCGACTGGACCAGTCGTTGCGATACTGCCCGGGGTGAATACAGGGCCGCCAGGAACAACAACACCTTCAGGATTGACCATCGCTGGAGACCAACCGACTTTTGGCGGCTGAATCTTGATGGCATCGGCGATCTTCAGCCCTTTGCCCACGTTGCCACGGATCCCCAGGATGGCCAGGGCCGCTATGGCAATGCTGACCAGCATTTTCAAAAACTCTTTGCTGGCCTCGGTTAGCATGCTCGG
>JAKSDA010000316.1 GCA_022360315.1 Pseudomonadota bacterium
GGATGGAGGTGCTACGTAGTCAATGTCGCTGCGTGTTCCTGGGCCTTTCCCCCACGGGAAGGTCCGTTCCGACGCCCCGTCGTGTGCCTTTGGCATTCCTCAGCAAGCAAGTTGACAAGTTTCCACCGTCCCCCTGCCCCTTCCCCCTGCCCCTCCATGGACCATGAGCACCATCGGTGGTGAGTGCTGGTCGATATAGCTGAACGCCCCGGGATCCGACGGGGAAAAGATCCGTGGTGCTGGATGGTGCCGACTCACGGCCTGTTTGAGCCAGGGATCGTAGCTTGTGGTGGCAAAGTGCGTCACGGGCAACGCCGCGACGAGACGGTGGACCTCGGGCGGCCCATCCGCCGGACGCTGATAGGTCCTTTGGATGTGCATGGCGATGCCCAGACGGCCGATAGTAGGTTCTGCTTCCAGAAGTTCTGCCACGGTGTCGTACTGATCTCTCGCGAGTAGCTCGCGCAGCTCCCCGGCCAGGTAGGGGGGAGCGGCGGTGGCGAGTTGCTTGAGGAACCCGGACCACGATGGCAGGTTTGGCGATGAAAGCTCGGAACCCACGATCGGCAACACCGCGTTGTGCCCTTGATGGAGCCTGGCGCGCAGTGGCTCAAGATCGCGCAGCAGACTTGAGGGCAGCGTGACAAAGGGCTCCGGGGGTGATTGCTCTTGCACCAGTCCCTCGTAGGAAGCGGCGATTTTCTCGGCCCCCTGGGGGCCAACGAGAACGGCGTCGGGATCCGCTCCTTGCCTGACCATGAGTACCGGCTCGACGTCTCCGGGAGTTCCCTCAAGCATGAGGGCGGCCCTTGCCATGCCGAAGGCGTTGCGGACCGATTTTCCGAATCCAATGGCCAGGTAGAACGACGATGCGAATCTCGCAGCAGCTTCGGGAGTAACCCGGCGACCCATGCCGATGACGAAATCGATGTGTTCAGCGATCGCACCAGCCTGAGCGGCCGAAAAACCCGAGCTCATGAACACCAGCCGGATGTCATCGGCGAGCACGCGGAATACTTCGGCCAGCGCCGCAGTGCTCACCGGGCGCGTGGTGCCCTGCCCGTCGACGAGTGAGATTTCATCGCTGGCGCCGTGCCCGGAGAAATGCACGACAGTCGGGTTGTAGCGCAGGAGCGCTTCCTGGAGATCGCTCGGCCTGAGTGGGACGGCCTGAACCGTAGCGATCGACTCCCGATACTCGGACGCACGCAGTCTCGTTTCAATGTCGCGAAATTGGCGATCGAACTCAATCCGGCCCTGGTCACTCGGCTCGGCTGCGAGAAAGAGGATTTTGATGGGGGCCACGACTCAAGCACCTCACGATGGCGCGTGAGAACATACCTCGCAGCACCAAGACTTGTCTCTGTGTGGCGGTCAACAATGCTGCTCGTGGCTGAGCGCGTACTGGACCGGGCACTGTGGACGCCTATGTCCCGGCAGGTCAGCAATCGCCGCCATGGCGGAGCCAAGTCGCACCGCCACCCAAGATGCGGTGCATGTCCTTGACGCAAAGCCTCACCGTCTGTTCCGGATCAGCTCTGCTGGCCGTTAGAACGTTGGGCCTTCCACCACTCAAAAGCCTGCGCGATCGCGTCCAACTCGTTCTCTCGCAGCACCCACACACTTCGTCCCTGCACCAGTTCGACGCGCTCCGCCCTCGGCAGCACACCCCTGGCCTCAAGCCGCCGGAACGTGGGTTCCAACACCTACCCTTCGGCACATCTCAGCGATCCAGGGATAGCCCTCGCCGCGGAGCCGCTCGTAGGCTCGTCACAGGGGATTCGGGTGATGCCCATGTATGCAACGGGGGACACCCTTCGCTCGATGCTGAGGAATGACTTTGACCTCTCCACCGCAACCTTAGGCCCATTTTCTGCCTACCGAGCGATTCATACGCTCGGCCCACTCAGCTGCCAACTCCGCCCGCGGTTTCTGAACCTCAACGATCTCAGTATGCAGGCGACCCCACGACGAACGAGGCATCCGACAACCGCACACCGCCCGGCAGAAGGATCTCATACAAAAAAGCTATAATTTCAGCAGATTCACAGAAGACCACTCTCCTGCCACAGCTAACGACGTAGATCTCACTGACAATTCGCTGAGCCACCTTGAATATACCAATGGACTACTCTACCTTCGTCTCGGAATGGGTCGGGGACGAAAAGGTGGTCCTCGTGGGCCACGAGATAGAAAGCCAGATCAGCATCCGCAGCGAGTAGCCAGCCCAGGCAAACGGGCGGCTGTGCAGGCGAGGTATGGGGGCTCCGGACAGAAGAGTCCCAGCGTCCCGTCGTCTGACCCATCACGACCTGTGCAGCGGAGTTCATCCAAAGGGTCGGACGACGAATATGATTGGAACAACGATCCCCACCTTCTGGCAGCGTATGGTTTCTGCTCGATAGACAACGACGACCAGGATTACGAGCGTGCCTATGCGCCAGGGTTGTCAGCATCGGCGTCAATCGATTCACCCCAACCTGCCGTCAACAAGCCTGGCTTTATCGACAACGACGATGGCTCCAATATTCGCACTGGTCCTGCCGAGCTATTTGGCCAGCCATTGACCGCACAACCATTGCCTCCGGCAACCAGAGTCTTTGTCAGCGGTCAACACCCCGACGCACCCACGTGGTGGTATGTCAGCGCCCATCTGCCGGATACGATAGTCAGAGGCTACGTTCAGCATTTCCGGGTCAACACGGATCTGCCCGAGCCCAGCTCCAAGCTCTACCAGATCAAATCCGGCGATACAGTAGAGGCACTCGCCCGGCGGGAGTTCTCTGCTTCGGTGCGAGACGGCCATGATCTTCGTTACTACGAAAACGTACTCTTGGCCGTCAATCGAGACAAGAACCGAGCCGGTATCAAGGGCACATTTCAGGATCCAGGCATCTTTGGCGGCGGCGTCAACAATATCCAGCTAGAAGCTGGTCGTCGAATCTGGCTGGTGAGCCCGGCATATGCCCGTTCCCTGGAAAGCATAGTTCCCGATGGTTCTTTGACCAATGGCGGCTACGCCAAGGTCAAACGAGTTCTCGGGCATATCGAAGATCTTGTCCAGAGCGTTACGGAATCTCCGCAGCATATTGATGCAGTTGCGGGTGAGTACGCCGAAGCCATCAAAGACCATTTGCCCGAGATCATCGGGATCACCGCAGCCTTTATTCTGGCTGAGTCTGCATCTGCATTTTTGGCTGCTACTCCCACTGGAGTGGGTCAACTCGCCGCGGTTGTGATCCAGCTCGGATTGGCTGCGTTTGGCGCCTCGTTTGCGGTGGATGCTGGAATAGAGGCACTCAAGCACGGCGACTCATGGCTGACTTTAGCTTGGACAGCTCAGGGGGATGCGGAACAGCTAGCCGATGCCAGTAGAGAGTTTCTACGAATGCTCGTGAGCATCGCGGCGGCGGCCCTCACCCTATTGGGTGTTCGCGGTAACGTCGACAAAGGCCTCAAGGTCGCCAACTCCATCAAGATTCAGCCCCCGGCAGTCGGCTGGTCTCCAGCGATGGTTACCGAAAGCGGTCAAGCGATTGCGGGTGGCCCGCGGTTGGTCCCTGGAAGTATCGCGACAACTGGCCCTGTCGACATCGGAGTCAGCGCGATGACGGGCGTTGGCTCTGGCGGGAGTAAGGTCAGCAAAGGAAGCTCCAGTCAAAACCAAGAGGCTGGGCAAGGCGAACGAACGGTCAAGAATTCTGCAGGCCAAACCGTGTCGAGGAAACTGGTTCGTTCAGAAGATGAACTGCTTGCGGCCGCAGAAAGACACGCCGGTGGCTCACTCGACAACTTTACGGAGTACAAGCCCAACTGGTGGAAGAGCCCCGACGATCAGAAAAGGATCGAATTCAATCTTGAGGGACATCCACATATGAATGAAGGCCCTCATGTAACCGTGCGCGTCTTTGATGGAAAACGGCATCGTGTCGTCGAGAAAATCTTTATAGAAGGCAAGGAAACGTTCCGGTGACACCTAAAGATACATCCACCATCACCATCACCATCACCGACGCAATGGAAAGAACGATGTCGCTGCTCGGCAGCCGGTTGACAGCTATGACACCAGATGCACTCGCAGCTGCGATATCCACCGTTGAATGGGCTCACCTACCCGACTGGGAGGAGTTGGATGATGTCGAAATAGCCAAGACGTCCGCGTTGGACAAGATGGGTTTGAAAGGACAGCTGCTCATTATCACTGAGGCCTCGTACGGCAAGGGAAACGGCGCATTCCTCTTGGATGCCTCAGACCTTATGAACTTCATCAATGAACACCTGGGCAAATATCGAGAGTGCTTCTTCAACGGTGATGTTGTTATTGTCGAACTGGAAGGAAAACATGTTTGGCTTTTCCACCACGAGGGTCATTGGGCTTTAGCCGACGTCGCGTAAATGGCGGCGGTGTGGCAAAGCAAGCAAGACAGAAGCAGCGTGTGAACGCATTTTTTACTGCCTTGCGATCCGAGCCAAGATTGTCCGTCGCCCACACTAAAAAGCAACGCAGCTAACACTTGAATAGAGCTATCTCCAACAACTTGACGCGCATTGCACTCACCGGCGCCATGTAACGAGCTGAAATCGAATAGCTTTCTGTGCTTGAGCAAAGTTGCCAATCTGTCCCGTCTGCGCTGGCAGAAACGGGAGGAGTGACAACTGGGCCTGGCTGGCGCCAAGCCAATCAGCTTCATCGCCCGTCGTCGATAAAGTAAATCCTTCTGGCAAACTTCGCTCCCTGGATCGCCAGCTCCTCGATCACCGCAAAGGACGGCAGCGAATCGCTCGCCAAGGGGGATTCGATCTGTTGCTGCAGCAGCGAGGTAGAGTCGGGGTGCAGATTGCAAAGCAGTGCCCGCGCCACCGCGAATTCGAGAAACACCAGATGCAAGAACCCCATGCGACCGTCGCCTTTTGCCCTGACGACAACCCCCTCGCTGGTCAGATCGTCCAGAGCAGCCCATCCATCGATCTCGTCGAGCCACCTCTGGCGTCGTCGTCGGCCAAAACGAGACTGCCATCGATATTGCAATGCCCGCTGAAATGAATCATGACAGGACCGCGGTTGTCGAGTGCGAGATCGGCGAGATCGTTGCGCCGAACGGCCGGCCTGGCGATGAACTCGATGGGTGATCCAGCGAGTTCCTTCTGCATCGCTTGCTGCTCTTCGCCGATGCTGACACGTATCATGTCTGGCGGACTGGCCGCGAGGAAGAGCAGCTGGATCACGGCCGGCCGATTGCCCTGAGCAGACGTCATGGAACGGTCGAACTCGATGATACTACGAGCGCGAACGTTCGTGTCGATGACCAACCTCTTCCACCGCCCTGTCAGGTGCCGGGGCTGGGCCGAAATGGCAACCCCTTGGCGCCACCCGCACTGTTGTCAATGTGTCTCGCCTGCCCTGGAGGACATGTCTGGCCTGATTGGCGATCAGGCCAGGTCCAAAACCTCCTGGATCTCGGGCTCACCGTAGGTGGCCGCTCCGGTCTTGACCAGGATGTTGGGCGCAATCCGAGCGATTCCTCCGCTGTGGGTGTGGCCACATAGAACGGTGAGCTGACACATTGGATGACCGGCCATCACGTCGTTTATGGCGTCACCAACGGCTTTGCAGGTGAAAAACGGCAGCCAGTCGTCATCGGAAATGGTGCCCTCGTGCCAGCAGGCTTCGCGATATGGTGGAACATGTGTCAGCAGAACGACGTGACGATACAGAGCAGCAGCCCGGGTCAAGACGTCTCGAACGTGGTGGGCTGCCAGGTCGCCGAATCGGGCGATTTGCTCATCGCCATGCTCCTTGGTGCCGACCAGATCCCGAATGAGCAGGAAGTCATTGAGTTGCACTGGAGTGGTCGACAGATTGCCGAGACGGCCGTCGCCCCAACCGCCGTGGCCGATCAGGGCAGCGTTTGAGCTGAGCTCGACGACCCCCACTGCGGGAAGCCAACGCAACCATCGGTCACTGGCACTGAGCGCGCGCACGTGCGCTTGCACCTCGTCGATGGCGCCATGATAGTAGTCGTGATTGCCCAGGACAAAGTAGATAGGGCGATCGAGGCGAGACGACAGAAAGGTCAAGATCGATGTCAGGCTGGCAGCCTCGGCAATGTCGCCTCCGATCAGGACCGCATCGGCGCCCGATCGTTCAACAGCCAGGGTGAACGTGCACAGACCGGCGTCGTCGAGAAAGTTGAGGTGGATATCGGTCATCCATGCAAGTCGGGGCATGGAGGATAGTATGCGACGTCGCCGCTGACATCTGTGCGATCTGCGCCTCAAACAACCGGTTTGCCCTGTTCGAATTCACTCTGTCTGCGCCTCGACAACCGGTTTGCCTTGTCGGGCACCTGCCACGGTCGATTTCGCCAACCCGTTACCCTTGTCGGCAGCTCCCCAACTCGGCTTCGCCAGCCCGGTTGCCTTGTCGCGAGCTGCCGTGGTCGATTTCGCCAGCCATTTTGCCTTGTCGCGCGCTGCCGAGCTCGATTTCGCCAGCCATTTTGCCTTGTCGTTGACCTGACCTGGTCGATTTCGCCAACCCGGTTGCCTTGTCGCGAGCCGCCCAACCCGATTCGGGTTCGGAATTCGCAAGAGCCAGCCGAGTTACGCTGCATCAACCCGGCGTTTGGGGCCGGCCACTTCGCGCATATGCGAGTCGACGATGCGGTTTTTCTCGTCGACCAGCACGACCACGGGCTGCCAGCCAGCAGCGCACCTGGCGTCTACTTCGGCAAAACTGGCCAGGATGACCAGATCGCCGGGCTGGGCCAGATGAGCCGCAGCACCGTTGATGCACACGATACCGCAGTCATTGTCGCCGCGCAGAGCATAGGTCACGAGTCGGGTCCCCCGAGTGACGTTCCAGATGTGCACTTGCTCGTGTTCGAGCAGTTCGGCGGCATCCATGAGCTCGCCGCTGATCGTGACACTGCCCTCGTAATCGAGGTCGGCATGGGTAACTGTGGCGCGATGGATCTTGGATTTGAACAGATGAAGACGATGCGACATGAGAAACTCCGGTCCCGGCCGCAAGGGTCCGGGCTGGTATGACTCCACGGGCATGATCAATAGAATCACTTCTTCTGTAGAGCGCCCAATCGTATGGTGCAAAAGCCCGACCCGGTCAAGTACAGATCGAGTCGGCCAGACGTCCCGGCGGGGCCCATGGCAATGCCCGACCCCGGTACAACCCCCGGTACAACTCCGCGGTCTCGCCACTGCTCGCGAGGTCGGTCGCGCTGCTGCCGATCTGGCCAGCCCTGACGGCGCTTGCAAAGCCCCGGGCCTGCGACTATGGTCCCTGCCCCATGGCTGGCGAGCCGATGGAATACGATGATTTCTCTGCGTACTGCCGGTTCTCGCCGGTCGCGCTCGCGGTCCGCGAAGCAGTCCGTCTGGCCGCTGTGCGACATCTCGATCTGGCCGAGCCAATTCTCGACGTCGGCTGCGGAGACGGTCTCTTTGCCGGTCTAGCCTATCCCCACAGGCAAGTGTGGGGTATCGACATCAATCCGGTCGAGATCAAGCGCGCCCAGGCCACAGCTTCGTATTCCACTCTGATCTGCGGCAACGTGTCTCACGTGGCCCTGCCGCGCGGGTTTTTTGGCAGCGCCGTAGCCAACTGCAGCCTCGAGCATGTTCCCGATCTGCCCGAGGCACTGGCCAATATCGGGCGCTCGCTCCGGCCCGGCGCCGCGTTTGCCCTCATCGTCCCGACCCCGGAGTGGAGCCGCCACCTGGCCCTGGCCGAGCTTTTGGGCCGAGTCGGCCTGCACCGCGCGGCAACCGCGTACGGAAACGCACTCGACCGGGTATTCCGACACATTCATTTGCAGGATGACCGCTGGTGGAGTGACCGCCTGCGCGAAGCGGGCTTCGACGCCATTAACATCCGCACCATTGTGTCCCGGGCGACGTCGTGGATCTTCGAGATGTTCTTGCCGCCCAGTGCGATGGGCTGGGCAGTGAAGAAACTGACCGGTCGCTGGATCGTGGCGCCAGTGCTGCGCGGGCCGAGTACCGAACTGTCGTGGAAGGTCATCGAGCAGCTCTATCGTGTGTTGCCCGACGGCGACAGTCGATCTGCGTCGGAATATCTGATCGTCGCGCGCGCCACCGGCCGGGCAAGCGGCCATTCGATCGGCGAGGGCGAATCGTTGCCGCGTGAGTCATGAGCGAGGCCCGGGCCCCCTATTTTGCCAACCACCAGCGCCGCAACCGCTTGCCCTGGTCGCTTTACCACGGCGAACTCGACTGGCGAATCGCCCGCGTTCTGCGCCGTCACCGCCCGGCGCCGCGGGTTCTGATCGTGGGCTGCGGGCTCGATCCAGTCGTCGAGGGCGGTCCGCCACGCGCGCTGTATCACGGCTGTGACATCGATGCGCGCGCCATCGAGCAATGTCGGGCCCGCTATCCGGCCATGGCCGAGCGACTCGAGGTATGTCCCGGTCCACTCGAATTGCCATCCAGTGGCGCATTCAGCCGGCCATTCGACGTCGTAGTGGCCAAAGAGGTGATCGAGCACCTCGATGAACCCGAGTCCTGGGCTCGCATCCTGGCCGGACGCGTGGCGGTCGGCGGCCAGCTGGTCCTGTCCACTCCCAACTACGGCCGTTTTTCCACCCTGCCTCTGATCGAGCGCACGGTTCTCGAATGGGTCGCCCGTCGCGATGGATACAGTCGCCGCCACATTCATCCATCGCGTTTTGACTGCCGTCGCCTGGCCGAACTCCCGGTCGGCCACGGCATGATATCGCTCGGCGTGGACCGGGCGTTCACCGGCTGGACATTGCTCGGCCGCTGGCTGCGGGTGTATCCACCGCCAGGCGGTAACGTCAGTGATCCAGGCGTTTGACGCCCGCGGGCATGTCGCCAGCGTCGCGGTCAAACGCGAGCACGGCGCGGCGGATGGCGAGAACTGTATCGCCCGGGTAGTCGGCTGGCGAGGGCACAACCTGCAGATTGCAAGTCACTCCGATCAGCTCGATTTTGGGCTGATAGGCGTAGTGCATGCGGAAGACCTGGCCCGGCTGGACGAGTTTGCGATCCTCGAAAATGACCCCCCTGGGCGACCACATGAAGTGTTTGAGTGCAACCGCCCTGGTCCCGCGCACTGCGATATCGATGTCGACCACGACAGTGACGCCGGCTTGCAGACGGAGAAACTGACCGCCGAACACCCGTGGGCTGGGCAGTGAGGCAACCGGCAGATCGCCGGCTGAGATGAGCTGAAGGTCCGAGGTGGCCGGTGATCGGGCCTTGTGTGCCAGGCTGCGGGCAGCCATGTGGCGAAGCCACGCGATACGCTCGGGGCCGAGCCCGCGCCGCACGCCGGGTTTGACACCCAGCCCGAATTCAAAGGCGTCGTCACCAGCCCGATACGTCTGGCATGCGTCGAACGACTCGCTGCACAGACTCACGCTGCCATCTGGCTCCAGGGCGCCGATCTTGCGCAATACAATGTTGCCAAAGACAGCGCTGCGGGGATCGCGATAGCGGCGGAACATGCTGCGTCCGCCGAGCGGCGACCGATCGTCGGCCAGGCCGAGATAGTCGAGCACCGAAATGGCCGTGTCAATATGCATGAATACCTGCTCTACACGCCCGCTATCGCCCGCCGGTGTCAACACGACCATGGGACTCCAGGCCTGGGCAACCGCAGCGTTGACATCACTGCCACGTCTGGCCGGGTCGCCCGCGGCCTCGTCACTGGTGATGAGCAGCAACGTATCGGCAAGGACACCGCGGTCCCCAAGGGCGGCGACAAATTCGCCGATCGCGGTGTCGAGGTAATCAAACGCCCACGCCTGGCTGCCGCGGCGATAGCGACTCTTGTGGCTGTGCGGCACTGTGTAGGGGTGGTGGGTGCCAACCGTGAGAAGGGTCAATAGCCACGGCCGATTTCCGGCCCGCAGCTCGTCCACCTTGGCCAAACTCTGCTGCAGAAAGGCGCGATCGTCGATGCCCCAGGCCGATGACCGGTAGCTTTTCGAAAAGAATTCACGTCCGCGTACCTCGGCAAAACCGGCTTTGGGCAAAAAACGGTCCTTGCTCATGAACTGCAGCGGTGCAGCCTGGAGGTACACTGTCCGATATCCGCGCTCGTCGAGCAGGGCCGGCAAGCAGCGCACACCGTCGATGTCCCAGCCGGCCAGCTCGCTCATCTTGGGACTGTGAGACAGCAGTTTGGGCAGGTCGCCGCATAATAGCGAGTACATACCGCGATTGGTCGCCCTCTGATGATTGATGTAGTTCGAGTAATAGAGTCCCCGCCCGGCAATACCGGCCAGGTTTGCCATGATGGGAGGTCGGTTCGAGCCCTCTGCAACCAGGGTCCTGCCCGATACCCCCTCCGCGATCAGCACGATGACATTGTGACCGGGCCGGGGGATCGAGGCAATTGCACGACCACTTCGATCGGCCGGAAAATAACCAGGTGTGTCGTCGCGGTGCTCGTGCAGTCGCACAATGCTTCGCCAGTGGAGGAGGACAACATGATGGCGCCGCCACCCATCGGCCTGTTGATACGGTCCCCACAGCTCCACAGCAGCCAATAACACGATGGCCGCAAGGCCTGCCGTGAAGCCTCGTTTCGACCATCGGACGCCGGTTCCCCACAGTGCCAGTCCGGCCGCCAAGGCCAGCAAGAATACCGCGAGAAAGGGCCGGTGAAGGTGCACTGCCGAGCCCCAGAAGAATGTGCGATCGGCGGCAAGATGGACCTGGTTGAGGTTGAGTGGTCCGCCCAGAGCGCGAAAGGACTCGTAGTTGGCGTAGTGAAGCACAACGCATGAAACCGCCGCGATCACCCCGACCGCAGCGCCGATGCCGCGGTGCAAGCGGGCGACGGCCATGGCGAGCAATCCGCATCCCATCGCCCATATACCATCGGACGCCAGACCGAAGAGGTCGGCACCGATAAACCGCAGCCCGGAGTCTCGCACCGAGATGACACGCAATACAGCGGCGGGCAAAAATATAGCGCTGATCATGGCCAACCGCCTCATGGCAGCAGTGATGGCCCGCCAGCGTGCGACAGTGTACTTGCTGATTGTCACCGATGAACTCCAGTGGGCAACGATAGGCGATCCGGCGGCGCGAGAAAACCGCCCTGGCCTCGTCCTTGTACGGAGCGACTCGAGTATATATACTCGTTCAGAGTGTTGAGTCGTTCGTTTGGTACTTGGTGAGTTTGTTCGCCTGGCAGTTGTGGAGAGGAATCATGATCGAGAGGAAGCGTATTACGTTGCATCTCAACCGGTCGCGTGGATCCCATGCGTTCCGGTCCGAGGAGAGTCTGTGGCACAACGAGATCAGACGCATGCTGCACCTGGTCTTCGAGCAGATCGACGTGCTGAGCGAGAAATCGGATGAGTATCGGCGTCACCCGGCCACGGTACGCGGCGAGCCTCACCAACAACCATGGCTCCAGGCCAGGCCAAACAGAGACGAGCTGTCATCGCTCGCCATGGCTCTGTTTGGCACCTATGGCTCGGGCAAGAGCAGTTTGTTGCGCACCTTTGCCGACTGGGTAAAGTGCCAGAGATGGCGCCAATTGATGCCCGAGCGCTTCGACAAGTACAGCAAGAGAATGTATTCTCTCGACGCCGTTCTGCTCAACGCAACCGACAAGGGCGATGAGTTTGTCTACGCGTTTCTGGCCGCAGCCCTGGAAGACGATCTCACGCGGCAGAAAAAGTTGCGAGAGCAAGGGCGCGGCGCCGGGCGCATGTTTTCACCGGTCCAGGAATGCTTCCAGCAGGTCAGCGAATATCTCCAGGCGATCGACGACAATCCGCGACCAACAGAAACCGATCCGCGCGGGATCAGCCTCGAGCGCCTCGACCGCCACAGCAGTGTCGCCAGGCTGCAAGACGGCCTGCGCCAATTTGTCGATGTCCTGGCCGACGAGATGACCGGTTGTTCGGGCGAATCGGTCATCATTCTGCCGGTCGACGATGCCGACATGCACCCCGGCACATTGCGATCGGCCCTGCACACGTATCGCATATTCCTCCAACACCCCCGCCTGGTTCCGGTATTCACCTTCACCGGCCGCATCGCCGAGGAGCTTTTGCGCATTCATTTCGAAGATGAGCTGACCCTGGGTGGAAAGATCACCGTCGAGAAAGAAAAGCTCGAGGAGACCTCGACCAATCTCACCATCGCCGAAAGTCTGGCGGTTCAGTACATGGGCAAAATCTTTCCCGTGCGCAGTCGCATCAAGTTGAGCCAGGCGTCCGAGAGAGCTCTGGATGCAGAGTACAGCGAGCGCGACAGTGATGGCAGAATTTCGGAAGTACCCATAAAGGTCCTCCTGTACGCTGCATCTCGCCTGTTTTTTGGCGTGTCTGAGTGGCCTTTGCTGCCCGAGATTCGCGCGCCGCTCAAGTCGGCCATGCTGCGCCGGCAGATCCAGATCATCGACGCCATGCGAGCGGCCGGAGTGGACAAATACGTATTCAAAGAGGGAAAACCGGCCGTGTCGCGGAGTCAGGCACTGTCGTGGAACGAAATCTTCGACCGGGCCAGCTGGGCCCTGCTCAATATCCATCGCGACGTATTGAAGGAGTATGACCTGAATCTGGACGATCTGTATAGCTGGACTCCCGACGGATTGCGCCAGGCAATCCTGATGGCAGTGCTGAAAAGACCCATCGACAAGCGGCGCCAGCTCATTCATCACTGGCGATATCGCACCACCGATCGGCGCAGCCAGATGTTGTCACTGTTGGCCGCCTGCGTCTTCCGTCCGGCCATGAAGATCGTGCTGCCCGATCTCGAAAAAAGCGCTGCTACCGATCATTTTTCGGTGCAAGAGGGGTTTCTCTGGTTTCTCAATCTGTGGGTTGGCTTTTATTTGCCCCAGCTCGTGGCTCGTAATCGGCCATACCAGGAAGTCCCGCCAGTAACGGGGATCGGGTGGAATTTGCGGAGCGGCCCGGTGCGGGCCATGCGAGAGGCATGGATCGATAGAGAGAAGAACAAGCCCACAGGCATGATGCTTCTCAACACCTCGCAGGTCTCCGACATGGTCAAGTTGATAAAGCAAAATGGTCCCGTCGATCGAGACGAACTATGGCACAAGCTAATTCTCGATCTGTGGTGTTACCGCGGAGCTGGCTGGGCCGCGGTGTCTTTTTGGCGCGGACTCGGCCTGCTCGGCCAGGTGCTCGAAGTCGACGTAGAGTTGTGGGGACACAAGGGCAACGAGGGTGACGCCAACGATGCGGAGAGGCAACGAAAAACCCGCATCGAGGCCATCATCTGGCGGCATTTGAAGAATAGCCGTATCGTGAGCACATCGTCCCTGGACAGTCCGGAGGGCAAAGACCCCCTTGATGTGGACGACTGGCAGTTACCCGATCTCGAAGATGCTGTGACCAGCCTGGCCGCCGCTCTGTGTACATGGCTCAAGGATTTTCACACCAGCCTGTATCGCATCGAGCCCATGTACAGGCTCAAGGCAGCCGAGAGCGACATGCCTGTGACCAGGCGAGATTGGAAGGGCTGCTTTGTTCGACGCATGCACGGAGAAAATCTGATCAGTCATTTCTGGAAAGACTTGGAAAGCCAGAATGCCGATACACCCACACGAGATGCCAGGATGGCTCTACAAAAGTGGTGCCTCGATCTGGCCAAATACTGGAACAGTGGCTTAGACCCGTCTGTGCATTGCACGAATCGCGGTAACGGCGACGGCGGAGATGGCCAGGACGCCGATACCGACCCCTGGGTGGAGAGCAACCTGACCCAGGTATTGGTGTTCAGGTGCCCGTTTGTAAAGCCGTTCGCCCCTCTTTGCCACGGCGAAGTATCCACTCTGAAGTGGCTATTGCGTGAACTCGACGAGTTTGTCGACAACAATTCCCATAATTCAGACTGGGATCGATTATTCCCGAACAAACAAGTCGACGTTTTGAAGGAAGAAATTCAGGGCGCTCATAACGCTCTCAAAGTCTTCCAGAAGCAACTCGAAGACTACCAGAAATCCCCTGGGACGTCCGCCAGACCCCAGTCACCAAAAGATAAATTCCAGGGATTGTTGGACTATCTGGCCCAAGCGGCGAGTACAGAGCCAATCGCCGGGGACGCTGATAAAAAAGCAGACAGCATATGGGAGCAACTCAAGCCTCTACAATCAGTAGCCAGGCGTTTCAAGACGTATAAAACAGTAGAGGATAACCAGACGAGGAATCTCTGGCAGATGATCAGCAAACGCCTGGATGGTTTTTTAGAGATGCCACACAAATGGCTCGGCATTGCCGCTAGTACTGCTCGTAGCGGAACATCCACGGATGAGGAATTCTACCGCGGAATACATGGAAGCGATGATCCGTCAAAAAGCAAAAAATGACCAGCCACCTCCCGCTCGAGATCCAGGGCTTTATCAGCCCGATTCTGTGTTGGGTCGAAAACACCCATCGACTTGGTCTGCCCGAGCCCTGGGCTGCGCCGTCCGCATCGTATCCCGATCGGGAAGAGGCCTGGCTCATGCGCGAGTTGCCCACCTACTCGCGCGACAGCTTGGAAGAGATCATTCGCGCGGCGCGCAGGCCGATACCGCGCTCTCACCTGCCGAGTATGCCGCGACATGGCAACCCGGCAGTCCCGGCGCTCGATCCGCCCGAAGGCTACAATCTGGTTCGCGCCATGAGCAAACTGGCCGAGCGGTATTTTCAATGGCTCGGCAACGAGCTGTGTATTCGCGCCGGCCTCATGGTCGAAATTCACGAACTGGCAGCCCGTTTTCCGGTCCAGCACATGATCCGGTATTGCCATGCCGATGCGGCAGCGCGGGGTTCGATCACTCACAGTCTGGCGCTCAAACTGCCCGAAAAGCTCGACCAGTTGCACACCATGTATCAGGGCTTGCGCACAGAAGTCGAAAAAGGCATCAGCGAGGGCCATCTGCATCTGACCAGTGTCCTGTCGGGTTACGAGTCGTGGGCCGACCAGGTCATGAGTGACCTGGACACCAGAGTGGCGAGACAAGGAGCCGAAAAGGGCCGCGAGCGCGAGAGTGATCGACTGTCGAGTTTGGGCCGTGCGGCCGTGCGGATCCTGGCCATCGGACTCTGTCATGCCAACCTGGGCAAACCCGGTGAGCTGAATCTGCCGTTCAGCCTCTTCGATCGCCTCGATGCGCTGTACTGGGCCCGTGACCGCCTCGACGCAGAACAGGCCCACGACCAGCTCAGAAGGGACCTGCGCGACGCCTTGACCGAGGTGGAGCAATGGATGGCCAGCGCACTGGGTCGCCAATACGGCGACGAGCTCACCTGGCTGCTGGCCATCCTCGATCCATTTGCCGAGCGCTGGCGGGATGAAATCCGCGGCTACTCGGGTCCATCGCCGCGCCGGCGCCACGGTATTCGCCTGCGTATCCGCGCCCTCGAAGTCGTGCATTTTCGGGTTCAAGAGGTCTTGATCGCCCGCAATGGAGACGGCTCATCAAAGCAATCGCGCGAGCGCAACGGGCAATCGCGCGAGCGCGACGGCGACGACGGCATCGGGCCACAGCCGGATCCGATCTGGCAGTTTTTGCACCAGGGGTTTTTCCGCTATCTGGTCTATCACACCCACCATTGGCGGCAGTCAGTGCAGAGCGGCAAGACCACCGGCCTGCGCTATTTTCATCACTACTTTCGCTCGCCCCAGCGACGCGGTGTGGTCGATGAAACCGAGGCCAAAGCGATGTGCTTCGAACGCATGGTCGAGAACAAGGCGCTCGCCTGCGTGGAGGGCCGGCTCAGTCCGCCGATCAGCGAAGCCGACTACATGCCGTGGATCCTGTCGTATGCGGCGAAGCCGGATCGGCTCGAGCAATTTGGCATCGTCGTGCATTTCATCAAGGCCGGCCATGGCCAGCCGCACGAGCAGCGTGCTCAGTGCGGTCTGCCGACGTTGCGACACGGGCAACTGCGCCGGGACACTCGGCGGCAAGCGCTGCGATTTTATCGCACGATGACCACTCCGCACCCGGTGGTGCCGTTTATCGTCGGCATTGATGCGGCCAATCTCGAATTGACCACGCCGCCAGAGGTGTTTGCCCCGGCGTTTCGTTTTTTGCGCGAATATCCCATCGAGGTCCGGCACCGCGATACTGCGACCCAGGAGTTCGGCCGCTATCGGGGCTTGTTCGACGAGATCGCCGATCGCCGACTCGGCATGACCTATCACGTGGGCGAAGATTTTCGCCATCTCTTGTCCGGGCTGCGGGCCATTCACGAGATGATCGACTTTCTTAAACCCCTGCCCGGCGACCGCATCGGCCACGGCATCGCACTCGCCCTCGACCCCGAAGTATGGGCCGAGCAAGCCGGCTATCAGGCGGTTCTGCCCAAACAAGAGTGGCTCGACACCCTGGTGTGGATTCATCATCTGCTCGGGCCGGGTCACGATCTCATCGGCGAACTCGCAGTCGAGGACCGCATTCAGCAGCTGAGCCGGGCCATCTACGGCTCCTGCCAGGTGGACGTGTCCAACCAGCCCAACCCACTCGGCCGAGATTGGGCGATTCCCGCGCTCTATGACTCATGGCGGCTTCGCCAGCTCGATCCCTACAGCGCGGATCTCGCCAAACTGGCCAACGACCGGTTTGTTCTTCAACCGCCCCGGGGCGGCGGGGCCGAGCATTATCGCTGGGCCGATATCCAGACCAAAGTCTACGAGGAAGTCGATCAATACATCGGCTCGAATGCCGCCTATCATTTGCTCGGCTTTTATTGGTTCAACGAACAAGCCCGGACCGAAGGCGACAAAATCATCACAGTGTCGATGTACAAGCAGAGAAAACGCTGGCTGGCAGTCTGTCGCGAAGTGCAAGAACGAGTGGCCGAGATGGTCCAGGAGCACGAATTGGTGGTCGAGGTCAATCCGTCGTCCAATCGGTTCATCGGGCCCATCAATACGCTCGACGATCACCATGTGTACAAACTGACTCTCGATGAAAAAAACCTTCTGAAGCGGGGCATTCGAGCCACTGTGAATACAGACAATCCGGGAGTTCTGGCCACCTCGCTGGCCCACGAGTTTTATCTGCTCGGCGAAGTCCTGGTTGCGGCCGGAGTGCCCGAGGCCGAGGTGGTTAACTGGCTCAGATGGCTGCGCGAAAACGGCCGCGACTTTTCGTTTTTGCGCTACGCACTCGAGCCCGATAACAAACACCTCAAGCAGCTCCTGCACGACCTCCTCGAACGTCACCGCCCCTTGCTCCGGCGGATTCGAGGGCATAGGCGGCTCTATCCGCGGGTCGTCGAACGCTGGCTACGCGAACAACAAAATCACCGCTCGCCATCCTGATCCGGTTTACCCGGCCTCTAAATAGAAATTCCTCTCCTCTCCTTTCGAACCAATATGATGATCTGACAATGTCTGACAATGACAATGTCTAACAATCATGCCGGCTGGTTAGCCTGAAGGTTCAAACCCTACATTGTCACCACATCGATCGGCATACGCTGTCCATGAGCCGGTCAAGACTGGCCAGGGGTTCCTGTAACACTGGCCAGTCTTGATTTGTCGTAATGCATATTTTGTAAAATACGTCACAGGCGACTCTCTTATCCCGGTACGAGCATTCGAACTGCTCGTCGCGGTCATATCTCATCTCGCATTGTTTCTGGCCCCATGGCAGATTCAAATATTGAGGCAGGTCTATTTAAATAAAGGACAGATTTCAGATGCAGAGCAGCAAGAAACCCCAACGATACGATCACCGCCGAGGCACACCAGGGTGGTGGCTACGATCCGGCCTTATCACAGCGATCATTGCACTGGCGGGGTGTGGGCTGTGGGATGCAGCGGATGCCAATAACGGCAAAATCACCGTCCTGGACGATGAGCGCGGCGAGTCCCCATCGCACGCGCAATCCGGTGACGGCGAACTCCCCGACCCGAGCACCCCTATTCCGGAGTATGGCGATCGGCAATCGGTATGCCTCTCCGACGGTTGGTGCTGGGACAATCCGTGGCCCCAGGGCCATTCGCTGCACGGTGTATGGGGAGCAAGTCGCGATAACATTTTTGCTGTGGGTGACAAGCAAACCATCTTGCATTACGATGGCGAGCGCTGGTCCCTGATGGAAACACCCGCCCCCCCTGTCCATTTCGTGGATGTATGGGGTCGCAGCGGCGACGATGTTTATGCGTTGGCCACGCCAATCGGCGCGGTACGGCCGCCCTCATTCGCGATTTATCACTACGATGGAACCGCATGGCAGTTACTTTCCAAGGGCAGAGGCAGTCGCATGACGGCCATATGGGGTATTGGAACCGATGAACTCCTGGCCAACAACCAACGGATGGTTCGCCGTCCCAGTGGGCAGTGGACCTGGCAGATGGAGCCAGGTCTGTCCAATGGCATTCAAGATTTCTGGGGCGATGGACAGGGAATCATTGTTGCCGTCGGCGAAGATGGCGAGATTTTCCGCCACGACGGCGAGCAATGGTCGCCGATGGACTCGGGGACCAGCGCGGATCTGTTGACCGTATGGGGCAGTTCCGCAGACAACGTATTTGCTGCCGGTAGCGACGGCACACTCTTGCACTACGACGGAGCTGGCTGGACCCCGTTTGCGCAAAACCCCAACCTCACCATATCGACCTTGTGGGGCGATGGACCCGACGACGCCTACGCGCTGGGGTTTTCGCCAACTCCGGCCGACACACCCGGCAAGGGGTCCAACAGCGCCTGTGCCGAAAAGCAAGGGTACGAATCGAAGACCGCGGTCGGTTACACCACACTCTTGCGTTACGACGGCAGCGACTGGAAAGCAGTGCTGGCAATCGCCGGGCAAACCCGGGCCAACAGCATGTGGGGAGTAAACGGCCAGTACATGGCCGTGGGCAATGCGGGCAACCTGGTACTATACGATGGAACGTCCTGGATAACCACCTACCGCTCGGCCACCTGGCGCAATCTCATCGCTGTGTGGAGTGATGGCGAGACCGCCTTTGCAGTGGGCAGTGGCGGGACCATTGTCCGCCACGATGGCCGGCAATGGCATTCCATGGCCACGCCTACCTCGCAAGCTCTGTACGGAGTGTGGGGCACCAGTGCCGACAATGTCTTCGCGGTCGGCGATTCGGGCACCGTGCTTCATTACGATGGCCGAGAGTGGCAGGCTGTCGACCTGTCAACCTCAGAGGATCTGTGCGCAGTGGACGGATCGAGCAGTGACGACATCTACGTCGGTGGCGCACACGGCACCCTGTTTCGTTATGACGGCGAGCGCTGGACCCAAATGGCCACCGGTCAGGATTTCATTGTCGGCAATCTGCAGGTGCCCGAAGCCGAAAAGGTCCTTGCCAGCGTCTACACCCGCGCTTGGCCGGGCTATGGCTGGACAGGAGCAACCGATACAGCGATCTGGCAATTCGATAGTGCCGGGTGGCACAAGGTATTTACTCCTCCAGCGGACCAAGGGTACAATAGTCGATCGGTTTTCGAGCTGTCGAGCAATGGGCCCGCCGATATCATCTCTGTTGGTCGCGAGTTCGGACGAGGTGGAGTGAAAGATCCGCCGATCATGCGCTACGATGGCGTTCAGTGGCAGCTCACAGCCGAGCACGTCCCGATGTTGGGCTACCTTCAGGGCATTTCCGGCCGGCCTGGTGACACCTACGCGGTGGGCCGGAGAACGCTGAGTCCCAGCCATTTGTCCAGCTCGGAAGGAGTGATCGTCCACAGCGATGGAAGCCGGGTGTGGACGCGGCACAATCAAGCGTATCGCATTCCCTCCATGCATGACGTATGGTCCAGTGCGACCGAGACGCACGCGATCGCAGTGGGTTTAGACGGAACCATTCTGCGCCGGCGCTGATACCACAGCGCAAACAGCATATCGGGCCGAGCGTACTACGTTACTGTTTGCTGTTGTCCGGGTCCTTATCGTTGTCGTTGTCGTTGTCTTTGTCGTTATCTCGGTCGCGCTCCTCGGTGGGAGTGGCGCCGCGCATTCTGACCATGCGAACAGCTCGCAGGACAGCGTTTTGAAAGCCGGCCGGATCGATGCGGGGATCGATGCCCGACTTCACGCCGGCCTCGAGCTGATCGAGATATACCGAGAGCCGGGCGAACTCAGGGGCCGGGCAACGAGATGGGCTGAGCTTTAGTTTTTCGCACGCGCTCATTGCCCGCTGCGCATAGCGATAGGCCGGCCCGACCTCGATGCGCTCGGCATGGGCGATTGAAATGGCCAGTAGCGCGCGCCACGATACGGTGTCGGCGTGCTCGGCGGCCTCGCCAGCAACCTGTACAGCCCAGTCGGTCTGACCCGCCTCGGTGAGCAACTCGGCCATCTTGGCAGCCGCATCTGCATCGCCGGGATCGACGGCCAGACGCGCCTGGTACAGCGCAATATCGCGCATCACCTGCTCGTCCGCTGGATAGGCGTTGTCGACCTTGGACGACCGCTCGGGCAAAAAGATGACCACGAGCAGGACAATCAACGCCGCAATGTCCAGAATGCCAATCCGAAGGGGCAAAGCAGCCTCACTATAGCTCCTTTGCTCACAGCGGACAATCCGGACACCACCGCCTGAGACCCGCACGAGCTGACATCGACTCATCTGGTCACAGATGGCCAGAGGCGTGACGAAATCGCGGAATACGTAACGATTTCAATCAGAATCACCGACACTGTGCCGATTCATGAGACTGTGGCATTTCGCCACGGCATGTCCAATCATGCCTCGATCGATGCGGGCGTTACTGATGCGAGCAAACAGACCGAGGACCTGATCCCAATCACTTGGTGGACTGGTTTCGAACTTGCTATTGGACACGCTGATCTAACGTTGCCTGGAGGCCTGCTCAACAATGGGAATTCTCAAAGACATCTCTGAATCCTTCCACGAGGGTGGCTGGGGCATGTGGCCCATCCTGTTCACCTCCATCGTCATTATTGCTCTCATCGTCGAACGAGCGGTCTACCTCTTCAAATCTTCCGTGGACAAAGACAAACTTCTCGCTCTGCTCAAGAGCCAGGTCATGAGTGGCAATGTCCAGGGCGCGATCAAAGTCTGCTCGGGCAACCCGACCCCGATGACCCGCATCGTGCAGGCGGGCCTGATGAAATTCAATAAAAGCGACAACGAAGTGCAGGCTGCCATGGACGAGGCCGCGCTGCGCGAATTGCCCAAGATCAATACACGGACGCCGTATCTCGCCATGCTGTCCAACTTTGCCGTCATGGCCGGCCTGCTCGGTACCATTGCCGGCATGATCAAGGCGTTTGGCTCCGCCGCCAACGAGGATGCAGCCAACAAGGCGGCCGAACTCGCCGCCGGTATCTCCGAGGCACTGAACTGTACCGCATTTGGCATCGGTGTCTCGCTGGTCGGCCTGGTCGGCTACTCTCTGCTCACAGGTAAGACAACGAAGGTGACCGACGACATCAATGAGGTGACCGTCCAGGTCGTCAACTTGGTGACATCGCACCGAGCTCAAATGCAGCAATAGACAGTGGGGACGTCCGCATGTCACGTCATGTAGAAAGGCGGTATCCATGGGCGCAGCCATAGACACTGGTGGCGACAAAAAATCAGTCAATGTCCACCTGAACATCGTTCCGTTCATCGATCTGATGAGCTGCCTGACCGCGTTCCTCCTGGTTACTGCGGTGTGGAGCAACCTGGCGCAGATCAGCATCAAGCCCAAGGGAGTGGCGCGGCAGGCCGAAGAGCCACTCGAGGAGAACGAGCAGGTACGGGCCTCGATCCTGATACAGGAAAACCTGATCTGGGTCGGATTGAGCCGGATCAACGATTTCAGTCAGATTGCCAAAAAAGGTGAGACCTACGACTGGGAAGAACTCCGCAGAGTCCTGGAAGAGCACAAAAAAACATCGTACTTCGCCGACCGGCAGGACATCGAGGTGGCCGCCGAGGACAAGATCAGCTATCAGTCCATCATCTCGACCATGGACGTGGCAGTGGCCGCCGGGTTCATCGACGTCGGTCTGGCAGATCCAAACTCTCTGTCGGCACGACCAACGCTGTAGGGAAAAACCATGCCAGTTCATCCAGCCGGATCGAGACTCTACAGCGCCATTCCTTTTAAGTACCTGGTCAAAGGTGGACCGGGTGGGAGCGGAGCTGGAGGCAAAAGCTCCAATATCGATCTGAACCTCACTCCATTTGTTGATATGATGACCATTCTGGTCACCTTTTTGCTGATGGTGTTCTCGGCCAGTGGTGAGATCCTCACCCAGCAAGCTGGCCTCGAGCTGCCCAGTGCCGGCCAGCAGGCAGATATCCAGCGGGCTCCGGTCATCATCATCACGCAACAGTCGATCACGTTCAACGGCGAGCATATGGCCGAAACCGAGAGCGTATTCGACGATCAGTCGACCCAGTGGAAGGTGGTCGAGTTATGCGAGCGTCTCAAGGCCGAACGCCGGGCGTTCGATCTCAATTTCGACAAGCTACCCGACGCGCAGAGAGAGCGCTGCCTCCAGCCCAATCCCACCGACAAGATCAAGTGTGAGAGAGGGCTCGCCATTTTGCAGGCCGACCGGAGGATCAAGGCCAAGGTCATAAGCCGGGTCCTCAAGACCGCCAATGCGGCTGGTTATAACAATATCATGTTTGCTGTCGAACGCGGCGCCGGCCCTCCGGGTGGCGCCCAGTAGCGGTGGCGATCGACGCCGGGTTCCGCTGGGCCTGGAGCGCCGTGTCACCTCGAACGTTTGAAGGCGGAGCCTCGGTATGAAATCGGTTTTGTGTTCGCTGCTCACCATCCTCATCCTCGCTCTATCTCAGACCGGTTGTTCCGGCGATCCCTACGATCCGGCGACCTGGATCGAAAAACTTGAAGATAATGATCCCAGAGAAGTCCGGCGCGCGGTCACCGAGCTACAACGGCTCAAAGATCCCGTGGCCATCGGTCCTCTGGGCGAGACCTGGCGCAAAGAGAATCGACCGACCAGCGTACTGCGGGTGATCATCGAGCTGGCCGCGGGCAAGGACGGCGCCGAGCCTCATTGGCAAGATGCGCTGCCGGTCCTGCGCGAATCGGTGTCCGAACTCGATGTCGGCGATCCGCGCTCGATCGAAAATGCCATCATCGGTGCCGACGCCCTGGGCATAGCCGGAGACAAGGATAGTATTCAGACCCTGATCAACGCGGCCAAAAAGCCGATGCCCAAGCTGTCCAAGGGACAGCGAGCGCGTCTGGCCGCGATCCGCGCGCTGGGCAAGTTTGGCGGCGAGCCCCGTACGGTCGATGCGCTGCTCGGCGTGCTCAAAGCCGACATCAAGGATCAGCCGGTCCAGCTCTTTGCCGCTGCTGCCGAGGCATTGGGCGACGCGCGCAGCCCCAAGGCCATCCTGCCGCTCCTCGAAACTCTGTTCAAGATCCCCCGGGTGGCCAAATGGTGCCGCACAGCCCTTATTGCCATCGGCAAGCCGGTCATCCCCGAGGCGACCAAGATATTCGAGGGTCGGCACAGAGAGATCAACGCCCTGGCCAAAAAATACAAATTCAACATCGACTGCGATCGCGATTTTGGCCCGGATACAGAGTGCATCGCCCCCACCAATCTGGAGTACAAGGCCGCGCAGTTGCTCGGCGACCTGCGCGCCTCCAGCACCGTGCCCAGTCTGCTCAGTGGTCTCGACAAGCCGGCCATGGCCGCGTTTTTTAATCCTGCCGACGGCGCGCCCGGACCGAGCCAACACGCGGCAATCCTCGATGCTCTGAAGCGCATTGGCAAGCCCTCTGCAGCCAGCCGCGTGCTCACCTATGCGACCGATCCAACTACCGACGACGTCATCCGGCCGCTGGCCATCGATACCTACTCATATCTCACCACCGACACCGAAGGTCTGTCCCAGCTGGCCAAGATCATCAAGGACGACGACGCCGAGCCCACGGTTCGTCTCGCTGCTGGCGTTACCTACGGGCGCCTGGTCAAGAGCTCGCAGTCGTACGGTCCGCTCACCTACATGATCAATCGATACAAAAAAGAGGCCGACAAGAACGAAAAGAAGAGCAAGAAGGCCGAGACCCAGTACCAGTCGGCGAAAAAGCGATTTGACCGGGCGCAAACTGCCTACGAGCGAGCCAAGGCCAGCGGCAATGAGAGAAAGATCGAAAGAACCAAGAGGGTGGCTGACAAGGCCAGGAACCGGATGGAAGAAAAGCATCAGGCCAGCAGTCTCGCCGAGAGTCAAGTTTCGGGTTATCGCAACTTTCAGCGCACGTTCGAACAGAATCTGGTCCGCGCTCACGTCGGTGTGCAGTGTAAGAGCGACCCCGCGTGCTACGTGGGCATTCTCGACAAGGCTCCCGACGAGCTCGGCAAGCGGCTGAGCAATTATCTCGATGACTGGAAAGACTGGACGCAGAACGACAAGGCGGCTCTGAAGATCGCGGCGATCGAGCGCGCGTTGCTCGAACTGGCCAAGATGGGCGAACGAGCGCAGTCGGTAATCGACAAGATTCTGGCCGAGGTGGAGTCGACTGAGCGGGTCATTCGCCAGGGCTGCCTCCTGGTCATGATGCAGACTGCCCAGCTGCCGTGCAAGAAGTGCGTGGACCGTCTCAACGAGATCATCGACCAGCAAAAAGAGCAGACCACGCTCAGGCAGCTCACTGACGAGGCCCGCGCAGCTCGTAACTATTTTCTGTGGGCGGGGACCTGAAGCGGCGACTCTCGGGTTGGGCGGGCAGTGCTTCTGCAGGCCCCATTCCACCGACGACTGGGACGAACCAGAGGTAACGCAACCGTCGAGCGTGCTTTGCTGTCAGCTGGTCGGTTGCGCTCGGAACCGCGGACAGAACCGGGTGGGAGAACATTGCTCTGACTCAACGCATCCGATGGGCCACCGGTCTCGCAACCGAAACGCTTGTTTGATCCACAACCAATGCGTTTCTGTGTCGTCCTCTTGTTAGAGGTTGTTAGTCGCCGTTTTTTGGCCGCTGCCGCCGCCGCTTCCAGGCACCGCTTTCCGACTCTGTCCACTTCTCACTCCGGCCCCGGTAGTATCTGTCCGCTGCTGGCATGCAGCCAGGTGTAGGCGCCACGCAGCCAGTGCCGGTCGACGTGCAGCCAGTGGTTTGTCGCGCTTGCCCGGGCCAGACATGCATTGTATCTGCGCCGCCGGGCCGAGCGACTATCATGCGGAACTCATTGATTGGCAGCCAAAGAAGCCAGTTATCGGGTACTCGTACCCCGCTTGCGCACAGTCCTGTGGTGCGGTACCTCTGGAATATCAAGGTGACGGTGCGAGGTTTACCTCATCGGATCCTGAAAACCTCACTCTGTCGCCGCTCGCCGGACAGTCATCGCCCGGGTCGAGCGCCATGAGGAGAAGTCCATTGTCCCGATTTCGTCATGCTCTCATCGCTGCGTTTGTACCCTTTTTCCTTGGTTGTATCGACGAGGAATTATCCCGATCCCGGCAATTGCTGGCTGAAACGGTCGATATAGCCGAGCAGCTCGCCGCAATTCCCGGCATGATCGTGCAGGAAATCGCCGACTCGCCGCCTGATTATCGTCAGTTCGCCCTCACCTACGTGCAACCGGTCGATCATGAAGAGCCCGACGGTGCCGTGTTTCGCCAGTCCATGTGGCTCGTGCATCGCTCGGCCGACGCACCTATGGTATTTCAACCGCTGGGCTATATGTTGAATAACGGTTTCAGCGAGCTGACCGGGCTGCTGGACGGCAATCAGCTTTCGGTCGAGCATCGCTTTTTTGGCTCTTCACGCCCGCAATCAGACGACATGACCAAACTGACCATCGCCCAGGCGGCCGCCGATCACCATCGCATTGTCCGCGCTCTGCGCCCGCTGTATCGGGGAGCATGGCTGTCGACCGGAGTGAGCAAGGGCGGTATGACGTCGGTATACCATCGGCGCTTCTATCCCGACGATGTCGATGGCACTGTGGCGTACGTGGCCCCCAACAGCTACGGAACAGCTGATATTCGTTATGCCCGGTTTCTCCGCCGCATCGGCGATGCCGAGTGCCGCGAGCGCATGCATTCATTTCAACGTGAAGCCCTCCACCGCCGCGCCAGCCTCGCGCCCATGGCCGAGGCCTGGGCCCGGTCCCTTGGCGCCAGTTTCGAGCAGCTCGAAGGCGGCGCGGTGCAGGCACTCGATGTGGTCACCGCCGAATTCTGGTTCACTTTTTGGCAGTACAGCGACGCCTCGCAGTGTGCCGCAATACCGACAGCAGAGGCGACCGACCAGGAGCTGTTCGGCTTTCTCAATCAATCGTTTGCGTTTTATTTCATGACCGATTTTGGCTTCAACCAGTTTGGCGCCTATTACTATCAAGCCATGACGCAGATCGGCTATCCCAAGATCCCCACCGGCCATTTGCGCGGCCTCTTGCTGTACAGCCCCAACGATCCCGATCTGTACGTGCCCGATGTCGGCCGCTACGACTGGGCCGCGGCGATCGATATCGGCTTTTGGGTGTTGGCCCAAAGCGAGTCGATGCTGTTTATCTATGGCGAAAACGATCCCTGGACCGCCGGCCAGTTCTACATCGTGCCCAACAACCCACGCGATACCCACAAATTCATCGCCAAAGACGGCAACCACGGCGCCAAGATTGCCGACCTGAGCCCTGCTGACCAGGCCACAGCGTTGCAGCGTCTCGAGCAGTGGACGGGAGTTGCCGCGCGGCAAAGTACGATCGTCGGCACCGGGCAAAAAACCCTCGACACCGGGCGCGAGTGGTTGCCCCTGGACCGCTTCAAATTGTAAGTACCGCGACAGCGGCGACCGATGTCGCGCCCGCAGAGCTCAATGCTCTGCTCTTGTTCGCCGCTCTGCCCTATATTCTTCTTCTCCTTCTCCTCCTTCTTCTCCTTCTTCTCCTTCTTCTCCTTCTCCTCCTTCTCCTCCTTCTCCTCCTTCTCCTCCTTCTCCTCCTTCTCCTCCTTCTCCTCCTTCTCCTCCTCCTTCTTCTCCTTCTTCTTCTCCTTCTCGCCACGCGTCGTCTTCGACCAACCCCGGGGTGGCTGTGTCATCTTCCGGTTTGTGACTGTTGCACGATAGCTTGCTCTGGCTGATTCTGCCGCGGTACGACTGATGGTCGATCCGCATATGGGCTACTCCACAGACACAGAATCCAGCGTCGATACACGCGGGCTACTGCGCGGTGTGCCCGAGTTGCCGCCCCATCATGTTCCGCGTCCCGACAAGATCGCCGAGATCGCTGCACTGCTTCTGAGTGACGTGGCCAGGCTGGGCATCACAGCCGTGGCCAAAACGCCGGTGACCAGGAAGCAGGCCCTTTACGGCATGGGTGGCATTGGCAAGACTGTTCTGGCCTCGGCCGTGGCGCGCCACATAGCAGACCAGTTCGACGAGGGTGTCCTGTGGTTGACTGTCGGACAGAAGCCGGCACTCAGTGTTCTTCAGGACCAGATGGCACGGGCGGTGGGTCATCGCCGACCATTCGAAAATCCGGCCCAGGGGCGGGTCCAGCTGGCGCGGCTCTTCGCCGACCGGGCCATCCTGGTGGTGCTCGACGATGTGTGGGATGCGGGCCACTTGAGATCGCTCGATGTGGTCGGCGAGCGCGGCCGGCTTCTGGTCACCACTCGCGACCGCCGGGTTCTGACCACTCTGAAAGGAGCTGCCGAACACCGCCTCGATGTCTTGCTGCCCGGGCAAGCGCTGGCCCTTCTGGCTAGCTGGGCCGATTGTACGCCTGATGCCCTGCCCGGACCAGCAGCCCGGGTTGCCGAGGCGTGCGGCCGATTGCCTCTGGCCCTGTCGATGATCGGTGCCATGGTGCGAACCGATGTGATCGCCTGGTCCGATGCGCTCGAACTGCTCGAAAGTGCAGACATCGCCGAGATCGAGCACGCATTTCCCGACTATCCATATCCGGACATGCTGCGGTCCATGGAGGTGAGCGTCCGCGCGCTTGTGCCTGACCTGGCCGTGCTGTATCGCGACCTGGCCGTGTTCCCCGAAGGTGCATTGATCTCCGAGTCGGCGCTGCAAACCCTGTGGAACCTGAGCGGGGTCAAGACGCGCAGGCGGATCGGTGAGCTCGCTGCCCGTTCGCTGTTGTTTCGCGACGACCGCGACCGGGTGGTGAGTTTGCACAATGTCCAGCGCATGTATCTGCACGGCCAGGTGCCAGACCTGGCTGCACTGCACAGCAAGCTGGTCGATGCCTATGCGGCGGTTTGCCCCGAGGGTTGGCACACGGCCCGGATGACCGGGATGGGTACTTCTACCGCTGGTTGCCCTATCATCTGTCCAGAGCGCGACGGACTGACGAGCTGAGCCAGCTTCTCGGCGACTACGAATGGCTCCATGGCAAGCTTCGCGCGGCCGGTGTGGCCGAGTTGATCGCCGACTTCGAACTGGCGGCAGGCGATGACCGGCTCGATCGATTGCGCAATGCCCTGCGCCTGTCGAGCCACGTGTTGGCCCGTGATGTCACCCAGCTACCCGGCCAGCTTATTGGTCGTCTCGGCCATTTCGGCAATGCCGACCGGGCCATGGCCGTGGTCGCGCAAGCGCGGGCAGAATCGCGATTTGTATGGCTCGCTCCGGTGCGCCCCACGCTCGCGCCACCGGGTGGCGCACTCATTCAAACCCTGTCGGGACATTCGGATGGTGTGATGGCGGTGGCGGTTCTGGCTGGCGGAAAACAGGCCATTTCGGCATCGTGGGACCGAACTCTGCGACTGTGGGACCTGGCCTCGGGCCAGGCAATCCGCACCATGCACGGACACTCGGGTCCGGTCACGGCAGTTGCGGTGCCGGACGGTGGACAGCAGGCCATCTCGGCATCATGGGATCGAACCCTGACACTGTGGGACCTGGCCTCGGGCCAGGCAATCCGCACCATGCACGGACACTCGGGTCCGGTCACGGCAGTTGCGGTGCTGGACGGCGCAGAGCTAGCCATCTCGGCGTCGTCGGACCGAACTCTCAAGCTGTGGGACCTGGCCTCGGGCCAGGCGGTCCGGACTTTGCAGGGACACTCGAAAACCGTGGTTGCAGTGGCCGTGTTGTCCGGTCGAGAGCAGGCCATCTCGGCGTCATGGGACCGAACCTTGAAGCTGTGGGACCTGACCTCGGACGAGGTCGACCACACCGGCCGCGGACACGCGCCTTCTGAGATGGCAGTGGCCGTGCTAGAGGGCGCAGAGTCGACCATCTCGGCGTCAAATGACCAGACCCGGGAACTGTGGGACCTGGCCTCGACACTGGCCGTCAACGGACACGCGGGCTGGGTCAATGCAGTATCGTTGCTCGAGGATGAAAAACAGGCCATTTCGGCATCAGACGACCACACCCTCAAGCTATGGGACCTGTCTTCTGGCTGCAACCGAGCGCGGATCGAGCGCGGGATGTGGCATTGCCGCCATCGCTGCTCGGCCCGCTCGAGCCCTGGCGGGACCGGCTACATAGCAGCCGAAATACTGTCGTACCTGTGGTCAGCTCCGAACTGTCGAATCCTCCTCTGCCGTCACGGGTCGAGCTTTTGCAGACCCTGATCGCGCGTGCGCCGGCCCGCGCTCGCGCCGAACTGCACCAGCTCCTGCACCAGCGAAGCCACGCTGTTCTGGCCTCGCTACTCGAACGTATGCCCGAGGTCGGCCCATCGATCATTGCTCAAGTCATCGAACAGGCCTATCAGCGCCCCGCCTTGCCCAGGCCCGAGGTATTTGATCTGATCGCTGCTCTGCCGGTCGAGCATTTCTTGACCACCAGTTATGACCCGTGGCTCAAAGAGGCAGTCAGCCAGCGATCGGGCTCCATGCCGCGAGTCTACGTCCCCGGCGACGCCGGGGCGCTGAGCCAACTCGACACCGATTCGCCAGCACTGGTACTCATGCTCCACGGCGATGCCGATCGGCCGGCGACGTGCGTTCTGACCGCGCGCGACCATCGCCAA
Source organism: Pseudomonadota bacterium (assembly GCA_022360315.1). Classification (GTDB taxonomy): domain Bacteria; phylum Myxococcota_A; class Polyangia; order Haliangiales; family Haliangiaceae; genus JAKSDA01. The sequence continues at coordinate 29,892 of JAKSDA010000316.1, forward strand.
CTCGAGCGCGGCAACCCACAGTTTGCCCTGGCCATGCAAGGCCTGGCCGCAGCGCGATCGTTTTTGTTCGTGGGCTATCCGCCCAGCGGGCCCGACATGGCGAGCGCGCTCGATCACTGGGCAGCGCTCTTTGCACCGCGAGGTGCGCCTCCGCGACACGTCATGCTGGGCGCGGGCTTTTCTGCAGCCGATCGCATGCTCCTGCTCGATCGCGGCGTACAGCCGGTCGACTATTCGCCGCATGATCCTGACGACCACAGCCTCCTGCCCGGGGTCCTGCGCTGGCTGGCCAGCCCGCTCCACGATCAGACGTAGCGGTTTTTTTTGCGCGGGCCCTTACGAGACCGGGGCAGACGGTCAATTGGTCTTCGCAGGGCCAGCTGAACACGGGGCCGGACATGTGGCATCGCGGATGATTTCGAGCTAGCTTCGTTATCATGCCGAGCTTTCAGCGCCATTTATTTGTATGCTTGAACGAGCGCGCGCCGGGTCACCCGCGTGGCTGCTGTAAGCACAAGGGAAGCGAAGAGGTGCGCAACAAGTTCAAGCGCGAGGTCAGCGCGCGCGGCCTCAGAGGGATCGTGCGTGCCAACAAGGCGGGATGTCTCGATCAATGCGAGCACGGCGTCACAGTGGTCGTTTATCCCGAGCAGGTATGGTACGGCGGTGTCACGGTCGAGGACGTGTCGGAGATCATCGACCGGCACATCATCGGCGGCGAGTATGTCACTCGGCTGATGCTGCCCGATCAGCCTCACCTTGACGGCGCAACCAGCAGCGAAGCGCTCGATGTGCCGGAGCCGAAGCCAACCGGGCAAGCCAACGAGACAGCTGCACAGTCCGATAAGGGTGACGATCGCAAACCAACCTGAACCGCCCCCGCCGGTCGAATGCATGGAGTATCCACGCCTCTTGCAGTTTGCCTGCCCGGCGCGTCGACGCTCGCGACTGGCAAATTTTTTGGGTGCGGGCCCCACAGTGCTCTCGACGATTGCGGTGTGGCTCGCAGTGGCAGGGCCGGCGGAGCTGGTGGCATACGCTTCACCGCAGAGCCAGCCGACCGACAAGGCCGCGACCACCGACAAGACCGCGACCACCGCTAGAGGCCAGCCGGATCGAAGCAGCCAATCGAGCCCTGACAAGAAGCCAAGCCGCAAGGGTTTTGCCTTTGGTATCAGTGCTGGCCCGCGCCAGATCAGCGCACTGGGCATCGACAATGTCGGTGGTCCAGGCGCGACGTTTGCCCTGCGCTTCGGCACCACTGCGGGCGAAAATCTGCTGTGGATCTTTCAATTCGAAAACACGACCGACCCGCAATCGAACAGCGTGGGCGGCAATCCCACGCTCAACAATTACACCTCCCTGACCCTCGGAGTGCAGTACTACGTGCAGGAGTTTTTCTGGGTGCGCGGCGGAGCCGGCGTGGCCGGGCTGCTGATCCCCGCTTCCAATGGCAAGGAGAGCAAGGAGAAAGGTGGAGTCGCTTTCAGCGCCGCGGGCGGCTACGACATCTTTACCCGAGGGATCTTCGCACTGAGTCTGGAGTTGGGACTCATTGCCAATTTGTACAGCGGCGAGGGCATTGTGGTCGGTCTCGGTTTCGGTGCGGCAACCAACTGGTACTAGCCCGGAGAACGCGCCTTCCATAACACCCACTGCTGACCTCGGAGGCACCTATGGTTAAGTCGCAACGGTGCTGCGCTTGTACCGCTTGCTCGTCTGGCGAGGATTTGGTCCCGCATACGCTTGGCTTCGCGTAGGCTTCTAGGAGCGAATCCCTGCCCAATGCATTGTGGTCGTTCAGATCGTCGTACCCGCAAGCGAGCCTGAGAACCCGCAGGGAAACCAGCTGCACTGCGGCGGCGTTACTCGGCCTTGACCTTGCTGGCGCCCGGTGTCGGCTCTTGAGTGCCACCGAATCGGAGGCACCATCGCCACCCAAGCGGATCTCTCCGGTGGTGTTCAACACGCTGAGCAGCTGGATAACGCTACGACCCCATGAACGTTACCCGTGACCCGTTCACAGGACACCCCGAGCCAAAAACCCCCAATAATATCCAGTGCGAGAGGGGGACTCGACCCCCCACAGCCGTAGGCCACTGGAACCTAAAACTTTCGCTTTCCCTGTAATTCCGAAGGGTTCGGCGTGACTACTTTGACCAGATGTCAATGCCAAGGCTCCAGTTATACTTGCCAGCATGGATGCGATGGAAGTGCTGAGGCGGTACACGGCAGGTTATCGAGACTTTCGCGGGTCCAAGCTCAGCGGGGCCAAGCTCACTGGGGCCTACCTCAACAGGGCCAACCTCAGCGGGGCCTACCTCCAAGAGGCCAACCTTGGTGGGGCTGATCTCAGCGGGGCCTACCTCAACAGGGCCAACCTCCACGGAGTCAAGCTCAGCGGGGCCGACCTCAGCGGGGCCGACCTTCGTGGGGCCGATCTCCGCGGGGCGCAAATCAGCGGAGCCAAGCTCAGCGGGACCAAGCTCGAAGCAGCGCTTTGCGATGTCGAGACAAGGTGGCCAGCCGACTTCACAGTGCCTAACGGTGTCCTGCTAATCGAGCCGGCCGCGAATCTCAGCGGGGCCGGCCTCAGCGGGGCCTACCTCAACAAGGCTGACCTCAGCTGGGCTGATCTCAGCTGGGCAGCTCCATGTCCCGCTGGACGAAAAAGAGCGCGACCAGAAGGAAAACGACCTGGCCACCTACCTGGCCCACGTTAAGCGCCTCCAGTGGGAGCTCGCTCAAAACCGCAGTATCGTAATCCGGCGTCGTGATGGCTGAGTCACCGCACTCGGGCCGTCCTGAGCGCCTCAAGCGCGCCAGGGCTGCCCGTGAGGCACTCAAATTGCGCCAGGAAGCCGATGAGCTGTACGAGGCCGCAGCGGTCGAAGCGGCGTTCAAGCGCCTGGCTGGGCTCGCCTGCTCGCTGCTGCGGCACTATGCGACTGCGATCCCGCTCATGGTAGAGGAGCACCTTCCCCAGGGGCTGTCGCCGGACACGGCCTCGCGCATCAAGGCCGAGGTTTCGCGCCACGCCCTGGCCATGGTCGAGCGCGATATCGCAGTGCGGGCCGAGCAGACGATCGGATCGTCGTAGACTCACCAAAAACTTACGAATTTTGGCGGGTTACAACGACGCGCCTGTACGTTTTGGCTTGATAGAAAAAACCAGAACGATAGGCTTACCGTATGAGCACGAGCCCTCAGATTGTGTCGGCGAGCGACGAGTTTCCCGACGAGCTGCCCAAGCAATACGAGATCGTTTGTGGCAACCTCGTGCGCAAGGCAGTGCCCACCTTCGATCACGGGTCTATCCAGCAACAGTTGGCTATCTTTCTGGCGCCCTTCCGCGGCCGGCGAGAGACACCAGGTGGATGGTGGACCAGCAGTGATTGCGAAATAGAACTCTTTCCGCAGGAGCGCTATCTGCCCGATGTGGCGGGGTGGAAGATCGACATGGTGCCGGAGCGACCCAGAGGCGCTCGTGTCCGTATCCGGCCACAGTGGGTCTGCGAGATCTTGTCGCCCAAAACGGCCGGCAGAGATAAGGGCGTCAAGCAGGATGCCTACCATCGCGCCCACGTCGATCACTACTGGCTCGTCGATCCTGAGAAGCAGACATTGACGGTACTGGCATGGGCCGACGACGGGTACCAAACGATTCTCAACGCTGGCCCAGGCGACCGTGTTCGTGCCGAGCCGTTTGCAGAACGCGAGTTAGAGCTCAGCTGGCTTTTCGAGTTCGAGTGAGCAACACCAACCGATGGCCAATTTGACCCTAGACGAAGGCGTGGTACGTGCCACGAGGCTTCTACAGGCACCAGCGGGGCACGAACTGCTGGTCTATAAAAGGCAGAAACGCAGCCACTGCAATGCCGAAACAAGAATGGCCCTGCCAGCTGCAACTAGCGGGACCTGGGAAAGGACGAGCATCCCGGTACCACATCGTCTCGCAAAAGGCTCTGGCCCGAATCGGGTGAGCGAGGTCGTCACCCACCACCTCGGCCTGGCGATCGCCGAACTCGAGTCCGGGCAGACAGACCCAGTACGCACAGCGCTGCGACTGACTGGAGCTCGCCGAGCACGTGAGCGGCCGCGACTTTGGGCGATACCGCGACCGACTCCTGGACAGCGAGTTTGACGACCAGACGACCCTCCAACGGTCACCGGTGCCTGCCGCCAACGACGATAGCGACCTGATCGACGAAGATCCACCCGAGGAGACGGGCGCTTTGGAGGCAGCGGTCGAGCTGCTCCGCAGCTACCTACAGAAAGTGGGATCCTGCACCTGGAAAGAAGCACAAGAGGCGACCGGGCTGCGCCGCTACCTGCTGAAAGCGCTGGCGAGTTATCGTCCGAGTGCCTGGCCGAGATTCGGGCCCAGGCAACGAAAACGCTCAGAGCTTTACGAGCCGGACAGAAGCCGAAGAGTACAAGCAAAGCGCGCTCGACGAACTCGCGAAAGAAGACCTCCATCAACGCGCAGCCGAACTCTACGCCGAAGCCGACAGGCTCGTTGCCGAAGCCGAATCGCTCGGCCAAGGCCGACGGACAGTAAGCGAAGCAATCGAAGCATACGAAGTCGCCAGACGCGAGCGCGGCAAGGTCTCGCCCAAGACTATCGAACGCACATCGTATCACTTGCACGCGCTTCTCGACCCCATTGGGGACTTGCCAGTCGCTCGCATCAGTACACGCATCGGCGAGAAGCGATACCACGAGCGAGTTGCCGAGGGGGGTGTCGGCCGCTACCCATCAGGGCGAGCTCAAAGCGACGCGTACGCTCTGGCGTTGGCTCACGCGCAAAGGGTGGGTCCTGTCCAATCCGTGGGTCGAGGTCGAGCTCGTCGGCGAGGTGCGACGCGGCAAGGAGCAACTACGTCGAGGAGAGCTCGCCAAACTCGCGGTGCTCTGCTTTCGGACAGCCCGTGAAAGCGCCTCCAACGGCCGATGGGTCGGCCACGACGTCGACCGTGCGCTGGCAGTGTTGGTGTCGCTCTACCCCGGTATGCGCGCCTCAGAGGTCGTGTCCCTGTGCGGTCGCGACATCAATGGCGATGTCATCACGTACACGCCAGCGAAGCAGCGAGGACAACGAAAGGTCAAGCGAGTCAAGATAACGACCGAGTTGTCGAGTCTTTTTCAGGCCAAGGCGAAAGGCGCCGAGCGCCTCTTTCCGTATAAGCCACCGTGGGTCCGTTCCTCGCTTATGCGTTTGTGCAAAGAGGCAGAGGGGTCCCGATTATTACGGCCCAGGGAATGAGAGGCACACACGCAACCTTGGCGGCCTCCGCCGGAGCAACGGCAGAACTGATCGCGCAGCAGTTGTCCCACGATCCGCAAATGACCAAGCTCCATTACATGGCCGATGGCGGACTGGATCTGACCGCGGAACAGATCGCCGAAGAGCTGCCGCCGCTCCATGATGACGACGATGATGACGACTGAGCGAAGTCAGGCAAATCGATGGGAAAACCGCGTCCCGCGATCACGCTTTGTGATGGAAACGTGGGAACTCCATCGCAGATCGTAAAATTTGGCAGGCCAAGTCTGGGGAGGTCAAGGGTCGCCGCAGGAGACCAGCGAAGCTGGCCTGCCGTTGACCTCCCCAGCGGCGCTGCTACGCTCCCTGTCGGGTGGGTCAGTTTTTGGTGAGCAGACCCGGGTCAATTCTCGCGAGCGTTGCGGCTTGGGGCTTTGGCGGCGCCTCGGGACGCCGAGCGGAGTAAAACTCGTCCGGGACAGCCCGATGCTCGTGGCACGATACCGGCCGCATCGGAGCGACGGTTTTGCTGCCGTGCCCACGAGTGGCTTCGATCATGTAGTGGCAGGAGGATCGAGTCGGTCAGCGAGATTTTGGAGCCAAACAGTGTGCTCGTCGTCGTGTCGGTGGGTCGGCGGACCAGGGCGATGGCTTGCCGGTAGTGGATGGCGGCTTGCCTGGGGTTGCCTCGAGCTTCGTAGATTTGACCGAGGCGCTCAAAACCATCGATCACTTCAGGGAAAAGGCGCATCAGGTCGCGCGCAGCGACTTCAGCTTTGTCGAGTTGACCGCTGTGAATGAGGTCGACAACGCGATTGGAATAAACATCCAGCTCGTCATCGCTCGGCGGTGGCTTGGCCCTGGACGGCTCAGCAGCGGCTTGCTGCGCGGGTAGACAGCAGAGCTTGTACTTTTTGCCGCTTCCACAGGGGCACGGGGCATTTTTTGCGGGCTTTTTGACCATCGCAGAGAGTCTCCCAAACGCGTTTGGTCATACTCAAGTGTCCCAGGAGGCATAGCAGGTAAGGAGCGTTTTTTTTAAAGCCCTTGGTGGTGAGAAATCCGGGTTAGTACGGCGATAGCCAGCGACCCGTCTCGCAGTCCACGTGTGACCGAATGGAGTGGACGATCCCATGCGGTTGAGTGTGGCAGCGATGTGTTCGTCAGACCAGCGTGCACCCATCTGACGAATGACTTGATCCACTTCGGGTGGGTTGCGCATTGTATGTTCGCCAGACTTCGGCTTTTGGACCCGCAGCTCGGAATGCCGTCCGCCCCGCCAGTGGATCACGAGGATCACCTCACGGGTAGCGTCGTCGACATCGACGACGATCTCTTCGATGAGGGCACGAAC
>JAKSDA010000313.1 GCA_022360315.1 Pseudomonadota bacterium
AGCGCTAACGGCCCGTGTCCGCGCCGCGGCTCCCATCGACCGCAAGGCCATCATCGAATCGCTGATCCCCGGCAATCAGCCCTACGGCGTCACCATCTGGCCAGACGGCAAGATCGACATTCGCGGCGGCATCGCGGTGCCCGCCGCGCGCAGAAGTTGTCACAGCACCTGCCAGGACAGCCGAGACACATTGACAACAACGTGGGCGGTGTGAAGGTGCTGCCATTTCGGCTGGTTGCGCGAGGGAGGCGGGGCTGAGGAATGCCGGAAGGAACAGGAAGCGCTCCGAGCGCTGCCGCTGAATCCAATTGGTGATCAACGTGTCCAGCAGCGGGTCACCTTGCCATGTTCCAAGCGGTGGCATCGCTGCCGAAGCGGTTGGGGATTGGGGGGTCCGGCGTAGCACGTCGCGCCAGTAGAGGACGGAGGCGTCGAGGTCTCCCGCCACGATCTTGTTGCACAGACCGGAGTCTTGGTTGCCCGGATCGTACGTCGGCGTCTGGTAGCAGAGGTCGAGACCGAACAGAGGCAGATGGCAGTGGGAGCAGTTCGCGTGCTGGGTAGGCGCGCAACCGCTGCTCGGTGGAGAACGTTTCATCACGGGGGTCGGGGCATCCACGGCCGCGCGGTTGCCGGTAATGAGCTTCCGCTGCGCCCTCGACTGGGACACGACCCGTCCACGGTAATCCCGCGGAATCATGACAAAGGCATGGGAACGTCCGTCCATGCTTCTCCTTTGATCCCGGGCACATACGCAATCGGCCCGCGTCCATGTCTCCGGCGTCACACACCGGCGACATCAACTCACAGAGTCGGGTCGGCCTTCTCATTTCCTCTGCGATCGACCCGCGTCCGATGTAATAATTGTTTCAAGAAGCAATTTCCTGCAGGAAGGAAACATGCGCCAAGCAGCGATGGTGGGTATCGGTATTTTCGTATTGCTCAGCCTCCACTGTAAGGTGGTGGGGAGTTCTGGTTGTAAAAGTGCTACCCGAAAGTCGTCTGTGGGGAAGGCCAGCGGGTCCGGCACTCGTGCGCCGCTCCGCAGTACAACATCCCGAGCTGCTTCTGCATCACGTGCGATGCGGCACGCACCTAGTGCCCGGCCAGGAGTGCGGTCGAGGCTTCCGCCAGATGGGCGGACACTGGGCGAGTCTTTGGAACTCGCTCGTGTCGGGAAGAAAGCCCTTTCTGATGGCATAGATCTTAAGAAATACATCTCATTGCTCTCGAAGCATCCGGCTGTAGCGAAGCATGTTAACAGTCCCCCATACCTTGCCAACTATGCTGCACGAAATCCAAGTTTTTGCCGCGATTTAGGTATGGAGCTCTACATGTTCGATACTGCAAAATGGAAGATGTATAGTGTTCTTACTAAGCGTCTTACATCGCCTTGGTATGTGGCTGCTCAGCGTGCAGAAGCGAAGACACGAATGCGCGGCTTAATAAACACAATCCGAGAAGAAGCGCATCTTCGCGGCTTTTCTGCCGCCAAGATGACCTCTGTGGCCAAGGAACGTGGATTCCTTCTCGTGGTGAAAGAGGGGCGCCTCAGTATCTTGCTAAAAACTCCTTCAATGACGTTCGCATTACGAGATGTTTCATTAAAAACAATATTGGCGGCAGGAGTAGGCGTAGGAACCGCTGTATGGATCGAAGACGAAATGACCGAGGAACCACCTCCACCTCACCTCGTCGAATCACCATCAGAACGAGCCGAACGATTTCGAAAGGCCGCTGGTATCTTGAGTATACTAGATGCGGGAATTAAAGAGTGATGTTCCAGGATCGAATCAGCTAGGCTGTTGGCAGGACTATCAGGCGTATGGCCAAATTACTTTTTCTCTCTGCCAATCCGCCGAGCACACCCCGCCTAGGGTTGGACGAAGAGGTACGCGCGATCGAGGCAAATCTTCACATGTCTCCAGCTCAGCATCGTATTGAGTTTATCCCCAAGTTGGCAGTTCGCCCCGGTGATCTTCTGCCGCTGCTCAATGAGCACAAACCTGACATTGTCCACTTTAGTGGCCATTTCCATTCATCGGGTAGCATGATCCTAGCGGGCGATGATAGTGGGCCACTACCCGTCGACAAAACAGCTCTTTCTGAGTTATTTTGCCTGTTCAAACAGAACTTGCGACTACTCGTGTTTAACGCCTGCGATTCTCGAATTCAGGCCGAGCTCATGACTAGTAGCATAGGATGTGTCATTGCCATGAGCGCTCCGTTTAGCGATCAGGCCGCGAGGCATTTTGCGGCTTCATTCTATGGCGCTCTAGCTTTTGGTCTGTCGGTAAAAGATGCCTTCGAGCAAAGTACCATATCACTTGGGCTCCGAGGTATTTCAGAGCAACACATACCAGTTTTGATGGGCAGTCGAGATGCAAGAAAGATAGTATTTTCTCCCGATAGTATTCGAAAACCTGATGCGTCGAAAACCTCCGTAAAGCACTACTTGGCAAGAAAGTCAGACCTCATGGAGGCAACGCTCCGACTACTCACCTCTGAGGAGTGTTTTGCCTTGGAGAATCGCGATCTGTCTTCGATTCTCCAACCGATTGCGTCGTGGGAGCCGCGCTGTGCCGACGCTCTCGCATTGGAGGTGATATCCGCGTGTCCACAGCGGTTCCGTTTGTCCTTACTCGGTGAGCTGTTTCCATTGCTGGAACTCAGCAGGCTGCAAAGCGCGTCGCCAGGCGATCTGGCGCTGGGGCCAATCCTGGCTGCAGGACAGCTCGACGTACGAGTGCGAGACTTGCTAGAATGGCAGCCAATTTCCATGAGCGGTGACGTACCGATCTTCGAGATTCTTCGTTATCCGGTTACTGAGTCGATTGTTTCGCGGTTAGGATTGGATAGAAACGCTGCCACTGGCGACAGCGACGCGCTCCCAGCCACAAGGATGAACTACGCTGAGTGTTCGGCGATCGCTTTGCTCTTGGGAGGATGTCTGCCGACCGTGGCAGAGCTCACTCTAGCAGGATGGCACACTAGAAGCGGGCATACTCGACGGTATCCGTGGGGAGACATGCCAGATCCTAATCGTTCTAATTGCCGGGAATCTGCGCTCATGAAGCCCTGCTCTGTGACGGAACATGCAGGATTGGGAACAAGCGACTGGGGGGTAGAAGACCTCGCCGGCAATGTATGGGAATGGACCCGAACACCGGACGAATTCCAGCTTGAGCGACTCTTAGTGGTGGGCGGCAGCTACGCCGAGTATCAGCATGCCTCATCTATGGGCATGGTGACGAGCCACTCACCGGAGGCACGGCTAAACAATATTGGCTTTCGAGTCGTGCGCGAGTGGAACGAACATGCGGCAGCTGGGCGCCGCATTGGGGACAATCGAGACTGAGCAGTTGCACCGGCGATTCGGCCTCCGGACCGCCAGTGTACTTCATCTCGCCGTCGGGCAATGCTGCGATGATCGGCAGTTCACGGTCGCCGGGGCCTTGTCATCGGCCTCCTCATCGGAACAAACTCGTCGGCAATGATGTTGACTTCATTCAAACGCCTGGCCCAGGTGAAAACGCGGCCGATCACGTTTGGCGAGCGCTTTGGTCTGGATTCGGCTGGCCAGGTGGCCAGAGATCTGGCAGAGGTCGTGCGCGACGGCGTGCGCGGCAAGCGTTTTCAGTTCAACCTGGGCTCGTTGGCCCTGTTGCGGCCCGAACTGGCCCTGCCGGCCTATGTCGGGCTCTTTCCCGGCGACGGCATGGCGCCCATCTTCAATCTATTCGACCGCAATGGCGGCGGGTTGCGCTATACCCAGCGAGTTAGCCGGTCGAGTTGCCGCGACTTTCGCGGCGGCGCGCTGACCTACGATGAGCACGACGGCACTGATCTGGTCTGTCCGGTGGGAACGCCGCTGTGCGCCGCTGCGCCGGGCGTGGTCGTGATGATCCGACACCGCTGGCTGCGCGGCGGCCTCACTGTCGCGGTCGATCACGGAGGCGGTGTGCTCACTCAGTACAGCCATTGCAGCCGTGCTGTGACCGAGCTCGGCGAGCCGGTCGAACGCGGCCAGCCAGTCGCTCTATCGGGTGCGTCCGGCTATGATCTGGTGCAGTTCTTTCCCTGGCTGGCGCCCCATATTCACTTCATGGTGTACCTTGCCGGCCGGCCGGTCGATCCGTTTCTGGCCCCGGGCGAGGTAGCGCGGCCGGGCTCCTGGTATCACGGCAATGCGCCCCAGCCATCGGGTCCGCTGCCGGGCGATCCGGCCCGGCTCAGCCCGAGTCCGGTGTCGGCCGAAATGCTTGAACGAGTGGCCCAAGCGTGCCGCGACCCGGCGATCCGGGCCGAGATCGATCGGGTGGCCGACAACCGGCCAGCTCTGGCCGCGCTGGTGGAAGATGCCCTGGGTCACGACAGCTGGGCGTTTCCCGCTCGCCTGCACCGAGTCAGCGTGCGCCCGGACAATCCGCCGGACCCGGTGGCCATGACCCTGCCGCTGCCCATCTCGGCATACTGCGGCGTGCGTCTGGCCGATACCCGGTGGAGTGCGCCAGCGCGCTAGGGCGCTGATCAGGTTAAAATCAAAGGAGAATCGATCAGTTAGAAGAAGGGGATCGACAGATCGATCGCGGCGTGATCTTCTCGGGCTACCTGCCTGCAGAGAAGGAGACCACGTCATGCCGATACCCCGTTG
>JAKSDA010000563.1 GCA_022360315.1 Pseudomonadota bacterium
CTTCTCGGGTGCGTTCGAGTAAACGGCGATCCATGTCCGCAGCGATCAATCGCTCGCGAAGCTGCTGCAATGTTCCTTGCGCGAAAAGAGGTTCCTCGGCGCCGAAACGGCGCAGGGACGGTGTAAGCTTTTCAACTTGGAGACCTGCTCCTACAGTGGCGCCAAGTTGAAAAGCTTACACCGTCCCTAGAGCATCGTCACGACTGCAATGGGGTGACCCACGCTGTCAGCCAGCGAACTCAGACTCCAGGCGATGAAGAAGCGCCTCGTTCGTAGATGCAACCGAGACGTAGGTGGTATCGAAAGCTCGCACCTCGACCACCGCATCACCGAGGTCGGCACTCTCATCGTCATCAGTCCACAGCCCACCTTCGCGGAATCGTGGCTGAGCGAGGTCAACCGGAATGCCAACGAAGACCCCGCTGGTGAATTGGTCCACCTGAAGCGCCACGTGCATGAATGCGTCGGCGTCACCCACGCCGACAGCGGTTGGCGTACGGTGTGTGAACTGGGCGCCGGTGCACTCCACATCAGCCGCGTACCAGCGCAGATTGGGCAGAACCTTGTCGATACTCGCCACGATCGCCGCAACCTGTTGGCCCAGGCACGCGGCTTGAGTGCCAAAAGCGTCCGCCCCGAAGTGAACAACGCGCGTCGGCTTCATCAGAACTCCCCCGGGCGCGGTGGTCGCGCCGGACCAAGCTGGGGCGTTCCACCAGTCAGGTTGGGCAGGTAGTCGTGGACGTGAGGATCTGTGTGCTGTGCTGGCCGTCCGTGGTCTGTCCAGTCAACCTGCTTGACGGGTTTCCCGTCGGCCCCGAACTCGCGAGTCTGCGGATAGCCGCCGCGTCGCCCTTCGCGCCAGCCAAGCTGGGTATGGGGATGGGGCGAAGATGGAGCCAGTTCGCCATTCGGCCCCCTCGGCAACGACAAAGGCTTGCCATCACTGCCTCTTGGGACGTACCGCGGACGAGCTCCCCCTGCGGCACACGTGTTACGTGCCCAAACGCCCGCAGTTCCGACGAAGTAGGTATGCGTTCCCTCGACTTCGAAGTTATAGACGGTCTGCTGCTCCTCTAAGCTGGCCATCGAGATTATGTTGGCCCAGCCGTCATTAGCCGACACCCGCTCGCCGATGTCCAATTCGCCGACCGGTGCCCAGCCATCAACGCCTTGCAGGGGATGTTCGGGGGTGACCACTAGCGTTTGTTTGTCGTCATTGGCTTGTAGCAGTACGACTTCGATGACCTCGGCATCATAAGTAACGAAGATCTGGACCACGCGGGCCCAGACCTCCTCACCGGTTCGGTCGTCGCGGGACCGCACCTCATCGCCAGGGATGATGTCTTCGATGGGTTTGTAACCATCTTCCTTGGTCTCGATCAA
>JAKSDA010000605.1 GCA_022360315.1 Pseudomonadota bacterium
GGGAGCACGGGCAAGAGGGCCTGACGATCGCCGTGCCCGCCATTATCGATGAATCCGTGTGGTTCCAGGTGCAGCGGGCTCTGGATCTGCGGCCAAGACGTCGACGCGCCCGGAGCACGCAGAGCCTGTGTGTGGGCCGGGTATGGTGTCCTTGCGGCCAGCGGGCGTATGTCCGCCTGGCCAAGAATAGAGAGTACATTTACTGCGTCACGCGCCACAACCGCTGGCGGCTGATCTACGGCGGCAAGCCGTGTGCGTACTCGGTCTCGCACCGAGCGGATCGGATCGATCCGGTGGTATGGGATACAGTCGCCGAAGCGATCACGCAGCCGGAGATTCTGCGAGCCGCTATGGCTGGCGAGGACGACTCGGCCGTTGATGCGCATCGCCAGGAGCTTGAGCGCTACGATCAACTGCTGCAGCGATTGATCACGAGTGAAAACGAGATCTCGCGGGCATTCCGCCGCGGCAATCTCAGCGCCGACGCGTGGAATGACCAGCTCAAGGAGATCGCAGCGGATCGACATGTCCTCGAACGCAGCCGCGATGCAGCCCGCGAACAGCTGGCCATGGCCGAATCCACGGACTACTCGATCGATCTCGTAGAAGCGCAGCTCGACGAATTGCAAGACCGAGTGCGAGCCGCGGCCCCCGAAGACCGCAAGGCCATCATCGAGTCGGTTATCCCGGGAGAGCAGCCGTTCGGCATCGTTCTGTGGCCCGACGGCAAGATCGACATTCGCGGCGCTATTCCCGTGCCCGCCGAGAGCGACGTTGCCAAACCGACCACCTTACCAGCGCAAACGCTGTGACAACCCGCTGGATTGCCGAGCATCAGGCTCGTTGGGCTGGCACGGGCAGGTGCACCATGGGCGGTGGAACCAGGCGGCGAAACAACCAGCCGTGCCAAACCCCACTCCAGAATTGGTGTATTCGGCGTCGGGTTCGGGATGCACAGCCGCGGCTTGGCCGCGCGATTCGATCGATGAAGTGCGCAGGCTCTGTACCGGTTGCGGCGAGACCAGGCGTCGAGATAGCCCGCGCACAATACCAGGCGGAGCTTCGCCGATAGCCCTAGTGTCCGGTCGGTTTGGGCCGGACAAGGCGTTTCTGCGCCCGGTTGTGGCGAATCTTCTGAACCCGATCGCGCAACTCGACTGCCCGGCCAGCTCGGCTTTTCATCTCTCGCCGGCGCTTTGTACTTCGGGTCGGGACGACCGTTGCACCACGGGCCGGGTCGTCCGCAGTGCTCTTGCCCTCGGTCGCCCGGTCGATCGAGTGGCCGGGAACACTGCGCGTTTGGCCTCGCCGCAGAATGTGAAACTCAACTCGCCGATTGATGCTCCGATTGAGCTCGGAATCGTTGCGCATGATGGGACGACTCTCTCCCCACCCTCTAGCCTCCAGCCGGGTCACATCGATGCCATTGGCGACCAGCCATTTGACCACTGCCATGGCACGCCGCTCGGATAGGCGCTTGTTGTACCGCGCCGATCCCTCGTCCGAGGTGTGCCCCTCGATCGACAGCAAACCGACATCTCGGTGGACCTGGAGAATTCTGGCCAAACGCTCGAGTTCGGGAATGCTGATCGCCTTGATCGCCGCGCTGTCGAACTCGAACTCGATACGCGCGGGAATCTGCGCTACCCCACGGATGATCTGGAAATCGTCAGGACAGCCATCGTCGTCCCTGTGATTGTTGATCACTTCGGCCTGGTTGGGGCAATGGTCTTGGGCGTCGAGGATGCGGTCGCCGTCGTTGTCGACATCAGGGCACCCATCGCTGTCCTCGAAGCCATCGGGATCTTCGGCACGAGTGGGACATCCGTCGATATCGTCGATGAGTCCGTCACCATCGTTGTCGGCATCTGGGCAGCCATCCCGGTCCTGGAAGCCGTCGATATCTTCGGGCTGGAGCACACAGCGATCATTGCCATCGAGCAGGCCGTCGCGGTCTCGGTCGAACTGTCCGTTTTGCGGCGTATCGGCCCAGCCGACGCTGAGCAGAACGCGCAACGCGGGGGTTCCAACCGCTTCGGTCAACCCCGCACCGAGTCCCACGCCGCCGTGCAGGCTGCCATGGATGTGGTAACGCACGCCCACCAGGGCCTCGGCGTGCGTAGTGTAGCTGCCGAGAAGCGAGGTCAGCGAGGCCGCAATATCAGCCTCGAGCATCACCCGCATCCGATCGGTGGCCAGTAGGTGTACCCCGCTGCGGGCAAAGATCTCGGGACCGAGTTCGGCCACGGTGTAATCGCGACTGGGCCGGTAGGCCAGGCCGGCATTGCCAGCCACAGTCACGCGGTCTTTCACATAGCTCGCGATGAACATACCACGCACGCCAAATCCGTCGTCGCCGACATAGTCTTCCGATGCGCCGGCCGGGACCAGCAGTGCGGCAGCCAGGCCCAGTTGCAGGTTTCGAGCACTGTGTGGGGACAGGCGCAGCACTGCACCGAGAACTGGATCACCCACCGCAGTGCCGTTCGGCTCGCGAAACATCCGCCCGGCCACGACTGCGTTGGTGCTATTCTGCGACAGGACCATAGGTAGAGAAGCGACAAATTGCCAGCGCTGGCCCAGTCCCAAAGCAACGTTGACATGAGACATGAACTGACTGGACAAAACTGCGCTGCTGTCGCGCGGGTCGTTCATGGAACTCACGATCAGTGGGACGTCGGCCAGGTCAAAGGTCAGGTTGGCCGACCAGCGCAGGTGTTCGAGAGTGGTGGGCAGCTGCACGACCAGGCCGTCATGTGTGGTGGCCGGGGCAATGTAGCGGTTGACTCGAAACCCCTCGATCGATTGTGGCGATTGTGCCGACGCCGGTCCCTGGCCCACCGCGACAGAAAGCACAGCCATCCCCAAGATGAACCAAAAACCGCGGGCCAGGGGCGAGATCGCGTTTGGTCGCCGCGAGCACCGGAAGGCGACCAGGACCGACAGCGTGGCAAAAAATACCGCCAATAAATACAGCCCGGACACCGAGCCCGAATCTCCGGCGCGGCTGACCTCGCAGCCACCGCCCGAACCGTGGGCGTAAATCGGGTCGTATGCACAGTGAGTGCGGCAGGCGCCGGGCAACAGGTCGGAGTTGTTCAGGCCGTCGTCGCACTCCTCGCCGCTGTCGACCACGCCGTCGCCACAGCGCGGAAACGCACAGAAAGTCCGACATCGATCCGGCCGGGTGTCCGAGTTTTCGTCTCCCTGGTCGCACTCCTCGACCGTGGCATTGACGAATCCGTCACCGCATGCCGCCAGGCGACAATCGCTCAGGCAATCGTCGCTGTTGTCGGCATTGCCGTCGTCGCATTCCTCCATGCCCGGGCGCCAGTAGCCGTCGCCACATCGGGCCCAGGTACAGTCGGGGTTGCATTCGTCGCCGCTGTCGCACTCTTCCTCAAGGCCGGGCTGGACATAACTATCGCCGCAAAACTCGAGCGTACATGCATGTGTACAGCCGTCGTTCGACCGGTTGTTGCCGTCGTCGCACTGCTCGTCGGGTTGCACGATGCCGTCGCCGCAGTACAGATATTCGCATACCGCGCTGCAGTTGGCCGTCCCCCCTTCGCAGTCCTCGCATACGTCGATGAACTTATTGCCGCACCGGGGTAGATTGCCGTCGACCATGCGGTGGATGAGCACGCCCGAGGCGCCGACATTCGAGATCGTGGTCAGCTCCTTGACCGCTGGACTGCCCGAGCGAGAAAACTCGTAGCTCTCGCCATTGGCCAGACGGATACCACAACGGGCATGACCACCGCGCTCACCCAGTTCATCCCAGGCCAGCTGGGCGTAGCGAAACTCGGCGTCAATCCCGGTATGAACCGAGCCGCCGCTGGTACACAATGCGCCGCGATGGTGCAAGATGAGCTGGAAGCTGTTGGTGTCTCGCGCGGCAAACGATGCTCCCGCGCCGGCGCGCGGCACCTGAAGCCAGGTGATCATGATGCGCTGCCGAATCGGATCGTCGCACAAAAGGACGCGCCCGGGATTTGTGAAACCGGGCTTGCTGGCCACGCTGGCATCGGCAAAGAACGGCGCAATGATCGGGACAGCAACGCCCTCGAAGTTGCCAAGACCACCAATTTCAACCGCCTGCCCGAACGATACACTGCCGTCTACATTGACGATGATCGCCTGATAGGTCGATTGTCCCAATGCGATTCCGCTTGGGAACACCGCGGACACCGAATGAGACGCCGATGATGACTGTGAATCGGCAGAGAGAATCACGGTCTCGGTCGCCCCCGGCAAACACGGCTCGAGGTTCGCTCCAGCCTCGGCTGCCCCCGGTGCGAACCAGATCACGAGCAACTCCACCAGCACAGCGACGCATGCTGTCAAGCGTGTCGGTCCACATCGAGAGACGACAATCTCACTGCGCAACGCGCGTTCAGTGCCTGGAATGACGTACATGGCTCTACTCTCGCAATAGAAAGTGTAATTAATCTATCAGTTCGTCCAATCGGACAAATTGTGCAAACCTGAGCCGACAACCACGCAGGTTGAACCTATTCACGAACCCCGGCGAGACCGAGCCAGTAAACAATGGTGCGAGCGCGGCCTTTCCATTCTCGGCAAGACCGAGTGGTACAAGAGCAATTGGCCCTGTGGGGTTCGCGGGGGTATTATCCTGGTCTGAATGCGCATCTGGACGCACATAGTCGTATGCGTGTGTATCGGTGTTGTGGTAGTGAGTGTTTCGAGCCGGGTGAATGCAGCCAAGACGTACCGGGTGCAGATCACGAGCGAGCCGGCTGGGGCCACGGTTTGGATCGACGATCGCACGGGCCAACCGGCGGGTCGTACTCCGTTATCGACTCGGCTGAGCGCTGGTGCTCACACCATCTATGTCGAACTCGACGGATATGAATCGGTGACCTGGCAGATTCGTGTGAAACGGCGCAGGAAGCAGTTCAATGTCGAGCTCACCGAATTAAAAACCGGTTCGATTCTGGTCTTGCCGGCCGATGGCAACCGGGCTGCCGACGAGGCCAAAGTGTTGCTCGATGGCAAAGAAGTGGGCACGGTGCCCGATTCGTTTGATGTTGCTGCGGGCACCCACGAGATCGAGGTGGTGCGACAGGGGTTCGAGCCGTTCAAGAAAACCGTCGAG
Organism: Pseudomonadota bacterium; assembly: GCA_022360315.1. Classification (GTDB taxonomy): domain Bacteria; phylum Myxococcota_A; class Polyangia; order Haliangiales; family Haliangiaceae; genus JAKSDA01. The sequence goes on from JAKSDA010000605.1 coordinate 5,120, forward strand.
GTGACCACAGGGCAGAGTGTCGAGGTACTTGCTGCGCTGGTCGAGGTCGGCAAAAAGCCCGGGTCACCACTGCCGACCTCGACGCGGCAGCCGCCTCCCGACCTCCGGCGAGCGGGACCGGCTCCAGCCCGTATATCGCCGTTGTCGGTTGGAGCGAGTGTGGGTGCTGCCTATCGTTATTACAAATACGTGGAGCTAAACCGGGATATCCGGACTTTGCGTCCGTTCGAGGGACCCAATCTCGGTATGGTCGAACTCACGGCCGAGTTGCGCCTGGGTGGATTGGTCTCGTGGCGCTGGCTGCGCCCATTCAGTATCTTTGCCACCGCCTCACTCAATCTGCCCACGCGGTCGAGTTCCAATGACGGTAACGAGAATATCTCGACGACCTGGTTTCGCCGCGACGTCGGTTTGCGAACCAAGTTTTCATTTGGCCTTTTTTGGTTGGCCATCGATCTGGCCCAGGCCGGTGACCGTCTCGATTTTCCCGACGATGCCCCATTTGCCGACGACCTGCCCGAGTTGAGCTATGAAACTCTGCGCCTGGGAGTCCTTTTGGGCCTCGCCATTGGCAACAATGAGTTTGGCGTCGGCGGCGACGGGCTACTGGCCCTCTCGGTCGGCGGAATCGTCGACGAAGCGTTCGCCGACGACGATGTCTACGGCTTTCGCGTGCACGCCTGGTACCGCCGTCATCTGCCCTGGAACCTGGCCGCCGCGCTGCATGCCCGCTTCGTGCAATTCGCCCACACGTTTACCGCCGGGTCGGAGGGAATGATCGCCGACGGTGCCTACGACCGCATGTTCGAAGTACTGGTCAACGTGGCATATCAATTCTGATCGGGTGGCTCGGCGCCGAGCATCTGTTGCACTCTGTCGAGCAAGGCGTCGGGCCGTTCGGGATTTTCCCGAATGCTGCTAGGGCCGATATTCCTCGCTTGCTGCCTTGCCGCTGACCAGGCGTTTGGTGGCATAGTTAACACGCCATGAAACTCTACTATTCGCCTGCGTCTCCCTTTGCGCGCAAGGTGCTGATCGCGGCACACGAAATAGGCATCCACCGGGACATCGAGCTCATATCGGCGCACATAACGCCAATCCAGACCGACGATTCGGTCAATCAGGCCAATCCTCTCGGTAAGATACCGGCCCTTGTCGTCGATCGGACAGAGAGCCAGGACGGCGCGGCGCTCTATGATTCGCGGGTGATTTGCGAGTATCTCGACAGTCTGCACGACGGTCCCAGGTTGATTCCGGGCGACTCCACCGCGCGGTGGACAGCGCTGCGCCGGCAGGCACAGGGCGATGGCATCATGGACGCCGCCATCTTGCGCCGCTACGAGACAGTTCTGCGGCCGCAAGCACTGCGCTGGGACGAGTGGAGCGAAGGTCAAAACGGCAAGATCAATCGCGCCCTCGACGACCTGGAACGGCAAGCCGACCTGATTGGCGAGGTTCTCGACATCGGCACCATCACCATTGCCTGTGCCCTCGGCTATCTGGACTTGCGCTTCCCCGAAGAGGACTGGCGCGCGGGCCGCACCCGCCTGACCGCGTGGTTCGAGCGATTTGCCGCGCGGCCGTCATTTCAGGCCACCATGCCAGCGATCGGATAACCGGTCGTTCCGCATATACTCGGCTCGGCATTGCTGCTCGGAACGTCCGCCCGCCGGCGTGGCTGGCCGATCGTTCACAACTCGATCTCGGCACTGCCCTCGCGGTCGTCGTCATCCGCTTGATCGGCGAAGTAAACCGCATCGTAGGGCACAGAACAGTCGCGTTGCCGAGGTTCCGGATAGCGCACGAGCTGACCGCGATAGGTTCGCACAGTGACATGATTGTCGTCTCTGGCGACCACGTAGTCGGGGCCGATCGGGATCTTGCCACCGCCGCCCGGAGCGTCGATGACCAGGTGAGGTATGGCCATTCCGCTCATCCAGCCGCGCAGGCCGTCCATGAGGGCGATCGCGGCATCGACCGGTGTGCGCAGATGGTCGGTTCCGAGCACGGTGTCGCCCTGAAAGAGATAATACGGCTTGACCCGCATTTTGAGTAGCTCGCGCATGAGCGCGCGCAAACATCTGACCGACGAGTTGACCCCGCGCAGAAGTACGGTCTGATTGCCCATGGGAATGCCGTGATCGACGAGCATGGTGCAGGCGCGCCGGGCCTCGTCGGTGATTTCCTTGGGGTGATTAAAATGAGTGTTGATATAGAGCGGATGATGGGACTGCAATACCCGACACAGCTCGGCGTCGATACGCATGGGGCAAACCACCGGCAAACGGGTACCGATACGGATGATCTCGACGTGATCGATGGCGCGCAGGCGAGCTAGGATGTCGGCGAGCTTGCCGTTTGACAGGAGCAATGGGTCGCCACCGGACAGAAGCACATCCCGGATGCGCCGGGTTCGTGCGATGTAGTCGATGCCCTGGTCGATATCGCTCGCAGTCGGCGGATCGTCGCCCCCGACCAGACGCCTGCGGTTGCAGTGACGGCAGTAGATCGCGCAGCGGTCGACGACCAGGAAGAGAGCCCGGTCGGGATACTTGTGGACCACCGATGGCACGGGCCTGTGGCTGTCCTCGCCGAGCGGGTCGCCGAGCTCGTCGATGGTGAAATCCAGCTCGCGTACCGACGGAATGGACTGCATGCGAATCGGGCAGGCCGGGTTGACCGGATCGATGAGATCGGCGTAATACGGTGTCGCTCCGACCCGAAACAGGCCGGGCGAGGCGGCAAGACCCGCTTTCTCTTGTCGTGACAGGACGGCAAAAGGAGCGAAGTCCTCGGCGCTTCTGAGCATGTTTTGCAGCTGCCAGCGCCAGTCGGTCCAGCGACGTGGATCGACGTGTTCACGCCTCAGCGAAGGCGCTGCCAGGGGCAGAGGAGTCACGGCCCCGGGAGTACCGCGACTGCGCATCCAGTGCAACCGCGATGACCTGCAATGTCGAATCCGGGCCGGACGTGCTACTCTGCCTATCGCTGATCATGAAACTGGCCACCGCTAGTCGGGAGTGTTGTGAGTTCAGTATGTACCGGTATTGGCCGTCGACCTGCCTTGTGGCTGCTTTTTGCTAATAGCCTCTTCAAAAAGCCGGCTACAGGATCTGGCGCACCGAAGTCGCGGTCCGCGATCGGATCGAATCCATCGAGGTCATTCTCGAAAAGACATCACCGCGGTAGAGACGACAATCGAGACGACAATCGATACGACAATGCTACAAACTGCCGCATTTGTTGTTTCCTCACCGGTCGCCCACACTGCTCTGCGAGGTCTGGCGAGCGCGGTCGCGTATCTGTCCACGCACTCGATCTTCGATCGCGCGCAACGACCGCGCAGCTCGCCCGCGGGTGGGATCAGCGCTCAGGACTGCCTGCAGGTGAGCAGCTGCTTCGGCGAGATTGCCGGCCTCGACGGCCAGGCCTGCGAGTTCTTCGAATTTGTCGGCAAGGGTGTGCAATCGCTCGATTACGTCGGGATGAGTGGGATCCAGCTTGCTGGCCGCGAGCAGGTAGTCGAGCGCGTGGTCTCCACCTGCACCCACCAAACGACCCTCGGCGATACGCTGGTCGGCTGCCGCGATATCGGCTGCAATGCGCTGGTGGTTGTGGACTGCCTCCGATGGCCTCACCGAGACAGATCCCATCGCCAATGCGACCGCGGCAACCGCGGCAATGACCAGTGCCCCGGCTGCGATCCACCGACGTGGGCGGGGAAGATCTGGCTGTGGGGGGGCCTTTTCGGCAGTTATGGCAAAGTCATTGGCGCTTACGTCATCGGCGCTTTCTTCGTCGAACACGTACTCGATCTCGACCGAGTTGTCCGCGACCGGTATCGACTCGGCGCGCACCTTGGTCGTGCGCACCGCATCTTCGTCCCATTCCCGGAGGCGAGCTGACTCGTCCCGGGCCGCTTGCTCGTCGAGATCCGTATCACTGCCCGCTGCCACGGGCACTGCCAGAGGGAGCTCCATGCCCGACGGTCGCCTGGCCTTGCCGGGCAGGCGGAGTCTTGCGGTTTCTTTCTCGAGTACCGCGATGTTCTCCTCGGTGATGACGTCGTCGTCCAGGACGACGCCGTCGTCCAGATCATCGAAAACAGCCGGAGGCGGCAGCGGCAGCAGACGATTGATCTGAGCGATCTTCGGCTTGCCGTGGGGCGCAGTCGCTTCCTCAGAGGTCCAGTCCGACGGCGACTCCGGTACGTCCATCTGCGCCGTATCCGGATTCTTTTCGCCTTTTGCGGGTACGGCGCCTGATCGTGGTTGTTCCCCTTCGACCGGCGGGCTCGCAGGTGCCGGCTCCGCTCTCACCTCGAACTGTGCTGGCTTGGCGCTGTCCGGGAGCGAGATTGCGGCATGCTCCATCGATGTCCCCAGCTTCGGGGCGTTGATCCGTTCGGCGCGCAATCCTGTTGGCGGTCTTGCCAGCGGAAAGAGTAGACTGTCGTGATCGAGCCTGAGCAGGCGCACCAGGATGCCATTGCGGGTTTCCTCGGTGGCCAATTTCTCGACCAGTGCCACGCCGCTAACTCTCACCTGGCCATCAGAAAAGCGCGCCTGCAGGCGGATTTCGGTGCCGGCCGGGAATGGCTCGCTGTCGGTCACGAACATCGAGCCGGCCATCTTGGGCGCAAACTGCTCCAAAAACTGGTCCGTGTTGGCACACGGTAGTCGAATCGTGACGCAGGGCTTGGAGCGACTTTTCTGCAAACGCCAAGCTTCTTATAATGGGGGGTTCAACGGTGAGCGAGCGGCAGAAACTACAATACACGAGTCGGCGATTTCTGACCAAGTGCGCTGTCGATGAATTGCCGAGCTACCGACCGCGGGTCAGGTGTGTGACTGTGTGGCGCCAGCTGGGCCGGCGGGCAGACCTTTGCTGGCTCGGTGCTGTGGTGGCCTTTTTCGGCTGCATGTCGGGACAATTCCAGATCAGACGGCGAAGCCAGCGCGCTGGCCAGGTCGAGCACGGCCGGTCCCACAACACAGGCCGGACAGAGGAGTAAACTCGACCGGGCTCTCGACGCGATCGTCGCCACCTGTTCCCACGCATCGGGACAGGTACAGGTCCGCAGAGCGGGACAGGCGTTGTGGGAGGATGCCGCAATTGGGACTCCGTTGCGCGAGGGTGATTGGGTACGAACCGGTCCGCGCTCGTCAGCCCGCATACAGTTTTGGCGCAGTAGCGTACTCGAAATCGCAGAGAATTCGGCGATTATTATCGATACCCAGACCATGGCCGAACCGAACCCAGGTGCCGATTCCACAGGGGTCGTCAAAGGGTCGTGATCAATGTGCAAGAGGGCTCGGTGCGGGGGCGTGTGCCGGGCTGGAGTTCTCGGAGTCAGTCCGGGCCTGGGGCCGGGTCGCGGCCGATATTTGTAAAATCTCGCGACGAAAGAGCCCAGCTCATCCCTGGCGAGGGTGCAGCCAGGGAGGGGGTCTATACCTGGCGGGTAGCAGCGCGCGGTGCTGATGGGCGATATGGAGAGTTCGGTTTTGTCCGGCGCATTTTTTGCGAAACCGAAGTTGGGCGCGACCTTCTGGTCGCGCCCAAACACCGGGCACGATTGATCGGCGGTTTCCTGTGGCAATGGCGTGCGGGTGTGCAATCGGGTCTGTCCGTAGCTCACCGGGTTACGTCGCCAGCGCCTGCACCGCCTCGGTGATGGCGAGGCTCGTGACGGTAAATCCAAAACAGGCCCGTACGTTGTAAAGCGTGGCTTCATAGCAGAACGAGGGCGACGAGGTCGCTGTGCAATCCTCGACAAGAATCGTGTCGTAGCCGAGAAAGTTTGCATCCTGCAGCGTACACATCACACACTGGTCGGTATTGACTCCGGCAAAGAGCAGCGTGGTCACGCCGGCCTGGCGCAGTATAGAATCGAGTTGCGTATCCCAAAATCCGCTGATTCGATATTTGTCGACGTAGATATCATCGGGTCGATGGTCGAGCTCGTCGGCGATGGCAGCGGACCAGCTATCCCTGGTCAGGATCCGAGAACCGTCCGAAGAGGGCAGCGGATCGCCAATCCCCAGGCCACTGCCGAGGTTGTGAAAGGCATGGAGAGTGCTCGCCGAGAGATTGCGCCGATCGGCGCGGTTTCCCCAGTTGACCCACACGATGTGAGCACCGACCCGACGCAGCTCGGCAGTCAGTGCATTGATGGGCTCGAACAATGCCCGCGCCGGCTCGCAATCACCACCCAGGTGATCGACATAGCCACCCGGGCTGCAGAAATCGTTCTGCATGTCGACGATGAGCAGGGCAGTACGCGCTATATCGATGCGAACCTGCCTGGGCTGTGCCGCAAACTCGATGGGTTTCGGCGGAACTGATTCGCGCACCATGTCGACACGCGCTTGAGAAACCCGCCATGCTGTTGCATTGAATGGTCCAACTACGTTCATTGCGCTGCTGATGCCTTTCGATCGATGAATTGTTCAAGCATCACAAAATAGGCCATGCGTATGGCAATTTCAAAGATGTGTTACTCGGCGATGTATTACTCGGTGATAGGTTTCTGTAATCGAGCGTGACATCCGCATCTGCACGGCTATGAATTGTAACGATACCTGCAGCATTTGGGTGCACTATGGTGCTGTCTACGCCGGTTCGTTTGCGACCGTCCGCTCACTGGCATAATCGCCGTGGCGACTACTCCCCCATTTCTCTGTTTTTGACCTTCGAGCTCCTTTCAGTCGGTGCAGCGATCTCTCGTAGATAGGGTCGCAGACCCGGATCTCGAGAACTTTATTGCCCTGGCATATGCGATGCAGAACCAGTGATTCATTACCGAATATGGTTTTTCGAGACGGTCGGATGGCACCTGCAAGCAGTCACAAATGGAAACGCAATGATGCCGACCGAGGTGTATGGGGACAAACCGTGAGTGGAGCCTTGATGAGCGGGCCGGGAGTTGTCTTGGCAAACTCGGGTGCCGTGGCGCAGCGCATAGTATCCGGTGATGCAGAGGCAAGGGGTAGGGCCGGCGCAGAGGCATCGGGCAGCGCCAACAGCGGTATTGTGATCCCCCGCATTCTGCATTTTTACTGGGTGGGACGAGACATCGGTCAGGATGCAGTCGACAACATCAACAAATGGGCGAGCCGTGCCATGAATAGCGGGTGGCAAATATTTCTCTGGCACGACGGAGCCGGCTCGGACGCCAAGTCTCACGAGGGGATGAATGGTTCGGTGCAAGTACTGCGCATCAAAGAGTCCGATATTCATTCGACTCTGCGCGAGCCATACCAGATATTCATTCAGGCCGGCAACTATCCCGGGGCGTCTGACCTGGCGCGTTATTCCATTCTACTCGAGTACGGAGGCGTTTACGCAGATGTAGGTATCGGGCCGGGCGAGCTCGATTTCTCTGCTCCTCTGAGGATAGCGGGCGAGCTGCCCATCAAATTTGGCCCCCGGCTACGCGACGGCCAGGCGGTCAAAGACGTGCTCGAAGATCGGGGAGATATCGCGGTAACCGCCGAAGCGGTGCAAGCAGCAGCGGCGAGAAGGAGAGAGGACGGCGCCTTTGGCAACCATTTCATCATGTCGCCGCGCAAGTCGCACCTGATGGAAAAGCTGGTGTTTTTGATCGCGGCCGAGCTGGCTGTGTTGCGCAGTGAATTGACCGCGCTGGAAGCGTTTCTGATCACTGGCCAGGGGGCGGTGGCAAAACATCTCAACCAAAACCTGGCCGAGTGGATTCGGGCCAAATACATGAAGAGGGAGCTGATAACTCCTGATCAGGTGATCGGCAGAATCTTTGATCAGCTGGTCACCGACCTGCCGCTGGAGTGGGTGCGTCCGGACAGCGAAGACCAGACCTAGTACCATGTTCTTGCCTTCCTCGGCGCTGTCGGCAGTGATCGCAGTGATGGGTGCATCGCCGGTCGGCAGCGGTCGTGGGAGCAGAAATTTATCGCGCGATACCGGCGCTCAATGTGACGGCGACAGCCAATCGGCTGTCGATGCCGTCGATCAAGAGATGACCGGTGGTGTTGGCAGTGACTACCAGCGGGCCCCACACGCCCAGCTGGGTTCTGACTCCGCCTCCGATCACCGGCAGAAAGGGGCCGTATGCCGCACCGATGTCGCCGTGTAGAGCGATTTCGAACCCGGGTCGCGACGCCCCGGCAGCAAAGGCGAGGTTGACCACGAGCAGTCCCTGCTCTGCCGAGCGAGAACCTCGATAGCTCACACCCAGGCCATAGCGGCCGAAAAAACGGCCCGGGTAGAGGATCGTATCGGCGGCAAAACCCTGTCCCACGGGCCCGGTGAGCGCGGCAAATCCGCCCACAGTCAACGCGCCGTGCGGCGCGGGATCGGGCGAATGCTCGGCGCGCCGCTGGTCGATGCTGGAATCATCCACCGTCGGGTCATCGGTGCGCGAATCATGGGGGCGCGGAGCCGGCTGGCGACTGGCATTTTCGGTCTGGCCCGGCTCGGCCTGTGACGGCAGAGCAGCGAGTATGACCGGGGCCATCACGGCGATCACCAGAGTTTTTTTTGACGCCTGGGTCACCGGGCCGAGTTCCGAATGGGCGGCGCAGTTCACGACACTCCGACTGTGCCCAGGGCGTCGATTTTGGTTGTGGGCAGGAGTTCGTCCGGCGCTAACACGATCATGTCGGGCAGCTCGTCCTGGACCATTTCGGCGGCAAAACGGCGGATATCGGGCGCGGCCAGGACAATCGCAAGAGAGTTTTTTGGCCCGGCATTGTTCTCCGCGGACCGCAATGAGGTCAGAATTTCGCGGGCCAATTCGGGTTCCAGAGCGAGCACCTGGCCAGCCTGGCTGCGCGCGGTGGCGGTGCGCAGTGCATCTTCGACCATGGGGTCGAGCAGCCATGCGGTCAACGCGCCGTCGGGTGCGTATTGCGCGGTGATCTGTCGGCGCAGTGCTTTGCGCACCCGTTCGGTCAGCTGGGCCGGATCGGTCGCCAATCGGCCCTGCACTTCGTTCGGCTGTGCCATGGCGTGAAAAATCGCCGGCAGATCGCGAATCGAGATGCGCTCGCGCACCAGTCGGCGCACGACCTCGGTGAGCAGGGGCAGGCCGATGAGAGCGGGCACGACCTCGCGTACCAGTGCGGGATGCTCGCGGCCGAGGTGGTCGACGAGAATCCGGACCTCTTGCATGCCGACAAACTCACTGGCATGGCTGGCCAGCGTCCGGCCAATGCGTTCGGTTGCGGCAGGGAGTGCGGCAGGTGCTTCATCCACGGCGAGGCCGAAAATGCGCAATCGATAGTGCCCCCTGGTCAGCTCGCTTTCGATTCGCACCTCGATCGGCGGCACCAGAATGCCGAGTTTGTCGCACAGCTCTCGACGCACGTCGTCGAGGGCATGGACGATGGAATCATCCGGACGGGTTTTTTCGAGCTGGCCGATTTCGACTGCGATCGGCGGCTGGCTGGACAGGGTGAGCCGGGCCTCGGCTATTTTTCGACAGGCGTTGGCCCGCGCGGCGCTTTTGCGGTGTGCCGCGCTGCGGCTGGCCCTTCGGCGCCGGGACAGGCGTCCTGCCACGACGGCGCAGATCGCGCCCAGGGTCATGAATGGCACTGTTGGCAGTCCGGGAACCAGAGCCAGACCGAGCAGCAGAATTGCGGCAACTGCGACGGCGCGCGGCTGGGCCAGGACCTGGCTGACGATATCTCGGCCCAGGTGGGCGCCACCATCTTCGCTGGCCACTCGGGTGACGATGAGTCCAGCGGCAAGGGCGAGCAAGAGAGCGGGAAGCTGGGCGACCAGACCGTCGCCGATGGATAGCATTGAATAGAGCGATGCTGCCTGCCCGGCGCTCATATCGCGATAGCCGATGCCGACGATCAGTCCGCCGATCAGATTGATGATGGTTATCAAGACCGCGGCAACGGTGTCGCCCTTGACGAACTTCATGGCGCCGTCCATGGCGCCGTAGAGCTGGGATTCGCGTTCGAGTGCCTTGCGCCGCGCGCGGGCTTCGCCGCGATCGACCAGGCCGGCGCGCACATCGGCGTCAATGGCCATCTGCTTGCCCGGCATGGCATCGAGGGCAAAGCGCGCAGCGACTTCGGCGACGCGTTCCGAGCCGCGCGCCACCACGGCGAACTGGATGATCGTGATGATGAGGAAGACCACCACCCCAACGACCAGATTGTCGGCTACTACGAAGCTGCCGAACGAACGCACGACCTCGCCAGGGTCGGCACCCGACAAGATCAGCCTGGTCGTGGCCACATTGAGGCCGAGGCGAAACAAGGTGGCGATGAGTAGGATAGTCGGGAACGTTGCGATGCTCATGGCGTCGCTCACGTACACCGCTACCATGAGCAAGATGATCGAAAGGGCGATGTTGAGCGAGAGCAAGAGATCGACCACAACGGTCGGCAGTGGCACGATCATCATTGCCACCACCGAAACCACGAGCGCGGCCAGGATAAGATCGGAATGGCGGGTTACCAGACTGTCCGTCGGCGGTACACCGACCAACTGGTTCACGATGGCTCTCCCGAGTCGTCCCCTTTTGGCCTGATCCGAGCCCGGCGCTTGCCGGCAGGGCGCTGATCGGCAGCGGCGGGGTCTTGGCCCGGCGTGTCAGGAACCTGGTCGTTTCCCTCGTCGTTTCTTTCGGTGCCCAGATAACGCACCAGGCTTAGGTGAAGCTGACTGCGGATCAGGCGCATGATGCTGTCGAACTCGCGTTGTTCGACTTTGAGCTGTGCGCGGAGTGTTTTCTGAGTTTTCACAACCAGGGCATCGCGGGCCTTTTCCAGCCAGCGATAAGCAGTGACGCGGTGTACCCGGTAGATGGCACCGATTTCGTCGATATTGAGCCCGTCGACGTGATGGTAGCGGAGCAAATTCTGCTGGCGATCGGTCAGTGCCTTGAGCGCCTGTTCGAAAGCGTGGCGAAACTCGTTTCGGTACCGCTCTTTCATGTAGGCCAGTTCCGGGTCATCGCCGGTTGCCGCGATGGCGTCGAAGACTCGGTCGTCCTGGGTGGGCAGTTCGCGTTTGCCCTTGCGCATCTGGTTGAGGCAGGTGCGTACTGCGATCGAGCGCACCCAGCGGCGCAGGTCGCCCCGCCCCGAATAATCGATGATCCGACCGGGCCGGCCGCGGTCGGCCACGAACAGCTTTTGTCGAACCAGCTGTTTCACCTCCTCAACCTGGGTTGTAGAAACCCGCATGCGGGCCAGAGCGAGCTCAATTTCGGACATAAAGCGGCCGTCGAATGCGAGCAACGCGGTTTGATCACCCGTCGAGCAGGCGAATGTGAGATACAGGTCGCCGGCGCGCACGGCGGCGAGAGCCTCGCTGGCACGGCGATCCGCGGGCAGATGACCGCCGAGAAACGACACGAAGTGGACCGGATCGACAGCGAGTTGTGGCCACTGGCGGCAACCTTCGTCGTACAGCGACGACAGGCGTTTCTGCAGATCCACCATCGCGGCAAACGAGGGTCGCAGCGTCACGGGAACGCTTGCCAAAAACGATTCGACCATCGACTCGGACACGTGTCTCTCCCCAAATCTACACTGTTTGCACTGCGCCCGGAAGGTATGTGGACCAGATGCAATGTGGCCTCTGCCGATCGAATTGCGATCGACAGAGTGGGCAGATGCAGTTGTCCCTGTGGCCGTGGTACCTTGTCCGGACAGTTCACCGGGCTGGTGAGTGCCGCGGTGATGGTGACCTGTGCAATATATCGATCGAAACACCGATGATGCGGCGACTATCATGGAAAGTAATCGCAAGCTACGCAAACCCGGCCTCGAGCACTTCATCAAGTTCATCCGCAATCTATCGGCGCAGTCACCGCGGGTGATGTACGACCAGCTCGGCGAGCACGGCTACCGCGGTCAGGAATCAGCGCGTCGAGCGGTATGCTTGATGGCGTATCGCCACGTCCGGCGTATCAAGCGGATCTATCTCGACGGCGTGGATCGCCGCACACTGCCACTCAAGTCCAACTATCTCATGGTCGGGCCGACCGGATGCGGCAAGACCTATCTGGTCGAGCTGTTATTCGGCAGGATTCTCAAATTGCCGACCGCACTGGTCGACATCACCACGTACTCCGAGACCGGATACGTCGGTCAGGATCCCAGTACCATCCTGACCCGTCTGCTTCACGCCGCCGATGACAACCCGATGCTCGCGTCCATTGGCATCGTGTGTCTGGACGAATTCGACAAGATTTCGTCGGGCCAGAACAACGCGATCTTCGCCGGCGCTGGTACGACCAAGGATGTGACCGGCATGGGGGTTCAGCGCGAGCTACTCAAGATGCTCGAGGCCAGTGAAGTGGTGGTTCCGCTCGAGCTCACTCATTCGACGTACGGTGATCATGTCGTTCTTTCCACGGCTGACATCGCATTTGTTGCAGCGGGTGCGTTTTCGGGGTTCCAGCAGGTTTCGCACCGCCGCAACAACCGGGACAGCATCGGATTTGGCCGCGAGAGCTCGATACGCCGTTACGGCCCCGACGCCATTGCGGTCGATTTCACTGCCGAGGAAGTGGAGAGTGTCGCCAATTTCCAGGCCTACGGCTTTCTGCCCGAGCTGATCGCGCGATTTACCCGGGTTGTACCCTTTTCGGCGCTCGATGCTGGCACCCTCAAGGACATTCTGGAAAGCGACGTGATCGACCGGATGAACCGCGAATTCAGCGACGAGGGTCTCGAATTCTCGGTCGACGAAGAGGTCCTCGACCACGTGGTGCAGGATGCATTGCGCCGCGAGACCGGCGCCCGAGGGCTGGCATCGACGCTGACCCGCCATCTCGAAGAAGCGGCCTTCGACGCATTTGGCCGGCATTCTGGCGGGGCTGTGCGCGTTCGCATGAAAGCGGGCGAGATCGCCGTCGATCTCGATATCGACACCACCGAGAGCTGAACCGACAGTCGCGGTCACGCCGGTCGACGGTCGAAAAGAGCCGCGGGCGAGCCGTGCACAGGGCGAGTCGCGTATTATCCGGTCCATGAAGCCGGCAACCCGCGATAGCTGGAAAACGCTCCCCATGCCCGATGCGCGAACACGCCTGGAGTTTGCGTATTCATTGACTCCGGACCAATTCCCAGTTCGGATCAGGTCAGCTCGATCGCAAAACACCATATCGTTGGCCGCGCGCGTCGTAATCAGGACGACTGAGCCATGGCCGTAGCAGAGGTTTTGTGGCGCGAATAACCGGATGATCGACTCCATGGTGTGGGCCTGATTTGTCTGTTGTGGTTCTCGAACGTATCGAGCAAGCCGATGCCGACCAGCTGCAAGGCTGGGTCGAGTGCGTTGTCCCGGCGAGTTCTCTCGCCGAGGTTTTGATAGAGCGTTGGTTACTCGGTGCCCGGCAGGCACCGAGTGGCGTGGTCGAGTGACTGCCACACCGCATGAGAGCGCGGTTGCGGCGATGCCTTGGCCTTGATGCACTTGCCCTGCACCGCGAGATCCACGTTCAGAGTGAACGCCTTGCCGGTGACGAATGCGTTCCCGTATCTGTGGTGTCCGTGGCACAATGCCGGCAACTTCATGGAGAGCACGATGCAAGCCTGGTTTATTCGCGCCTACGGAGATAATGACGTCGTCGAGCTGGGCGACGTGGCCAAACCCGACCCCGGTCCGCGCGACGTACTCATCGAGATGCGCGCAGCCAGCGTCAATCCGATCGACTGGAAGATCCGCAATGGCATGCTCAAGCGGCTGATCCCGTACCAGTTTCCGCTCATCCTGGGCAACGATCTTGCCGGCGTCGTCGCCGGCAAGGGCGATGAGGTGAGCGAATTCGAAGTGGGCGATGAGGTATATGCCCGGCCCGACAAGCTGCGCATTGGCACGTTTGCCGAGTTCATCGCAGTGCGGGCCGATGAGGTGGCCAAAAAACCCAGAAATCTGTCGCTCGTCGAAGCCTCTTCGCTGCCCCTGGTGGGGCTGACCGCATGGCAGGCGATGATCGATATCGCCGGGGTCGAGCCTGGCCACAAAGTGCTCATTCAGGCCGGTGCGGGCGGCGTTGGGACGTTTGCCATCCAGCTCGCCAGGCATCTTGGCGCCCACGTCGCGACCACGGCCAGCGAGCCCAAACACGCACTGTTGCGCGAACTCGGCGCCGATCAGGTGATCGATTACCGAAGTCGCGATTTTGCCGAAGTCCTCAGCGACTATCATATGGTGTTCGACATGCTCGGCGGCGAGGCACTAAAAAAAGCTTTTGCGGTCATAAGGCCCGGCGGCACAGTGGTATCGATCACCGGCGTTCCAGATCCCCAGTTCGCCCGCGAGTGGAATCTTCCGGCCATGGCCAGGCTGGGGCTGCGATTGGTCAGCTGGCCAACTCGCCGGCGCGCAGCCAAGCGCGGTGCGACCTATCGATTTCTGCTCATGCGGTCGAGCGGCGAGCAGCTGACAAAGATCGCCCAGCTGGTCGAGCAGGGTGTTATCAAACCGGTCATCGACACAGTATTCGACTTCGATCAGGCCAAACAGGCCATCGCCCATGCCGAAAAAGGTCACGCCACGGGCAAAGTGGTGATCAGTCGCGACAAGTCTGCAGATTGAGTACTGCGACCCGCAAGTACGTGCCCAGTAGAGGCAGTCAAACCCGGTCAAAACCCGGGTACAGGTGAGCGCGCCGGGGGCGCGGCGCAACCCCCGGCGGTTTTTCCTTGCCCTCTCGGCATTGCGCGTACCGAGGGCAAAGGGCTGGTTTCTATCGAGCGCAAGCTGCAGCGATCCGCAGCATGCGCACCGCCGAACGCACGATTTTTGCCCGCTTCTTGCGCTTCCTCTCGTCCTTGCCGGTCATCGCCTGTCGCCCTGAAATATTGTGACAATAATATTATGGCAAGGAGTATCGGCAGAAATATGCACAGCGCGGGGCTTGACTCACTCAGCGCCGAGCAGGGCCGCGTGATAGGAGCATGAGTACCCGTCGTTCACGACCTGGTGGTCGGTGAGGTACTCGACCACCACGTCTTTCTTTTGATCGAGCCGATCGAGAGGGTTGCCACCGTTCTGGTCGATCTGCGCGAAGCGATTGACGAGTTCGGTCCAGTACGCCTCTTCGGCCGCGTCTTCTGTCCCGGCTGGCCACGAGCGATAACTGGCCCCACCGGACAACTCGAACCCCTGGCCAACCAGGCCGTAGCGAGTATTTTGCAGGGTATTGGCGATCGGCTCGAGCAGGAAATCGGGGATCGATTCGAAGAGCTCACCGAACTCGTCGTAGGCGGCGGGAAGAATCGGCACCCGGGCGATCAGGTCTTTTTGGTTGGCGATGCGAAACAATCGGCCGGACAGCAGAGAATTGGCCTTGCCGGACCAGGCTTCGCTGCCGACTTTGGGCGCACCGGATGCGTAGACCACATCGACATCGATACCATCGGCGTGAAGACCGGCGGCCGCCAGCTGAGCGAGAGCAGCGCCGAGACTGTGGCCAAAAATCCACAACTTTTTGCCTGCTGCCACCCGAGCGGCAACCCGGTCGCGAATCTCTGCCCATTGCGGGGCCAACATGGTGCCGAAGCCGTGATGAACTTTTTCGCCGAGGGCAAAGCTTTCGGCAAAATCCCTGAGAAGAAAGTGGGCGTCGTAGATCCAGTTTTGGATCGAATCCGTGTGGCGAAAGGTGAGCAGGACCAGGTCGTCGGTTTCACTGATCATTGCACGCAGGTCGTGACGCCTGTCTTCAATGAATACGACGTCGCTCAACCCCCAGGTTTGGGCCGTGGTAGTAGCTTGGTTTTCCGAGCGCAGGGCGAGCAGAGAAATCCAGCTCAAGCTGAGCCCATGAGCCAGGCTAAAACGCTGTTCATGGGGGTTCAAATACAGGCTCGGTGGCTCCTGATTGCAGGTGTCCATCGACAAGGTGGCGACGAATTCACTCACATTGGTCATCGGCCCATGACCCACATCAAGCAGGGAGTTTGGCGCGTCGTTTTCAGAGCTATCGTCCATCGTGCAAGCGGATCCACCGAGTAAAACCACAAAGGCCAGAAAATAAATATATGGTCGCAGTGTGTTGGTTAGCGAGTTCATTGACGTACTCCTGAGAAAGACGCCGCTGGAACCGGACAGACCAGCAGAAAGCAATTCACCGCATTGTGTTCTTCGTATCGACGCAAGAGCGGTACTGCGCCCGACAGTTGTTGCCGATCGGGTACTTGGCCATTCGGCGACACTAACCTCCCACAGGAGCGATTATCAAGCCTCATCAGACATGCAATCGAGCTGCGGAGCCTCATGGCTCATGATTCTGTGCGATCCGCGTTTTCAGCGACGTGCGTTGGTTTTTGTTACTGCAATTCTATGTTTGCGCTCATTGTGGGAGAAGCTGGATCGAGTTCAAGGACAATTGTGCGAAAAAGATGTCGTGCACGACCAAGGTTGATTTCGGATGAATATAGGTTCTCTTTGGCGGCAATCCGAGTACGTGGGCGGACACTGTAATCCCGGAATTCGACACTCGGCCGTGACCATGCGCAAAGGCCCTCAGCGTGTGACTCCGAGCAGCGATCGAGCCAGTCCAGGTCGCGGCGGATCACGCGGGAATAAAACCAACCGGCTGCGAGAGGTCTTCAGTTCAACAGCACAGCGTCACGCGAAGAGGCAATTGCTGGCCGGGTCGCAGTGCAATAGCTTGCCCGGCTTCTGCCCGGCCAGGCAGAGTGTGAGCCGGTCAGTCCCGGTTCTTTGCAGCATGCGATCGCGTCCTTTGCAGCGTGCGATCGCGGTTTTGGTCGATAGGACCGTTTATTGGTCGAATTTACCATGATTTTGAAGGGTTACTGGAATCGCTGGATCAAAAGTTGCTAGGTCTTGCGGCATATGCAATTCGACTACGCTTTTTCGGAGAGTTATATATGCGCGCTCAACCCAAACTTGTCACACTAGTGACCACTGGACTAGCCATTGTGGGGGGGTGTGTAAGGGGATCCGCTCCAGAGATCGAACCACTGGGCGATCAGATTGCTCAGGTCGGCATTGAGCTAACTGTTCCGATCGTGGCCACTGACCGCGATGGTGATGTTCTTTCGTTTGATTTTTTTACCGACATACCCAATGTGCGCAAGCGAGCCTCGATGACTCGTACGCCCAGCGGCACGGGTTTGTTTCGCTGGACTCCCCTGGCCGCGGATGTCGGTGTGTGGCCGATCGACTTCATCGTCGATGACGGCGCGCGTCGAGAGATCGTCACCATCCAGATCGAGGTGCGTTCTGCAGTCGGGGAGCAGAGTGCGCCGGTATTTCGCAAGCCGCTGGGTACGGGCAGTACGCTCGATTTTGCGACACGGCAGTGCATCGAGATCGACATTCAGATCGAGGATCAGGATTCGACCTCGGTGATTCTCACTCAGGAGGAGCCGCTCATTGCCGGGGCGACATTGTCCAGCACGGGTGGGCTCACGGGTACGTGGACATGGTGCCCATCCAAGGAGCAGCGAGCTGGCGACGAGGCTCGGTTTCGGTTGGTTTTGAGTGCTGATGATTTGACCAATTCCAAGACTGTCAAGAACTATCTGGTGGTGTTGCGCCGAGACAGCAAGCCCGGCTGTCCGGGCGCTGCTCCGGCGGTGTCTCATGTGCCCCAGGACCAGAGCACGCTGGTCGGCTTGACCATGTCGGCTGAAATTTCGGACGACGTCGGTCTCAAGCACGACCCGCTTCTCTACTACAGTCTGGAACCGGTTGCCTCACCTCCTGATCTGACCCGCATGACCCAGGTGTGCATGCAACTGGCCGGGGGCGACACGACCCAGGGGACCTATACCGCCGAGGTGCCCAACCCGGTGGCCAGTGGCCAGGCGGGCGATACCGCGACCGTGTATTACGTCATCGTTGCCAACGATAACGACGATCTTGACAGCGATTGCGACCACGAGACGCAAGCCCCGGCTTCGGGGGTCTTCGAGATGACCGTGACCAACCCGGGTGGCAGCGGTGGCGCCGCTATATGCGAGGCCTGCACCGACGACGTTCAGTGCGGCGACACCGACGATCTAGACGATCTATGTGTCCGCGTCGGGGTTGCGGCCGATACGTTCTGTCTGCAGGGTTGTACTGCCGACACCGATTGTCCGACTCACTTTGTGTGCTCGTCTGATCCGATCGAGTCGGTCAGCGGCGTATCGGCACGTCAATGCGTGCCCAACTCCAACGACTGCTCCGATCCCAGCGGCACCATCTGTCGCGACGATAGTCTGGAAAACAACGACAATATGACCCAAGCCGAGGCCAATCCCGCGCTGGCTGCGGGAACGTATGAATTGGTCAGCTGTCCGGCTCAATCCGGTGACGATGAGGACTGGTACACGATCGAATTGACCGGCCAGGCTCAGGTGACCGCGACTCTCGAAGGGGGCACCGGGTCCGACCTGGATCTGTGGCTCTATAATGCCGCCGGGGTCAAACTCGACAAATCGGTGTCGCTGACCTCGTCCGAGTCGGTCGGTGGTTGCCTGGACGCCGGTACGTACTACATCCGGGTCAACGCCATCGGCCAGGCCGAGAATGCCTACACGCTGACCTATACCGAGGAGGTGGGCGGCTGCACGCCCACCTGTACCGACGACAGCAGCGAGGACGACGACAGCCGGAGCCAGGCGCGTTACGCCGATATCGTGCCCGATCCCTTCGTATCCCAGGGCAATGCCATCTGCGCCGGCGACGACGATTGGTACAAGGTGTACCTCTACTCGGGAGAGACCTTGACTGTCGATCTCACTCATACTCACGTGGATGGCGATCTCGACCTTCACTTTTACAACAGCGCCGGAACCGATCTGACTCCCTGTTCCGAGGCCGATCCTTCGACTTGCTCGGTCAGCCACGGTCAGAGCACGACCGACAACGAGCATTTTGTGTACACAGTTCCAGCGGGCTGCGTGTTGTTTCCGTGTACGTTTTACGTGGTTGTACACGGATGGCGCGGCGCGGAGAACAACTACGATCTCAGAATCGAGCTGTGACTCATGATTCCGTCAGAAATCCGCTTCACATTTCTTGCCGGGACCCCCGGCCGCGGTCCGGGCCGACTCGTCCTGTTGCTCATAGTCGTGATTCTGACCAGCAGTTGTGCCACCTCGACAGTCCCAGACGCCGGCATCGAGGGGCTCGAGCTGATCTCGGTCAATCCCGACACCGTGGTGCCCAACTCGACATTGGTGATCGAGGGCCGCTCGTTCGTGGGCGAGCCCTTTGCCACCAGCAAGTTGCGCCTGCGCGGTGTATACCGCCCCGACGTATTGAGTGAATTTGACGTCGACGTCGCGCTAACTGCGGAGTTCATCGATTTTAACCAGCTCAATGCCTCTGCGGGCAGTGTTTTTTTCGCCGCATTGGAAAACCTGACCGGTGTATTCGACGGCGAGGCTGTTGTCGAGGTGCTCAGTGCGGTCAACGGCCGTACGTATACGACCGCACCGCTACCGGTCGAGATCAAGGTTTCGAGCGAACTTCCCCCCCGACTCGACAGGGTCGAAACCCACGGCGACCTCATCTTTGTCAATGACCGGATCGAGGTCTCGGGAGATGGCCTGCTATTGGGCGGAGGCGAGGGCACTACCTTTGCCGTGGTGAGCGGCACCTATCTGCCCGAAGGCGCGACCGAAGAGCGGGTGATCGGCCCGGTTGAAGTGCCCATCACTCCGGCCTCGCGTTTTGACCGCAGCCGGGGTCACTTCGAATTCTCGCCGACCATTGTCGGCATTCTGCCCGGTCACTTCGACGGGGAGGTCTTTTTGCGCAATCGCCACGCGGGCAGAGCGACCCCCGAGTCATCGGCGGCGCCGGTGAGCTACAACATGATCCGGCCGACCATTTTCGCGGTGAGTACGCGAGAGGCGAGTTTGGGCCAATACGTCTCGGTCGAGGGCGGCGGTTTTGTCGGCCGGGTTGCCGAGGCCAGCACGACCATACGCCTGCAGGGTACCTATACGCCGAGAGGAGCGGCCCAGGGCGAGCTGGTCGATATCGAGTTGATCCCCGAGTTTGCCTCGGGCGGGCTGGTCCGGTACGTCATGAGCGAGGATGATGTGCTGGGCAAGGCAGTCAATCTGCGCCGCGAGTCCGGCGATTTCTACGGTCAGGTCACGCCGATCATCTCGTACCAGGACGACACGGTTATCGGCGACCCAGTGTTCATGGCACTGGCGGTCGGGTTGATCAAGCAGGTTGTCTATCTGAACTTTCAGATCTCCTACGTGGAGAGCTTGCGACGTTTCGGCCTGCGCGCCATGGACTCGCGTATACGCGAGATGGTGGCGGAACATGTGCGGCACGCTTTTGTCGGGCTCAATGTCGAGGTTCGGCGCGAGGAGCCGGACGATTTTGCGCTCTATTCTGTGGTCGACATCGCCGGGCCCGACCCCAATGGACTCGGCTTGCTCGGTTACGACAATGCTCCCGGCAAGGACGTCGACAACGAGCGACTGGCCGATCGCATTGGCGGCGTCAATGCCACCCAGCTGGAGAACGGTCTGCCCGGGTACGGCGGGGTATTTATCGAATCGATGCTCGGCTTTTCCGCAGATCCCGGCGGTGTGGCCGAAAAATTGCCCGTTGCCGATCCGCTCTTCGACGCCATTTTCGATCCGTTCCGCCCCGACCGCGGCGGCTCGCCGGTGGTGGCCGCCGATCTGGACGACGGTGTGATCAGGCTAGCCGATCCCGGTATCTGCCCGGCGTCGGAGCGATCCGAGCAGATCGCATGTGCGGTATGGGCACTCGGCTCGCTGATCGCGAATACGGTGAGTCACGAGATCGGCCATTCGCTCGGCCTGGCCAATCCCAGTGGCGAGGGGGTTCACAATCCCGGCGATCAGGTTGGCCGCTTGATGGACGCCGGCTCGAAGCGTCCGTTTGCCGAGCGTGCCCAGCTCGACGGTCAGGGACCGGCCCGTTTCTGCGTCGAGGAGTACGAGTATTTGCGCGAGATTTTGCCGACCGAGCAGAAACCCGTCCCATTGCTCCGGCCATCTTGCCAGTAAGCGCATGGACTGGACGCCCGGGGTGTCCGGCTATTCGAGAAGTTGGAGCCGCGCGCGGATGTCGCCGACCTCGATGACTGCGGGGTCGGCGCTGCGGATACCCCACGGCGTGGCGGTGTCGTGGGGGCATACATCGAAATAGACCGTCGTGGAGCCATCTGGATTGTGCCGGGAAACCGGCGTTCCGCACTGGCGGGGTGACTCGGGCGGCACAGCGATGTCGCCGACGGGTGTGCGGGGAACGACGACGCGGCTCGGGCTGGCCCAACACGAGCTCTTGGCCATGCGGGCACGCAGGACCATGGCCGAGCTGGCCACGGCCATGAACATCGCCAGTGCTGCCACCACCACGACGCCGAATCCGCTCGGCTGCTTCTGCGGCGGCAACACTTCTCGGGTGAGATTGTGGTGTGGAACGCGATCTGCCATGAATGAATTGTAGCAGACCCCATGCACTTTGCGGGTCGGCGTTTTTGGCCCGATGTGGCCCGCCGGGCGGCAAAACCGGCGTGGCCGCTGCACTGCTCGAGTACTCGATCCGGATCCGCTCGTCGGATCGGGCTGAATAGTGGTATTCTAGCCAGTAGTGGACAATACTAAGAAGACTCGGTTCGGTACTCCGCCGGTCAATTCTGCGCTGCCCGACCAGGGCCGTGGTGCAGTTCCCCAGGCTACGCCTGTCGACGACGGAACCGGCCCGACGTTGGCTCAGTTTTCTACCGAGATGCCGCTGAACACTCCGGCGCCCATGGAGGCGATCCAGGCCGCGGCGGCGACTCCGCACGAGCTGGGACCGAATTTGCCAGCTGCCGGACAGCCGGTCTACACGTCGCCGCCCGATCCATATATCGGCCGAACCATCGCAGACCGGTATCACGTCCACAACAAGCTCGGCGAGGGTGGCATGGGGTCGGTCTATCTCGCCCAGCACATCACGCTTGAAAAGCAGGTGGCACTCAAGATCCTGCACCGAGAACTCGCCCGCAAGGCAGATCTGGTCCAGCGCTTTTTGCAGGAGGCCAAGGCCGCCTCTCGTATTCGCCACGAGAACGTCATCGACATAACCGATTTCGGCATTACTCCTGAAGGAGCGGTATTCTTTGCCATGGAGGTTCTCGAGGGGCGAGACCTCCACGATTTGATCGCCCGGGCCAAGTATGAGGATCGCATCATTCCATGGCAGCGATCGCGCAGCATTTTTTTGCAGATCTGTGCTGCGCTGTCTGCTGCGCACCACAAGGGCGTGATTCACCGCGATCTGAAGCCCGAGAATATCTATCTTGTCGAGTGGCTCGGCCATCGTGATTTCGTCAAGCTGCTCGACTTTGGCATCGCCAAGCTGACCGAGGTTTCCGATCAGGATCGCAAGCTTACGCGGACCGGCATGTTGTTTGGAACTCCCGAGTACATGTCGCCCGAGCAAGCGCGCGGCGACAAGGTCGATGAGCGGGTCGACATTTACGCGATGGGCTGCATCTTGTATCAGCTCATCACCGGCAGCGTGCCATTTACTGCTGACAACTTCATGGGGATCTTGAGTCAGCATCTGACCGTGCCGCCGCCGGTGATTCCCGATGATCGACTGGCTGCAGTCCAAGCGCCGCCCGGTATCAACCAGGTTATTGGCAAGGCGTTGGCCAAGGAGCGCGAGCATCGATTTGCCTCGGTGGACGATATGGTGTCTGCGATTCACGCTCTGGAAGAGGGCGAGGACGGCGGCGGACAGGTAGTTCCCGTGGTCCAGGCGCCGTCTGACGGCATGCGCAAGCGCACCGAGTGGACTGGCCGTGTCGCCATGCCCGACACCGACATCGGCAGCGGCAAGCCGGCTCCCCCTGCGGCTCCGAGAAAGACCGGTCTGTGGATCGCGGCAGGTCTTATCGGAGCTGCAGCCATGTTGGCGATCGCCTTTGTCGCGATGGAGCAAGGGCAGGGACAGAACGCTGTGCAGCCGGTGACCGAGCAAGAGCAGACACCGGCGCAGACCGGGGTGAACACGGCTGCTGGCCCTGGCGATGACGCTCCGGTCAAGCCGTCGAGCGAGCCACCAGAGCCGACTGTGGCGACAACGGCGCGAGTCAGCGTGATTATCCGCAGCGAGCCGAGTGGAGCCAATGTGATCGACGAGCAGGGTGAGGTCGTGGGTGTGACCCCGCTCGATTTGACCATGCCGGTTTCCCGGCAAGCCCGGCGCTTTCGCCTGCAGCTACGCGGATTCGAGGACAACGTGGTCGAGTTTGCTGCCGACCGGGACATCGATACCTCGGTAACCTTCGACAAGGTGAAATCCGCCAGTCCGGTTCCGAGTCCACCTGTGCTATCCGAGTCGACCGAGCGGCAGAGCAGTGCTCCGGCCAGGGTTGATTCGAAGGCCAAAAAACCCCGGTCGCGGACCACGCGCGGGTCGACTGTACGCCAGTCGCGCAAGAGCGACAAGCGTCCCCGGGCAAAGCCTCCCGGCGAGCCCGATCCGTCCAGCGATCCCCAGCTCAAGAATCCGTTTCAGAAGTAGCGCTGTTCAACTGCGCTGCGATGAACCGTTGAGCCGCAAAAAAAAATCGCGCTCTCGGTCGGGGAACCGAGAGCGCGTCGGGGTTGCGCTTTTAATCGGGGAATCAAAAGCGCGGGGTTGCACTCTCAGTGGGGGAACTGAGAGCGCTCGAGCTGCGCTCCTGGTCAGGGTAAAAGGAGCGCTATGTAGGGCTGCCCTGCTCTAGCTCATGGGGGGGGAGCGAGCGGGGCGCCCTGAGTGATCCATAGCAAGATCTGCGCACACGGTGCATTGGTGCCTGTGACGCAGGTGTAGTTCGGATGATCGGGAAGCTCGGGAGGAAGCTCGCGCAGCGGCTTTTTGTACAGCGTGGACAGTTCGCCGTTGTCGATCGTTCCGGTCAGCGCGACCATGTCGGCGTGGAGCAACGCGGCCTCTTTGTCGAATCGCAGCTGTGGCGTGAGGGCCGGGTTCTGCGTGCTGTGACAGTTTGCTGCAGCGCAGCCGAAGCCGGTCAGCGCGACGCGTTGCAAGAGCGGATAAATGTCGCCGGTGAAATAGAGGGCATCCTGGCCTGAGGGCAGGCCCACGCCGGCTGGGGTCGGCATGGCGGTCGCAGCAATGACGGCGCTATTGGCCACAAACGTCACATCGACGACGTAGGGTTGGTCCACATTGTCCGGATTGGGCACATTCAGCTTGTAGCTTCCCGGAGGCACATTGAGAAACATGGCCCGGGCGCGACCGTCGATCGCCACGCTGTTGGGGACATCGGCCACTGTGGAGAGCGAGGTGGCTGTACCGAAGAAATACGGCCCAGCGCCGACTTGCTGTTGATCGTCTAGCAACTGGATGTCGGCAGCCGGAATATCCACCAGCGGCTGGCCTTGCGGATCGACCAGTTCGACCGCCAGGACCGCCGTGTCTTTGACCGCCTCCACCTGCAGTCCCAGCAGCTGCTGGGTGAGCCACGGCTCGGCGACCGCATAGACGTTCTGTGTCACGTCGGCGTTGACCAGTACAGCCGTGTTGGTGGTCGGCCGATACAGCGCGTTGGCCGCCGGAGTGACGGCGGGCTGAATCGTGCTGCCCTCGGCAATATTGGCCAGCAGATACGCACCGTCCGTAGCACTGGTTGCAGTGACAGGCGGCGTAAGCCCATTGGTCGCAACCGAGAAGCCCTGCAGCGCGCCGGCAAGATCGGTGTAATCCATGACCGTGCCGGACAGCTTGAAGCCGGTCGGGTCGGTGTTGCCGGGATCGGTCGGATCGGGATTGTCGGGATTCTGTAGCGCTTCTGGCGGGTCGCCGACACAGGCGACCAGTGAGCCGACGGACAGGGCCACGAGCCCGGTCCTGAGCAGGTCAATGAGTCTTGTTGAAGTCATGATTGCTGTCTCCACCGCGCGTACGGTTATGCTGTCGTTGCCGACGATATCCAAATCTCGTGCCAGGGCGTATATGGGCCAAATCTGGTGACATGCGTTTGCAGAGGGGGGTGAGGGAGCCCCCCATGGCTGAGAGCAGACTCACCACAAGTGGCACCTGGATCCCCACCTCGGATCCCCACCTCGCTTGCCTTGATTCGATGTGCCGCGTATGGTCGCCCATTGTTGTCACCGCCGAGGTACGAGGTACAAATGCTCGGAAAAGAACCGCTTCGCGAGGCACTTACGTTCGACGATGTCCTTTTGCTGCCGGCCGAGAGTTCGGTATTGCCCAATCAGACTGATGTCTCGACCCTGCTGACCAGGGATATCCCGCTGCAGATTCCCCTTATCAGCGCGGCCATGGATACAGTGACCGAGTCGGCCGCAGCGATTCGCATGGCTCGCGAAGGCGGCATTGGCATCATCCATAAGAACATGTCGATCGAGAGCCAGGCTCTACAGGTCACTCGAGTCAAGAAAGCCCAGTCTGGCATCGTGGTCGATCCGGTGACTGTCACGGCCGACCGGCGCCTTGAAGAGGCCCTCGAACTGATGCGCACGCACCGAATCTCGGGCCTGCCGGTGTCGACGGCGAGAGCAAGCCGATCGGCATCCTCACCAACCGCGACGTGCGCTTCGAGCGCAACCTCGGCCAGCGAGTCGGCGATGTGATGACCAGACGGCTCATCACGGTACGCGATGGCGTTACCCTGGAAGAATCCAAGGAGCTCCTGCACGCGAATCGGATCGAGAAATTGCTCGTGATCGATGGGTCTGGCCGCCTCAAGGGACTCATCACGATCAAGGACATCGAGCAGGCCGAGCAGCACCCGCGCGCGGCCAAGGACGACCTCGGTCGCCTGCGGGTCGGCGCGGCTGTCGGAGTCGGGCCGGATCGCGAGGCGCGCATCGAGGCACTGCTCAACGCCGGATGTGATGTCATGGTCATCGACACGGCGCACGGCCATTCGCGCGGGGTGATCGACGCGATTGCCGATACCCGCAAAAATTTTGCCGGCATTCAGCTTGTGGCCGGAAATGTGGCCACGGGCCGGGCCGCGGCCGCGCTGATCGAAGCCGGGGTCGACGCCATCAAAGTCGGGGTTGGGCCGGGCTCGATCTGCACCACACGGATCGTGGCTGGGGTCGGGGTACCGCAGCTCACCGCGATTGCCGACTGTGTCGATGTCGCGCGGGAAAACGGCGTGCCGGTCATTGCCGATGGCGGTATCAAGCATTCGGGCGACGTGGTCAAGGCCATCGCCGCCGGTGCCAATACGGTCATGATCGGCTCTCTCTTCGCGGGCACGGACGAGGCCCCGGGCGAGATCATCCTGTATCAAGGGCGCAGCTACAAGGGCTACCGCGGCATGGGTTCCATCGGAGCCATGCGGGCCGGCTCGCGCGACCGCTACTTTCAAGAATCCAGCCGCAAGCTGGTCCCCGAGGGCATTGAAGGCCGCGTGCCCTACAAGGGGCCGCTCGCCGAGTCGCTGTATCAGATGGTCGGCGGACTGCGTTCGGCCATGGGCTACGTGGGTTGCGCGACCATCGACGAGTTGCGAACCAGAGCGGCGTTCATTCGGGTCAGTCCGCAAGGATTGCGCGAGAGCCATGTACACGACGTCATCATCACCAAAGAGGCGCCCAATTACCGCATTGAATGAACCGGTGAGTGTGGCGCTGTGAATCTGTCCTTGCATGACACCATCGAACGTCTGCCCGGGCTCGTGCCGGGCCGGGGTATGACGACCGGGCCGGGCGAAGTGCATATCTGGTACGTCTTTTACGACGACCTGTGCGATCCCGGCTTACTGGCGGCATATCGCGCGCTTTTGACCGAAACGGAGCGCGATCGGCACCAGCGTTTTGTATTCGAGCGTCACCGTCACCAGTATCTGGTCACCCGGGCGCTGCAGCGCGCCGTACTGTCGTTTTACGCTCCGGTCGAGCCCGGCGACTGGCGGTTTGCCGCCGGCGAATACGGCAAGCCGGACGTATGCGGTCCGCCGGCACCGGTGTGGCCGCGTTTCAACTTGTCCAACACCGACGGTCTCATCGCCTGCGCGGTGAGTACCACGCTCGACGAACTCGGCGTCGACGTCGAGGACACCACGCGCAAGACCGAGACGGTTGACATAGCCGATCATTTCTTTTCGCCGTTCGAGGCCGCGGCCCTGCGTGCCCTGCCTGCGTCGCGTCACCGCGAGCGATTTTTTTCCTATTGGACGCTCAAGGAGTCATACATCAAGGCGCGCGGCATGGGTCTGTCGTTGCCGCTCGACCAGTTTTCGTTTCATCTCGACGACGGCCCTGACATCGCCATCTCGTTCGATCCCCGACTCGGCGATGATCCGGCCCAATGGCGCTTTGTGCTTTTGCGCGCTTCGGACCGGCATTTTTTCGCCGCGGGTGCACGGGTCGGTCAGGGCGTCGACTTGTTGCTCAGACAGACTCATTACATACCCCTGAGCGATCCACCATCATCACTCGCGGGCAGTGGACGCAAACGGTGAAACTCTACGCCATCAGCGATCTTCATATCGGAGCGGCGCACAATCGCGACGCTCTTGGGACGATTTCCCGGCATCCCGACGATTGGCTGATCCTGGGCGGTGATATCTGCGAGACCGTTGCCCATCTCGATCATGCGATTCGGGTGCTCGAAAGCCGTTTTGCCCGGCTGATCTGGGTTCCCGGCAATCACGAATTGTGGACCCTGCCGGAGCGAGAAAGCCTGCGCGGACAGGCCAAGTACGACAGCCTGATCGAACTCTGTCGGCGTCGCGGCGTGCTCACGCCCGAGGATCCCTACGAGATCTGGCCGGGCGAGGGTGGTCCCCATGTGATCGCGCCGCTTTTTTTGCTCTACGACTACAGCTTTCATCCCGACGATGTGCCGCACGAGCGAGCGCTTGAGTGGGCGCTTGCCTCGGGTATTGAATGCGTCGACGAGCATCTATTGCATGCCGACCCGCATCCCTCGCGCGCCGCCTGGTGCGCGGCGCGGTGCCGGGCCACCGAGGAGCGTCTCTCTGTCGCCATGGCCCGGCATGGCCATCCCTCGGTATTGATCAATCATTTTCCCCTGCGGCGTGAGCTCGCTGTTTTGCCGCGGGTCCCTCGCTTCACCATATGGTGTGGCACGCGGCGGACCGAGGAATGGCACCGGCGCTTTCGGGCCAGCGCAGTGGTCTACGGTCACCTGCACATTCGCCGCAGTGTTCGCATTGATGGCGTCCGCTTTGAAGAGGTGAGTCTGGGCAACCCCGGACAATGGGATGAAGAGCGCGGTATCGAGGGCTATTTGCGGCAGATTCTGCCCTAGCAACATTCGGCAATGGGACCGGTATTCAGTCTGCGGCGCGCTATGAGGTGAACGAGTTAACCGGCAGGGGTTTGATCGACATTTCGAAGCGGTGATCACCTCACCTCCGTACTGTACGCGGATCGACTGCGCAATCGCCACGCGTGGCGAGCTTTCTGTTCTCGGCTTGGTCAGCAGGCTCAAGTTGCGAAGCTACGTCGTCAGCTTACTGGCCGGTGCGGTGGCGCGGGGTGATAGAAAGGATCGGTGAGAGATCTGCCCAAAACGACCATCAGCGCCGCTGCAGCGAAGTGTGGCTATTCGGTCGACGTGAGTAGGATCGGGAACTTGGCGAATCTCCCAGGCCAGCGCCGAGTTCAAAAGCGTAGAGCGGTCCCGGCATTTCACCGCCACTATATGGCCCCCGGAGCTTTACACCGAGATCGCGGCTGGGTAGTGCTTTATCATGCGATCGATATCAGAGCGCTGCGGGTCGCATGTCAGGGATCTGGCCGTGACACCGTGCGTGCGGCTCTTTTCTGAGACTGTGTGGGTCGAGCGCGGCGATGGGCTGGCCAGCGAGTTTTCGGCGATCGAAGCTCCAGTCTTGGAACTCAGCTTCGACTACGGCGGCGTTTGCGTGCGCTCGTCGGAGCCGCAACACCGCATCTACAGCTCCGGCCAGGGCGGAATCGAGTGCGTCGAGCGCGATCGCCAGACCGAAGCCCGGGCCCAATACGTCCTCGAAAGCTTCGGCGCTGTCGAGATCGGCTGTCTGCCCGATCACGCAGTCGCACCGGGGTCGCGCGCCGAGTACCTGGTCCAGCTCGACGGCGACGTCAATGCACTGTGCTCGTTTAGCGCCTACGTGCTGCCCCAGCTCGAGAACCTGGGCTGGCGAATCGATGTCGCCGGCGACTATCCCTATCGCGTGGTCGCCTGCGATCCACCCTGGTATGCCACCGTCGCGCAAGACGAGCGCCCCGATTGGTTTGGCCTCGAACTCGGTGTGGCTGTCGATGGTCAGCGCATCGATCTCTTGCCGGCCCTGCTCGATCTCATCGAACGCAGCAAGGGTCTCGACGAACTCGATCGACTCGCTGCCGTACGCGGCCGATCGGTGGCCCTGCCGGTGGGCGAGGGATGTTATGTCTCGGTGGCACCACAGCGGGTGCGAACCCTCGTGCAAGTGCTCCTGGAACTGTACCAGGGCAGCCCGGCCCAGTCGGCTCTGCGCTTTCCCGAAATTCTTTCGGCGGCGCTCGGACACCTTCAAGACGCTCTCGGCGATGAACTGGAGCTGGATGATCCGTGCGCGATCTGCGCCCGAGCCCGCTCGCTAACATCCCCGCCCCGGCGCGACGCCGTGGCCGCGCCAGCTGGGTTGCAGGCCACCCTCCGAGGGTATCAAGGCGAGGGCCTGGCCTGGTTGCGGCGCTTGCGCGAGCACCACAGCGGCGGCATTCTGGCCGATGACATGGGTTTGGGCAAAACCCTGCAGACCATCGCTCATCTGCTCGTCGAGCACACGAGCGGGACCGACGCCACGCGGCCTTCGATCGTCGTTGCCCCGACCAGTCTGGTCGCCAACTGGCAGCGTGAGATGCGGCGGTTTGCGCCCGGTTTGCGCATCCTGGTACTGCATGGCAAACGGCGCCACCAGCTGTGGCCCCGCATTGCTCGATGCGATGTGGTGATCACCAGTTATCCCCTGCTCCTGCGCGACTGCGAGCGACTGGCCGAATACCGTTTTTGCGTCCTGGTTCTCGACGAAGCGCAGGCGCTCAAAAATTGCCGCAGCCAGATCCACCGCAGCGTGCGCGCGCTTTCCGCCGAGCAGCGCCTGTGCCTTACCGGTACCCCCATCGAAAACCACCTGGGCGAATTATGGGCCCTGTGCGATATTGCCGTGCCCGGCCTGCTCGGCAACGAAGCGCAGTTTCGCACTGTGTTTCGCGGTCCCATCGAGCGCCAGGGCAGCCCTACACGGCTGCGAGCCCTGCGCGAGCGGGTGGCGCCCTATGTCCTGCGCCGGCTCAAAGAAGACGTGGCCCCGGAGCTACCCGAGAAAACCGAATTCGTTCGGCCGGTGGAGCTGGGCGGCAGCCAGCGCGATCTGTACGAGAGCATTCGCGTGGCCGCACACGCTCAGGTGCGCACGGCCATCCGACAAAAAGGCCTGTGCAGCTCAACCATCGCTATTCTAGACGCCTTGATGAAATTGCGCCAGGTCTGCTGTGACCCGCGCCTGGTCGCCGCCGCCAGTGCGCATCGGGTGCGCGAATCGGCCAAATTCCAGCACTTCTTTGAATTGCTCTCGACCCAGCTGGCGCAGAAGCGCCGGATCCTGGTGTTTTCTCAGTTTGCCCGCATGCTGGCCCTCCTGGCCGAAGGTCTGCACCAGCGCGCCATTCCCCATACCGTGCTCACCGGCGCTACCCGCGATCGCCAGCGCGTCATCGACGCCTTTATCGCCGGTCGGGTGGACGTATTCCTCATCAGCCTCAAAGCGGGCGGCACCGGTCTCAATCTGACCCGCGCCGATACGGTGATCCACTACGATCCGTGGTGGAATCCGGCCGCCCAGTCGCAAGCCACCGATCGCGCCTACCGCATCGGCCAGACCCGCCCGGTGTTTGTCTATAACCTCATTGTTGCCGGCAGCGTCGAAGAACGCATGGTGCACTTGCAGAACCACAAGCGCAACCTGGCGGACACTCTGTTGGGCTCTGCGGACAGACAGCTCGGCTTGAGCGAAGACCAGGTAGAAACCCTGTTTGCTCCGCTGGGGACGGACCGTGGCCAGATCTCCCGGTAAGAGCGGGCGATCATGGCCCCGAGTCGAGTGATCATACGACGCGGGAAGGCACAAACCCGTGGACGCTACCCGGCGGCCAGGCCATGCAGGCCAGGCCTGCATGGCTGCCGCCCGGGCCATCGCAGGCCGCAGGCGAGTGCCATAGACGAACCCGAAAGCTGAATCCATGGGCTCCTCTGAAACATCTGACGGAAATACAACTTCCGGCGAGCAAGCGCGGCCATGAGTCGCAAGACGAGTAATCGTACAGCAGGGGACAGCGTCGCTGATCCGGGGCCGAGCAACGAGCCGGGCCAGGTCCCTTGGAGCCGTGATGATGGCGGTCGCGTCATGGCCCACGGCGCGGCCGAGAAGTACGGGCTGTCGGAGACACACTCATCCGAGCGGGTCGCGTCGACCGCCGGGCAGGGCAATGGCCGGGGCCTGAGCGGCCCGCCGACAGCAGGCATGTTCGTCAATCAGTACGAGCTCATCCGCGAACTGGGCCGGGGCGGCATGGGGACGGTATTTCTGGCTCGCGATACCTGGCTCGGCCGCCGGGTAGCCATCAAGTTCCTCAGCCGGGCCAGCGAGGGATTCGCCGATCCGCTGGTCGCCGAGGCCCGGGCCACAGCGCAGTGCCGGCATGAGAATATCGTGGTCATCTACGAGGTCGGCGAGTACGGCGGCCGGCCGTACATGGCCCTGGAGTATCTGCAGGGACAAAACCTGCGCGTCTGGCTGGCCCGGCGCAAAGCCGTGGACGGCGCCCGGCTGCCCGGCCACACTGCGCGCGAGCCGATCGGACCTCCCGGCAGGGAATACCCAGCGGAGTTCTCACCGAGCGGAGCGGTCGGGCAGACGACCATTCGATCGGTACCGGTGAGTCTGGCCGTCGATCTGATAGCGCCGGTGGTCCGCGCACTGGTCTGCGCTCATGAGCACAAAATCGTCCATCGCGATCTCAAGCCCGAGAACATCGTGCTGTGCCAGAACGGGGTCACCAAGGTGCTCGACTTTGGTCTCGCCACCCGCTTTGCCGGGGATGAATTCCTGGACTCGATGGAGATGGATAGGCTGCCCATCACCGATCCCGGATCGCCGGGGCTCGTGGGCACTCTGCAGTACATGGCGCCCGAGCAACGGACCGGCGGCGAGCCCGATCCCCGCAATGACCTGTGGGCTGTGGGCATCATGCTCTACGAGATGGTCACCGGCCATCACCCTCTGGCTCCGCTGTCAAAGCGCGCACTGATGCAGGTTGCCGAGCTGGACCTGCCCATGCCGCAGTTGAGCGAGCGTTTGCCCGGCCACGACACGTTCACAGCCATTGTCGATGGCCTGCTGCGCAAACCCCTGGCCGAACGCATCGGCTCGGCCAGCGAGCTACTGGCCCGACTCGAGCCTCTCTTGCCCGGTCGCCGCATGGTCGAACTGAGCCGAGACGAGCGTCCGTTCACCGGGCTGGCCGCATTCCAGGAAGCTGATGCCAGCCGGTTTTTCGGCCGCGACAGCGACATCAACAGTGTGGTGAATCTACTGCACAACCAAGTCCGGGTCACCATTGCCGGGCCGTCGGGCGCGGGCAAGTCATCGCTGGTCCGGGCCGGATTGATCCCGGCGCTGAAACATTCGGACGATGGCTGGGAGGCGTTCGTCATCCGGCCCGGACGCCAGCCCATGGCGGCGCTGGCCGAACTGCTCGGCCAGGTCGCCGGCGAATCCGCGGCCTCGCTCCACCCCACGGACGACGATGGGGCCGCTCCAACTCCGGCCCAGCCCCACCATCGAAGAGCCAGCCGAACTCGATCACCGCGGAATACTCGGCCCGATAACAGCTCCGCTTCGCATTTCCCGCCCGGCCGCGCCGGATTGATCGCCACTCTGCACCGCCAACCCGGCTACCTGGGCGTTGCGCTGCGCGCCCGGGCCCGGCACTTGCGGCGCCGCATCCTGTTGTTCGTGGACCAGTTCGAAGAACTGTATACCCTGGTTGCCGGGGCCGGTGAGCGAGCTGCTTTTGTCGCATGCCTGGACGGCGCAGCCGACGACGCGGCGTCACCGCTGCGCCTGGTGGTGGCCCTGCGTTCGGACTTTGTCGACCGCCTGGCCGAAGAGCGCTCCATCATGGGCGAGATCATGAGCGGACTCTGCTTCTTGCCGCCCGTCGAGCCCGATGGCCTGCGCGACGCCCTGATCCGGCCGGTCGAGGCCGCGGGTTACCGGTTTGAAAGCGCCGAGATGGTCACCGAGATGCTCGAGGAATTGCGCGCCACCCGGGTCCCGCTACCCCTGCTGCAGTTCACCGCGGCCATGCTGTGGGCCAGACGCGACCGGGACAGCAAGGTATTGACCGGCGACAGCTCCCGGCAATTGGGCGGAGTGGTCGGTGCTCTATCGACCCACGCCGACGCGGTCCTGGCCAGTCTTTCGGCCCGCGAATACGGTCTGGCCCGGGCTGTGCTCGTACGCCTGGTGACCCCGGAGCGGACCCGCGCGATAGTCAGCATGAACGAACTGCGCGACCTGGTCGGCCAGGAACCCGACGACAAACCCGATGGAGATAAGCCCGACGATGAACCCGATCGGCAATTCTACCAGGGACAGGCCGTGGAGCAGGTCATCCAGCATCTGGCCGGGGCCCGGCTGATCATCATCGAGAGCAGCGCAGGCAATGGGGTGGCCACGGTCGAACTGGTTCACGAATCGCTCATCGACCGGTGGTCGACACTCGGCCAGTGGCTCGACGAGAGCAAGGACGACGCGCACTTTGTCGCCCGGGTGCGGGCCGCGGCCGAGCAATGGCAGGCGGGCGGCCGATCCGAAGAATTGCTGTGGCGAGGACAGTTTGCCCGCGATGTCCGTGACTGGCTCCAGCGCCAGGCCGAAACCGACTCGGTGTCGCGCACGACACTGAGCCGGCGCGAGCGGCTTTATCTCGCTGCCGTGGTCAACCTGGCCGAGCGGGCCAAGCAGCAGCGGCAGCGAATCACGTTTTGTATCGGAGTGACCAGCATTATCCTTATCGTGCTGGTCTCGCTGCTGGCCCTGCAGGCGAGACGAGAAGCCGCGCGAGCTGAGGACGAGTCGATCCAGGCGCGCAACGCCAGCCGGATGGCGAGCGCGCGCGAACATCAGGCCGATCCGACTCTGGTGCTGGCCCTGGTGCGCGAAATGGAACCGGCGGCACAACTGCCCCAGCGGTGGCGCGAACTGGCCCACTGGGCCATGCATCAGCCCATCGCCCGGGCTGTTTTCACCCACCCGAACGAGGTCTATTCGGTGGCGTATAGCCCCGACGGCACGCGCATTGTCACCGCGTCTGCAAAGACCGTGCGGGTGCGCAAGGCCGATGGGACGGGCCGGCCGATCGTGCTGTCCGGTCATCAGTCTGCTGTGATTTCAGCGGCGTTCAGCCCGGACGGCACTCGCATCGTCTCGGCTTCTTCCGACCGGACAGCGCGGGTGTGGAAGGCCGATGGGACAGGCCAGCCACTCGAACTCATCGGGCACCAGGGGGCTGTTTTTGACGCGGCGTTTAGCCCGGATGGGACCCACATCGCGACAGCTTCATGGGACCGCACGGCGCGGCTGTGGAAGGCCGATGGGACGGGCCGGCCAATCGTGCTCACCGGTCACCGGGATCGGGTCATCTCGCTGGCGTTTAGCCCGGATGGGACCCGCATCGTGACCACGTCCTCCGACACCACAGCACGGGTGTGGAGGGTCGACGGGAGCGGCCAGCCAATCGTGCTCGAAGGTCATCAGGACCGGGTCGTTGCAGCGGCGTTTAGCCCGGACGGGACCCGCGTCGCGACTGCTTCCTACGACAAGACGGTACGGGTATGGAAGGCCGACGGGACGGGCCGGCCGGTCGTGCTCACCGGTCACCAGGACGAAGTCCTGTCGGCGTCGTTTAGTCCGGACGGGGCCCGTATTGCCACCGGTTCGAGGGACAAGACACTGCGGGTGTCGAAGGCCGACGGAACGGGCCGGCCAATGGTGCTCACCGGGCACCAGGATCGCATCAATTCAGTGGCGTTCAGCCCGGACGGGACCCGCATCGTGACCGCATCAGGAGACAAGACGGCGCGGGTATGGAAGGCCGATGGGACGGGCCAACCGATCGTACTTGCCGGTCATCAGGGGCGGGTCTATGCGGCGGGGTTCAGCCCGGACGGGACCCGCGTTGTAACCGGTTCAAGGGACAGGACCGCACGGGTGTGGAACGCCGACGGGTCGGGCCGGCCAATCGTTTTCACCGGACACCAAAAACTTCTCTATTCAGCGGGGTTCAGCCCGGATGGCACTCGCATTGTGACCAGTTCATGGGACAGGACAGCGCGGGTGTGGAACGCCGATGGGAGCGGCCAGCCAATCGTGCTCACCGGTCACCGGAATTTTCTCAGTTCAGCGGTGTTCAGCCCGGACGGAAAGCGGGTGGTGACCAGTTCATGGGACAGGACAGCGCGGGTGTGGAACGCCGATGGGACGGGCCGAGCAATCGTACTCACCGGTCACCAGGACGGCGTC
This sequence comes from Pseudomonadota bacterium, assembly GCA_022360315.1. Taxonomy (GTDB): domain Bacteria; phylum Myxococcota_A; class Polyangia; order Haliangiales; family Haliangiaceae; genus JAKSDA01. The sequence continues at coordinate 40,659 of JAKSDA010000605.1, forward strand.
AATGTCGCGGTGTTCAGCCCCGATGGGACGCACATAGTGACCACTTCCACCGACGAAACAGTGCGGGTATGGAAGGCCGATGGGAGCGGCCAGCCACTCGTGCTCACCGGTCATGATGCACGTATCAGTGCAGGCACACGCAGCGGCAAGGGAGTATTCAGCCCGGACGGCTCGCGCATCGTGACCATCTCGGACGACAAGACAATGCGAGTGTGGAACGCCGACGGCACTGGCCAGCCCGTGATCCTGCGCATGCCCGACACCGATGCCTCCAGTGTGGCGTTTAGCCCCGACGGCACCCGTATTGTCACGAGCTCGCACAGCGAGCGCAATCCGGCCACTGGCGAGCTCGAGCACTGGGCGACGGTGTGGCCCAGCTTAGAGCGCTTTACCGGCCTTTCCGACCCCGCGCTGTGGACCGCGACTACCTACTGTCCACCCGTCGAGCTGCGCGTGGAGTTGCTCGGAGTATCCCGGGACATGGCTACTCGCCACCTCGAGCAGTGCCGGGCCCGAGTCGCCAGCGCGGCCAGCCTCGTGCCCGACCCGGATTCATAGGTCGGTGTTGCAAGGCTTCCGGATCAATCTTGTGCGACCGCCAGATGTGACAATATTCTGGCCTGAAGCGAGCAGGACAGACCACGAGCACGCGCCGGGACACGAGCGACCCGAGGTTCGAGCGATTCTTCACCACCACCACCACACACGTGCGGCCCAACAAGGTGCGCGACCGATGTGTACCAGATCGGTCACGAATCGGTGAATCTGAAGCAGACGGCACGGCTCACTGGTCCGGCACTCGTGCTAGACTCGGCCGCGCTTTTTGGTTAGCGTCGGCGCTGCATGTACGCCACGCGACTTGTTGCATCGGTACTGGTTTGGAGCTTGGTCGGGTTGGGCGTGGGCCCGGCCCGCGCTCAGTCCACGCCAGCACCCGAGACACCGGCCACGGCTGACCCGCCGACCACGACTCAACCATCGGCCGGGCGGCCCGACAATCTCGCGGCCTCGGCCGAGCCAGACCGTCCCGGATTGATCCAGGACGACCTGGCTCCGACTGTGCGAATCTTCGACCGCGATGGCGTGGCAGTGTCCATGGGTGGGCTGATCCAGGTCCATTTGGCCGGCTTTGTCGGCTCGGATGCGCTGCTCGCCAATGACGATCCGGCCAATCGCGAGGGGTTTCGCCTGCGCCGGGTCCGGGTCGGCTGGACAGGACAGTTTGGCGACGATGTGCGCCTGCTCCTGGTCATCAATCCCCTCGAGACCGACACCGAAGTGGGCACCATCTCCGACGCGCGCATCAGCCTCGATGCCCGGCCGTGGCTGCGAGTATCGCTGGGCACGACCAAGATACCGTTTTCGCGCGGTGGCCTGGAATCGTCGCGCGCCCTGTCGAGTATCGAGCGCCCGCTCTCGGTCCGTACCTTCGCCCCCGAACGCCGTCTCGGCGCCACTGTCGAGGGCGAGCTGCTCGGCGAAAAACTGGCCTTTTTGGCCGGCTTCATGAACGCCACCGAGGGCTATGACCCGGGCAATCAGTTCGGCGGCTTTCTCTACGGAGTACGGCTTCAGGTCGCGGTGTGGGGCTCTCCCGACCCGCGCCAGCCCGCTGCCAATGGTGTGGCCGTCGGTGCCGGTGTGCTCTACGAGGACGGCCCGGCCACCGATCGAATGGCTGGGGCAGCCGATGTAATCCTGGCACTGGCCCGGGCCAGTGCCCGGCTGGAAATTCTGTGCGACCGAAGTGAGCCCGATAACGCTCCCTCGGTGTCCCCCGACCTGTCCGATTCTGTGGACCGCTGCGGGATCTACGGCCAGATCGCCTATACCCTGCCGATGTGGTCCGTGCAGCCGGTGTTGCGCATCGAGCTCTTCGACGACGATCGCACGCTGGACGACGCCGGTGATCAGGTCTTGCTGAGCGCCGGGGTCAACGGCCGCCTCTATCGCAATACCCGGCTGCAACTGCACTATTTGGCCCGCATCGAGCGGTTCAGCAATGACCGCTCCAACGACTCCATCGTGCTCAATGTGCAGGGAGAGTTTTGACATGCGAGAGTCCACTCCAGCCGTGTCGACCGGGAGTGCGGCAAGCGGAGTGGGGATGGCGGTGGCGATCGGGCTGGCCGTCGCCCTCGGCGCCTGCCAGGATCCCGATGATCGGTTTGCCAAGGCCATGGTCATCGAGTCTCTCGACCAGGCTATCGGCGGTCCAACTGCCAATGCGCGGGTCGGCGACTTTCTCCTGCAAAGCGATCAGATCCGGGTGGTCATCGAACAGGGCGCCACGTCCTTTCACCCCACCGACGTGGGCGGCTCGATCATCGACATGGATCTGGTCAGGCCCGAACGCGAGTTTCGCGCCGGCAACGGACTCGACCAACTGGGCCAGATCTCACCCATCGCCAATCTGGCCGTGGCCCAGGCGATCCGGCCGGCCAATGTCAAGATCACCGGGTCGAAAAACGGTGCCGAGGTCACCACGGCGGTCATTGCCGAGCCGGTATTCAAGATCCTGGTCGCCCTGACACTTTTGCTCGACCAGCAGTTCGTGCCGGAGACGCCCAACTTTCGCATGTACAACGAGTACGAACTGCGCCCCGGCGAGCGCCTCTTGCGCATCACCAGCACGGTCGGGTTCGACGTCGATTTCTGCCCGGTTGCCGAGGCCGATGGGTGCAATGCAGAGTGCGACGACCCGCTCTACGACGACGATTGCGACTGTCCCGCGCCGGCCCGGTGCGGACAGGGCATACGGGTCATCGACGCCGCTCCTCTGCCCGATCGCGCAGTGGCCAGTATTCTGGATATCGCGCTCGGCGACCTGCCGCGCCCGCTGGGCTCTGGCGAATGCCAGACCGACGACGACTGCAATACTCTCATCGGACAGACCTGCGTCGATGTCACCGCCCAGCTGGGCGGCCAGTACCGGGTCTGCCGCGCCCCCGACCAGCGCGACGGCGGGGTATTTCTGGGCGATCTACTCATCTTTGGCGGCAATGTCACTCCATTCGTGCGCGGCATCGGATACGACACCGAGACCGATATCCGGCGCCTCTTCGACCAGGGTGGCGACACGCTGGCCCAGCCGCTGCAGCTCGACGGCGTATTTGCCACTGGCGATCGGGTCTCGTACGGCTATGCATCGCCCGAAGGTGATGCTCTGGTTCCGATCTTTCAGGGCCCGTTTTCCATGGGCGCGACCCACGCGGCGTCGTGTCCGACCAGCGAGCCGGGCTGCTTGTCGGGAGTGCTGGTTCGCTTCGAGCGCTGGCTCTCAGTCGGCACAGGCGACGTGGCCTCGGCCCAGGAGCCGCTGTCCCGGGCTCTGGCCGAGCGCGGCGCCGATATTGACCTCGGCGCGGTGAGCGGTCAGGTCGTTCGCCGGCCGTCGGGCCAGCCGGTCTCGGGGATCAGCGTGTACGCCCTGGCCGATCCCCGGGCCATCGAGTGCGGGGCGTCGTGTCAGACCGAGTGCCCGCTGCCTCCGGGTGGACCCGAAAGCTGGACTGTGGAGCAACTCATCGAGGCCAATCGCTGCCGGACCAGAGCGCCGCCGCAGTTTCCGCTCGGTACCGCGGCCATCGAGAGTTATGCCCATACCGACCCGGGCACGGATCCCATCCACGACGGCCACTATGAGATGACCCTGCCGGCCGGGCGGTATGTGCTCATTGCAGTGGACGGCCACCGGGCTCGCTCGGCCCTGGCTCCGGTCGAGGTCGCGCCGGGCGCGCGCGCCTCGTTGTCGCTCTCGATTGCCGAGCCGGGCAGTTTCGAGTACGCCATTTTCGACGAGGTCGGTCAGCTCACCCCGGGTCGGGTCACGGTCGGGCAATGCCTGCCCACCGGGCCGTGCGCGACCGACGATGACTGCACCGGCGGTGAGCTGTGTCAGGCCGGCTCGTGTGCCTGTCCCTGGACCACGCTCTTGCCGCTCGAACTGGGCGGTGCGCGACCCCAGGACGGCGTGTTCACCACCGACCAGACCGCTTCTGGGCGGGGCCGGGTCGAGTTGCCGCCGGGCACCTACGAATTGGTTTTTTCGCGCGGACCGCACAGCTCGATCGACCGCCATACCGTGGTCGTGGAGCCGCGAGTGACCACCAGGGTCGATGGTTTTGTGCGCCGCGTGGTCGACCGTCGCGAGTGGGTGGCGGCCGATTTTCACGTTCACACCACCAACAGCATGGATAGCGGCGAGCCCGTCGAAAATCGCGTGGTCGGATTTCTCGCCGAGGATATGGATTTTCTGTCCTCGTCGGATCACGACTGGCTGACCCGCTACCAGTATCTCATCGACCAGCTGGGTGCGGCCGACCGGCTGGGCAGCCATGTCGGCGCCGAGATCACCACCCAGGAATACGGCCATTATATCGCCTTTCCCCTCCGCTATCGGGCCTGGGCCGACGGCGAGCGGGTAACCTCGAACGGCGCCGTACAGTGGCGCAACCGGGGGCCCCAGCAGATCATCGATCTGGCTCGCGAACTGACCGTGGACGATTTGCCGGTGCTCATCGATATCCCCCATCCATTCGACTATTTCGATTTTTACCAGCTTCACCCGATCACTATGGAGCCCCAGGCCAGTCTGCTCGCCGTGATCAATACCATGCTCGATCCGAGCAATTTCACCGGCGACTTCGACGCCATGGAACTGGTCAACTCCAAGGCCTATTCGCGCATCCGGCGGCCGACCATTGCCGAGATTCGGGCCTACAGCAAGGCGCTCGACGATCTAATCGACCAGCTCGAATCCGGCGCTATCGACAACCAGACCTATGCGCGGCGGGCGTTTTCGCTTTCGGTCGAATCGATCCGGCAGAGGCTGCACCGAACCTTCGCAGAACAAGAGGCGATTCTGGCCGGCCAGGGCGCCGACAAACCGTGTTACTGTGGCTCGGACGGCGATTGCGCGGCCGGCTTGATCTGCGACCAGGCCGAGTTGACCTGCGTGGCCCCACCCGGGTCGGGCAACCCACCGGTCGACGGCAATGGCCTGTGCGGACGCTTTCGCGGGGTCATCGACGATTGGTTCAACATGCTCAACCGCGGTGTGGTCCGCACCGGTTTGAGCGGCTCGGATGTCCACGGCAGCGATAACGGGCATATGCGTACGTTTTTGCGCACCGGTGGCACCACTCCGCCCTATCTCGAGTCGCGCGATATTGTCGAAGCTGTACAGAAACACCGCGCCGTGGTGTCCAACGGACCGATCATCCATTTTTCTATCGACGGAGCCCAGGTCGGCGACACCATCGCGATCGCGGCCCAGCAGACCGTATTCCTGTCGTTGCGGGTCGAAAAGGCCGGCTGGTATGACCTCGACCGGATCGAAGTGTACCGCAACGGTTCTCTGATCCACTGGATCAACGGTTGCCAGTCGCAGCGCGACAGCGATGACTCGCACGACCACGGCTGCATTGTCACCGGCGATGACCGGGTCGACGCCTGGCAGGGCGAGCTTGCCGATCGACCGGACAGCGACTCGTGGTACGTGGTCCTGGCTTATGGCCTGGATGGCCGCAGCCTGTCGCCGGTGTATGGATCCGTGGTGCTCGCCTCGCTGGGCACGCCCGAGATCACCCAGCGCATCTACGACATCATTCCCACGCTGCGCGACTTCCGCAATCCGCGCTTTCCGTCCCAGCACCCGCTCTTTCCGTTCGCGTTTACCAATCCGATCTGGATCGATGTCGGCGATGACGGCTGGACTCCTCCCCTGGAACCGCCGAGCTGGTGCGTGCCGGGACGGGATTTTGGCTGTGAATAACCGCGCCCAGTGCGCAAGTAGCGTGCGCTGGCGCGCTGTGCTGCACCGGCAGAGGTATGTATGAGCGACTCGTCATTACGGGCGACCGTGCCGGGTCCAGCGGGCGCGGGCGGGGCAAACAAACTCACCGCATGGCTGGCCCGGGCGCCGGCCTGGCTGTTTTCGCTCTACGCCGTGGCCATGGCGTTCACGACCTATTTCTGCATGTACAGCTACCGCAAGCCATTTGCTGCGGCCAGCTACGAGGGCCTCGCTGCCGGTTCCCTCGAGCTCAAAAGCGCACTGGTGATAAGCCAGCTCATGGGGTATGCCCTGTCCAAGTTTCTCGGCATCAAGGTGAACTCCGAGATGCCGCGCCACCGGCGCATATGGGCCCTGATCCTGCTCATTGCCTGGGCTGAGATCGCCCTGGTCATCTTTGCCGTGGTCCCCAGTGAAGCCAAAATCGTGGCCATTTTCTTTAATGGCGTACCGCTCGGCATGGTGTGGGGGCTGGTCTTCAGCTTTCTCGAGGGCCGGCAGACCTCGGAGATTCTGGGCGCCGGGCTGAGCTGCTCGTATATCGTGGCCAGCGGTGCAGTCAAGTCGGTCGGCAAATGGCTGATGACGCAGCACGACATCGATCAATTCTGGATGCCCGCGTTGACCGGCCTGATGTTCTTGCCGCTGTTTTTGCTCACTGCATACGGCCTTCATCTCTTGCCCCATCCCAGCGAGCAAGACGTCGAGGTCCGGGTCAGCCGCGTGCCCATGCATCGCCGCGAGCGCCGAGTATTTGCCCTGCGCTACTGGCTCGGCTTTGCATTTCTGGTTTTCGTATACTTGTTTTTGACTGCCTATCGCGATTATCGCGATAACTTTGCCGCCGAGCTATGGGATGATATGGGCTACGCCAGCGCACCCGAGGTATTCACCATCTCGGAGCTGCCCATCGCCTTTTCGGTCATGGCCGTATTGTCTCTCCTCTACCTCATCAAGGACAACCGGCTCGGCATGCTGGGTACGTTTATCATCATGATCACCGGCAGTTTGCTGGTCTTTTTGAGCACTCTCTTATACGACCTCGGCATGCTCAGCGGCATGGTCTACATGATCTTGGTCGGACTGGGCTTGTATCTGGCGTACGTGCCCTACGGCTGCGTGTTGTTCGACCGTATGATCGCCGCTCTCGGCGTTGTGGCAACATCAGTGTTTTTGATCTACGTGAGTGATGCTGTCGGCTACAGCGGCTCGGTGGCGGTCCGGTTGTACAAAGATCTGGGTCAGCCAGACCTGTCTGAGTTGGACTTTTTCCGCCAGTTCTCCTATGCCACCGGCATCAGTACCACAATTCTGTTTAGCCTCAGCGGGATTTATTTCATGCGCCGGGCCAGGCATCCCTGATCCGCGATGGGCGAACAAAAATCACCCGGCTGGCTAGCTTTTGACTACATGATTGTGTGAGGTTTGGACTGATTGGCGCCCGACCCGTGGCAAGCCATGTCCACGCCATCCGAATCATGACAGCAAGAACGACCATGAAAAACCTGCTAGCTGCAATCGCATTACTATTGGCGTCCTGGCCTCTGGCCGCTCGGGCGGGGGGGGCGAAACCAATCGATGAAACCATTGATGAAGCGTTCAGGCCCATCGCCGAGCTGATGTCCGATGTTATGTTTTTTTCCATATCCATCGGCGGCGCCGAATTGCAGCTGGTCGTCGTATGGCTCATAGTCGGCGCGCTGTTTTTCACGGTTTATCTGCGCTTCATCAACATTTGGGGTTTTCGTCACGCCGTCCGCATTGTACTCGGCAAGGAGGATAATAAACCCAAAGCGACCGGTGAGGTCTCTCACTTTCAGGCGCTCACCATGGCGGTTTCTGGCACCGTGGGGGTTGGCAATATTACCCACGTTGCCATCATTGTGTCCCTTGGCGGCCCCGGGGCCGCCTTCTGGCTCATCGTGGCCGGCTTTCTGGGCATGGCGTCGAAGTTTGTCGAGTGTACCCTGGGTGTCATGTACCGGCAGATCAATGCGGATGGCTCGGTTTCCGGGGGGCCCATGTTCTATCTGGATAAGGGCTTGAAGGAGCGGAAACTGCCGCGACTCGGCAAGATCATGGCCTGGTACTATGCCATATGTATCATGCTCGGCACTGTCGGGGCCAGCGGAATGTTTCAGGCCAATCAGGCCTATGTACAATTCGTTAGTGTGGCCGGGGGCGAGGGAAGTTTTTTTGACAACAATGGATGGCTTTTCGGCATTGGCCTCGCATTCGTCACGGGAATGGTCGTTATTGGCGGGGTCAAGAGCATCGCCCGGGTGACGTCCAGGCTGGTGCCATTCATGGCCGGGCTCTACATGCTGGCCGCGTTTGTCGTTCTGGCGATCAATTTCGACAGAATACCGGGAGCGTTCTATTCGATCGTGAGCAATGCGTTCAGCCCGGAAGGGGTGAGCGGTGGCATCATCGCAGTACTCATCCTCGGCTTTCGCCGCGCTGCTTTCTCCAATGAGGCGGGCATCGGCTCATCAGCTGTCGCGCACTCCGCAGTGCAAACCGACGAGCCAGTCACCGAGGGGTTCGTTGCCATGCTAGAACCCTTTATCGACACCATCGTGATCTGCACCATTACCGCGCTAGTCATTACGGTCACGGTTTACGAGCCGGGCATGGTCAACAGCGGTGGCGCCCCGAGCGGGGTCGAGCTGACCTCCCGTGCTTTTGCCACCGTGCTCCCCTGGTTCCCCTACGTATTGGCTGTCGTCGTCATATTATTCGCTTTTTCGACAATGATCTCTTGGTCGTACTACGGGCTCGAGGGGTTCATTTACATCTTTGGCGCCAAGCGCTGGTCGGGTATCGCATTCAACAGCATTTTTTTGGTATTCCTGATTATCGGTTGTACGACCAAGCTGGATGCCATCATCAAGTTTTCCGACACTGCGATCTTTGCCATGGCCCTGGCCAATATAATGGGGCTGTATGTGCTGGCCCCCAGGGTAAAGCGGGAACTGGAGGGGTACTGGGCTCGGCGAAACTCCTGAACGCGAGGATCGACCCGGCCAATCCCGGCGCGCCAGCGACTGACGCGCACTTGATTATGGGTTAGAGTTCGGCCGTGCAAGTGAAAGCCCCGACCCATCGACCCCATGCTGCTGCCGCCGACTACCTGAAGAAGCGGAGTTCATCCGGCGCGGAGGGATACGCTGCGGTCACCGACCGGGTCGCATCCATGCTGGCCGAGATCGACGCTGGTGGGGAGGAACGGGTCAAACGCTATTGTCGTGAACTGGATGGCTGGACGGGTGAACTCGTGGTCAGTCGAAGCGAGATCGAAGAGGCCGGGGCGAGGTTGGCCAAAACCACGCGAGAAGACATTGCCTTTGCCCATCAACGCATTCGCGATTTTGCACTGGCACAACGGGACTCCCTGCGCGAGTTTGAAGTCACCCTCGTGCCCGGACTGGTCGCCGGACAGCGGTTGATTCCGGTTACCACGGTTGGCTGCTACGTGCCCGGAGGCCGGTTTGCTCATGTCGCTTCGGCCCTCATGAGCGTTGCCACGGCCAGGGCAGCTGGCGTCTCCAATATCATCGCCACCTCGCCGGCCAACGCCAAACGGGGCGGCATCCATCCCGGCGTCTTATATGCCTTGCAGCTGGCCGGAGCCGATGTTGTGCTGGCCATCGGCGGTGCCCATGGCGTGGCCGCTCTGGCCCGTGGTCTGTTCAGCGGACACAGTGCCGATGTCATCGTGGGGCCGGGCAATGCCTATGTCGCCGAAGCCAAGCGGTTGCTGTTTGGCCGGATCGGCATCGATGTGATCGCCGGGCCGACCGACACTCTGGTGGTCGCCGATGACACTGCCGATCCGGCCCTGGTCACCGCCGACCTGGTCGGTCAGGCCGAGCACGGTGTCGATTCACCGGTCTGGCTCATCACGACCAGCCGGGCGCTGGGCGAAGAGGTCATCCGGCGGGCCCCGGGTGTGATCGACAGCCTGCCTCCGGCATCTCGAGATGCCGCGACCGCGGCCTGGCGGGATCATGCGGAAGTCGCCGTGGTGGCTGATCGGCAAGCGGCGTGCGCGCTGTGCAATGAGTATGCACCGGAGCATTTGCACGTCCAGGCGGCTGATCTCGATTGGTGGTTGAAGAATCTCGTCAATTACGGATCGTTGTTTCTGGGCGAGCAATCCACGGTGGCCTATGGCGATAAATGTGCCGGGCCCAATCACATTCTGCCGACCATGGGAGCGGCTCGTTACTCCGGGGGCTTGAATGTCGGCAAGTTCATCAAGACGGTCACGTACCAGCGCATGACCACCGAGGCCAGCCGTGAGCTGGCACCTGTCGCGGCTCGCATATCGCGCCTGGAGGGCATGGAGGGGCACGCCATGACCGCCGACATCCGGCTTGCCAAATATTTTCCAGACGAGGACTTTGATCTCGCCAATCCCGAGACCAGCTGAAGCGTGGTGAAGAAGCTCACGATAGACCTAAGTGCGCCGGACCCGATCCCCGAGGCGGGCATTCAGCGTGCTGTGGAGTTGATGAAAAGCGGTCGCCTGTTTCGCTACGGAGAGGACCGCAGTGGCGAGCTGGACGTGGCGGCCGTCGAGCGAGAGTTCGCCGCCTACCTGGGCGCGCGCTACTGTGTGGCGTTTAACTCCTGTGGCGCGAGCCTGTTCGTGGCCCTGAAATGCGCAGGCGTGCAGCCCGGCGACAAGGTGCTCGTCAACGCCTTCACTCTGGCGCCGGTCCCCGGGGCGGTGAACCATGCCGGAGCAGAGCCCGTATACATCGAATGCGGCGACGATTACACCCTCGACCTGGCAGACCTCGAAGCCAAGGCGAGTCGCGATACCAGAGTACTGCTGCTCTCGCATATGCGCGGCCATATAGCCGACATGGACGCAGTCGTGGACATATGCCGGCGTCGGAACATCCTTTTGATCGAGGACTGCGCCCACACCATGGGTGCTCGCTGGAACCACCAGTTTACCGGCACTTTTGGCGCCATCGGCTGTTTCAGTACGCAGACGTTTAAACACGCAAATTCCGGCGAGGGGGGGCTTTTGACAACCGATGACGAGGACGTGGCCGCCCGGGCGGTGCTCTATTCCGGCAGTTACATGCTGTATGCCCAGCATGGAGCGAGTCCAGCTCCGGACGTCTTCGATCGCTTCAAGTACGAGATTCCCAATTACAGCATGCGCATGTCGGCGCTGGCCGCGGCCGTGCTGCGACCGCAACTGGCCATGTTGCCCGAGCGGTCCGCGGTGTGGAAATCGCGTTACGAGCTGCTTGCCGGGCTTTTGAGCCGTCACCCGCTCATCCGGATCCCGCCACGCTCCGCCAAAGAAGACTTTGTACCCAGCTCGATTCAATTCACCATCTTAAAATTGACTGCCGATGAAATCGACGCCTTCGTGACCCGCTGCGCGGCGGCCGGATTGCACATCAAGTGGTTCGGCCGCACCGAAGCGTTGGGCTTTACCGCATCTTATGAACACTGGCGCTACGTGAAAAGACCCCCGACACTGGCCAGGACTGCCGAGGTTCTGTCTCGTCTGTGCGATATTCGTATTCCCCTGGCATTGACTGACGAACACTGCCATATCATATCATCGATTATTCACGAGTCTCTTCCGGCTGATTGACAGGCGCGTGCCGCCTGCTGCCGACAGCTCGGGCACCAGGGCTTTTGCGCTGGCGCCCACACAAGGCGAAACAACATGCATTTGGCCCGATTTCCGCGCCGCCATTATACACCGTATGTCACTCCCATAGAGCCTCTCGACCACCTGTCTGCGAGTCTCGGTGGGCCCAAATTGTGGATCAAACGGGACGATCTACTGGGGCTGGCCGCTGGCGGCAACAAGACCCGCAAGCTCGAATTTCTGGTCGCCGATGCGCTCGCGCAAGGCGCCGACACGCTGATCACGACCGGGGCTGTGCAGTCGAACCACTGTCGTTTGACCCTGGCTGCCGCGGTCAAGGAGGGGCTGCGTTGCCGGCTGGTGCTTGAGGAGCGGGTGCCTGATTCCTACGATCCCCGGGCCAGCGGCAATAACCTTCTGTTTCAGCTTTTGGGCGTCGAGGCAGTGACCGTGGTGCCGGGCGGCACCGACCTTGTGGGCGCCATGGAGTCGGTCGTCGGGGAGCTGGCCGCTGCCGGGAGGCGCGGCTACATCATTCCCGGTGGAGGCTCGAATCCGCTGGGCGCCCTGGGGTACGTATCCTGTGCTGAAGAAATTCTGGCTCAGACCTTCGAGCTCGGACTCAAAATCGACCACATTGTGACAGCCAGCGGTTCGGGGGGCACCCACGCCGGTCTGGTTGCTGGCCTTCACGGCACCAACGCCGGTATTCCGGTCACCGGTATCAGTGTGCGAGCAGCCAGAGAACCCCAGGAAGAGCGTCTGCATGGCCTGGCGCAGAAAGCCGCCGAGCTCGCCGGAGTGCGCACGGCCATCCCCCGGGATGCGATGGTGGTCCGCGATGCCTATGTTGGGCCGGGATATTCGCTGCCCACCGACGCGATGGTCGCGGCGGTGCAGCGCTTGGCCCAATCGGAGGGAATCCTGCTCGATCCGGTGTACACTGGCAAGGCGGCTGCGGGTCTTATCGACCTGGTCAAGAGCGGGTATTTTGGTGCCAATGAGAACGTGCTGTTCATACACACAGGAGGCTCGCCGGCTCTTTACGCCTATCAGGACGTGTTGAATTCATGACCGAGCCACTGACTGTCGGTGTGATCGGTGGCCTCGGTCCGGTCGCCACCGCCGACTTTTTCGCCAAGGTGGTCGCGCAAACGCCGGCACGCATCGATCAGGACCACGTGCGTCTGATTGTCGACAACAATCCCAAGGTGCCCAACCGCAACGAGGCCATGCTCGGCCGCGGTCCATCACCCGGGCCCCACCTGGCTGCCATGGCCAGCGGTCTGCAACGCGCTGGGGCCGATTTTCTGGTGATGCCGTGTAACGCCGCTCATGCCTGGCAAGATGACATCGTCAAGGCCAGCGGGCTTCCGTTTGTGAGCCTGATAGCAGAGACCGTCGCGGCCACCCGGAGTCGTATACCCGAATGCACGGCAGTGGGCGTATTGGCTGCGGATGCGTGCCTGGCGGCGGGCCTGTACCCGGCCGCCTTTGCCGGCAGTGGAGTGCGTGTCATCGAACTGGCCGGCGCCGACCAGGAGGCGTTCATGGCGCTGATCTACCGGATCAAGACCGGGGATCGGTCGTCTGCTGTGCGGTCACGCATGCGCGAGATGGCCATGAAACTGGTCGCCCGGGGCGCGAGTGCAGTGATTGCGGGCTGTACCGAAGTACCGTTGGCGCTGACCGAAAGCGAGCTCGGCTGCTCGCTGATCAATTCTACCGACGTGCTGGTCGAGCGCACCATTGCCTATGCCACCGGTCGCGAACCGATCCCTGGCGACAATCGAGCGCAGCGCACCGAGTGAGCGTCTGCCCTCACCCGCGGTCAAGGTAGAATCGCGAAGCCGAAGGCCGAAGCTCAGGCTGATGGTCGGCTCGATGTTCAGACACCGGGTATGAGCGCCGCCAATTGGCCAGTACGAGGTGGTTCGAGAGCTCGGAGTTGGTGGCATGGAGGCGGCATTCTTGGCTCGCGATGTCGGCCGGGGCCGGCGTGCACGCGGCTGATCTAAGCATGCAAGCGATTGCACGTCAGCCCGTTGCCACTGCCAGTCCCCGAGCGTGCGCGTCACGACGAGCACTACACCCTGGTGGCCTCGCTTTCCGGCGGCTTGCGGCTAACCCCTGATAATCATGTGAAGGCTGGCGGCTTGGGCTTTCCGGCTTGACCTGAGGCTAGTGCGCATTTCAATGCGCTTTCGATCGCATGTGCGCTTGGCCGACGCTTTGCATTGCACAGTGGCGTGTCCCGCTTGGCGGCGGCACAGGAAGAAACAGCAACAGCAGAAGCAAAACAAGGAGAGACCATGAAGAAATCCCTCAGCCGTTCGGACCTGAAAACCCTCGAGAACAGCAAGCTCAACCAGGCCGGTGGCGGCCAAAAACAGCCGGACGTATTCCCGGACGGCATCCCACTCGACGGCATCCTGGAACGCGGCCGACGCCCCGTGGGCAACGTGTTCCCGTATGGCCTCCCACGCCCCGTGGACGACGTGTTCCCGTATGGCCTCCGGGGCCCCGTGGACGACGTATTTCCATACGGTCTCCGAATTACCCGACATAAATGAACAAGCGAGGAGCGCTGGCACCTTCAGCGCTCCTTTGCCATTTTGAAACTGTCTGAGGATCCGATGAATATCGAACCGAGTTCTGCGCTCTGCGAGCTGTTCGGCGCGGCACATGCGGGGCGTCTCCACGCGCAGCCGGACCAGCTCTTTGTCGTGCATCGTGCTTTGGACCAGCTGCCCGAAGAGCTGCGCCCGAAGCTGCTCCTGGAACCGGAGCGTCTCACCGCCGTGTACCGAGGCGTTGTCGAAGTCACCAACGGGAAGGGCGGTCAGTACCGCCTTCAAGGCACGGATCCCAGAGCCTACTTTGAGACTCTCGGTCTGGCGGCCCGCTTCGCCAAGCTCGAGGATTACTTGCCAGCATCGGCGCGGTGGTTGCGCCGCTTCGAGCGCGCCGCGGGGTTGCCCGATGGTGCGACGCATCTGTACTCGTTCATCAACGCGAGCCAGGTCGGCCTGCACGTGCACTGCGATCCCAAAGAGCACATCGCCATCCAGCTGGTTGGCACCAAGACGTTTCGTGTGCGCGCTAACACACGGACGGCCCATCCATCGATGTCGCACTCGGTAGCGCATACGCCGACGCGCAACGAGCTGGCGCAAAACCCCGATGGCTTTCATCGCTGGAGTTGTTCGCTACCCGCGGATGCTTCTGAGATCCACCTACGCCCGGGCTCGGTGCTTTACCTGCCGCGGGGCGTGTACCACCAGACTGCTGGCGGCGAGCGCGGAATCTCCGTCACTCTGGTGATTCAGATGAACACGCCGAACGTCGCCGATGCTGTGCTGGCGTATCTCGCAGACTATCTGGTGCAGGACCCGAGCTGGCGGCAGCCTCTGACCGGGGCATGGAGCGAAGGGGCCGGGCCTGCCCGCCACGCCTTGGGTCGTGCGCTGTCGCGGCTGGGCGAGCGCGTCTCCGCGCTATCGCTGGAGCACGTCCTGCGACACCAACACCGCGGCGCGGCCAGCGACGCGGTGGGCTGGGGCGAGTTGCTGCAGCGAAACCCGGCTCGCCAGATCGACCTTCGGCGCGAAGACCGAAGCGATCGCATCCGTGTGGTGGTTCGCCATGAGGACCAAGACCAGCATAGCGTCGAGCTGGACGCAGAGCTCGCCGAGCTCATTCAATGGCTCGCGGACCGCGAGACGCGCTTCTCGCTTTCCGAGTTGCACGCGGCCTTTCCCGACTGGGAAGAGGGCTCGATTCAGCGAGTCGTCGAGTTCTTCGTCGGCCAGCAAGCGATTCTGGTGCTGCCGCTGCAACCTCTGTCGCACACATGAGCCTGTGCGCGAAAGACTCCATGATATAGGGACCGGCTCTTAGCTGAGAACAATGCGACGCCCATCCAACCGGAAGATCCCGTAGGTGATACCCACACCGAAGGAGTTCACAAACATCACGCGGCCGCCCGGCGAGAAACAGACACCAGCGAACTCTTTCGTATCCAGGCTGTTGTATACGAACTGAAAAAGGTCTCCCGAGCGGTCGACACCTACGACGAACTGCCCGAAGTTGGCGTTACCAGGGTCACCGGCGCTACCGTCCTCGCAGAGATACAAGGTGCCGTCAGGCCCGACAGCGATATTGTCCGGACCATCGAGTGCATTCTCGTCGGTAGACTCGACGAGTAAGCGCACGGTCTCACGGCGTGGGTTGTACTCCCAAACCTGGCCTTCGCCGATATCGCCCGCACCGCTGCATACGAAGTAGATACGTCGTCTGCCGTACCACATTCCCTCGCCACGCCAGAAAATTGCCGCTCCTTTTGCCTGGGCTTCGTAGCGAAGCGTGTCCTCATCCGGGTCCACATCGTCGAGCTTTACCCAGCGGACTTTGAGACGCTTGCCGAGCCAGGGCAGGATACTGCCGCTGGCGTCACGACCCAGGCCACGCGTATCGACTACATCGGTACCATCAGGTGTCGTGTATATCGGAATGCGGCTGCCGTCGCATCCACGATCCTGCTCCAAGTCGATGACCATTGCGTAGAGATCGCCACCATTCTGCAAGCCGCCAAAACCATCAATATGCCGCCGATTCGGGACGAAGCGGTAGATACAGCTGTCGCCGCGGTCCTCGGTTTGGTAGATGTATTGTGTACGAGGATCGGTGGCTGTCGCTTCGTGACGGAAGCGACCCATGTCGATGAGGGGAATTGGCTCCACTGGTATGCCTGGCAATATTGCTGGCACCTCGAAATTGTATCCGTGCTTGTACAGAACCTGCGCGTCGGTGGCAGGAGTCAATACGGTCTCTTCACAGCTTATCCAGGACTTCCACGGCGTGGGACCACCGGCACAGTTGCGAATCGTGCCACCTAGCGAGACAAACTGGTCCAAGATCTCGAAGTTTCGATTGATGACGATGCTCGTCGTGCCACCAGCACCAACGCCCGGTTCGATCCCGGTAAATGGATCATAGACGTTACCATTCGGGGGCAAGCATCCGGCCAGGTTGCCGTCCTCGTTCTCACCGACGCTCAGTTCGTGATTGCGAACTAACACGAGCTCATTCCACCCGCCAGGAAAGCAGGCCATGCCGTCGTGGTCACCTGGCACCAATACGCCGTCGCTCATGACGTCGTTACGGATTGAAAGAGCGTAGTAGCCAAAGCCGGGCGGTACTTCCAGCAGTGGGATTCCGGCCAGCTCACCGAGCTGATCAGTATTGCAAGGCAGGGCAGGCGACAATGGTCCGAATCCTGCTCGCACATTATTGACGGCACAAAGGTTAGCGGCCTGGGCGCTGGCGGCCGCAGCGGGCTTCGAATAGAGATTAGCAAGTGGAGCGATCGCTGTACCTGCTGCCGCGATGCTCATTCGTTGAAGAAAATCTCGTCGATTAAACTTGCGCATACATCGTCTCCAAGTAGCAGTGCTCAACTGCGCGCCGGATTGTGTCACACTGTGGCCTGTAAAGCCGGTGACAAACCGGTAAACTATCCCAAATGGCAGCCGGTACCCAGATCGATCATGTCGCCATCACGTACCTGCTAAGTACCGCTCCCCGCAAGTAAGTACCCATTATCACCGCCAGCAGGATTGCTCGTCGGTCAAATTCACCCAGTATTGTCCACTCCTCGCCCACCCACTGGCGGCGCGTCTCGTCGCTCTGGCTCGGTCCGAGGTTTTTGGACCGGCTCTTAGTCGAGATTGGTGGGTCTCGGGCAGTTACAGGTCCAATAGCAGCCGCTGGGGATCTTCGATGCGCTGCTTGACCGCAACCAGGAATTGTACCGCCTCTCGTCCGTCGACTACCCGGTGGTCGTAAGACAGGGCCACGTACATGATTGGACGCACTTCGATGTTGTCTGCCATGGCGACCGGGCGCTTGACGATGTTGTGCATGCCCAGGATGCCGGTCTGCGGGTAGTTCAGAATTGGTGTCGACAGCATCGAGCCAAAGATACCGCCGTTGGTGATGGTGAACGTGCCGCCGGTCAGTTCGTCGAGACCGAGTTTGCCAGTGCGGGCCCGGGTCGCCAGATCGACGATACCGGACTCGATTTCGGCAAAACTCAAACGATCGACCGAACGCAGAACCGGAACCACCAATCCGCGATCGGTGCTCACTGCAATGCCAAAATCGTAGTGCTTCTTGTAGATGATGTGATCATCCCGGATCTCGGCGTTGATCCCGGGGACCAGTTTGCACGCCGCAACACAGGCTTTGGCAAAAAACGACATGAAGCCGAGCTTGACCCCGTGGGTATCGACAAAAGTCTGTTTGTGCTCGCTGCGCAGCGCCATGACCGCACTCATGTCCACTTCGTTGAACGTGGTGAGCGAAGCGGTCTCCTGCTGCACTTGCACCAGCCGCTCGGCAATGCGCTTGCGTAAGGGTGACATGCGCACGGCTTCCTGGTCTGGTCGGGTCATGTCGGGCGCCGGAGAATGCGATGCCCGGCCAGGCGGCCCGGCACGCATTGCGGGCCCAGCCGGCGCTTTGGCCCCGGACACGGACACGGGCTCGCCCTTGCGCACTGCACGCCGCTGGGCAGGAGTCAGCCGGTGCAACAATTCCTCATCCACTGCCTGCAGGTCAGCCGCCGGGGCCGGCTGGCTGGCCGGAACGGCGGCGGCGGGCTCGGCAACTGTCGCACTGACCTTGGCCGGACTCGCCTCCTTCGCCGGGGGACTGTGGTCACGGCCGGCTCCGGCACTGGCCGGTGTTTCGGCCGATCGGGCAGTGCTTGCGGACGACGCCACCGCGCTCTGACCGACCGAAATCTGGCCGACCACGTCACCGACGGCCACGGTAGCGCCTTCCTCGAAGCGCTTGCTGGTGAGTACGCCGGCGGCCGGCGCGGGCAACTGGACGGTGATCTTATCAGTTTCTAGGTCGACCACCGGTTCGTCGGTTGCGACCGCCTGGCCGATTTCTTTGAGCCATTGGCCAATGATGGCCTCGGTGATAGACTCGCCGAGTTCGGGGACGACGAGATCTCTGGTATCGGACATGTGTTTACTTCCTTCGGCATCCGCCGCGGGATGGCACGACGTCAGTCGACGTAAGCCTGTTTCATGAGCTCTTCGTGTTCGATCACGTGGGCTTTGTGCGAGCCCGTGGCAGGGCTGCCACTCTCGGGTCGCGACACTGCACTACAGGTGCCGAAAAGCTGCTCGAGACGGGGCAAGACAAAGGTCAGCCCGCCCATGTTGCTCGGCTCGTCCTGAACCCAGCAAAAATCACCCGCACCTCGGTATGGCTCGACTGCCGCCTTGATCAGGTCGGCGGGCCAGGGATAGAGCTGCTCGAGACGCAAGATCGCGGTGCGGCGATCCTGTCTTTGCTCGCGCGCCCTGGCCAGTTCGTAATAGATCTTGCCGGTGCAAAACAGCACGCGCGTCACTTCGTCCGGGGCCGGTACGCCGGGATCGTCGAGCACACGCTCGAACTGGCCGCGGGTGAGTAACTCCAAGTCCGAGGTGGCCGCGGGCCGACGCAGAAGGCTCTTCGGCGTGAATACGATGAGCGGCTTGCGCCACGGCCGAACCACCTGACGGCGCAGCAGGTGAAAGAACTGCGCCGCCGTGGTCGGCTGGCAGATCTGCATGTTGTCCTCGGCCGCGCCCTGCAGAAATCGCTCGATGCGCGCGCTCGAATGCTCTGGCCCCTGCCCCTCGAAGCCGTGGGGCAAGAATACAGTCAAACCCGATAGTCGGTTCCATTTGTCTTCGGAGGCGAATATGAACTGGTCGAAAATGATCTGAGCACCATTGGCAAAGTCGCCAAATTGCGCCTCCCAGATGACCAGGGCGTCGGGGTAATCGAGCGAATAGCCGAACTCGAAGCCGAGGACTCCGGCCTCGCTGAGCGGGCTGTCGTAGATGCGAAAAATGCCCTGATCGGGGTGCAACTGGCCGAGCAGATGGTGCTCGGTTCCGGTTTCGCTGTCGGTCACCGTGGCGTGACGGTGGCTGAACGTGCCCCGGCAGCTGTCCTGTCCAGTCACCCGTACGTTGGTCCCGTCCCACACCAAACTGCCATAGGCCAGAAGTTCGGCCATACCCCAATCGAGGGGGCGCTCGCCCCGGCCCATGGCCGCACGCTGGCCGAGCAGGCGTTTGATCTTGGCGTGAGCGGCAAATTCCTCGGGCAGCTCGGTCATTCGTTCGGTGATCTCGCGCAGACGCTCTTTGGCCACGCCGGTGTCGACGTCGGGCACCGAGGTTTCGCGGCCGCCCTTGTACATGCTCCAGATGCCGCGCATTGCCGCGATACGGGGCCGCTTGCCCGCTGTTCGGCCGATTTCGAACTCCTCGTCGAGGCGTTTTCGCTCCGCCTTGCGCATGGCTTCGACGTCGGCCCAGCTGACAATCCCCTGCTCGACCAGATGAGCACTGTAGAGCTCGGCGATCGGCTTTTTCTCGCGAATACGCCGATACATCTGCGGCTGGGTGAAAGCCGGCTCGTCCATCTCGTTGTGGCCGAATTGGCGATAACAATATATGTCGATCACCACATCGCTTTTGAACTGGGCCCGGTACTCCATGGCGATCTGCACGGTGCGCGCCACGGCCTCGATATCTTCACCGTTGACGTGAAAGATCGGGACCGCGATCATCATGGCCATATCGGTACAATACGGGGTGGACCGCGCTTCTCTGGGCGAGGCGGTAAATCCGATCTGGTTGTTGACGATGATATGGACCGTGCCGCCGGTGCGATAGCCGTGCAGATTGGTCAAATTGAGGGTTTCTGCGACCAGTCCCTGGCCGGCGAATGCGGCGTCGCCGTGGATCAAGATGCCGACCACGCCCTTGTGTTCCCAGTCGCCGTGGCGGCGCTGCTTGGCCCGCACCCGGCCGACCACAACCGGATCGATGGCTTCCAGATGACTCGGGTTAAACGACAGCGAGAGGTGCATCTGCCGACCGTATCGATCTTCGCGGTCGCACGAATAACCGAGGTGATACTTGACGTCGCCCCCGCCCAGCGAGGCCTCGGGCTCGATGTCTTCGAACTCGGCAAAGATGTCGCGCGGCCGCCGACCCATGATGTTGGCCAGCACGTTGAGACGCCCGCGGTGCGCCATGCCGATGACTGCCTCGATGGCGCCCAGCCGCGCGGCATGGGTGAGAGTGAGGTCGAGAACCGGGATGAAACTCTCGCTGCCCTCGAGAGAGAACCGCTTGGTGCCGGGGTATTTGACGTGGCAAAAGCGTTCGAACGCCTCGGATTCGACCACCAGCTTTAGCATGCTCCGCTTGGTGTCGTCGTCGATCGGGTGGCTGTGGTGCATCTGCTCCATGCGGTGGGCGATCCAGGCTTTTTTGATCGGCGCCGAGATGTGCATGAACTGCACGCCGATACTGCCCGAATACGTGGCCCGGAGCATGGCCAGGATGTCGCGCAGAGTGGCCCGCTCCACGCCGTGCAATCCTGCCGTGGAGTATTCCCGATCGTAATCGCTCTCGACAAATCCGTAGGTCTCGGGCTCGAGCTCGACGGTGCGCGGACGGACCAGCATGTTCAGCGGATCCAGTGTGGCGGCCAGATGGCCGCGCACGCGATACGCATTGATCAGAGGCCATACGCTCGGTCCGCCCGATGTGGCTGCCGCGGCCTGGCTGTGCAGCGAGCTCAGTGCTTTTCGGTGCGCCGGCGACAGCGCGGAAGTGCTGTCCTTGTCGCGGGCTGCCAGGGCCGGCCGATCCGGCACGCGGGGCCCCCCCGATGGGCGGGGCTCGGCGGTCTGCCGGGGTTGGGCTGCTTGCCGGGGCGCAGCCGACTCGCCCGGCGCAGCCGTGGCCTGCCCCGCTGGTTGCGCGGTCTCGTCGTTGAATAGTGCGTGCCAGCTCGGATCGACCGATTGGGGGGTTTCGCAGTACTGCTGGTAGAGTTCGTCAATGAACGAGAGACTGCTACTGAGGCCTACCAGGTCCGAGATCATTGCGCGGGAGCGTAGCCGATTGCGGTAACCCGCTGCAGGTCGGGCCGGGATTTTTTGCTCCGAAAGTGGCAACTGCTATCATTGCCCAGCCAGCCCGGTGCGCAACGCGCGAATACTGGTGGCTGAAAGAGCTGGATTGTCGTCTAGAATTACTTCGCTGCCGACCCGGACCAGCGCCGGAGCATGCACCGTATCGAGCACGGCGTTGCTCGAGATATCGAGCGTACCCGATACGCTGCGCAGCTGGCTCACATCGATGCGGACCAGAGAAGGATTGCCGGCGATGAGCAGGTCGCCGCCCACCAACTCGAGAACCGGCGCATTGACCCCACTGATCGCGGTGTTCGACGTGATGGACAGGTCGCCGGCCAGGCGGCGAAGCGACGGCAGGTAGACGCCATCTGCGCGCAAATTCGAGTCGATGGCAAGGGAACCCTCGATCGCTGTCAGTCCGCTCAGCCCATCGACTGACACCAGTGCCAGGGTGGGGCCGATATGCACCGAACCCTCGACTGCGCGGATTGTGGCCAGCGACCGAGCGCTGTTCAGGGCAGCCCCACTGATGTCGAGATGACCGCGGATGGCGCGGCACGACGAGATCCGGGCTAGATCAGCCCGATCGCGGATGAGCAAGCGGCCGGCGCATGGCCCCGGCGTCCTCGCGAGCGCGTTTTTGCCCTCGCCACTGGATGGACGAGCCGCGCTGCAGGCGACTGCCAGGGCCAATAACCAGAAATGCATCAGTTGCTGGGCAAGCAGGGGGTTTCTGTGATTTTGCCGGCCAACCCGATCAGCGCGATCATCCATCGACGATCATCCTGCCGAGGTGGACTCTTATCGGGTGATCGGCGCCGTGACGTTTTCGCCGTTTACCGCGCGCACGTAGGCTTGAACCGCAGCGCTCAGGCCCATGTAGAGAGCGTCGCAGAGCAGCGCATGGCCGATCGACACCTCATCGATGTCCGGAATCTCCCGGGCCAAAATCGGCGTGTTGAGCAGGTTGAGATCGTGTCCGGCATTGACTCCGAGCCCGGCCGCCACTGCGTTTTTGGCGCATTGGCGCAGGGTTTCGAATGCATCGGCCTGCGCCTCGGTGCCGAATGCTGCAGCGTAGGGCTCGGTGTAGAGCTCGATGCGCTGGGTTCCGGTTGCGGCGGCCAGAGCCATGGCGGCGGGCACAGGATCCATGAAGATGGCGGTGCGGATGCCGGCGTCGTTGGCCCGCCTGATGATGGGTTCGATCAGCGATGCCTGGGCCGGCAGATCCCAGCCGTGGTCACTGGTGATCTCGCCCGGTGTGACCGGGACCAGGGTGAGCTGGGTCGGCTTGATCTCCATGGCCAGTTCGATCATTTCGTCGCGGGTGTCTCCCTCGAGATTGAACTCGACGCCGCGCTCGTCGGCCAGTGCGCGCAGATCGCGCACATCGGCTGCGCGTGTGTGTCGCTCGTCTTCGCGCCAGTGCAGAGTCAGCCCGGCCACGCCGGCCTCGATACAGGTGATCGCTGCGCGCATGGGGCTCGGGTTATCGGCGCCGCGCGAGTTTCGAAGCAGCGCGACTTTGTTCAGATTCACCGATAGGTTGATGGCCATGAGGCCGGTATACCACGGCACTGCCCGGCCGTGACCGTCCGGTCGCGATAAACCCATGAGCCCGAGGTCGCCCGGTCACCGGTTGGCCTGGTTGCCGAGGCGGGTTGGGTTGGGGTAGACGGTTGGGGTAGACTGGCCTGGTGAAAAGCGATTTGCAAGCCTGGCTCGAAGTGCTCGACAGGCGCGTCGAAGAGGCTCGCGACGAGCGACAATCTCAGGCGGCCGAGATCGGCGAATTGCGGGCGTTTTTGGCCCAGCTCATCGACATCCTGGGCCATCGCGGCGACCTCAACGAAGGGCATCGACGACTGCTCGGCAAGATCGCGCAGCACGCCCGGCAGCCGCGCAAGCCCGCGGTCAAACTGTCGGTCATCGAGGACAAGTATCAGGTCGAGGGTGCGGATGTGGATTGCGCCAGCCTGATACCGATTTGCAAGGCGCGGTGTTGCGCGTTTTCGGTGCCTGTTGCCGAACAGGATATACGCGAGGGAGACGTCGAGTGGGATATCCGCGACCCGTATATCCTTTCGCGTGGACGCGACGGATATTGTATTTACCTGGACCGAGATTCGGCGCGGTGCGGCTGTTACGACAAGCGGCCCGGAGTGTGCCGCACGTATGACTGCCGGAGCGACAAACGAGTGTGGCTCGATTTCGAGCGGCGAATTCCGGCGCCGCTGCGGCACGACTTGATACCCCTGTCCTGGTTGAAGCAGTGAGTTACGACGACGCCATTGTGGGTCAGACTGGGTAGCTGGCGGTTGAGATGCGAGTCGTTACTATTGGCGGTGGACACGGACAGGCGGCGCTATTGGCTGCGTTGCTTCGGCTCGACTGCACTGTGACGGCAGTGGTATCTGTGGCCGACGACGGCGGTTGTTCGGGCAAGCTGCGCAGCGAGCTCGGCATGGCGCCGCCTGGCGATTTGCGGCGTTGTTTGAGCACCCTGGCTGCAGATCGGGCCCTGGCCGGACAATTCGAAGCCCGACTCGACGAGCCGGGTATGGAAGGGCGTTCGGCTGGCAACCTGGTACTGGCCGAGGCGTACCGCGAGATGGGCAGTCTACAGGCCGCGGTCGACTGGGCTGCAGCCCTGCTCCGGTGCCGGGGTCGGGTGGTAGCTGCGGCCGAAGATCCCGCCGTGCTCGCAGTCTATGACCGGGAAAACGGCGAGGTAGAGGGGGAGACCACGGTTGCCGAAAAATCGCAGATGCCGCTGGTGGTGGGAGTCCGCGGACCCGCGGTCGCCAATCCCGCGGCCATCGAGGCGATCGAAGCAGCCGATATCGTCCTGATCGGTCCGGGCAGCTTTGTTACCAGCGTTCTCGCCACTCTCGGTACCGCCGACCTGGCTCGAGCGTTTGTGCGAGCCCGCGGGCAGTGCGTGCTCGTGGCCAACCTCAGACCCGAGGGCCAGCTCCTGCAGGGCTTCGAAATCGCCGACTATGTGCGCCTCGTCCGCGACCACATTACCATCTACAGCAGTGGACACAGAGTTTCCCTCGCTGTGCTGGTCGATCAGCCAGGCGGACATTCTCGCAGTCGACTGGCCGACGGAACGCCGCGCCTTGCCTCGCCGCTCGCGGCACCGGGAACCCACATACACGATCCGGCCCGGCTCGCCCTGTCATTGACCGAGCACCTCGGGTTGATTGCCCGCCCCAACGCTGCAGTCGCACCGGATGCAGAGCACGAAAACCGTTCCCACCAGCACTTCGCTGCAAGCCTGGCCCGAGCCCGAACTCGGCTCGGCCAGTAGAGGACGACCGGGCGGGCAGGGAGTTCACGAGCGGCTCTCGAACATGACCGAGGCCAGTTTAAGAGCCAGTCCAAAAACCTCGGACCGAGCCAGAGCGACGAGGCGCGCCGCCAGTGGGTGGGCGAGGAGTGGAGAATACTGGCTGTATTTGACCGACGAGCAAGCCCGCTGGCGGTGATGGATCGGCGCTCTGGCGCCGCGGAGAGTTTTTGGACCGGCTCTTAGCAGCTTGATGCGTTCGATTTCTTGCAAGCATTAATCGGAGTCGCCGTGTTGTGTGCCATGGCCCGAGCCACACCCAGCATCCGCGCTCCACTTCGGTGAACTCAAAGTACCAATATGATTTGAATGAAGCTCGTATCGGGTGATTCAGGGCCAAGATGATCGAGGGTGTTCAGCTGAAAGATGTCACCAAAAGCAGAGCGCCATTATTGACCATCGGAAGCGCAGAAACAACGCCAAAGATGGCCACCATTTCCATTGCAGTCAGAAAACAGGTAATCAGGTCGTGCTAGGTAGGCCAGAGATACTTTTCCATTTTACATCTGCACGCCAACAATGGAATCTTTCCTGCCACGAACGGTTGATACAATTGTACATACATGGCAAGAGAATGAAAATCGAATTTGGTAACATCGACGAATTGGCAGCTCTATCTCCTGATGTGTTTTGGCAACAATACGTAAAAAAATCCATCCCGGTTAAAGTATCCAAGCTTTTCGATTCATGGCCGGCAATAAAAAACTGGGACTTCAACTATTTCAAAAATAAGGCCGGAACTCAGCGCATCCAATTAAAAAAATTTTCCAGCGGAGGAGGTGTCAAGGTCATTTCATGCCAATTGAAGGACTATGTCAATGATCTGGAGTGCTATGATCGTGACCCCAATAAAAAACATCGAAAACTGCCTCCTTATTGTCACGATGTCCCTTTCTTTCATTTAGTGACAGATTTGATCGACGATGTCAGGCCCTTTGCCACCGAATTCCTTCCGGAGTGGTATAGGGCCGAGTGGTGGAAGTACGCCCAGTTTTTCCTGGGTCCAGCGGGAAGCGTTACACCTTTACACTTCGACACTCTGAGGACACATAATCTATTCTTTCAAATACACGGTATCAAGGAGTTTATCCTCCTGCCGCCATCCGCTATAGAGTACTGTTACAGGAATAGTTGGCGCTGGTTTGATGTCAATCCCCGGAACCCAGACTTCGAAACATATCCCGCCTACAGGTTGGTTAAGCCGATGCGGGTAACCGTCGGGCCGGGAGATGTACTGTACATGCCCCCCGGAATGCTTCATTACGTCAGCACGATCGAGAAATCAATTTCCTTCAACATCGATTTTCATACACGTCGGAGTGTGGTTAATAGCTTTCAATTTGTATTGGACGGTATGCCGTCAAAAAATATCCTATACAACATCATTATATCGTTAGGTCTCATATTAAAAGTCCCACCGCATTACTTGTTCAGTTATTATAAATCATACTTAAATTACATTTCTTAGAGTATTATATTTGCGCGACATTTGTAACCAAGTTATTCCACAGGGATAAAAGCAGGCACAAAGATGAAAAAAACCAACGTGGAAGTGTTTCTGAACTATGAATCTGAGGTTAGAACGTATTGTCGCACTTTTTCCGCGGTGTTCGCGAAAGCAAAAGATAGTCACCTCTACAGTGAGACAGGGCAGGAATATATCGATTTTCTTTGCGGTGCAGGAGCATTGAACTACGGTCACAATAACAATATCATCATGAACGCCGTAATTGAATATATGAAGGCCAATGGCGTGATGCTCACTCTAGATTTGCACTCAAAGGCCAAAAAAGAGTTTATTACTACATTTGTAACAAACGTACTAGAGCCTCGCGATCTACCCTATAAGTTTCAGTTTACCAGTCCTACCGGAACCAGTGTGGTCGAGTCGGCGGTCAAATTGGCGCGCAAGTTTACTGGTCGGCAGAATGTCATTGCCTTCACCAATGCCTTCCACGGTATGTCGGCCACGTCCTTGAGTCTAACCGGAAGTAAGAGCCACAGGCAATCGACTCTAAATGCAAGTAACGTAACTCGCTTTCCCTTTGAAGGGTATATGGGCGACGAGATAAACACGATTGAGCTTTATCGAAAGCTGTTTGAGGACAAGACTTCAGGGGTGGATTTGCCAGCTGCGGTAATTCTGGAAACGATACAAGGTGAAGGCGGCATCAATGTTGCGTCCAATCGATGGTTGCGTGAACTCCGAACCTTAACCGAGGAGTTTGACATTTTACTGATAGTCGATGACATTCAAGCCGGCTGCGGACGCACCGGAACGTTTTTTAGCTTCGAGCCAGCTGGCATACAGCCAGATATTGTCTGCTTATCCAAATCTATTGGAGGAATCGGGCTACCTTTTGCAATGCTTCTATTGCGTCCGGAACTGGATATTTGGTCTCCGGGCGAAGACAATGGCACCTTTCGCGGCAACAATCTTGCTTTTGTCGCAGCTACCTCCATGCTCAAACATTATTGGAATAGCTTTGAGTTTGAGCATGAAATCCGAGCAAAGGAACGGATGGTACTCGAATTTTTTGACGAAATCGAAGGTAAATACAGTGAGCATATCAAAGCTATCCGTGGTCGCGGGCTAATGCACGGAATAGAGTTCTACTCGGCGAAACACGCTCGGGACATTGTAAAGGCATGTTTCGAGAACCACCTTTTGATTGAAGTCTGCGGCCCTGAAGATCAGGTCTTAAAGTTTATGCCGGCACTGACCATACCTCCGGGTGTCCTAAGGCAGGGCCTCTACCGAGTTGGGAAGGCGATGCATGCAACTCTGTCCCCAAAATGGGACACAGCGTTGGCCGGCTGATGAGAGCGAGCAAATAAGGTGTTCATGATGGAATTGGACGTCGTATCTCATCTTTCAGAACAGGCCTTCATCGAGAATTTTATCGCTGAGAATAGGCCAGTCGTAGTGAAAAATGACGCCTTTGATGCGGACAAATGGACGCCCGAGTTTATGGCCGACTTTTTGGACGACCTGCCGGTGCAAGTCTATGACAGTCTATTTGACTTGCAGGAAGTAACAACTCTGGCCAACTATATTGGGCGACACTTCAGCCAAAAAGGTGAATATAGGGATAAGGTGCCTTACGTTCGCTGGTACAATAAGCTCAAGGAAGTCGATTACATCTGGTCTGACGAAGCGTTCGGTCGAATGAGCCCTTACTGGAGCAAACCGTCGTTTTTGCCCGAGCGAAGTATGATCATTCCCAGCACCAACCGAGGGGTAGCAGTCGACCCAGTCACGGACAGTTTCCCCTATCGCGGCATATTGGTGGCGGCGCGAGGAGCGCGAACACGTCTGCATACGGATCCCTTTTGCAGCGACGCTGTTGTGGCGCAATTTTACGGCGTTAAGGAAATTGTCATGTATGAACCGGACCGCTTCGACGAGATGCGGCACAGTTCAAACGAAAATATCGATTCTTTCGCCGGATTTATCGATGTCCGTCAGCCGGATCTCAACCAGCTCACCCACGAACCCGATTATCATGGATTTATTGGCCCGGGAGACGTGGTCTACGTACCCCATGGCTGGATGCATGATGTACTTGTCGTTGAAGATTCTATTTCAACCACCTGGAATTTCGTACATGAACAGGGCTCACTCGCGTTTATCGATTATTTGATGGATGGACCGGAGGAGGATAGTGAGTTCGAAGTACTCAAATATTTTTATTCGTTGGCGGGCGATAACTTTCATTCGGCTCGGGATATTTTGGCAAAATACAATGAATATTTTTTGGAAATTGAGCCTAGCTCGACTTGATTAAATACGATGGGGTACCAGGATAAGCGCGCATCGCACGCTACGCATCCAACGTGTACCAGGGTCTCAAGCAGCGTACTATGATCACTACATTACTGTCACGCCACAAATGGCTCATCCTTGTCGCGGTTGTACTGAGCGTTGTCAGCGCGTTGGCCGGCATTGCAGTAGTCTCTCTGATCACGGACGAAATCAAACAACTCAGCACCGCCGGAGAGGAGCTCACCTACACGTTAGGTCGTTTTTTGACGGCCGTCGTCGTCGTAGTTTTTTTCGGTATCGCTTCTCAGCATATATTGTCCAGGTTGAGCGCAACCGTTGTCCTGGATCTACGAAACACGATGGTGCGAAGAGTGCTGGGTACGCCCTACGAAGAGATCGAAAGAATTGGCGGGCATCGGGTCTATGCCACGCTAACCGACGATATTACAAACATAGCCGCAGGCATGACGCTCCTACCCCATATTGTATACAGTGGTACAACCGTCATCCTGTGTTTGGGCTATATGCTTTATACTTCATGGCAGCTGTTTCTATTTGTAATGGGTCTGCTGACCGTCGTGGTGCTGGTTGGGCAACTATTGATGAGCATGGCCATGAAACACCAAGAGATTCTCCGCAATTTTAATGATGATCTATTTTCCGCGTTTCGTGCTCTGGTAGATGGCGGAAAAGAACTCAATCTGAGTAGCCGTCGGAAAAATTTTTTTTTTCACAATGTTCTGTCACCCGTAATCGACTCTATCGGCCGAAAGGCAGTCCGCACCGAGCTGATCTATGTCATTTTGTCCAATTGGACCCGGGCATTAATTTTCTGTGTAATGGGCGTTATCGTCTATGGAGCGAAATACGTTTTCGTCGATCTCTCCGTTGAGGTTGTCGTTGCCTTTATTCTGGTGGTCCTCTATATGGTAGAACCGCTGGAAACACTGGTAGGTATGCTAAACGAGTTGGGTAAATCGATCGTTGCCCATAAAAAGATCTGCAGCCTAAAGCTCTCGGAAGAAACTACGTTTATTAATACAACGGGACAGAATGTACGGATATTCGACGAATGGGACTATCTCTCGGTTAAAGGGCTGTCCTATCAATACCAAGCCGTGGAAGGTGAAGATTACTGTTTTTCGATCGGCCCTATCGATTTGTCTTTTCGACGTGGGGAAACAATATTTCTAACCGGAGGGAATGGCAGTGGTAAGTCGACCTTCGCCAGAGTACTGACCGGATTATATACCCCGCATTCTGGTCACATCTTACTCGATGGAAAGCCCGTCAATCTATCTACCCATGGTGAAAAGTACCGGGAACTCTATTCCACGATATTTTCTGATTTCTATCTCTTTCGTGAGGTCTTAAATCGGGAAGGCGTCCCGGCTGACGATGCCATAATAATTTCTCATCTAAAGGATCTACAGCTGGATCAGAAAGTGAATTCGCGCGACGGAGTGCTGTCAGCGATTGACCTATCCCAAGGGCAGAGAAAACGTCTGGCCTTGGTTTCGTCTTACCTTGAGGACACTCAAATTTGTATCTATGACGAATGGGCAGCCGACCAAGACCCATACTTTAGAAATATGTTCTATACCAAATTATTACCCGAGTTAAAAGCCAAAGGAAAAACCCTGATTGTGATAACTCATGACGACGCATATTATAAATATTGCGATCGGTTTATTAAATTTGACGCGGGCAAAGTTGTTCTCAATCAGGTCAACGGGCGAGGCTGCACCCTAGCATTGCTCGACTAGCCTGTTTCGCATCAGAATGGTTGCATTGGGCATTTGCCGAGGCCATTCCGCATCTTCGATGCTCATTTATAAAACTATGCTCCGGTACTCGTAGCGCCTCGCAGTTGGCCATCTTTGCTCTTTCTGGCATTGAAATATCCTTGATCAAGTAGTGCTAGTGGATGAACCGGAGAATGCCTCAGATTCTCTAGGCTGTTTGTTAAAGGAATTGAAATAATTTGGGAAATAACAAACACGCCATTCAGAAAGAATCATGAAATGAGCCGTATAGAAAAAGATAAGGAAGAGATCGCCGAAAACCTGCAAGATCTGTATCCACTGACGTCTGCGCAGGAAGTTGTTTTGCTCGATCAGATGATGAACTTCGATAGCCCTCATTATAATATAGGATTTGCACTGGCTCTAGAAGGCGATATTGATTCCAAGGTTCTTAGCCAGGCGGCGCAGTATAGTGCAGAGCGATTCGATGCTCTGCGACTGGTTCTTAGGAACAATGACGGCGAGATAAAACAAAAATTCTTGAGTGCGGTAACGATCGTGCAGGAGGAATTATCATTTATTGATGATCCTGATGGAGAAATCAAAGCCAAGGAGTATATTAGAGCCGAAGCTGGCCGGGCCTTTGATCTTTTTTCGGGGTTACTGTGGAAAGTCGTATTAATTCGAATTAGTGAAAAGCGATGTTATTGGGTATTTCGTTTTCATCATATTTTTATAGACGGAATCGCTGCTATCCTTGTTCTGGAGTCCCTACTGACCACTTGCAACCATCTGGCACAGCCGGCCCGCTTTCTGCTTCCTGTCAAAGGGGTATCCTACCTGGAGTATATCGCCAATGACCGAGCCTATCGGGATTCTCCGCGATTTCATCGCGATCGAATATTTTGGTGCGATTATATAAACTCTATTCCACCTTCGATCGTAGAACAGATCGCTGCTGGATCCGAGTTCCGTCGCCCGCCGACACAGGAGAATCATTTAATTTCGAGCCGCATCACGACCTGGGCTATCGAACGAAGTGATTATGAAAAAATGGAGGGGGTGGTAAATGACGTGGGTTGCACCTTCAGTCATTTTGCGATTGCGCTAGTTTGCTCGTATTTTGCTCGCATCAACGATCTTGAGCATGTTGTGATTGGGCTGGCCATCCACAATCGACCCAATGCGAAGTTTAAGAAAACTGTTGGAATGTTTTCTTCGATTGTACCTGTACGAATTCCGGTCGGGCGGGAACAGCCATTTTCGGTACTGGTGCAGCGGGTGCGAACCGAGTTAGCACAGGTCTATCGCCATCGGCGTTATTCGATCGCCGAATTGAATCGTCACTTGAAATTAGGTGCTTCTGGCCGGCAACAGTTATTTGATGTAATCGTTTCCTTTGAGGATTTTTCTGTCGATCATCCTTTTGAACTAGGAAGCTACCATTTTCAACGCATCGATTCCGGCTACGAAACCACCCCGCTCTCGATTACCATCAGAGACTACCATGACGAAGAAAACGTACAGTTTAGCCTAGAGTACAATACGGCGAAGTTCAGCGAGTCAGACATTGAAACCATCAAGGAGCGATTTAGCGCTTTTGTGAATACCATCCTGGCGGAACCGGGCGTTACGGTTGCGCAACTTCCGGTCGCCTCTGATTGGGAAATTCGGCGCCAGCTCACCGAATTCAGCGGCCCGACGAGAAAATACGCCGGAGCCCCGAGCCTTCACGGTCGTTTTGAAGCGCAGGTGGTTCGGAATCCCGAGGCCGAGGCAGTGGTGGACGGGAACCGACGACTCA
>JAKSDA010000643.1 GCA_022360315.1 Pseudomonadota bacterium
GACCCTCCCCACAACCAAGCCCACCACATCCTGCACCGCCCAATTTGTTGCTATGCTCCGCGGTACGGGGTCAACTCCGCGTCCGCCTCCCTCGACCAGCCCTTGCTGACTTTTGCGGCAAGTTCTTGGGGATCAACACACGTAGGCTGCTTGCTGGCTGGCACCGGCCAGTCCTGGTTGGGCGCTTTGGGTGCCAAACATTGCATCCAGCGAGCGGCTGGCATCTTGGGATTCGCCAAAGGTGACTTCGCCATCGGCACCGCCAGTCATCTGGAAGAGCTGCTCGGCGAGTTCAGGCGAGAGGCTTTCGCCGGTGGCGATCGTATCGACGCCAACGTTGCCCTCGGTCCATGGCGGACCTGGTAGCTTCTCCTCCCGATCGCCAGCGGCCTGGTCGGCCGGTGTGCCGGCCATGTTGGGGCCAGTTGCGCCGCTGGGTGGTGTGCGGCCGGCGGCGATGAGTTCGGCTGGCGAGAGCGGCTGGTCGAGGTTGCCGCCAAGGAGTTCCTCGTAGGCGGCTGTTTGGAACTGGCCAGGCGCCGTTTTGGCGGCCTCGATGAGGTTGCCAAGCGCTCGATCAGTTCTTGGAGTTCGCCGCTGATGAGCATGCCGATGACGGTGAGGATGCCGTTGTAGAGGTCCTGGATGAGGCCCAAGACTTTGTCGATGGTGCTGGCCAGGAAGTCGATGATGGCGGTGACGCCTTTTTTCAGAGCGTCGGCGGCCTTGTTGACTATCTGCGTGGCCTTGGTGACGGCCTGATCGATGCGCTTGTTGATTTTGTCGCGTAGCTTGGGGAAAGCGGCCAGTGCGATGTTGACGAATGTTTTGAGAATGGCGCCGTAGGCTTTGATAAGGCCGACGATGGCTTTGCGGGCCAGCTCGATGGCGGCAAGTGCCAGCTTTTTGGCAGCCTCAAACAGAGCTTTGACCGCCTTGCGCAGATTGTCGTAGATGAAATTGACGGCTTTTTTGAGGCCATCGACCAGCGCTTTGGCCTTGGATTTGACCCAGCCCCAAAACCCTCCAGATTCTTTTTTGGCATCGCGCTTTTTGCTCTCGACCTCGGACTTTGCCTTGCGCGTTTCCGCTTCGGCTTTGCGTTCGGCATCGGCAATATGCTGGGAAGCGCGCTGATTTCCCTCGGTTTGCCTGGTCTGAATTTGCTGCTGGTGCTCGCTTCGAGCCGCCCCTGCCTTGGTTTGAAAGTCGGTTTGAACTTGCTCGATTTCGCTTTGCCAGTCCTGGCGAGCCAAAGACACGTCGGATTGCGCACTCAGCTGCGCATCTTGCTGTGTGGCCGCAGTGCTCTGCTCGAGCTCGGAAATGTCCTGCCTG
The DNA here is from genome assembly GCA_022360315.1 of Pseudomonadota bacterium. GTDB lineage: Bacteria > Myxococcota_A > Polyangia > Haliangiales > Haliangiaceae > JAKSDA01. Next base: position 1,339 of record JAKSDA010000643.1, read on the forward strand.
GCTTTCTGGTGGGCGGCCTGCGAGTCGGCATCGTATTGAGCCTTGCCCTGGGTGTACTTTTGCTGCTCAGCACCGATGCGCTCGTGCAGGACCGGAGATGCCTCGGCATCAATAGAGGCCATTGCCTCGGCAGGCAGGCCATTTGGCGCAGCGTTGCCACCCTGGGGCAGCTGCGGCGTGCCAAGCTCCTGGCCGGCCGTGAGCACTTCATCGTCTGGCTCGGGAAAAATGTCGTTCTCGCCAAAATCCTGGCCAATCGCCTGCCTGGCCTCGGCTGCAGCTTGTCGCGTCTGCTGGCTCGAAGCATCGAGGGCAGAGTCCAGCTGGCCGGGATTGGCCTCGCCCGACAGGTCCACACTCGGTGTGCCTTTAGCCTTGGTGGACACTTGGCCAGCCGGCATCGAGACCGTGGCCAGGGCACCTTGTGCGCTTCGCGCCAGTGCCGGATCTTGCTTGGGCTTTCCATCTGCATCCGTGCCACTATCGCCACCGGCAAGCTGGGTGGATGCTGGCTCAGAAACGGCTGGGGCTTCATCGACCAAAGCCCTGTCCGCAGCATTGTGGGTAGTACCGCTCTGCTGGGGTTTGATGTTCTCCTTGGCGCTCTGAAAAGCCGGGGCAGATTTAACCTGCGTGGTATCCGCCTGTGTCTTGCCCTTCTTGGCGGGAAGACCTGTCGGTGTGGCAATCTCGGGCAACGATTGCTGCGCCACGTCACGCTGGCTCTCGAGCGCCGCAGGAGATGCGGCTTCGGCCTGTGCCAGAGCTGGTATCGCCTGGGAAGCGGGGACCCGCGCCAGCGAGTTAATAATAGCGCCTGGATTTTGTGCAGTTATGGAGACCGTAGGCGCTTGCGAAGCGGCAACGCCAGCGGCGCTGCCGGTGCCAGCAACGCCACCGGCACTCGGGCCTTGAGCTTGTACGGCGCCATCCGAGGAGGCTTCGTGCACAGCGCCATCGCCTTGGCGAGGAACTGTATCGGCCTCCGCGGCCTGCGAGCGCTCCTCCATCGCAGCTTTCTGAGGATCTGCATCCGCTGATTGCTCGGACTGGACGCCATCCTCGGCCGGTTGTCCATCTTGAGCATCGATCGCAGTGCCAGCGCACTCGACAGTATCTTGGGCTACCGGCGCCTGCGGCGTGGCGTGCTCAGAATTCTGAGCAGAGAGATCGCCTGGTTCCTCTAGGCTCGCATCGGCCGGGTCATGGCTCTCGGTTTCCGAGAACGCCTGCGTCATACCAAACGAAGCGCTGAACTGAACTGCAGGCCGCTGACCGGCCATCACCGCATTGGCCGCGTGGTCCGCATCGGCCTCAAGCGCCGGACCGCTTGGGACAGCGCTGGCCGAGGAATGGCTGGTCTGCTGGATGACATGAGCAAGTTCGTGGCTAATCAGCCAATCACCTCGCTCTGAACCTGGCTCATAGCGGCCAGGAGCGAAATGAATATCGCGCCCCTCTGTCACCGCATGCGTGCTGCCTCCAGCCCTTGAACTGTCGGGATGAACCCGAACCTCAGCAAAGCTGCGACCAAACGCGCTCTCCATCTTCGCCCGTGTAGCATCGGGAAGATGTCCCATCAATTGGGCAGTTCTATCAGACGCCGGGGGAGCCAACCCCTGGCTTTGATCGCGCGAAACCCGGGCACCATCAGTTTGTGCCTGCTCGCCCACAACCGACACGCTGTGCAGATCAGGGCGAATTGCTACGTCGAACGACTGCGCAGCAATATCGGCATCCTCAGCACTACGTTCAGGTTGACCTACCCTCTGGTTTTCGGAGAACTGAACGCCAACGGAATGTGCCTGCTCGCCCTCCACGGGCATGCCGTGAAGATCAGGACGAATCGCTACATCGAGCCACTGGGTCGTAGTTTCTGCGTCCGCAGCGCTGGGTTTGGTTATGGCCTTCAACTGGCGCTGTACCGGAGCCGACGAGACCGAACGACGGGCCCCAACGTCTCGAGCAATCCGCTGGGCAAGACGCATAGTAAGCGTAACCTTCCCAGGAGATGGCCTTGGCCGCTCCCTCTGATCACCAGCATACTCATCGATATCATCCCTACGAGCGCGATCTCCGCTGCCGTCGAAGAAGAAATCCAATGCGAACCTCGCTCTACTCTCTGCCGACTATGCAGCAGAATTAGTACATTTACTACGAAACGAGAATGCAGGACCTTCCCTCTACAGGCAGCGTGAGGACATCGGCAGTAGAAAGTGCCTTACTTTTGTCTATGGACCATGTCCTTCCAGGTGGGCGTAGGGCTACACTAACTTACACTCCGACTGATTGTTCTCGGCAAAGGCCGATCCGCTCGCTCGAGTAAGAAAGGAGCGCGAGACACGAGCGCCGCCAAGGAGGGGTCTGCTGCGCTGAATCCGCCCGACCATCTACGGGTATCAGGCATGCGGATGAACGCACATGCTCTCCCGCATGGCGAACAAAAACAACACCCAAAACAAAATAGCGGCAATTCTGAGAGGGCAGATGGGGCGCCAACGCATCACCGCCGCGGCGTGCTCGACGAGAGGAGAAACAGGATGCCGCGTGATCTCGAAGTTGAGTCTAGTCGGGAAGTACAGGTTCGGCTTTGCGTTGCTCAACGTGAGGTCGTTTTGGCCCGCTGAGACAAGGCAGGATGGGGACGACAACAACGAGCGTGACACCGATGACAATCTCGAGCCGAGTTACTTGGCCACACTACTCAAAAAACTGGCACTAGCCTACTTAAAAGCTCCGGATCGTGTGGGCAAGTTGCAGGCAGAAGCAGCAGAGGGCGACGAATCCGACATCCTGCTGATGCTCACTCTCATCAAGGGCGTACTAGCCGAGCTTGGATTCCAGCCGAACGGTCGTCAAGGCGGAAACGAAGAATCCGAGCGCTCCGGCTCAGGCAATGGTCACGCCCATGGCAAGACCACCGACCCCAGACCATCTGGCCGCGATGACGAGGACAACGGGGAGCAATCTTGAGTTTGTCCGAAGCAATCGGACCCAGCTCGGTTGCGTGGTAAGCGTACTCATCTGGCAGGTAGTAGGCAGTTATCGAATGACTCGTGTATATCCATGGTCTCTTCCCTCCATCCTGCACTGCCACGAAATTCGTCGCACAAACGGGAAGGTAGCCCCACTTCTGATTCCTCCACTCCTGCCTGGAGCCGACACCGAGCTGGTTGAAGAGCCCACGCCCCAGGGATAAACGGCCACCCTCAGTCAAGCCAACCGCGCTACGCTGCTATGCTCGGCCAACCGGCACCACAAGAATCGATGGGCAAATCACGCCAACTCCGCGTTTTCTGTAACGTCACGGACCCCGGACGGCGACGCGACACACTAGAAGGCACGGCTGTAGCACCTCACCTGGTTTTCGAGAAATAGCGCTAGCTTGAATCTTGGCCTTGCTCGGCTGTTTGCCGTGCAGATGTGGCGTGTAGCTCGCGCCAGCGATGAGGAAGGAGTTCGTCGAGAAATCCCTGCCGGTTCGAGTTTACCCGTGATGTACTGCAGCACCTGAGCTCGACGCAGCCAGTACCGAGAGCTGGGGGTGTCGGCCCGCTTGTTGCGCCTTCATGCGGGCGCGATAGAGCTTGTGCCACTGCAGAATCCCGGCATCGGCGGGTACGTAGCGATGATCGCGCATATCGAAATGCATCGGTGTGGACGACTCCTGCAAGCGCTGGTCGTCGAGCTGGACCAGACGATCTTCGGCCCACACCGCGAGCCAGGCAACCAGCTTGCCGATCACTGGCAGCGCCGCGTAGTAGCGATATACAATCCATGTGTTGTCGCGATCGATCGGCGTGATGGCGGCGACAAATTGAATACGGTCGGCGAATTCGCCGAGCACGACGCCGGGAAAGATCACCGACAGACCAAAACGGAGCCCGCCCTTGCCGCAGTAGGGTTCGCCATCATCGTGGCGGAGAACGCCGCTGGTGCGGATGAGGTCGCGCGGATGAGCGCCTTGTGTCTTCACCACCTCGACATCGTAGGGGTCGAGCAGCGTGCCGACTCCGGGCAGCACCCGGCGGTGCGCAAAGGGCGCGTGGTGCAGATCGAGCATGCTCTCGGCCGCGCGGCGAAACGGCACGTTCCACACCATGATCCGGGTCGACGTTCCGCGCAGGGAGGCGGGCAGTTCGTCGGGCCACGGGATGGACGGCCGCTCGCCGCTGTCGGCCGGGCTGTGCGAGCCGCGCGCGCTCCACCATAGCCAGATCAAGCCGTACTCCTCGGCAACCGGGTAACTCGCCACATTCAGCCCTTTTGTTATCGAATAATTTCGACCCTCGCACGGCACCAGCGTGCACGACCCGCTGGCCGCAAAGCGAAACCCGTGATAAGGGCATTCGAGGTTTCCGTCGACCACCCGGCCCAGCCCGAGATCGGCACCGCGGTGGGGACAGCGCGCATCTTGCACCACCACCTGCCCGTGGACATCGCGCCACAACACCAGGCGGCGGCCCAATCTTTCCACGGTCATCGGGCGCTTGCCAAGCCGGCGCGACTCGAGGATCGCGTACCATTCATTGTCGACAAAGTCGTCCTCGACAGCATCGCTGGCGACAGAGTCTTGCTCGACAGCAGCGTTGTTGACAACACGACGCGTTGCGCCAGGTTTCCTTGAGTTTTTTTCCATGATTGCCTCCACAAAAAACCTACGACCACTCCGTAGAGCGGACACTGATGACCCACGCCAAAAGCACTGACAGCAGACGCCAGCCGGCAGCGGTCGGGCCCGGGCCGACCATGTGGGCGCGCATGGCGGTCCAGCTTGCCAACTTTGCCGAGAAATCCGGGGCACAGCGCGACAGCTTGCTGGCCGACGCCGGGTTAGCCCGATACGATCTGGCCGATCTCGACAGTAGAGTGCCGTTGCAGGCAGTTTACCGGCTGATCGAGCTGGCTGTTGAGCGAACCGGCGACCAGCTCTTTGGCCTGCGTTTTTCCCAGCAGTTCCAGTTCGAAGATCTCGATGCCCTGGGTTTTCTGATGGCTACCAGTCCAACCCTGGGCCACGCGTTCGAGCGTTCGATGCGCTATTACCGGCTATGGAATGATGGCGAGCATTACGGGTTCTACAAAGACGACGACCAAGTCCGCATCACGTTTACGCCCCACGGACCGTGGCGACCTGCTCACCGGCACGCCGTCGAGATGGCCTTTTACGATATCGCGGTCAATAGCGCTCGTCTGATCGGCCGTGCTGTGCCGCTTCGCCATGTGCGCTTTCGCCATGCCGCGCTCGACCCAGACGATCAACTGCCCGGCCAATCACTCGACGAGTTCTTTGGCATCGAGGTCGAATTCCGTGCTCCTATCGACGAGCTGATCTTTCCCGCCAGCATATTGAGCATTCCTCTGCCCGAGTCCAACCCGGCCATGTGCCAGTTTTTCGAGCGCTACACCCGCGAAAAGCTCGCTGTCTTGCCCGCACCAGCGCCTCTGCGCGAGCGAGCTCGCCAATGGATCGCCGCCCATCTCCACCAGCCCGACCTGACCCTCGGCGAACTGGCCAGACAGCTCAAGCTGAGCCGGCGCACGCTGCAACGCCGCCTGCGCGACGAGGGCACGTCGATGAACGCGCTCCTGGACGAAGTGCGTCGCGAGCGCGCCAGCGTATTTCTCGGCTCGGCCATGGCCATCGCAGAAATCGCCTACATGTTGGGTTATTCCGAATCCAGCGCGTTTCACCGCGCATTCAAACGCTGGACCGGCCAGACCCCCGAGGCATTCCGCGAGCAAGGTGTAGGGACGGTGTAAGCTTTTCAACTTGGCGCCACTGTAGGAGCAGGTCTCCAAGTTGAAAAGCTTACACCGTCCCCAACATCAGGGGATAGGGGATGCTGGCCAGGCAGGTGGCTGTGTCAGCGCACCGGCACTTCCAGGTCGACGAGAATCTGGCGCAGTTCATCCACGAACTCCCGCGCAAGCGGCAGAAGCGGTGCCCGCAGCGGCCCGACAGGTACGCCCATGAGTTCCAGTCCAGCGGTGATCGCGCGCGGCAGACCATGCCGGACGATGAACTGCAGTAGGGGTAGCTGGCGGTAGAAGCTGTTGCGCGCACCGGCGAGATCGCCCCGCTCCACAGCCTCGAAGAGCTCGACGTTCAGCTTTGGGATGAGGTGCGGGGCCGCCGTGCACCACCCCTTTGCCCCCGCGACGAAGGCGGCAAGTGCGAGCGGGTTGCTGCCGTTGTAGAAAGCGACGTCGCGACCGCAGAGTTGTACCAGTCGGTGCATCCGATTGACGTCACCGGTGCTCTCTTTGACCATCGTGACATTCGGGATCTCGAGCAGTCGAGAGATGGTCTCAGGCGCGACATCGAGGCCGGCGGTGGCCGGGTTGTTGTACACTGCGATGGGGATCGAGATCGCCCTTGCAACTTTGTCGAAGTGGCTCGAGATCTCCTCTGGCGTGAGCTTCCAGTAGCTCATTGGCAGGATCATCACAGCGCTCGCCCCAACTCGCTCCGCATGCCGCGCGTGATGCACCGTGCGCTCGGTGGTCAGGCTCGACACCCCGACAAGCGTCGGAATCCGGCCATTCACCTGCTTCACAACGAGCTCAGCTATGGCTTCGCGTTCGTCGTCCGAGAGATAGGGCAAGACGCCCGTGCTTCCCAGCGGAGCGATGGCATGGATGCCCCCATCGATCATCCTCTCGACAATATCTTGCAGCAGAGCCTCGTCGACGCGGCCCTGGGCGGTGAAAGGCGTGATGGGGTAAGAGACGATACCTCGCAAGATCGCGCCACTCATCGGGTACCTCCCCCGGCCTCGCGGGCTGCGTCGAAGGCCTGGTCGCCTCGTTCCGGAACCTCCTCGCGCAGGGCGACACCACCGAGATTCTGAAGCATCGGCGCGTTCTCACAGGCCAGATAACGCGCGCGTCCCGCACCCGTATTGACGTGATTGTGCCAGGCCCAAACCGGCACGTAGACAGCATCGCCCTGCTGCCAGTCGATCCGCCTTCCGCCGACATACGAGTACCCCTCGCCCTCGAGGATATAGAGGATCGTCTCATAGGTGTGGCGGTGGCGGTTGGAGGACTGATCGGGATCGAGCCAGCCGATCGTCATGCTGATGGCGTGCGACGGTAGGTCGACGAAGAAGACGGAGTGCTTGCGCGCATTCGAGTATTCGTCTTGCTTGGGCCCGCTCTCGATAGCCAGGTGTGCCAGCTTCTCGGGCATCACCACGCGCGGTCGCGGGGGAGTTTTATCAAAGTCGGCCGAATGGTACTTGTGCGGTTGTGTGGCATTCATTGTGGTCTCCTCTGCGCGAGTTTCAGTTGCGCAGGAATTGATTTAGCGTGAAACTGGACCCTGCGGAGGTTCCAGTTTTACGATGAACAAGGGACCAGATAGGCGTCCTTGGCGCTTCGACCTTTTGCTCGGCGACGCCGACAGCGATGGCGCGGTGCCGCGCTACGAGCGTCTGGCGCGGGCGATCATACGCGACATCCGCCGCGGAAGACTGGTTTCAGGCGCACTCTTGCCGGGTACCCGCACGCTGGCTCGGGCCTTGGGGGTGAACCGCAAGGTGGTGGTTGCTGCATTTGAGGAACTCGTCGCGCAGGGCTGGCTCGAGACGATGCCGGCGCAGGGCACGCGGGTATCGGCCCGCCTTCCCGAACTCGCGGTGGCCGATGCCGATCCCAAACGAGGGCAGGCTGTCACTGCGCGCCACCGGACCAAGCCGCGCCTCCACCTCAGCGACGGTATCCCCGATGCTCGCCTGGCCCCGCTAACCGAGCTTGGGCGAGCCTATCGCCGCGCACTGCGTTCGCTCTCGCGGTCGGGTCTGGGCTATCAGGATCCGAGCGGTGACCTCGTGCTCCGGGGGGTCCTCGCCGCCTTCCTCAACCAGGCTCGGGGTCTGGCTTGCTCGCCGGACCAAGTGCTGATCACCCATGGCAGTCAGATGGCGCTATCGCTCACCGCGCTGACCCTGTGCAAGCCCGGCGACCACGTCGCGGTCGAGAACCCCGGCTACGTTCCCGCGTGGAACGCCTTCACCCTGGCCGGAGCCCGGCTTATCCACGTGGCCGTCGATACTCACGGCCTGGACACGGCCGCGTTGCGGCATGAGCTCACGCAGTGCGGAGCACGAGTGCGGTTGGTGTATGTCACCCCCCATCATCAGTATCCGACCACCGTCGCGTTGGCTCCGCATCGTCGTATCGAACTCCTGGCGCTGGCCAAGGAACACGACTTCCTGGTGATTGAAGACGACTACGATCACGAGTACCACTTTGACCGCGGGCCGCTCCTGCCGCTGGCAGCGTCGGGTTCGGGCCTGGAGCAGGTCGTGTACGTAGGGTCTCTGTCCAAGCTCATCGCGCCCGCTCTTCGCATTGGCTATATCGTCGCGCATCGCGAGGTGATCGAGCAGGCCCGTGCCCGCCGCGCAGTGCTCGACCGCCAGGGCGACATCGTCCTCGAACGCGCCGTGGCAGAGCTTATTGAGGACGGAGAACTCCAGCGGCATGCGCGCAAGGCGCGGCGTATGTACCACGCTCGGAGAGACTTCATGGGAGCTGCGCTCGAGGGCGACGACCGGCTCCGGGGACGAATCAATGTCGATATTCCCGCGGGCGGGCTCGCCCTGTGGGTTCGCGTCTGCCATGGGGTCAGCGTCGAGAATTGGGCCAGAGCAGCTCGGCTGCGCGGGCTCGGGTTCACGCCGGGAAGCGCTCACGCAGCGCAAGGAGATATACAGGCATTTCGAGCCGGCTTTGCTGCGCTCGACGACACCGAACTTGCCGAGGCCGTCCGTATCCTCGGTGACAGCCTGTTGGAATCCGGCTGAATCCAAAACCCCGCGGCCACGCCAGCTCGAATCGCGATTACTCGGGTGCAGTCATATCGCGCACCCAGGCCATGTATTCTGGATGGCCGGCATCGACCGGAAGGGCGATGATCTCGGGGCAATCGTAGGGGTGGATCTCGACCAGGCGCGCGCGCAGTGCTTCGAAACGGTTGCGGGTGGTCTTGATGATGGCAAGCATCTCGGCATCGTCGCAGATATTGCCTTGCCAGCGATAAAACGACCGCACGCCCGGCACCACATTGACACATGCGGCCAGTTTCTCCGCTACCAGTGTGCGGGCGATGCCCTCGGCATCGTTCTGGTCCGAAGACGCAGATTCCGCATCTGTTTTTGGGGGCAGGGTGCAGTATACGATCAAGATGTCGCTCGCCATGATGCGCGAGTATAAGGAGGGTTGCAGGTGGTGCGAAAGGATCGGGGCGGGCTCTTATAGAGTCTCGAGATACGCGATGAGGTCGTCGAGTTCCTGGTCGGACAAGGCCGGTCAAGCTGGGAACCTGAAACATGCCCTGGTACCGACGTCGTACGACCGGCTGTCGGTCAATTTGGCCCCGCTGTGGCAGGTTTGACATCCCACCGAGCGACTGTGGAAGAGCTGCTGGCCCCGGTCGAGTGCAGCTTGATCGCGGCGCGGCGAATGGGGAGGAATCCACCACTCGGCGGCAAGCGACGCGCCCGTTGAGCCCCGACTCAACCATGCCGAAAGGTAGGTCAGAGTACCGATCGTGCAACTCAATGTGGTACGATACGACCAAAGTGAGGGGATTACTGGCAATTCTAAGCAGTTTGTCGGCGCTCGTTTGTCTCGCCTGTGCCTCTACTGGCACTGTCGGGTCGACTTCAGCCAGTTCGACCAGGATCAAGGGCAACCAGAAGGTCGAAAAACCGGCTGCGCCTACCAGCCAGGCAACTGTCGATTGCCCCGACGGCACACAGCCTGAAAATTTGCAATCAGAACGCGGTCGTGAGGCATGGTGTCGATTTCCCGATGGTACCAGGCATGGGCCGTGGATTCGATGGCATCGAAACGGGCGCAAAGCCTGGCAGGCTACCTACCAGCACGGCCATGGTGAGGGAGCCTGGACCGAATGGGACACCCGCGGCCGACGCGTGGCCAGCGGAACGTACAAGCGGTCTCAGCAGCACGGTATGTGGACCCGCTGGTACCCGAGCGGAGAGCCCCGCACCCGGGTTTCGTACCGCGACGGTCAACGCGAAGGCCTGGCTGTCACGTACTGGCCTGGCGGCCAAAAGCGCTATGAGGGTCAGAACGTCGCCGATAAGAAAGATGGTGTGTGGACCGAGTGGGATCGGACTGGCGCGATCACTCGGGTCGAGGGATGGGACAGCGGCAATTTGCTCGAGCTGACCGACTATCGCGACGGAAAACCGGTTCAGGCCAAGGGTGCCCTCAAGGATGGAAAACGTCACGGCAAGTGGACCGAGTGGCACGACAACGGCCAAAAAGCTGCCCGTGGGACCTACACCGATGGCAAGAAGCACGGAGTGTGGATGCTGTGGCACGACAACGGCCAAAAAGCCGAGAAGGTCCGCTACCAAAAGGGTAGCCGACAGGGTCGATGGGCGCGCTGGCACGAAAATGGCCAAAAAGCTGCAAGCGGAGAATACCGGGCGGGCAAACGCCACGGCTTGTGGACCCAGTGGGGTGAGAACGGAAAGAAGGCCGAGAAGGTCCGCTATCGCGACGGCAAGCGAGATGGTCCCTGGGTCCGCTGGAGCCAAGACGGTCAGATGGTGCAGGAATGCATGTTCAAGGCCGGCAAAAAGGACGGCGCCTGGAACGAGTGGTACAGCGACGGAGAAAACAAGCTCACAGCGACCTATCGGGCTGGCAAGCCCCACGGTGAGTGGAAAGAGTGGTATTCGAGCGGCAAGAAAAAGCTCGAGGGAGCTTTTCACAACGGTAAACCCGAGGGAACCTGGACATATTACGACCAGCACGGCCGGCTCTCCAAGATCGAGACGTGGCAGGGCGGCGTGCTGCGCAAAGCGGTGCACCGGCGCAACGGCCGCGAAATCCTGTGGCAGGCCAATCAGCGCCGCTAAGGCTCAGCTCCACAGCTAGCCCGGGCTAGCTGCGAATTCCGAATTCCACAACCGCGGTGGCAATTAGTGGCGCTGATTGTTCGGTGATCGCGCATTTATTTCCATGTGCTAGAGTGGGTGCAGCCAGGAGGAGCGGAGGAGATGAAACAGTACGAGCGGTTGCTGGGCGGACGGGACGACCTTTCATGCCAGGTTGATTAGAGGCCGGGCCAGAGTGACCATCTCGCCGCAGTCGTCGGTCTGCCTCGTCACATGAATGACAGCCGTCTTGCCTCGCTCGATAAACTGTGAACGCCAGTTGGTGGTCCCTTGGGCCCGTAACCCTAAACAGAGATCGAGTGCTGCCATTACCGAGCTGACCGAGGTGATTTCGGCCCCAGCAATGTACTCCTCGTTGGGTCGTGAGTACGCAGCTGTGTGCGAATCCCAGGCTCACCCGGATGTGGGCGAGCTGGATTGGGTCTCTCGGCGTGTCTGCATATGCCCAACCAGCCAATGACGCAGTAACACCGGCGGCCACAACGATACTGTGGCTACTGCTCCACACTCGAGAAGAGTAGCCCATTGTTGCTCGGACGGTATAGGCGGAACAATCCTCGCTGGAGCCGGCTCAGAACTTGTACGTCACGCCGGCCCGGACATAGGTCAAGATGTCCTGATCGCTGGGAATCGCGCCGTTGAAGTGGTTGGTAAAGGCGGCCCGCTCGTCCTGGAACGGCGCACCTTCAAACAATAGCCAGGCGCTCCAATGTTGCTTAAACGCCAACTCCGCAATGATCGAAATCATCAGACGGACACCACTCTCGCGATCGGTCAAGTCCTCGACGCTGTCAAAGCCCAGTTCTGCAAGACGGGGCTGGCCGACTTCCATCTGCCCCGCCTCACTGCAGATTTCAGCCGGATCGGCAGCTGCCGCATCGTCTGGCGCCGGACAGTGGCGATCGGACCAGATGCCGATATACACCCGGCCGGTGACCGTGATGTTGCCCGGCGCAGTCAGCGAGGCCAGCCCTCCGGCGTCGAGGAAAAAGCTGTTGCGCCCACTGTCGTCGAATAGCGTGCTGCCGCCGCCAACCACAGCAAATATGCCGGCGCTGAACGGCTTGCGGTCGGCCAGGGTAAAGCGCGCCTTGAGACCGAGCTCGGTGCGAGATAGGAACGTCCGGAACATGATGCCGGCGTCAAACGGAATCTTTCCGGCAATTTCAGGCGCTCCCACAGTAATCTGGCCGTTGATATAGTGGGGATAACCGCCGGCCAGATCGAGTGTCGCGCGGCCCAGCGGCAAAGCACGGGCGCCAAACGACGATAGTCCACGCTGCTCGCGGATCAGATCCTCGGCCGATGGACCGGTCTCGATTTCCTGGAGCCGACCACTGATGATCTCCTTGCCGCCACCCTTGATGGTGATGCTCTGTTCGTAGGCGAGATACCCGGGCAACTTCAGAGTCACCAGGTGGTTGCCGGCTTCGAGATCCTCCTTGGTAAACGGAGTGACCCCGGCGACCTCGCCGTCGATCAACACCTGGGCGCCCGTCGGATCGGATAAAACCTTCAGTTCACCGATCGCACGCAAGTCGGCAGTCACGGTCAGCGGCTGGCCGGCCTCGACGTTGACTTTTTCCCGAAACTCCTTGAATCCAGCCTTGGTCACCACGACAAAATGCTCGCCAGCGGAGACTTCTTTTTCCTGGGGCGCATTGCCCACCCGCTCGCCGTCGATGAACACCGCAGCTTCGGGCACAGGTGAGACAACTTTGAGCTTACCGGTATCGGTCGATACCTCGGGGCGAAGATCCAGCTTGAGGATCTCGGACGAACCGGCGTTGACCTTGATTCGCTCTTCGCGCGGAAGATGGCCGTCTGCCTTGATCTCGATCACGTGGTCACCAGGCGCAATGTCTTTGAGGTCGACCGGGGCCGTGCCGACCGCGGTGCCGTCGAGAAATACCTGCGCCCCCTCGACGTTGGAAAGGACGCGAACCGTACCGGTCGGGCCGCCAATCGTCGCCTTGAGTTCGGCCGATACCTTGACGGTTTGGCCCGCGACCACCTGAATGGTTTGCTTCCACGGGATGGCCGGCTCTTTGCGAACCTCGATGATGTGCGGTCCTTCGACCACGTCCGGAATCATGGTGGGCGTGACATCGGCATGGCGGTTACCGTCGATGTACACCTCGGCTTCGGCGACGTCGGCCTCGACCAAGACAGTGCCCTTTTTGGCCACGACGATCGGCTTGAGCGCCGGGTTGACCGTCACGCGATCGCCCTCCTTGACCTCGACCCACTGGTTGAACGGCTGAAAGCCGTCTTTCTTGATCTCGACCAGGTGCCGGCCATCGGAGACGTTGAGCAAGACCGGAATCTGTCCGACTTTTTGCCCGTCGAGCCACACCTCGGCATTAAACGCATTCTGGTCGGCATCAGCTCGAACATCGAGCTTGGGTGGGTCGGGCCTCTTGACCATGGGCACGAATACCTGCTGTGTGCGACGAGTACGCCTCACCCGATAGACGTGCTCCTTGAGCTCGTGACCGTCTTTTTTCAGGATGATCTTCCATGTCCCCTTGGGCAGCCGACCCTCCCATGGTGTGGTGCCGATGGTGCCGCAGCTCTCCTGGCCGATGTAGATCGCGGCCCCTGGCGGAGAGGATTCGATTTTGACCTTGTAGCGGCGCCTCTTGTCACCGAGGCATTGGGATTGAGCCAGGGCCTCGGCAGCAAACGTGCACAGTGCAAAAAGAGCGATGAGTAGCGAAAAACGACGCTTCCAAAGAGCGGCTTTCATATGGCCATGTCCTCCGTGGTTATCGAATCACGGGAGAGCGTCCCGGTCGGTCAATGTCCAGATACTGGCGTTACCACGCCGGAAATGCAAAGGGCGAAGAGCAGCATAGCAAGACCTACTCGATAGATTGCAAATGGAGCCAGACTGTTTCGCTGAAGGTATCGCAAAAGCCAGGCGATGCTCGCATACCCGCTGACAAACGATGTCATGGTACCGATCACAATTGGTAGCCAGGCGCCCTGACCGAGCTGGGACAAGGCGTCGGCAAGCTCGAAGATGCCGGCCCCGGCAATGGCCGGAATACCCAATAGAAACGAGAATCTGGCCGCATCGGCGCGGCGCATGCCGAGAAAGAGCGCCGCCACGATGGTGGCTCCCGAGCGGGAAACCCCCGGGATCAGGGCACAGGATTGGGCCAGTCCAATAATGACCGCATCGGACAGGGTAACCTCGTCCATGGTGCGCTGATCGCGCGCCCTGCGGTCGATAATATACATCAGGATACCAACCCCGGCGAGCGCACTCGCGACTACATAGAGCGAACGGGCGTCACCGGTGATGAAATCTTTCAGACTGAGGCCCATAACCACGATGGGCACGGTGCCGGCGATCAAGTAGTAGGGCAGCCGTCCCTTGGGGCTGGTGTGATCGCGCACGATGGCGCGCGGCATTTCGACGAACAGATCTCGGGCAAAGTAGACCAGTACTGCGAGCAGAGTACCCAGCTGGATCACCGCACTGAACGCCGCTCCTGGATCGGGTTGGCCCAGCAGTTCGGGTGTGATGCGCAAATGGGCCGTGGACGATATTGGCAAAAATTCGGTGAGTCCCTGTACCAGGCCGAGGACAGCTGCAAACCAGAGAGGCATTTTCGGCGGAATCCTAGTCGGCGCCGATCACGCGCCCGACTGCACGTTCCCACAGGCCAAACGGCAAGATGCCTTTGAGAGTTCCCGCCACCGCGGCGTCCGAGCCAACCAGATAGCGCAGCCTGGGTTTATCAGCGGCAACCGCCTGCCCGACCACCCGGGCCACCTGACGCGGATCGCCGCCACGGGCCAACCGCTTTTCAACAATGCTCTTCAGGCGCATCAATGCTTTGTAGTTGGGCGAGTCTGGCTCGAGCGCCCTGGCCGTGATGCGCTGATTGCGGTCGAACAGATCGGTGCGAAACATGCCGGGCTCGATCAGCACCACATAGACTCCGTAGGGCAAGAGCTCGAGGCGCAACGATTCGGAGATGCCCTCGACGGCAAATTTCGACGCGGCGTAGGCGCCAGCGCCGGGTTGACCCATCCGACCCGACAGACTGGAGATATTGATGATCCGGCCGCGCCGCCGCTCTCGCATGCCCGGCAGCACAGCCTTGGTCAACGCGACCAGACCGAAGAAATTGGTCTCAAACTGCTCGCGCAGCTTGTCCATCGTCAGATCCTCGACAAATCCGCCGAGGCCGAATCCGGCGTTGTTGACCACAATGTCAACCGGCACCAACAACGGCTCGTCGCCGGTCTCGGCCGTGTTGCCCGGCGGCTTTGGACCAACCCGATCGGCGATCTCGGCCACGGCTGTGGCCAGCGAATCGGGTTTGGTCACGTCGAGTTCGACCTTGTCACAGGTGAGGCCGACCTCTGCCATCGCCGCGTCAAGTCCTTCGGATCGGCTCAAATCACGCATCGAGGCGAATACACGCATGCCGCGTCGCGCCAGCTCGACGCAGCACTGCAGGCCAAAACCACTGGATGACCCGGTCACGAGGGCGACCGACCCGGGCGGAATACGAGAGTTCATGAGGCCGCCGAGACTACCACGGGGTCGGCTAGCCCGCAGTATTCACCACGGTATCGTCACGAGGTCGTGGAAACAATGCCGCAAAGACCCGACAAGCTGACACACCCGGCCCATACGCTGTAGGCTGCCGGGCAGTGCCCCGTTCAAACCGAGTGTCAATCCGGGTCGATCGAATAGCCGCATGGTTGGTTGTCGCCGTTTGCTTGGCAAGCGCCTCACTCGCCCCGGCCTGCGGCAATCGCCCGGATCAAGATCCGTCGACCCCGGATACCTCAGCTCGGGCCGCGTCCGGGCAACCGGTATCAGAGCGGTCGAACCCTGCTGGCCAGCCCGGCACCGGCGCTCCTAGCTCTCGACCTCGGCGACCCGACGAAACCGAGTGCCAGGCCCTTCTGGACCACGTTCTAGGACTGGCCCGGGCAGACCACGCAAGCAAGGTGGATCCCGAACTGGTCCCCACGGAAAAACAAGTAGCGGCCATCCGCGCCAGACTGGAGCCACAGTTCCTGGCCGACTGCCAAAAACTCGACCGAGATACGTACGGATGCGAAATAAAAGCACAAAGCCAGGAGGAACTGCTAGCTTGCTCGGACCGCCTCCGGCCGTGATCCGCGCCAGTGACCAGTCTCGGGCAAAATAGGGGGCCTCTCCCCCAATGTGGGAAGCCCGTACATCAGTCGCAGAATGCGATCTCACCTACGGGTAAGGAAATGTAAAGGGTTAGGCGATATCGAAGTTGGCCCGCCAACTGCTCTAACTCATATGTGAGATGGGACTGTTCGACACCGTGCTTCGCCGATTCGGCTATGTGAAGCTGGATTCAAACCGAGTTGAATCGCTCGGCGACGAGGAGGTCATCCCGCTCCGCGAGGCCGAATCCGAATCCGAATCCGAATCCGAATCCGAATCCACGTGGCGCTCTCGAGACGGTCGACCTCTGCCATTGACAGCGCCGGCTCCCGGTCCGATCGATGAGCTTTCGATTATCGGAACGAGCAGACCGAAGACCGAACGCGAGCCTGCCGAGCACACGCCCTCGCCCGCTTCGGGCGACCACCGGGAACAATCCCTTCAGGACAGCGATGAATACGAATCGCTGTCCTTGCAGGAAGGGGATGAAGACGAAGCAGACTACTCCAGCGATTCTGACGGCGCGAAGTTGTCCCCGGTCCGGCCGATCTCTCGGCCAGGCGAGCCATTCGATGCGCTGGATCGCTCCGAGCACCTCGACGCCGCTCTCGATGAAGAAGAAGCTCAGTGGGAGCGGGCCATTGCGCAGGCGCACGCCCGCCTGACCTCGGTCGATGTCACCTCGCCCGAATCGCCGGTGGCGCTCACGATCCAGTCGCCGCCTTTCCAGCCGAGGTCGTTCTCATCCAATGATTTCGAGTCGTTGGAAGATTCCGACTCGTCGTTCTACGACCTTTATGACGATTTATCCGGCGCTGTCGCTGGACACGTAGGCGAGGCGTCGTTCGCCGACTCGGCAGAATGGAACGAGTCGCACCTCGATCCGCTCAGCCCGGCGACCTCCACAGCCAGCCCCCCCTACAACCACCACACCGAGGAGGCACTGGACTACCTCGTCCCCGACGATGACGACATCTCGCCGCACGAGACAACTCGCCTTCGTAAAAACCAGCGCTCAAGCACCCGCCAGGAGGTACAGGTCAAATCAACCGGACGTTCTGACTCCGACAGAACACAGCCAGCCGAGTCGGACCAAGTGCCGGCCCAAACACCGGTAACTGCTCTTGCCGTACCACTGCGTCGAAGGCCCAACGATACATTGCCGACCGGACTCCCGACCCCGTCGATGCTGGCCCGACAAGCTGCTGCAGCATCGCCTGGCAAGGCCTGGCCAATTGTCCGCACGGTCCGGACACCACAAGACACACTGCCGATCTGGCAGTCAAAGCCCGACCCGACACCGAGAAAGAAACCCAACACAGCCCGGCCCCAGACCAATGTTACACCCGAAACCGAGCCGCTTCCCGACATCCAGGTTCAGCAAACACAACGGCTCGCCAGATGGAAATCTGTCGTCTCACGTCGGGAAGAACGCCGGGCCCTGGCCAAAATCATAGCCCTGGCAAAACCGGCGGCCGGCTCGTCTTGGGCGCGCCGCAGGCGTGACGTATCGGGATCGCCGAGTGCAGAGCACGACAACTCCCCAGCGGAAGACTCCGATAACGCCATTGCTCTGAAATGACTTTTTGGGGCAGGGATGCTGAGTGCAGCTCCCGTGGCATGTCTGGCTGCGGGAGCTGTACTCAGCACCGACGATCGAATAGTCGGCCGAGCCCACGCAACGCAGTCAGCGATTGTGCTGCTCGAGCCAGGCGCGCATCGACTTGCGCAGCCGACTGACCCGCTGTCGGGCTGCATTGGGGGTCAGATTGTGCCGGCTCGCGATCTCTTGCCAACTCTGTGACGAACTGACCGAGTGGGTGAGCAGATCCGCATCCACTGGATCCGCGCAACAGCGCAAATAGCGGCGGACGTCGAGCAGCTGAAGCCGGGACGCCAGATTGGAAGATTGCGCGCATTCCGGTTCGGAATACTCGACCTCCTGAACCCAACGAAATACCGACTCGTGGCGGGGAGCAACATTCTGACGCATGCCCCGAGCTAGATCGATGGCCACCCGCGAGGCCACGACCCGCAAGAATGACGCGAAACATCGCTTTTCGCGCCCAAGATAGGAACGCAACCTCTGATGATCATTGATAATCAGTCGTGATACCACGCGCGTACATACCTCGCCCACGCAGTCCGGATCGCGGCTGTACGGACCCAGCGGGCGTAACTCCATCCGAGTCAAGAACTGCTGAATGTGTCGGAAGAGCTCCTCCCGGGCCACCATGTCGCCCTGTACCGTCCGGTGGATTAACTGGTCCATGTCTGCGTTGTTCAGCTTTGTCACTGCCTTCTCCGATTTCGGTCCCGTATACAAACAAGACGGATTTTTATATCCGGATCAAACAGATTCGGGTATAAAAATAGAAGAAATTCTTAATAAATTGATAAGAAATTAACCTATTTTAGTAAAATCGGCGCATTACACTGGGGCAAGGCAGAGCAGTAGCGTGTCCCCCATTCTCATTGTGACTCCCTGGGGGCGGAAGTGCGAATGACGAATCGCGGGGCCTTGCATTCGACCGATAACCTTCGTCCGGGTTAGGAGGTCATAGGGAGGTCGTGCACGCGCGAGATGCGTCTCAACTCCTCCGGATTACACCAAGGTCCCCATGAATCGACGTTTTCACCGAGGTTTTCTGGCAATTGCTCTGAGTGCGTTGGTCCCAGCTGCTGCACTGATGAGTGCTGCGTGTGGTGACAGCAGTGACTCGGAAAACGGCAATGGCAACGATCTCGAACCGCCGGCAGAATGTGCGCTCGCCGTGCCACCGGACGGTTGGGTGTATCCCGCCGGGCCGTATGGTACCGAGCTTGACGATACGTTTGCCGATCTCACCCTGGACGACTGTGCCGGCGACTCGGTCGTGTTTGGCGATGTCCTGGGCCAATCCGAGCTGACTCTATTCAGCATTGGTGCGGGCTGGTGCGAGCCGTGCGTCGACGAGACCAAGACCCTGGATGCCGAGATTTTTCGGCAATTTTGTGGCCGCGGATTGCGCGTGGTGCAGGCGCTCTTTCAGGATGGCGAGGGAAACCCGGCGACCAAACTGTTTTGCTCCGAATGGCGCCGGGAATTCTCGCTCAGCTTTCCGGTAGTGGTCGATCCGCTGTTTGAGCTCCAGGACCATTTTCAATCGGTGGACTCGCAGACGCCGATCAACTATCTGATCGATCGCACGGGCCGGATTGTCTTCAAGTCGACGGGCATCCCGCCTGCGGATTTACCCCAGCGCATTGACAGCCTGTTGCCGGCCCAATGACTGGACGTGACAACCCCGCTGTGGCGCCTGCTGCGCGCAGTTTCGCTCTGGCCGCAGCGTTCATCTTGCTGGTCGCTGGCCACGACTCTGTCCGGGCCGACCAATCGCCACCCCGGGCCACGCTGTATGCGTTCTTTGCCACGTGGTGCGTACCGTGTCGGGTCGAGCTACCTCATCTCCAGCGTTTTTACGAGAAATATGCCGAGCGCGGCCTTCGAGTTGTCCTGGTCTCCGAGGACGATCCGTCCTCGGCCGAAAACGTGCCGGCATTTCTGGCCCGTTTTGGCGTGAGTGCTCCGTGGATCCTCGACAACGAGTCCGAACTCATCGAGCGCTACAATCCGTCGGCCAATCTGCCTTATACTGTGCTGCTGGATGCCTCGGGCAAGGTGGCCTACGCCCATGCCGGCTACGAGCCCGGTGACGAAGAGCGCGTCGAGGCGGAGATTCAAAAGCTTCTCTCTGCCGCCGAGCCAGCCGATGCGCCAGTCGACAAGTCGCGAGTCCGGATCACCTCGACGACGCAAAGTCTGGGCGCCTACCGCACATCCCAATTCGATTCACAGATCGACGGCACATTGCGCGCCGGACTCGGCCGAATCGAGGTGGCTGGAGAGTTCGCCGACCCGGGCTTCGGACAATACCGGGCCAGCGTCAGAGTCGACGGTGCGCTGGTCTCCGATGAAGCCGACGACATGGAAGACCTCCGCGACGTCCGCCTCGAGCGGGCCAAATTTTCAGCCGATATGGGCCGAATTGCCCTGGCTGCGGGCGACGGATACGTCTCGTTTGGCCACGGTGTGACCCTGTCATTGCGCAAGATCGACCCGCTCGGCCTCGACAACTCGCTGCGCGGTGGCCGCGTCGATGCGCGCAGTGATCGAGTTTCGGCCCTTGTACTGGCCGGGTGGACCAATCCGCAGAATTTCGACCTGCTCGACTTTCACATCGATGGCGATGAAGACAGCGACTTTTTGACCGGAGCCGAGATCACCCTGCGCCTCGGCGAGCGCGGCGAGGTCAGCCCGTATGCTCTTTACGCCGAGGCCGATGGCGCCGGTGACGACGGTCGGGATGTATCCTGGATGGTCGCCGGCGCATCCACTGCGCTGACTCTCGGTCCCTTTCGCCTCGCTGCCGAGGCCGCCGGTGGAACCCGTGAGGGCAAGGCGTTTTCGGCAGGTGGGACCGAGACCGCATGGGCCGCCTACGGCTCGGCGCAGTGGACCCGGGGCCCGGTGACCACGCTGATCG
Source organism: Pseudomonadota bacterium (assembly GCA_022360315.1). Lineage (GTDB taxonomy): Bacteria > Myxococcota_A > Polyangia > Haliangiales > Haliangiaceae > JAKSDA01. The sequence goes on from JAKSDA010000643.1 coordinate 21,975, forward strand.
ATGCCAAGGCGTATCGACACTGGGCGATTGGCCGGAACGAAAAATCACTGCTCTATCACGAACCGCCAACTCTCGAGCGGTACGATCAAGCCGTTCCCACCAACGAAGACGTGGTCGGCGCGCGGGTGCGAACCGAATGGCGGTTGCACAAACGTGCCACGGTGTTCGCCAACCTGCTCGGCTATCTGTACAGCGAAGATACGACCGACCCGGTGGACGGCGATCTCGCTGTCCACAGCTACGTTGGCGGCGATATACGGTTCGGCGAAAGCCCCAGCGTGGCTGGCGAACTCGGCTATCGCCGTGAGAATACGTCCGACGGCGAGCGCAAGCGCTCTGTGTGGCACGTCGATGCGGACGGGTCGTGGCGCCTGCCCGGCCGGTTCGCCCTGACTGCCAAATGGAATCACAGTGAGGAATACAAGCGGACTTTCCAGGGCAAAGACTTCCGCCGCGGCCTGACCGTGGTCGGCCTGAGCCGGTCGGGCTGGGGCGTTTTGTCGTGGCTCTACGGCTATACCACCGAGCTCGACTCCACACCCACTCATTATCCCGGCGGCGAGTTGCTCGTTCACCTGCCGCGCGGCGGCAACCTGCGCCTCTTTGTCGGCCGACTGGCCGGTGGAATCGTATGTGTGTCGGGCACCTGCCGCGATGTGCCGCCGTTTAGCGGCGCCCGCGTCGATTTGAATCTGCAAATATGACGCGCAGTATGGCGTTCACAAAAGGACCAGGCCGCGCTGCACCGTTTCGACCACTACCTCGGTGCCCGTGTTTGCGCGCACCTTGGCCAAAATACTATTTACGTGCAACGTACCCGGCTGTGTGGTCGTCGGCCAGCACAGCACGCACAGGGGAGCGGCCTCGAAGGCAGAGTTGCGCGACGTAGAACCGGCCTAATATGACGTCGAGTTGGGCACAGTCAAGTCGTGGATGTGCGACACTGCGCGCCAATTTATGAAGGTCCTGGAGCGCCGCCTTGGCCTGATGGCCGTCGTTTCCATCAGTATCAGCGCCATGCTGGGCAGCGGGATCTTTGTGCTGCCCGGTCTGGCTGCCGCCAAGACCGGTCCATCGGTGTGGCTGGCCTACGTGCTGGCAGGGATCTGCGTGCTGCCCGCTGCTCTGTCCAAGGCCGAACTGGCCACGGCCATGCCCACATCGGGCGGCACCTATGTCTACCTCGACCGCACTTTCGGCCCGCTGGTCGGGACCATATCCGGGCTGGGTCTGTGGATCTCGCTCTTGCTCAAGAGCGCGTTCGCCCTGGTTGGCTTCAGCGCCTATCTCGTGGTATTGGCCGACGTTCCGCTCGAACCCACCGCTCTCATCTTGCTCGCCTGCATCGTGACTCTCAATCTGCGCGGAGTGCGCAAGGTCAGCCAGGTACAGGTCGTCGTGGTTGCCGTGAGCATTACCGGCCTGCTCGGGCTTTCGGTCGCCGGAATATTTCAATTCGACAGCAGCCATTTCGACCGGTCGTTTGTCGCCGGCCCGGGCGGTCTCACCGCCGCAGTCGCATTTGTTTTCGTGTCGTACGCCGGGGTCACCAAGGTCGCCGCCATCGCCGAGGAAGTCAAACAACCCGATCGCAACTTGCCGCTGGGCATGCTTCTATCCCTGAGCATTGCCACAGCGCTCTACGGTGGGATCACCCTGGTCATGGTCGGGGCGATCCCGTTCGATGTATTCTATGCCGATCTCCATCCGGTGTACAGTCTGGCCAATCAGCTGGATGCTGGCAGCTCGATCGTCCACGCGGTCGGAATCATGGCCGCTGTGCTGGGCGTCGTGACCATGACATCGATGGCCAACGCCGGGCTCCTGGCCGCTTCGCGTTTTCCCTTCGCAATGAGCCGAGCCCACCTTTTGCCCGCCCGGCTCAGCCAGTTGCACAGCCGTTTTCTCACCCCGACGGCGTGCATCTGGCTGTCTGGCGCGATCATGGCTGCAGCGATTGTCCTTTTCGACATCGAGCGCATTGCCAAGCTGGCCAGCGCGGTCATCATCATGCTGTTTATCGCCGTGAACCTCGCAGTCATGGTGCTGCGCGAGACGCGGGTGCAATGGTATCAGCCGGGGTTTCGCTCACCACTCTACCCGTGGATCCAGATTTTTGGCGTGCTGTCCGGACTGGTACTCCTGGCCGTCATGGGTGCCCTGGCATTCGTCGCCGCAGTTGCTCTGTCCGTCCCCGGCGCCTTGCTCTACGCCGGATACGGCCGCCACCGAGCCGGACGCCGCGGCGTGTTCTCGCAGCGCAGACCCCGCCGCGACCTGTTGACCGGCCCGGCCGATGATTCGATGGCAGCGGTGCTGAGTGGTGATTCGAACGGCAAAGACATCGACGATCACGACAGCGTTGCCAGTGGCCTCGACAGTGGTCTTTTCGCCAGAAAAGCCCCGGTCGCAGTCGCTCTATTCGGCACCGAACGCTCGCCCGAGATGCTCGTCGAACTCGGCGAAGCACTCAGCGAAGACGACCGCCTGCAGGTCGTTCACATCACCGAAGTGCCCGAGCAAACCGCTCTCGAAGGCGCCATCGACGACGCTGTCACAAGTTCGTTGCAGCGCCGGGTCCACGCTGTGGCTGAGATGCAAAATGTCACCCTCGGATTCGACTCCATCGCGTCGCGCGATGTGCTCGAAACGGTCAACGCACTGACCAAACAGCTCGACTGCTCCTGGTTGATCATGGCGTGGAGCGGCCGGACCAAATGGGCATTTACAGTCTACAATCCGATTGGCTGGCTGTCGGATCATCTATCGTGCAACCTGGCCACGTTTCACGATGCGGGCGTGCGCTACTTGCGCAAGATCTTGGTACGCGTCGAACCCGGCCCGCACGACGCTCTGGTTATGGGTACCGCTGATCATTTGGCCGAGCTAAACCGCGCCGAACTCACCTTTGTCAAGTTTGTAGCGGACGGAGCCCCGGCCGCGCTGCGCCAGTCGGCGGGGGATTATCTCGACCAGGTCCGCCAGCTCTCATCCGCGCCAGCGCAGACCGTGCTCTTGCGCGGCAAGCGCGAGGACGAGGCCATCGCCGAGATGAGCGTGCGCTACGACCTCATCATCACCGGCGGAATGCCGCACGGAACGCTGTGGCAGCGCATCCGCGGCAAGCTGCTCGACCGGATTACCGAGAGCGCGGCCTGCTCGGTGCTCACCGTGCAGACGCCGCAAACCTCGACCCACGAGTCGTTTCAAAAATATCAACCGCGCTCGCCGCAAAAACAACCGGGCCTCATCGAATTCATTCACCCCAAATGCGTCGAGGTCGGCCTCGAGCCGATGAAAAAAGATGCGCTCTTTGTCCATATTGCCCGCACATTCGCAGCCGCTCTACCCGATCTGACCCAGGAAGCCGTGCACGCGTCGCTGTGGGAACGCGAGCGGACGCAGAATACCGCCATGGGTCACGGTATCGCTCTGCCCCACGCTACCCTCGAGGCGGCCGGGCGAACTCACCTGGGCATTTTTGTCGCCACCGGTCCGCTCGATTACGAGAGCCAGGACAATCAGGACATCGACGTGGTTTTTGCCACCCTGGGCACAGCCGGCGACCGCCAGACCCACCTGCACCTCCTGTCCAATATCGCCAAGCTGTGCCTGCAAAGCAATATACTCGACCGTCTGCGCACAGCCAGCACCTCCGATGAGGCCCTCGCAGCACTGCACACATGCTGCGCCGAGGTCGCCGACGCGGATACGCTCGCATGAGCCTACATCCATGCGCGGCAACACCGGCAAAAGGTGGGCAGAATGTTTACGACAATGTGCGATCGCTCGCAGCCGCCACACGAAACCGCGGGTTGCAGGGCAGAGATTTTGGTCCATGGGTCGGCCGGCCCTATAATGGCTGCCTTGCCACGTACAACAACGTTCGTGATCGTAGCTCTGTGCGCGTGGGCGATCGGGGCTGCGGGGTCGGCGCATGCAGCGACCATCTCCGGCCAGGTTTACGACCCGGCCACGGGTCAGCCTGCGCGCGGCATCGCACTCAGGCTGATCTATGACGCCGAAGATGCGACAAGCCCGGGAGCACCTGTCCTGGACAGCGATGTCGGCCCCGGTCAACAAGGCCAGATTACCGGTTCAGAAGGCGCCTACCGCTTCGACGTGCTCGCTGGCCGGCGCTACCAGTTGATCGTGGACACCGAGCGAGCTCCGTTTGCCGCGCCGTCGGTCCAGGCCCCGGCCCAGTCCGGCTTCGCTCCGCTCGGGCCGGTTGTGCCCCAGGACACAGCCGGCGATCCATCTCTGACCGACGCGCGCATCTATTATCTTCGCTTCGATATTTCCGGCCAGACCGACGAAGTCCGCAACAACCATATCCCCGTGGATGCGCTGCCCGATGTCGTGGCACTGGGCAAACGGGCCGACCGACTCAAGGCCAACATCGGCGATATTGTCCAGTACACGGTGACCGCGACCAATCGCTCGGGCCGCGATCTGACCCGGGATGTCGGGCGAGCTGTGTTTATTCTGGATATCCCACCGCGCGGATTTGCCTATCTGCGCGGCCGGGCAGTGGCCCGCATCGAGCGCGGCAGCGTGGTCACCATGCTGCCAGCTGGAAGCGGCGCAAACCGGTTTGGCGACGAGTTCGAGAACCAGTCGTCGCGCCGTATCGTGCGCTTTGGTCCGTTCGATCTGCCGGCTGGTGCCCGGCTCACTCTGAGTTATCCCATGGTGGTGAACTCCGAGAGCAAACCCGGTCTCTACGACAACCGAGCGGTTCTGGTCGATGCTGGCGGTGTCGAATTGTCGGCTCCCGGCCGCGCCCGGGTACGCATCGCGGCCGATACTCTGTTCGAGGCCGGCACCTTGCTGGGTCGGGTGTATTGCGCGCGCGATGGCCGGGTTTCTGATCGCGCGACCGGCGGCAGGGCCGGCCCCGATTCTGGCCGCGACGCCGGAGTGATGGGTGCCCGGGTTTATCTCGATATGGGGTCCTATGCGGTCACCGATGCGGCTGGCTTCTACCATTTTTCGCGCATTCCGGCCGGCACCCACCTGGCCAAGGTCGATGTCAACACGCTGGCTGGCGGCAGGTCGATCTCGTCGGCGTCACGTCTGGTCCAGTTGTCGGCTGGTCTGGTCGAACGAGCTGACTTCGCTGTCCATTGCCGGCGCGAGCGAGTCCGATTTATCGCCGGGACGCCTCGTTCTGCGCACACACACCGGCTGTCCAGCACCGAGCCCGAAGCTGAAAAACCGGTCGAAGCAGCCGATCGCAACGCCGCCGATGGTCCGACTTCCAGGGTCGTGGCAATCGACATCAGCGGCGGCCTCGAGCCGCTCGAAGTACGGGCCAGCGGGCAGCGCGTGGCTCTGCCTCTGGCCCTTCTCACCCTGAACGTACCCCCGGCGCTGCGAGCGACCGGGCAGCGCAACCTCCCTGCTGTACCTCCGAAAGGCTATGGCGCCGACCAACCGACCTGGCATATGGGATGGAATGCCCCTGGCGATATCGCTCCACGGCGCTGGACACTCCGCATCGATCGCGCAAACAAAGACGGCAGCCTGTCCCCGGTGCGCAGATTTTCGGGCGCGGGAGCACTGCCGCCAGCGATTGCCTGGGATGGACTCGACGATGCCGGGGCGCCATTGCCAGGTGGACAACTCTACGCCGCGCAGCTCGTGGTGATCGGCAGCGCGCGGGGTGCCGAAGCAGCCAGTGCGCGAAAACCATTTGGCATCGCCCAGGGCTCGAGCCCGGCCGGGCCGACCGAAACCATCTGGCGTGGCCAGTTGTTCCGCGCCAGCCGCGGCAAGCTCGCGCCATCGCCTGCTCTGAAGAGCAAGGTGGTCAAACTGGCCAAGACCCTGGGACCGGGCGATCGCGTCACCATCGAGTGCCACTCCGACGGCACCGGCGATCGCATGAAATCACTGGTCGACACCAAGCGCGAGGCCGAGCTGATCGCGGCGCTTCTGGTCGGTGCAGGAGCGGCCGCCGAGCGCATCGCTGCGCGCGGCAGAGGGACACTCGATACCCTGCAGCGCGGCCCCTCGGAGGCAGCGCGCCAGCAAAATCGCCGTGTGGTTGTCCGGGTTGTACGGTCCCGGCCAGTGGCCGTGCCTGTGCCCCAGACGGTGGCTCGGCAAGGCGATGTCCTGGTCGCGGGTACCTCCGTGCCGCTTGACGGCAAGCGGTTCTCGCACCGCGCCACTGGTGCGCCTGGCCAGCCAATCGTCATCGACGTGCAGTCTGCCGATGGGCGGCGAGCAGCCATCGAGATCGCCCTGCCGGAAACACTCGCCGAGCGGTCTGCACCATCCGGTGAAAAGCGCGGAGCCAACGGCGATGGTCGCAGCGGACGCGATGGCCCGGCCGACCGGGCCGACCATCGGGCAAAGACGATCGAAGTCCGCGGCGATCTCGATACCTCGACTCTCACTGTGGGCGATGATACCGCCCGTCTGCGCATCCTGGCCACCGATGCGCGGATTGTCCGGGCCGGACAGTCTGCCCACGAGCCGGATTTCGAGACAGTGACACGCGGCGCCGGGCGCGCGCTGAAAACCGCCATCGAGTTCGAGCTCAGTCCGCCGCCCGGGCTGTCGATCGCGTCGTGGCGGCTTTCGGTCAGCGACCGGGCCGGTCGCGAGATATGGTCCAGACCGGGCCAGGCGACGGTCACGACCGCCCAGGCGTGGTCCGGCAAAGATGCCAGCGGAGCGTTGCTCCTGGCTTCAGGCCAGCGCTACAGCTATCGCCTGCGCATCGTCACCCGCACCGGTCAGATCGGCATATCGCCCGAGCGCTACTTCACTGTCGACAGCGCGGCGAGCCGGCGGCTGGAAATGCGCGGTGCCCTCTTCGATCAGCGCGGTCAACTCGGTGCCGAGTTTGCCGGCAAACTGACCGATTTCGCCAAACGCGCGCAGGCCGGGGACCCGACCGGCAGCTGCGACATCCAGCTTCGCATTGCAGCTATGCCCCAGGCCTCGGCGTCCGATGTCCGACTGACCCTGGCCGCGCGTTCTGTAGTGCTCAGGCGCCAGCTTCGAGCCGCCGGCCTGCCCGGCGAGCGATTTGCCCTACAGGTCAGCATGGGCGACCAGGCCGAGGATCATCTTATCGCGGTGGTGCCGCCCCGGCCACCACCACCGGCCCGAGATCGATCGCGTGTGGTCATCGACGGCACGCCTGTCGCTCTGTCGGGCACCGCATTTCGCACTCCGGTGATCACTCGCGCCGATCGGGTGATCGCCATCGACCTGACCAATCGCGCTGGGCATCGCGCCATACTCAGCGCCCATGTGTCCGCCGCGCCGGCCCGAGCTGCCGAGCCCGCCCCCGGCCCGCAACACGATCCGAAAATCCGTCCAGACAACGACCCCTCGGCAAGCGCCTTCCGGTCCGGTGCCGAGCTGGCCGGTGACGCAGCCTGGATCGAAGAAACCTCGGTCTGGCTGCCTCTCGCGGGCACCGTGCTGGGGTCCAGCGACATCGCCATCCGCGGGGTCACCCGGCCGGACAATCGGGTCCTGGTGTCGGCGATTCGCCCCGCGTCGGCAGCGCTTCAGAATGCTGCGGGCGATCAAACCGTTTCGGTTGCGCTCGGCGACATCACTGTCGGTTCTGACGGGCGGTTCGCCGAAATGATCACCTTGCCCGACGATGCAGCCGCAGTTGTCGTCGAGGTACGCGACCGACAGGGCCGGCGCACTTTTGTGCGCAGGGCCATCTCCATCGCCGAAGGCGGCACATTCTTCATGGCGCTGGGCGAGTTCATTGCCTACTCGGCCCAAGTCGACCGCGGCCTGTCGAGAGAGGCGGCCTATCTCGACGGCATGACCGGGGACACGACCATCCCGACCGACTCGATGCTTTTCCACATCCACGGCAAGCTGTATCTCAAGAGCCGATTTTCTGGCGGATTCGTGGCCGATCACATCGACCTGACCGCCTACCTAAACACCGCCGAGCCGGCCGGGAGCGGCGATGCCCGCCACGATTTTTTCAGTTACGGCGATGCCTCCCAGGAGGTCGGCGACGTCAATGTACGCGGTCCTCTATACGTCGAGGCAAAGGCCGGGGCAGCCAGTGCGGTGCTGGGTTATGTGAACAGCGACCTCGAGGTCGGCTCGCTGTTTCGCTACCAGCGCACGGCGAGCGGCGCGCTCTTGACCTTCGACAAGGGGTGGGGATCGGCGACCAGACCGCGGTCAGAGCCAGACCCGCACGATGGACCGGGCGGCCGCGGTGATGACCCCGATCAGGCCAAATACCGGATTCAGGCCCGGGCGTTTGCAGGCGGCGAACTGGAGCGTCTGATCCGCGATGTCAACTGGTATCGCGCCACCGGCGGTTCGGTGTATTACCTCCGCCACGGCCGGGTCAGTTCGGGTTCGGACAAGGTGCGCGTGGCAGTGCGCGACAGCCACAATGGATTGGTCTTGGCCGAGCGCGTGCTCGAGTCGGGCCGCGATTATACCATCGACTATGTGGAGGGTCGTATCGTGCTGGCCAGGCCACTGGCCTCGACAGCGAGTTCCGATTGGTTGTCCGGCGACTTTTCGGCCAGTTCTGCACCGCTTGACGGCAATCCGGTATATCTCGAGGTCAGCTACGAGTACCTCGACCTCGACCGCTCGGATCAGGCGGGCGACGACCGCCAGGGTGCCTTTGCGCGGGTATCCCTCGGCCCATTCTCGTTCGGCGCCGGCGCGGTCAGCGAGACTCGGCCGGGCGGTGACGACTACAGCCTGTGGGGCGTCGATGCTCGCCTCGAGGCTGGCCGGCGCTCGGCCTTGGCGGTCGAACTGGCCGGCTCACGCCAGCGCCACGCCGACAATGTCCTGTCCATCGACGGCGGATTGACGTTCTCCGATGTCAATGGCATTGCTCCACCGGCTAGCGACGAAGACACCCAGCTGGCCTGGAAAGTGAGCGGAGACCTGCACGGCGGAGATTTCACGGACGACGGTTTTACCAGCAGGGCCCACCTGCGCTTTGCCTTGCAAAAGCTCGACCGCGGGTTTTCCTCGAGCGGAACCATGCTCGACCAGGGTCGGCTCAAGCTCGGCGCCCAGCTGGCCTACTCGCTGTCCGAGCGCTCCGCAGTGCATTTGCGCCACGATTTCGAGATAGCCGAATTGCCGCGGGTAGGCCCCACTCGGGCCGATATCGCGGCCAATCCCGATCCCCTGGCCATGGACGAGCGGTCCCAGCACCAAACCACCCTGCAGTGGATCCTCGAGCGAGGCCGCTTCCGTCATCAGGTTGCCGGCAGTCACGGTTACTACCACTCCAATGCGCGCCTGGCCAGCGGCGCCCCCGCCCTCGACAGCCAACGCCTCGGTGTCGGCGCGAGCAGTACCTTCGTGGCCAGCGAGCGATTGCTCCTGCGCGCCGGCCAGCGCATCACTGTGGGCTTTGGCGATGCCGATCCCCAGCTGTCGCCGATCGCGACATCGCGAGACGCATTGCCCGACTCGTCGCACAGACAGGACGAGCCGCTATCCGGACTCGCTACCACGCTCGGCGCTGAATTCAGACTCGCCGAGGACGTGTCGCTCGGCGCCGATTGGCAGCAGGGCTGGAACGGCGACAACACCGGACAGATCGGCCTGCGATCGGCTCTATCGCCTACCGGCTCGATGTATGTGAGCGAGCGCCTGGTGTCCCGGAACGGCGTCGTGACAGCCACCTCGGTGGTCGGTGCCGAAGATCGCATCAACGGCACCGACGGTGGCCGAACCTATGGCGAGTACCAGGTCGAACGCGGCACCGCCGAGCAGAGGAGTCGGGCCGTGCTCGGGCTCGCTCACCGCTGGCAGTTGAGCCCGGGCGTGCGGATTCAAGCTGGCTTCGAGCATCAACAGGTGGTCGGCGGCTTTCTGCCCGACGGCACCCCGGTGGGAGACAGTCAGCGCGACGTTTTGCACGCGGGATTTGCCCTCGAGGTGCCCGATCGAGTGCAGGCCAGCAGCCATCTCGAATTGCGGGTCGACAATGGAGACGATGGCGGTTTTGTCGAGGATATCGCGGTGCAGGATGCACGGCCCACCTCGGCTGCCGGGGTGTTTGCCGATCACGGCGACGCGGTTCTTGGGGCCTCGCCGGTTGCCCCGCCGGGCGAGCGCTGGCAAGCGGCTGCTCGTCTCGGCCTGACCTGGATACTCACGCCCAGCCACAAACTGCTGTCCCGCTTGTTCGCTGTGCACAGCGTGGGAAACCGAGCTGGCCGGTCGCTGCCCGCGGCCTACTCGCTCCAGGCCACCGCCGGTTTTTCCTATCGGCCAGTTCAGCGCGACTGGCTCAATTTTCTGGCTCGCTACAGTTATTTGGCTGCTCTCCGCCCAAACCAGGACTACGGCCTCGGCTCCGACCTCCGCATCGACTCCCGGTCGCATATCGCCGCTCTGGTTCCCCTGGTCGATTTGCCCGGCCGGCTCGCTCTGACTGGCAAGCTGGCCTGGAAAAAAACCCGTGTCGAACTCCGGACCCCGACCCTCGATCCGGCGACCATCTCCGGGACTGGCTTTGACCGGGACGCAGACGTCGATTCGATCTTGTGGCTGGTCCGCCTCGGCTACCAGTTCTTCGGTCACTGGGACGCCAGCGTCGAGCTCCGCGGACTTCACCTGTCCCGGCCAGCCGGCTCGAACACTGCCCGGGAGTCGCGCTTCGGCACGGCAGTGGAACTCGGCTACACCATCGAACGCCGCCTTCGACTCGGTCTCGGCTACAACCTCAGCCGCATCTCGGACAACGAATTCGGCGACCTGGAGCGTGATGCGGGCGGCTGGTTTTTCCGCTTGACCGCGCAGTATTGAACAACCCAGTACGGGAGAATTTTACGGTTTGGCCGCGATTCGTGTAGGGTAGTACCGTCATGGCTCGAAAGAGGATCGGAGAACTCCTGGTTCAGGCCGGTGTCTTGGATAATACCGGCCTGCGTGCCGGGCTGGCCGAACAGCGACGCTGGGGAGGTCAGCTGGGCCGGGTACTGGTCGACATGAAGCTGGTGACGGAAGAAGCTCTTGTCCGGGCTCTCAGCCATCAGCTCAACTTCCCCACCATTGATCTCGATCAGCTCGACGTACCCGATTCCACGCTGGAATTGGTCTCTGCCGACCTGGCCGAGCAGCACAGCCTGATCCCGTTCAACCTCGAGGGCAAGTTTCTCGAGGTTGCAATGAGCGATCCTACCAACCTGGGCATCATCGACGAGCTGCGCATCCGGACCCAGCTCAATGTGCGGCCCTACCTGGCCGGACCAAAGATGATCGAACGGGCTTTATCGCGGTGCTATGGGATCGGATTGGCGAATCTGGCGCTCGACATGAGGACAGCGCGACTGGAATCAGAAGAGGGCTTGCCAACCATAGGGCTTGGTCCATCTGATAACCGGCCGCCATCGGCCCACAGCGTGCGCGAGCGCAACGCCGAGATCCTTGCCCTGCAGGAACGCATTTCGCAGCTGGAAGCCCTGGTAAGCCGCGACGAAGATGTCCTGCGCAAAGTGCTCGGCCTGCTCATCGAAAAAGGCGTGGCCACGCGCGAAGAAATCCTCGAGCGCATCAAATAGCCGCAGGCTCAGAAGAGGGTGAGAAGTCAAAGTCGAGCCCGAACATCGGTGCGCATGAAACTGCCGGGCGCCCATCGGCGATTCTATGTCCGGCGCAGAGCTCTGTTTGGCTGGCTTGATGTCGATGCTGACATTGCGCAGCTCTCCACGCGCAACCTCGACCATTTCGGTGGTTCGCGTCCGGCTCGCTCCATCTTTCTTTGGCCACAACCCGCGTGACGTCCCGACGCGACACGAAAGGTCCGGAGCAGGGAAGACTCGCCGAGCTTGGTATCATCTACCCATACCGATACCGAGATGCCCTCGCCTTTACCGAGATATCGATCCGGCCCATACGTCGATCGATATCGGTTAATGTATCGTTGATCTGCTGTGCACACGCAGAATCTGCGTCGGGGTGATCCTTACCTACAGCGACAACGACAAGTGTCCCAGGTGGCGACAACGTTGCGGTCCAATGGGTTGATCGATGGAGTGTATTCCTTGCCAGGACATGCGACCGAACCATCCATGTAGATTTCGACTCGGTCGGAGAATCGCTTGACCGCAAAGTGTGGTCTTGGAATCATTCTACGTTGATTTGTTATTTCTTCCCAATACCGGCGGACCGCGCAAATATCAGATCGTGAGGAAGCTCGCCGTCGGCGGTATGGCGGAGATCTTTCTCGCCCGCGCAACCGGGATCCAGGGGTTCGAGAAATACATAGTCATCAAGAAACTGCATCGAGAACGCGCTCTGAGTGATCGAGCGGTTGAGATGTTCTTGGACGAAGGGCGACTGGTAGCTCAGCTTCAGCACCACAATATCGCGCAAGTCTACGACATCGGTCACTCGAACGGCGAGTACTTCATCACGATGGAGTATTTGCAGGGCCAGGACGTCCGGACGATGCTCAAGCGATGCCGGCGCGATAAAATCGCCATACCGCTTGAAAACGCACTGAGCATCGTAGCTAGAGTGGCAGCGGGATTGCACTACGCCCACTCCAAAGTTTCGCCGTCTGGCAAGCCATTAAACATCGTTCACCGCGATGTATCGCCGTGCAATGTCTTTGTCACCTACGAAGGTGGTGTGAAGCTGGTCGATTTCGGTATTGCCTGGGCGTCGGAGCGCACGTTTCAGACCCGTGAAGGCACGTTAAAGGGAAAGATCCGGTACATGTCGCCCGAGCAGGTAAGGGGTATGCAGGTCGATCGGCGCAGCGATATTTTTTCGCTCGGCATTATGCTCTACGAGCTCAGCACGATGGCGTGGCCCTTTGGCAGCAAGGGCGACAGCGATTTTGCGATCATGGAGCGCATCGTGCGCGGGCCGGTGCAGCCTCCGTCTCAGCACCTACCGGGTTATCCGGCCCAACTCGAAGCGATCGTAATGCGGGCGCTGGCCAAGCAGCCCTACAAGCGGTATTCGAGCGCCAAGGAGATGCTCGTCGATATCGAGCAATTTGCTGCTGGGGCCAAGCTCCCGCTGTCCTCGGCGGCGTTGGCGAGTTTTTTGGACCAGCTCTTCGGCGTGCCCGACGCACCGCCGATCGAGAGCCTGCTGTACAACGACACCGAGCCGATGGAAAACATCGCTGCCGCGATCACCAGGTCACTCAAGGACACTCCGAACGAGCAGCCAGATTCGTGCCAGGTAGGTGTTTCGGACAGCGAATTGGCTTCTGAAAAGACGCGTGTCTCGGACCACGAGAGATCGAGCCGTGTTGCCACAGTGCCGACCGAGTCGTCCATGTTCTATCCGCCCACCCCGACCTCGGCTCTGCCCACTCCGGCCGTGAATTCAATCGGGATACGAGTAGCTGACCTGGATCCGATTTCTGCCCAGTTTTCGCAGCCCGACCAACCGCTTTTGGCCCTGCAAGCGAAGAGCAGGCGCTGGCCTATTTCACTGCTGGCCTTGCTCGCACTTGTGCTGGTTGGGGGAATTGTCGTGCCGCTTACCATCATGCCAAAAGGACAGGGTGAGTTGCTCCGATCTGATGCGGCAAAGGTATCGGTTCAGCCGACTGCGCTATCTGATCGCCACGCGCCAGCGAATCAGCTGGAGCAGGCGACTGTGACTTTGCGTCTGGACATCGTACCTGCGAACGCCACTGTTGAACTCGACGGCGAGCCCGTGTCCGGCGGCGCGATCGAGCTGCCCCGCTCCGGCGGAACTCATCGCCTCGAGATTTCTGCGCGGGGTTTTGCACCAGTCAGCGAGACATTGATTGCCAATTCCGATCGCAATGTGGTCGTCCGTCTGCAACCGACGCCGCAGGCCGGCCAGCGTGTGGACCGCGATGCGTCCGAGCCAGCCGGCGATTCGATCGCTGACCGGGCCGCGAACAAATCGGTCAAGAAGTCGCGGCAGGTGGATAAAAAGAAGATCAAGAGCAAGCGCAAGAGCAAGCGCAAGCGGCGGTCTCGCTCCTCCCGTTCGAGACGAAAATCCAGCCCTAGCAAAGCGGACTCTGGCAGCCGGAGCCAAAGCGGCAGATCGCGACGCAAGTCCGGCCAACCGGCAGTGCAGAAAAACGCCCGCAACAAAGAAAAGGCCGGCAAGGAACGCCGCGGCTCCGAGTTGCGCGACCGCCAGCGGTAGATCAAGCCCGGGCCGAGTTGGTCGGGGTGAGATCCCACAGCCTGCTGCGCCGGGATTTCGTCGGCCCAAGACCGATACAGATGGCAATGCCGTGGCCGGTGCTGCTCGGACCTCCGGCTACCAGCGGCCGTCCTTGCTGATCGCGTTGAGCTTGGTCTCGAGCGCGGCCAGACTGTCGGCCGAGCGGTTTGCGTTGCACCTCGCGCCGAGCTCTGCAAGTATGAAACCGTTGTTTTGTGGATCACGCGTATGTTGACGGTCTATCTTACTTGCTTGATCGTGGGTGGTGTCTTCGTCGGTCTGTCCTCACTGGGCGCGATCGGCAAGGACATGGACGCTTCCCACGAAGGTGAGATCGACGTGAGTGTCGATGCTGATGTCGATGTCGATGTCGATGCCGGCGTTGACCACGACGTCGATCATGCGATCGGCCCTGAGACCGACCACGAAGTCGGGCATGGCGCCGACCATGGCCATGGCGTCGAGGCCGATCATGCGGTGACCGTGGCCGACGCGAGTCACGGTGTCGACACGGCGAGGCGCAGCAAACGCAAAGTCTGGCTGCCGGTCATGTCATTTCGTTTCTGGACTTTCGGCTCGGCATTCTTCGGCTTGACCGGCACGGTGTTGACCGTGATGACCGGAACCGGCGCGGTCGTCGTGCTGGTCTTGAGCACGGCCACCGGAGTGAGCGTGGGGACGCTCAGCGCCGGAATGGTGCGCTGGCTCAGAAAACCGGTCGGCGAAGCGATTCACCTCGCCGAGTACACCGGGCAAGTGGCCGAATTGGTGCTACCACTTCGCGAGGGCGGGATGACCCGGATCCGATTGCGGGCCAGAGAGCGCGACCGCGAACTGCTCGCCCGGGCCGCCGACCCCATCGCATTGCCGGCCGGCACCCGGGTGGTCGTGCTCGGAGTCGACGAAAACGGCCATGCGCAGATCACGCCAGAAGAAAACGTCTACCGGCTGGAGGAGTAATGAATACCGAATTCTGGATCGAAGTTGCCATGTGGGCGGGGGGATTTCTCGGTCCCCTTTTCGCCATCATCTTGTTTGTGAAGCAGTTCCTGGTCATCGGCAGACCCAACGAGGTGCTGGTCTTCTCCGGCCGCAGACATACTCTCGGCGACGGCACCAATGTCGGCTTCCGGATCATCCGGGGCGGCCGCTCGTTCCGGGTTCCGCTGCTCGAGAAGGTCGACTCGATGGACATGACCATCATGCCCATCGAAATCAAGATCCGCGGCGCCTACGCCAAGGGCAACATCCCTATCAACGTCGACGCGGTGGCCAATGTAAAGATCACCAATGACGACCGACTGATTCATCACGCCATCGAGCGTTTCCTCGGCCGGCCGCAAAGAGAACTCCGTTCGGTGGCCAAAGAAACTCTCGAGGGAACCCTGCGCGGTGTGCTGGCCCTGCTCACTCCCGAGGAGGTCAATCACGACCGCCAAAAACTGGCCGATAACCTGAAGGCCGAGGTTGCCGACGATCTCGGACGCATGGGACTCACGGTCGATACGTTCAAGATCCAGCACGTCACCGACGATGTGCAATATCTCAATTCGATCAGCCGAATCAAGATCGCCGAGGTACTCAAAGACGCCGAAATTGCCGAATCCAACGCCAAACGCGAGGCCGACCAGACCGTGGCCGACGCCGAGATGCGCGGCCGAGTCTCGGTGGAGCAAGCCCACGCCAAGATCGCCGAGGAGGCCAATGACCTCGAGCGCTACAAGGCGGAGCTGGAAGCCAAGGCGCGATCCGAGGAGGAAAAGACCATCGCCGCCGGTCTCGAGGCCAGGGCCCGGGCCGAGCAGCGACTGCAGAGCATCCGCGGTGAGCTGGAAAAGCTGCGCCTCGAGGCCGAAACTGTCATCCCGGCCGACAAGGCGCGGCAAGCTCGCGAGATCCGCGCAGCCGGAGAGGCGGCCATCAAGGCCGAGACCGGACGAGCACAAGCCGAAGCCCTCGATGCCCTGTACAAGGCGTGGCAGTCAGCCGGCGTTGCAGCCCGGGAAATCTTTTTGATCCAGCAGATCGACCGCATCGTCGCAGACGTGGCCCGCGCCACCGACGGCCTGAACATCGACCGGGTCAATCTCATCGACGGCGGCGACGGTCGCACACTGGCTCGCTACGTGGGCGCCTACCCGGCGGTGGTCAACGAGATCCTCGACCGCATCAAGGACACGGTCGGGATCGACGTGGTCTCGCTCTTGACCAGTCAGAACGCGACAAATCAGGAGGTGCGCTGATGGAAATCGCCGGCATCATGGCAGTCATCGTTATCCTGGCTCTGCTTTTTATCGGCCTATCGATCAAGAGCCTGCTCATCATCTGCGAGCCGTCGGAGGTCGTCATCTTTTCGGGGCCCAATCGGCGAGCAGACCAGAAAATCGGCTATCGGGCCATCCGCGGCGGCCGCGGGCTGAGAATTCCGCTGCTCGAAAAGGTGGACTACATGGACCTGACCAACATTGTGGTCAGTGTATCGGTCCGCGGTGCCTACTCGCGGGACGGCATTCCACTCAACATCGACGGCGTCGCCAATATCAAGATCGACGGCGATCCCCCTGGCCTCGACAACGCGGTCGAGCGCCTGCTCGGCAAGTCCAAGCAGCAGATCATCCAGCTGGCCCAGGAAACCCTGGAGGGCAACCTGCGCGGCGTATTGGCCAAGCTGACCCCGCAGGAAGTCAACGAGGATAAGGAGAAGTTTGCCGCCGAGTTGATCGAAGAGGCCGAAGTCGATCTGCTCGCATTGGGGCTATGCCTCGATACCCTCAAGATCCAGACGGTCTCGGACGATGTCGGCTACCTCGACGCCATTGGTCGCGTACCCAATGCCCAGCTGATCCGCGACGCGCGCAAGGCCGAAGCCGAGCGCAAGTCCGAGGCACTGGTCCAGGAGGCCGAAAACCTGTACCGGACACGGATTGCCCAGCTCAAGGCCGAACGCGGGGTGGTCGAAGCAGAGGCGCAAAAACGCATCATCACTGCGCAGACCAAACTGGCCGCTGAAGTGGCCCGCGAGGAGAGCGTGATCGTGGCGCAGATCGCCCGCGCCGATGCCGAGATCGAGGTGCAGCGGGCCCGCATCGAGCAGGTTCGGCTCCAGCTCGACGCCGATGTCGTGGCTCCGGCACTCGCCGACAAGGCCCAAAAAGAAGCCGAGGCGCGAGCTCAGGTCGCCGCAATCAAGGAAGAGGGCGAGGCCACTGCCCGGGGCATGCAAGAGCTGGCCGAAGCCTGGACGAAAGCCGGTGGGCAGGCCCGCGAGATCTTCATCATGGAAAAGCTGCGCACTCTCATCGGCATCATTGTCGGTACGGTCGACAAGGTCAAAATCGACCAGCTGACCGTGGTTGGAGACAGCGCCAACGGCACCAACACGGCAGGTCAAGTGGCCAGTCTGATCGAGCAGTTGCGCTCGGCCAGCGATATCGACCTGCCCGACCTGATCAAGCGAATCGGCCTCGGTACCCATGCTGTACGCCCGCCGGGAGTCCGGCCGCCCGGGGGGGGTTCCCAACAATGACAGCCCGGGCGCTAAGTACCGCGACCCGCAAGTAAGTACCCAGTATGGCCGACCAGCCCGCCGATGGCTGTGTTGCTCATCGGTCACGTAGGCCCACTATGCTCCCTCTTCGCGCCTTGCCCTCGACGCGCTGGACCGACCCTACTGGGCAC
>JAKSDA010000197.1 GCA_022360315.1 Pseudomonadota bacterium
GCGTCGCCAGAGCGGCGATCCATCACCGCCAGCGGGCTTGCTCGTCGGTCAAATACACCCAGTATTCTCCACTCCTCGCGCACCCACTGGCGGCGCGCCTCGTCGCTCTGGCTCGGTCCGAGGTTTTTGGACCGGCTCTTAGTGGGCGAACGCTATCGCCAAAATTGCCACCACTTTTTGGGAGACGGTTGGAATGGTGCCGGAGTAGAATCTTCGCCGAGTTTGGCGTCCCTGGGCTGCACAACCTGAACACCTCCGCAAACTCCACAAAACGCAGTAAATAGTTCCATCATGAGGTCGTCGGGTTGCGGGCCTGGAAACACAGCGCGCATCAAGTCCGAGGGAGCGTCAAACAACTCAGAAAACCCGCACTGATGGCAAGGTTGGATGATCCAATCGGGGCGCTCTCGGAGGTACTTTTCTGTCACCATGATCGCGTGTGCGCCGCTATCCGGTACAACGAAGGTGATCTCGCTACCTTCACAGACGGAAGTAAGCTGTACGGGCTGGTTGAGGACTCGGCCTGAAAAGACGGCACCATCACACGATGTAACTGTAACCCAAACAAGCTCCGGCGCGTGGTCCGTCAGCCGCGGGCCGCCATCGTGAACAATTACTTGCACGTCATCCGGATTCTCGGCATGCAGCCGGCCACGAAGCTTTGGATGTTCACGCCACGGATTAGCCATGCGTTGTCCGTCAACAGTTGGTGGTCAGTTCCAACTATCGCGCTCTTGGGGGTGGGTGGATTGACTGCGGGTCCATTTATCGCGGGGAGCCTCCGGAAATCCTGTCCAGCCGGACGTGATAAGCGTATCCGACGTGCTGCCGTTAGCCAAGAGCTGGTGACGATGTATGGCTTCAAATGCAACCCCCCAGAGCTGACCCTGCCCAGAGTTGACCGGCCCAGAGCTGACCCCGGAGGTGACCCGGGTTGATGCCGGAAGGATGTTCGCTCCGGTAATCGGATTGCCGAACCGGAGCATGGCCACGAATCCATGGTTTGTCGATATTAATCGATCAGCTCGATCGTGGCCTCGCCGACATCCTCGCCGGTATCGGGATTGATATCAGTCGGCTGACGGCGCCGGCGTTCGGCAATGGCCAGCTGTTGGCGATCGATCGGCCCGATCAGGCGCCGGGTCGTCTCGATATCCCCGGTCACTATATAGTGAGCAAGGATGAGTACGACTGTCCGGGCCAGCAATTCCTGCCCTTCGACCTGCGCTTTGCGCACGTCCTCGCTGCTGGGACCCTTTGGGTTTCTCTGGACACGGCCTCGTCATAGGCCTCGTAATGTTTCCTCGACGTGTTTGAGCCGGCATCTACATTCCTGGCAACATCGAGAAAACTCGAGAAACGCCTAATTTGATCCGCAACGGATGCATTTCTGTTTAGTAATATGAGCAAGTGCGTTTTCCGCTCACCGAAAAGCTCGTTGTCGAGGCCGAGCGCTACCAGTTGCGCTCCGCATGTCGGCATTGCCTGTTCTACATTGCCAGCCGCAAGCGCTGTGCCCACGAGTGGCCCGACGAGGGTCAGAGCCGCTGGCCGCTCGACGCACCCGACCGCGACGGCACTCGGCCAGCAGACGCCAACTTCTGCAAAGAATTCGAGCTGAAGTAGAACAGTCCTGAAATCTGACCTGTGGCGGAAGCCCGGTCAGCGAAACAGCGATAGCTGCCGCGGCAGGGTGCGATTGCCGGTCAGGTCCGCCGACTGGGTGCGCCCGTCGCCGCGAATGTGAACGACCTCGACCCCCCTGCTGCGCAGACTGGGCGCAATCAAAAGATGGCGGTGACAGCGACCAGGGTCTTCTTCTGCGCACATGATGGCAGTGGGATGATCGTGCGCGCGCGCGATGAGCCGTTGAATGCCCGCGACAAAATCCTCAGCGAGGGCCCGGCGCGCGTAGTCTACGCGACCGTCGCCGTCGTAGTATTCGCGTTGCTGTGGGCGTCCACCGAGCTCGTTGCCGAGGAACACGTACTCGATTGCCGCATCTGTGAGAGCCTGCGCCAGTGGCTTTTTCCGGAACTGCGGCGCCCACCTCGAGTAGGGATGCGAGCGAACGTCGGCCACCGCGACAATATCGTACTCGTGCAGAAAAGCGATAAAACGGTCGATCGGATGATTTGAGTGGCCAATGCTGTAGACGCGCGACATCGCGATTCGATTGTACTCGATGGCGCAGTCCAACAATTGTGTTGACAGGCGTGTGCTGGTCGTCTATCAGTAAAAGAAACGCATATCTTGAGGTCAGGACGGCCCGGAATGACCGCTGGGGATTCTACTTGGATGTGATTGAACTCTCCATCGGTCCGGTGTCGAGCCGAATCTTTGCTGCTCCCGACCGATAGATGGCGTGCTGTGTCCAACCTCCAGCCATCCCGGAGAATAAATGCAAGCTACTGAGAAACGTCCAGTGGCGGTCGCGGTTCTTGTCGCGACTGCTGATCGAATCGATCTATTGGGGCGCCGAGCCCTGCCGTCTATCGCGAGCCAGACTCGGATGCCGGGCCGAGTGGTCATTGTCGATGATTCTGGCGATGCCGACCGTGCCGAGCAGACGGCCAAGCTGGTTCGCAACTGGCGACCGCTTGACAGTACAGTGGATTTTCTTCGCAACCGGCGCACCAAGGGCGCAGCCGGAGCTTGGAATTCTGGACTCGACCACTTGCTGCGGACGTACGGCGATCCCGGGCATCTCTATGTCGCGATCCTCGATGATGATGATGGCTGGACTCCGCACCATCTGCAGCAGTGTATGGCAGCGGCCGAGGGCCGAGACCTCGATATGGTCGTGGCACCGTTTTGGCGAAACGAGCAAGGAGCAGAGCCGAGCCTGGTAACTCCGCCGGGCTCGCTCGATGTGTCGAGCTTCTTGGTGGAAAATCCCGGAATTCAGGGCAGTAATCTGGTCTGTCGCCTGAGTGTGCTGCTCGAAGCTGGCCTATTCGACGAGTCGCTGCCCAGCTGTACCGATCGCGACCTGTGCATCCGCATTGCGGATTTGCCTGGTGTTCGCTATGGCGTCGCCCACGAACCGACCGTGCATCACTTTGCCTGCGCATCGCGGGCTCGATTGTCCACGCCGCAATCGCCGGCCAAGCTGGCCGGGCTCGATCGATTCTTGTGCAAATACCGCAGCCGCATGACCGCTGCTGAAATCGCCGCATTCTCCGATCGCGCCGGTCGGCTCTTCGGCTGGCAGGAGCCGCTCCCGAGGCCGGAGCCGGACAGTGATGAGAGTGGGGAGCGCGTGCTGCCAGCGCCGCTTCCACCCGATAGTGGGGAGAAACTTCACTTGATCGCCGGGCTGATCGCCGATGCTGAGCGACTCGATTCGGTGGACAGTTTGCTCGGCGATTTTGCTCTGCTCGCCGAGAATCCCGGTCTGTCGGGGTTTGATGTGTTGATCTTGGAGAACGGTTGCAGCCGGACGCCCGCAAGGGCGTTGCGCGACTGGGTCGAGCGTCAGCGCAGCCGCGACATGCGGGTCCACCTGGTCGATCGCGCGCACCATGTGAGCGATGCTATCGCTGGTTTGGTCCTGGATGGTGGTGCCAGCCAGGGCCGCCGACTGGCCATTGCTCATGCCCGTACAGTCTTGCAGTCGTATCTGTATTCATTTGCCAAAAAGCGACCCGGCGCAGTGGTCTGGATCGTCGATGACGACATGCGGCTGGATGCGCTTGTGATCGAGGGCGAGCGCTTGCGGCGGCGTTTGCAGAATGTGGTGCCGTTGCTGCAGAGGCTTGGCCAGCGCGATGTCGATATTGCCATCGGCGCGTATACTGGGGCAGCACCGCTGCCGTTCGCTGCCACTGTGCGGGTTCAACTCGTCGATCTGGTGGCATCGCTGCAATGGCTGGCCGGGCAGGAACCGCACGCGTGTCTGCCCGATCGCAGCGCGGACAATGCTGCGTTGCGTGCAGATCGCCGCGACTATTATTACGATCTGTCGCGCAAAGAAACCGATCGACTGGAGACGCCGTTCTGGCTCACTCCGGCGTATTGTGGCGAGAGTGTTGGGCAGGCGTTCGAGCGAGTGGCCACGACAGCTGAGCGGATCCTCGCCGGCGAGCAGATCTTTCGGCCTCTGGCCATCGCGGCCGGCATCGACCCGCTGAGCTCGATAAATACTGGGCTTCAGCGGGGCGGCAATACGTTTGTTTTCGATATCGAGGCACTGGGGCAGGTGCCCAACCCGTCTCCGACCATTGACGGGCGGCCGAGCCGACGTTCGGATATGGTATGGGCCCTGCTGCAACAGCGTTATTTCGGCCGGCAAGTCGTCACAGTACCGATCGGTCTGTATCACGATCGTTCGGGTATCCCGGCCGGCGCATTGGATGTCGACCGGGTAGTGGACGACATTCGCGGTTATGCGATGTTCTCGGCGCTTCAGGATGTTGCCGACGCATTCACGACCCGTGCTGGCCAGGCCATCGAGCAGACCGATGGAGCTCCACAGCGGCTTGCCGAACGGGTACAAAAATATCTCGATGAGCGGCTGGCGGCGTTTCGACTGTCGTTTTACCGTATCCGCGGTCTGGTGCGAGTTTTGCGCCAGCTGGTCGATGATGAGGCGGCCTGGTGGCATGAAGCCAGGTATCGGGCGGTGCGAGACGAGCTCCGGCGATTCTGCGATCAGCTGGACCGTTGCTATGTAATGGCCACCTTGCGACGGATCGAGGGCGAGGCCGGGGCGCTCCATGCCGGGCACGCTCGCGAGTTTCTGGACCACTTGCCAGAGAGCGTCGAGTGCCATCAGAGTCGCCTGTCAAGGCCACATGCGTTGGCACTGCGGCTCGACAGCGAACGGATCGCCAATGCCAGGGCCACTGTTGCGCGCCTTGTCGGGCCGGATGAAACGCTCTCGGTGCTGGGATATGGTTCCGAAGGAGTCGCTCTCGGCGATGGAACCCGAGTGTTTAAAGTTTTTGACTATTGGGAATCACGCGTCACATCAGCTCAGCGCGCGTTTTTGCGCACCCTGGTGGGGGCGTGGACCGATACCCGCGGTCTTTATCCGATCCTCGATCTCCGTGAGTCGAACTGCGATGTGGTGCTGGTTTATCCATACCAGCCCAGTGAGCCGTACAGCGGCGGCCATGGGCCGGGTCTGGTCCAGCTGCTCGCCGAATGCTGGCAGCGCGGTATCGTGTGCCGCAACATCCATCCCGACAATCTGCGCGTGGTCGACGGACAGGTCCGGCTGATCGATTATGGCTCAGATATCCATCCTCTCGACAGTGTGCGCGAGTTCGAGATGATGTGCCGGCGAGCTTATCTATCGTATCGATGGGCCAATCGCGGCGACCTCAAGGCGCTCATGCGCAGAGCGCTGTGCGACACCGAGATAGCCGAGCTCGAGGGATTCGAACGCTTCTACGAGGCGGTTCAACGAGTGACAGGACAGTACGAGACTCCGGTTGAGCTCGTATGCGAGGTAATGGGCCGACTCCGGCGGAGTCCGGACTGCGAAGTAATGGGCCGACCCCGGCGGATTCTGGACTATGGCTGTGGCAAGGGGCGCGTATCCCGTGATATGGCAAAGCTCGGTGGGCAAGTCCTGGGCTACGATCCCGATGATGCCCATCGGGCGCACTGGCAATCGCGGTGTCAGGGACTGCCCAATCTGCGGTTTACTCACCAGCGAGGAAAAGTACTGGGGGCCGGACTATTCGATGTAGTGGTTTGTCGGCGCGTGCTCTGCACTATCGAAGACGATGACGAGCTACGGGCAATTCTGCGCGATTTGCGAGCCCTGGTCGCCGAGAATGGCCGGGTGATCGTGTCGGTTTGCAATCCGTATTTTACATTTGGTGGCCCAACTCCCGAGGCCGATCGCGTATTACCGGCCGGCGCCCAGTACGAGAGTACATTTGTCTGGCACAAACGAATACGTGCGAGTGGCCGGGTGCGTCGCGAGGTGCATCGCACCGAGCGACAGTTGCGGCGCGAATTTGTCCGGGCGGGATTGGCCGTGTGTCGCCGCGCAGAGGAGCCCACGGTGGATTTAGAGCGATTCGAACCGGCGTCGGATCAGCTTGCATTCGAGCTCGAGCCTCTGGTACCGCTGCCAGGCGCGGCCGGACGCCCCGAGGAATGCGAAACGGTCACCTTGATGATCAAGGCATGTGCCATGGAGGTCGCGACTCTCGAAGATCAGGTTCGACATATCGTTTCGCAGTTGGAGCAACCGAGGGCATTCGCCGAGCGTCTCCTGGTGCTCGACTGTCGAGACGATGGATTCTTGCGACAATACGCCCGCGGTAGCCTGGGCGATCTGCGCGACGTCGCGCGTCGTCTGGTCAG
Organism: Pseudomonadota bacterium; assembly: GCA_022360315.1. Taxonomy (GTDB): domain Bacteria; phylum Myxococcota_A; class Polyangia; order Haliangiales; family Haliangiaceae; genus JAKSDA01. Next base: position 6,325 of record JAKSDA010000197.1, read on the forward strand.
GCGGGGCTGGATCGACCGGGTTGTCGAGGGACCCGTTGACGGAGCGATTTCGGCGTCGTTGCACGAGACCTGGTTCGGCATCGCGTGTCGGCGTGGGCACGGGGCGACCGGGGCACAAATCGCTTCGACACTGGCTGGATTCGAGGCGTGCAAGACACGGTATGTGCTGCAGGTCGACGCCGACATCATGGTGGCCAGGCTGGATCGCAGTCACGATTATCTGGTCGATATGCTCGCAGTGATGGCTGACGATCAAGCGGCGCTCACCGTGTCATTCAACATTGCAATGGACCGCGATCGGCCCTATTCGGCGCGTGGGAACCGAGGCGCGTGGCGCGTCGAGGTGCGAGCCGGGTTGATCGATCTGGCTCGGCTCCGCGATGCCCGTCCATTGCCGAATTGGCTCGATGGAGAGCGCCTGGCTCGACCGTGGCACAGAGCAGTGGATGTGGCGGTCAGACAGGGGTCGGGCCGATCGTATCGCGGCGGGGATCGCAGGACTTTCTACGTGCATCCGCCCAACGCCCGCAAACGCAATGCCGAGGACTGGCTGGCGGTGATGGATCGGCTCGAGTGTGGCGTGGTCCCACCGGTGCAGAAGGGCAACGTGGATTGGACCGGAACCATAGCCGACTGGATGGGGCCTGCCCGGCGAGAATCGTTCGTTTTCGTGGTATCGGGTCGCAATGTGCCCGCGGGCCGATTTCGTCGCTGCCTGGCCTCGATGATCCGCCAGCGCCGAGCCGAGTGGGGCGCAGTGGTTATCGACGACGGATCCGACCCGATGTTTGCAGAGCATTTCGACCTTGCGGTCGAGTCTCTCGGACAGCGGTGTACGGCTATTCGCACCCGGCGGCGGCGTGGATTGTTGGCCAACACAGTGACCGCGATCCGGCGGGTATGCGCGAATCCCGAGTCGGTGATCGTGACCCTCGATGCCGATGATGCTCTCATCGGCGATCGGGTCCTCGAACAGCTCGCGGTGGTATATGCACAGGGAGCTGACGTCACTGTGGGCTCCATGTTGCGGACCGATAAGGTGGCCGACTACCCAGTATGCTTCGACCGACCGCGCGAGCGGCGAGGGGGCAACGTGTGGCAGCATTTGCGATCGTTTAAGAAGCGGCTTTTTGACGCCATACCGGATCACGCTTTGCGACTCGACGGTGACTATATCGATGTTGCCAGCGACTGGGCGTTTATGATGCCGATCGTCGAGATGGCCGAAAATCCGGTGCATATCACCGAGCCACTGTACTTCTACGAGCCGTCCGGGGCCGGCAAGGGCACCGAGCGGGAGGAGCGCGAACGAGTCATTGCGCGGATCGTGGCCAAGACTCCGTTGGTCGGGGCGAAGAGGTCGGCATGAGCCAGGAGCAACAGGCGACGAGCCATGGACAGCGACGAGTGAGCGTGGCCGTGATCGGCGATGCGCAGGTCGCTACTGGCTCGGCGCGGGATCGGCTCGCCGAGGACATCGGACGTGCTCTGGTCGATGCCGGGTATCGCGTGATCACCGGTGGGCTGAGCGGCGTGATGGAAGCAGCCTGCCGTGGTGCCCGGGCTTCGAAAAACTGGTTTGAAGGTGCAACGGTCGGCATCCTCCCGGGCAGCGATGCCCGCTCGGCAAACCAGTACGTGGATCTGGCCATCCCCACGGGCCTGGACCACGGCCGCAATCAGCTGGTTGCCCAGTCCCAGGCCATCATCGCGATCGGCGGTGGCGCCGGAACACTGTCGGAGATCGCGTTTGCCTGGATTCATCGGCGTCTCATCATCGCCATGCGATGCGGCGGCTGGAGCGAACGACTGGCCGACACCCGGATCGACCGGCGAGTGAGATATCCAGACTTCCCCGCTGACCGAGTATTCGGCGCCGACAGCGCAGAGCAGGCAATGGCGATACTGGCTCGCCACATACGCCGTCACAATGGTAACCATGGGCGTATTCGGTGATCGGCGGGCGATCGATAAGCGCGGTTTGGGTTCCGTCGCAGTCACCGCCGCTGTACGTGAGATCGCCGCCGGCTTGCCGAACAACAACTCCCCGATGATCCCCGCGGAGCGTGGCATCGCGAATGGCTCATCGGTGCGCCTGGGAGCCAAGAACGAGCGGGTCTCGCAGGGCAATCCTCGCGATCCGCTGAACGGAATCATCGACGAGCTGCGCATCTCGACCGGCGATCGCGGCGACAGCTGGCACGAGGCGCAGTTCCGGTCGGTGCTCGGCGAGATGGTCAGCTACCGGATCGACTATTAGCCGGATACCAGAGAAGGACGGGGCGCGGCATTGTCACAGCTTGCCGGCAGATACGACCGCAGCAGATGGCGTGGCGAATGGCAGAATCAATCAATTGACAATGTAGGACTATCTGCCATTATGAAATACTAGGTAGTTCTTCAGTATCCATGTCGTTTTCAGCTCTCCGTTTTTCCATAGGTCACCCTCATCAATTTCGCTGGCTCAGGGGCATTCTTCTCGCTGTCCTGGCACTCAACGTGGCCGACGCGCTCTTGACCATGCACTGGCTGGCCGAAAGTATCGCCACAGAGAGCAATCCACTGATGGAATCCCTGGTTTTGCTCGGGCCCGTGCCATTCTTGATTGGCAAACTGACGCTGGTGTCGCTGGGATGTTATTTGCTCTGGCGTCACTGCCACAGGGCGCTCGCCGTGGTGGGAGTGTTTGCCACGTTTGTGGTCTATTACTTCGTGCTCCTCCATCATCTGCGATTCGTGGGCTTTGTACTGGCCGAGCACTGGGTTCCCACGATCAGCTAGGTCCAATGCCCTCCCCGATCGAATAGCCGACCGCTCAGTAATAAATCTCCTTTGCATTCTCTGCCGTAACCTCTGGTCATTGAGCCCTGCCGCAGCGCATTCTTGACAAAGTGGGGGGCGCAGCGTCCCCTATCTGGGTCGCGAAATGAATCGAAAGGAGACGTCATGGCACGTATAGGGACTATCGCCCGCTCGACTGTGTTGCTCGCCGCTCTGTTCATCGCCTTTTTGGCCGGCTGCGCCGGGGGCGACGAGACCACTCTTCAGCTGTCATACGAGGCAATACCCGGCGTCGGCGTGGAGCTCGACCAGGGCAGCGTCGACGCCAGCAATGCAACCTACCAGCAAAAGCTGCAATTCACCCAGCAAGTCTTTGACCAGCTGGTTCCCGATATCATGGCTGCGGTCGGTGTCGAGGCACTCACAGCCGAAAGCCATATCATGCCAGGCGGGTATCTATTACAGACCAACCCTTCCATGCAGTCTCGGCTCAAGATCGGTGGCGAAGGGGTCGAAACAGCAGCAAAAATCGATCAACTGGCCGCAGCCCTGGGACACGTCATGTATCAGTGGAGCGTACTGGTGACCGATTTCGCAGCTGCCGACGGCAATACTGGATATGCCATTGTACTCTTTTCCGACGGCGACTTGAATCCCGATAATGCCCATGAGTTTTTTGTCCACGCATCCACAATTAATGACGGCCTCGGAGGCGGCTACATGGCATTCGAGGATCAGATGATCTTTCTCAATTTGCGCGACAGTGGCGGTGTGCCGTACAGCGGGTTGCAGGACGGGAGTTTTGTCAGCGCCCTCGAACAGGCCGCGGCGAGTTTTGCCGGGGCTCGCGTGACTGTATCCGAGTCGGGTACGGTCGCTGCGCGTTTTATCGAAAACAATTGGGATAATGCCGGGGCCGGCGAGCATTATCTGGCGCTCATGGGCGATGAAGCCGACATTGACCGGTTGACGACGCTGCGAGACTCATTCAACCAGATGGTCACAGAGGCGGCAGCGACCCACGGCTGGGGCCGTGGCAGTCAGTTGACTGCGATCCCTCGACGTGCACATGAGTGCACCATGTACGCCAGAATCCCAAAATGGGCCCGGTGTCGCACGCCCATTGCTAGAGAGGGGAATACATTCTTCTACCGTGAAACATGTATCCGTCGCAGGTTGGAACAACTCGATGCCTGCGCAAGAAAATGATGGTTGCTTCGTCACCAAACTGCTGCACCTTGATGAGAGATCACGACAGGCCTTGACAGGCAGTGATGAGGCAAATCACAGCCGTGTGTTTTGGTGCGTGGCCGGGCGACAAGAGTGCGCATCTGATCGTTCAAAATGTGTACAGTAGTGGCTCTATATGAGTCCGCTCGGGCGACTTTCATAGGAGCTGGATGCCTCATACTGCGAGAATCGTACCGCCGGTACGCCGTCCCAATGTGCTCGTCATCGACGATGATCAAGCGGTGCGCAGTGCGTTCGAGTTTGCATTCGAGGATCAGTACGGGGTGGTTACATGCGGGTCCGGTCCGGAAGGCATCGCCCTGATGGACAGCTCGATTCACGCGGTTATTCTGGATATCAAACTACATGGCGAAGATGGTTTTTGGGTCTACGAAATCATCAAGAAACGCTTCCCCAACCTGCCGATCATCTTTTTTTCGGCCTTTCAGAATCTCAAAGACCCATATGAAATCATCAATCAGTACCGTCCTTTTGGGTATGTTCGAAAGGGCGATGATCTGTGGCAGCTCGCGGTCCTGGTCGACAAGGCGGTCAGGCAATACGCCGATTATCTGCGCAGGGAGTCTCAACTGCTCATCGCCGATCGGCTCGCTGCTGTGGGTACGCTGGCCGCCGGGGCCGCCCATGAGATCAACAATCCGCTCGGCTACATTATGGGCAACATCGAATATGTGCTCGAAGAGATCGACATCGCTGCCGAGGCGTCCGATTACCGCGGATGGAGTGAGATCAAACGCGCTCTCTCGGCATCGATCGACGGCGCCCAGCGGATCGCCACCATCGTGCGCGATCTGAAATCATTCGGGCAGACCAACCACGCCGGCCAGGAGCAGACCACCGATGTCCACGATGCGCTCGAGCTCGCGGTACGAATGGCCGACAATGAGATCAAACACCGCGCTCGGCTGATCCGGGACTACTCCGAGACCCCGCCGGTGCGCGCCGACAGTCAGCGGCTGGCGCAGATCTTTCTCAACCTCCTGGTCAACGCAGCTCAGGCTCTCCCGGTCGGTCAAGCCAATCGCCACCAGATCGGTGTTTCCACTTCGACCGACGATGAACGGCATGTAATCGTGGAAATATGGGATACAGGACCAGGCATTCCAGCGGACATTCGCGAGCGCGTTTTTGATCCATTTTTTACAACCAAGGAGCCGAACATCGGCACCGGGCTCGGGCTCTTTGTCACCCACAACCTGGTTGAATCGCTGGGGGGCAGCATCCACCTGGTCGATTCGGGTCGGGACAGCGGCACCATGTTTCACGTGGTCCTGCCAGTTGGCGACGCGTCGCCGAGCAAGCGAGACGAGCATTCTCGCGCTGCCTCTATCTCGGCGTTGCGGCGTCATCGCCGGGTCCTCTTGATCGACGATGATCCGATGGTCGGGCAGACGATCGAGCGACTGTTATCGACGCATGATGTCGTGGCCCTGGAAGACGGCAGGGCAGCTGCCGAGTTGTGCCAGCGCGAAGAGTTCGACGTGATTCTGTGCGATGTCATGATGCCCGACTTCAGCGGTCTTGATGTGCATCGAGCCATTGCTGAGAGCCGTCCGGGTATGGAGCGTCGCATCGTCTTTCTCACCGGCGGTGTGTTCGAAGAAAGCGTGGAGTCCGGTCTGGCACGACTCGACAACCAGATCCTGCAAAAGCCAATTCAGCGCGAGCTGCTTCTGCGCATTGTTTCGACGTCGGACCGGGACATCTGAGCGCCACGACAAGCGCCGGCGGGCCGTTTCGGGGTAAAAGAGAGTAGGCCTGGAAGAAATGGGCATGGATATGATGCCGTGCCGTATCATCAACGGGTTAGCACAGAACCGATCAGCTCATGTTTCCGCTCATCGTAAGTCTCCTCGCTCTCGCCGTCGGGCCGCTTTTATACCGCGCGGCCGATTCGGCCCGCCGCGCTCTTCTGATGCTCGACGGCTTCGTGATGATCGCCGTATCCGGGCTGGTGGTCGTACACATTCTGCCCCATGCCATCGCGATTGCCGGGCCTCTCGCCCTGGTCGTTGCGGTGGCCGGTTTTCTCGGTCCCGGGCTGATCGAGAACAACCTGCATCACGCCGCGCGAAGCGCGCACGCTGCAACTGTGGCGCTGGCCTGCATCGGGTTGGTGGTACACGCTTTTCTCGACGGCGTGGCCCTGGGCAGCCCGAACGTCTCTCATGATCACGGTGGCGATCATATGTCGGTTCTGGCTATCGCCGTGGCGCTTCACCGTCTGCCTGTGGCGGTGACGATCTGGTGGCTGCTCCGGCCGAGTGTGGGTTTGCTCGCTGCCATTGCGACCCTTGCTGCGCTGTGTGTGGCCACGGTATGCGGCTACGCATTTGGCGGCGTTGTCGACACGTTGGTCGACAGCAGCTGGGTATCGCTGTTTCAGGCTCTGGTCGCCGGATCGCTCCTTCACGTGGTCGTCCACCGGCCGCATCCTGCCTCCTTGCCGCCGAGTGGAGGCCATGGCAGGATGTTTGCCGGCATGGGCGCGGTGATCGGCCTGGTCCTGGTCGCCTTGCTAGCCGATACTCATATGCCGCTTCAGCGCTCGCTGGGCGGAATCGATTTTGTCAATACCTTCACCACTCTGACCCTGGAAAGCGCGCCGGCTCTTTTGCTCGCCTTTGCCTTGGCCGGGCTGGTCCAGGTCTACTTGCCGCAGGCCTCGCTGGGCTGGATGCGAACGGGCCGGCCCTGGCGTGACTCGATGCGCGGCGTGTTATTCGGTCTGCCCCTGCCCATCTGTTCGTGTGGCGTCATTCCGCTCTACCGCTCGCTGATCAACCGCGGTGTCCCTGCAGCCGCGGCCATGGCGTTTCTGGTCGCCACTCCCGAACTCGGTCTGGACGCGGTTTTGATCTCCTTGCCTCTGCTCGGCGCAGATATGACAGTCGCTCGTGTCGTTGCGAGTGTGGCGGTAGCGCTCGTGGTCGGAGCGGTGGTGGGGACCATGGCCGATTCGGTGCGCGCCGGCGTGCCGGCCATTGCATCTTATGGAACCCAAGACGTCGTGCGCAGCACGTTCTGGTACCGGGTTCGGGTCGGTTTGCGTTTTGGCTTTGGCGAGATCGTCGATCACATCGGCCCGTGGCTGCTCTTGGGTCTGGTTATAGCGTCGTTTGCCGAGCCGCTGATCGAAGGCGAGTGGATCACGTCGCTGCCGTTTGGCGTGGACGTGGCACTTTTTGCCGTGCTCGGCATGCCGGTTTATGTCTGTGCTTCGGGCGCCACGCCGTTGATCGCAGTACTCATCCACAAGGGTATCTCGCCTGGCGCTGCTCTGGCTTTTTTGCTCGCCGGTCCGGCGACCAACGTCACCACGTTCGGCGTACTGGGCAACCTGCACAGCCGGCGAATCGCTCTACTTTTTGCCGGGACCATTGCCGGAATGGCCATCGTGCTGGGGCTCGGCCTCAATTTGATCCTCGACGATGTGACCGGTATCGAGCTGCACGAGTCAGCCGAGCATGAGTACGGACTATTTCCGATTCTGTGTCTGGTCGCGCTGACTCTGGTATTTGTGGCGTCGATATTGCGCCAGGGACCGCGCAACTTCATCGGGCAGGTCATCGCTCCGTTCAAGGATGACCACGACCACGACCACAACCACGATCATGACCACGACCACTCGTCGAGTCCGGACAACGCTGCGCGCGGCAGCTGCGGCGGCTGCAGCAGCAGCTGAGCGAGACCGCGGCTGTTGGGCTGCAGCAATTCCGCATCACGGTCATGGCCCGGCGGATTACATCGGCCTCTCCAAGGTACGACCGTAATGCCAGTCCAACTGACTTTGTTCTGGGTGATGTACGTTGAGGCCAAGGTCGCATATGAGTTCGCGACGTGTTTGCGGAGAAAGTCCGATACGGGTCGCCATGGTGCCATATGCGAGACACAGGGTGAATTGACAGTTAGGGTCGAAAATCTCGTGAACTGCGGCGCGCACGTCGAAACGGAGGTAATGCACGGCATTGGGCATGGGATCGAGAACATCGCCCCGAACGCGCGTGCCGCCAATACGTAGTGACACCGGAGAAAAAGGACCTGCTAGCTGCTTGGCCAGGGCCGCACCGCGATCCAAGTCATCACCATCGATGAGCAGGCTCGCTCGCAGTTCGCCCGGTGCCGGCAGTAACGCCCGGTGTTCGGCCATGATGGCTGCTCGCCGCTCTGAGTCGGTGACCTTGTCTGCGCGGAGTCGCTCGTGCAAGTGAAACCAAACGATAGCGCGATTCTCGAAGACCACGGTCGCGTCTTGCCCAACTGCAATGCGCCGGCGCCGCTTGATCGCCATCATCTGTTCGAAAATAGCCGGGCGCAGCAGGGAGTACTGTGCGAGCGTTAGCACATCGTGTTTTGTGAAATTGGCTCTGCTCGAAAGTAGTAGGTTTGACATAAGCAATTTCTCAGCAGACTTGACACTCCATACCGTTACTCAAGGTCCTGTATGGAAATGCCCGTGCTGCGCACCGAGAATGCGGTGCCTGATTTAAAGGGAACCACTGCCGTCTGGAAGCCGCTCTCTGGCGACGTCATGTGAGTCATATAGTCGGTGTAGTTGGCCTTGAAGGTTCCTACATTGTCAGTGATGACTGCTGCGCCGGCGCGCATGCGCGGCGCTACCAGTTTGACGACGTCCAGTGCTAGCTCGGGAAATCCATCATTGAGGAGAAGGTCGACATCGCCATCGAGGTCGCGCAGGGTAACGAGTGCATCCCCCTGGCGAATTTCGACCCATTGTGAAAGCCCGGCTTCCTCGACATGGTCGCGAGCGCGGGCGACTTTGTCGGGGACGATCTCTGTCCCAATGACCTTGCCACCGCCACCGTCGCGCACCGCTGCGGCCAGCCAAATCGTCGAGACACCAAATGAGGTGCCGAACTCGACGATAGTCTTGGCCCGCAGCGCACGTGCCGCGAGGTAGCAGAAGGCGGCCTGGGCCGGTTCTAGCGCGATGAACTTGTCGGCATAAAAGCCGGATATATCCGAGCTACGGAAGCGAATAGGTCTTCCGAGAAGCAGTGCGGGCAGTTTTGGCAAGTAGTGGAGTAGCAATCGCGGTGTTTGCCGAGCAGCTTCCTCGTGAAGCCTGCGGAGTACGCGGCGCACGCGATCGTCGCCAAGGACATCAAATGGTTGTGTGAGTCTATTCATCGCCTGATTTTTCAGTGTGCTCTTGGCTTCCTGGGCCGGCGGCCTGGCGCTCTCATGACCCACTTTCTACTTGTTTGCCACCACCGCGAGATTGAGACGGTAGCCAGACATACGCGAACGCAACAGGAATGGCGCAAAGCGCATAATGAGTCGCATGATTGGCGGTAATCGCGCGATCAAGTCGCTCTCTGCATCGAGTAGGGTTTTGGAGTTCAGGATGCTGAGGCCAACACCCCATGACTCGACCTCGCGCGGGTCGTCACAGCTCCAGCGAAACCAACTGGCGCGCGCCAGTTGGCGCATTGCATCGTGCTTTGCCTGGGCTTCGACCAATTTTTGGGAGGTCGTGTCGAACACAATAAATGCACCTGCAAACCGTGCGGCAATCGAGCTTATCGCGCGTTGCGCATCGGCTGCATCGAGATAGATCAGTGCGGCCTCGGAGATAAATATCCATGGACCACCCGTGGACTCGACTGTGTCCATCCAGCCGGAATCGAGAACTGAGGTGGCGATCATGCTTCGGCGTGGGCCATCGGCAAAGAACTGTCTGCGCAGGGCGATCGTGTCTGGCAGGTCGAGTTCAACCCACGTGGCCTGACCGTTATCAATGCGCTCAAAGCGCGTATTGAGGCCACAACCCACTTCGACCACTGTTCCGCGCGGATGTCTGGCGAGGAACTCTTCGACGTAGCCATCGAATATGCGCGTGCGCAGGCTGGCCCAGATCAGGCTCCGGGTACCTTTCCATTTCGAGAAATCATAGTCGAGCTGCGCAACGATCTGGACGGCTTTTTCGTCCCTGAGTAGGCCGTTCTGTTTTTGGGTTTCTTGCGCACGACCTAAGAGCGGAATCAACAACGTCTCCTGCACAGGCCCGAGATTCACCTGAATAGATGTGCTTATCTCGTCACCCGCCCCAGGCACCGCAAAATTCTGTGCGAGATCCGTCGTGGCAAAAAAGTTGGTAGAGTTTTTCATGGTGCGTCCGTTTTGATCCGGTCCTTGACCCAGTTGGGCCGCAAGGGCAGCGAAACTGGCTAACGCAGCGTTGTTCTGTCGCGCTGCCACAACGAATGCAGGCGGATTCATGTGGTGGATGATTCGGCAGGCTGGCCATCGGTTTTCTTTCGAAAATGATAATGATTTTCATTTTCATAATCAAGAAAAAAGAAGCCGTCTACTCTTCGCGGGAAACACGCCATAGGACATGCGACTGGCGTCCAGGAAGTGAAGATCAATAATTTCAAATAGATGAAGAGGATTGCTGGCGTGAATCGTTATGGCGTTGGCGTGTTCTGCTAGTTCGCGCTTTCATCTGCGGCGCTATTCTCATGAACATGGGCCGACCTTCAGACTTCCCGGTGGAACCGGGCTGGCAGGTACTTCTCAAGGACCTCGGCATTGTTGCGAGCGACGTTTTGCGTCGGGCGACCCTTCCCGAGGATCTCTTTTCGCGACCACGTGCGACCCTGAAGACCGATGAGTACTTCCGGTTTTGGCGAGCCATCGAGGAGGAAGTAAACGATCCGTTATTTCCGCTGCGGCTGGGTCAGGCGGTAACGACGGAGTTTTTTTACCCACCCATCTTTGCGGCGATGTGCAGTCCCAACATGCTCATAGCAATGCAGCGGCTCAGCCACTACAAGAGATTGGTAGCCCCACAAGCTCTCCACGTGACCGAGGAGACAGGGGTTGTGAGCCTCTCGTGTGAGTGGCTGGATGGCACTGTCAATCCGCCACCTTCTCTGGTCGCAGCCGAGCTGACCTTTATCGTCCAGCTTGCTCGAATCGGGACCAGAGAATTGATCAAACCCTTACAGGTGGTGAGCGATATCCCTGTCGAGCCGCTTGACGAATACGAGCGCTTTTTTGGCTGTTCCGTGCGGCAGGGAAACCAGGCAGCCGTGGTTTTCTCGGAGGTGGACGCCCTGCGTCCGTTCCTCACCGCGAACGAGTCAATGTGGCGCACGTTCGAGCCTGAGCTGCGGCGGCGGCTTGCCGATCTCGATGCATCGGCGACCATCGCGGATCGGGTCCGCGCGGCCCTTCTCGAGCTTCTACCCAGTGGTCAGGCATCGATGGATGCCGTGTTAAAAAAACTCGCGCTGAGCAAACGCACGCTCCAGCGCCGGCTTCAAGGCGAGAACACCTCATTTCAAGAAGTGTTGAGCGCAACGCGAGAGGCTCTGGCGCGACACTATGTGGGCACGACCTCCCTGTCGGGCGCGGAGATCTCATTCTTGCTCGGATTCGAGGACCCCAACTCGTTTTTTCGAGCCTTCAATGACTGGACGGGAACAACGCCGGAGCGGATGAGGCGTGAGTTCACGGGAGTTCATTAGGCTTTTACTATCCAGACGGACCCACGAACGTGCATAACGGAGCCGGCCGGATGTCTTTTCTCGATGCCATCGATACATAGTTTCGCAGTGAGAAGCTCGAAGCGATCGCATTGATCATACCGATTGGCGTTCTACTGATCGCTTTTGCTGTCATCGCTCTCAAGATGGGGCGTTGTGGGTTCGCCTGGGGTACAGCAATCCCGAGTGCGCTCTTCGGCCTGGTCTTGATCGCAATCGGCGTGGGCGTCGTCGTGCCAACCGCCGAATCGCAGGGCTCGGGTTTTGATCGACGGCTTTGCCTCGCGGCGGGCCGTCCTCGTACACCGCTGCCTCGAAGAGCTCGCAGAACAGCCCCGGTTCCCGAGCAATAATCCGCGTCAGCGGCCGTACCCAGGTCGAGCGGGAGATTCCCGAGTCGCAACGGCGATCGCTCGATCGATTGGCTCGAACCCGCCCCGGCGTTCGTATCGCGCGGATCGAGGCGTTGGCCGTATCGGCGGCGATTCCCCTGGAGCAAACGGAGCAAGGCCAGCAGCTACTCGAACTCGCGGGCGACGGATTCGACGAGTTGCGTCTATGGGACGTCGACCGCGGCTTGGGAGCCCGCGCGGACGATCCGCGGGATCGGCTGGCGATCTTCGGCATCGCTCGGGAGGCGGATGCCGTCATCGTAGATTGCAACGGTCGCGTCATTGACCCGAGCAAGGAGCTGGGCGAGCTTGATTACTATCTGCGAACGTTCTTTGCGGCGCAGGAACGCCGCAAAATTGCCAAGCGGACCCAGGCAGGCCGCAAGCGCATCGCGGCGGATGGCGGATACAGTGGCGCGGGATTCGTCCCGTACGGACTCGACTGGGATCGCGACCAACGCGAGTGGAGCGTTGACCAGTCGCGCGCAGAAATCGTCCGCGAGATGTATCAGCGTTGCCTCAATGGCCAAGGGGTGGGAACCATCGCCAGCGAGCTGAATGCGCGGGGTATCCCTGCCTCGCAAGGGAAGCGCTGGCATCAATCCAGTGTTGCCAGAATACTGCGGATGTCGGCGTACCGGGGAGAACACACCCAAGAGGGCCTGCCGGCAATCGTTGATGAGAACACCTGGTTCAAAGCACAGCATGCGTTGAATGTGCGGCCACGGCGCCGTCGCTCGCGGAGTACCTAGCGCGGCCCCTGGCCGCAACCAAAGTAGTTCATCCCGAGTCGGACGTTCATGCGACGTTGGAGCAAACACGGAGGTCGGCCGCGCTGGCTGGAGGCTATAGGCCGGAGGCTGGAGAAGTGCTACCTGCGCAGTGAGCGTATGAGGCCCGCGAGCACCTTGCCAGTCTCGACACTACGATGACGCATTTCCTGGTACGTATCGCTGTCGAGATAGCCAAGGCGATTTGCCAGCGACAGCTGGTACTGGAGCTCTCGCGCAGAGCCGTAGGCTATGTCGAGAAACCGGAGGCAGTCTGCCTCGCTGTGACGCGCGGAGCCTTCGACGATGTTGGAGGGCACCGAGATCGCGCATCGGCGCAACTGGGAGCGCAGGCCGAAGTGTTCGTGTTGTGGAA
>JAKSDA010000429.1 GCA_022360315.1 Pseudomonadota bacterium
GAAATGCCGCCAGACCCGGATATGGGCTGGTCCCGTCGTCGCGACCCCGGTGCGGACGCGATACCGATTCCAGCTCGACGAGCAGAGCCTCGGCCGACTCGATGCGATCGTCTCGCCGCTTGATCAGACAGCGATCGATGATGGTGGCCAGCTTGCCCAGATCTGGACGCAGGTCGGTCACCCGGGGCATGGGCACGTCGAGGTTGGCCACGGTTTGCAACCTGGCCAGGGATAGCGGAGACAATGGGTGCGCGCCGGTAATCAGCTTGTACAGGATGATCCCGACGGCCCACAGATCGGCGCGGTGATCGATCGGATCGGCGCGCCACTGCTCGGGAGCCATATGGGTTCTGGTCCCAACGAGCACGTCTGTTCGGGTCAATGCGCCTGTCTGCACCGGAGCCTGCCCGCCTTCAACAGGGGCGGACAGCGCTGTATCGAGCAATTGGGCGATGCCAAAGTCGAGAACCTTGACCGCGCCGTCTCTGGTCAGCATGATATTCGACGGCTTGAGGTCGCGGTGGACGACTCCAGCCCGGTGAGCATAGGCCAGGGCGCGCACCACAGGCATCACCAACTCGATCGCGCGACCGGGTGGCAAACCCGGCCAGCCGCTATCGGCGTGGTCGGGATGGGCCGCTCGATCGCGCTCGATACGCAGGTGAGTCCACGCCTTGAGCGACAGGCCATCAATGTACTCCAGAGCCATGTACCAGCTGCCCATGTACTCGTCGAGTTCGTACAGGCGTATGATGTTGTCGTGGGCGAGGCGCGCAGTGGCGCGTGCCTCATTGATGAGGCGGTCGCTGCGCGTCTGCTTGCTGCTGTGGAGAAATTTCAGCGCGACCAGGCGGCCGAGGCGAGTGTCTCGCGCGAGCATCACCTGGCCCATTCCGCCCCGGCCCAGGGGGCGGACCACCTCGTAATGCTTGACCTTGGCGCCGACCACAAGCACCCCGTCAGCACTCTCGAAACCGCGCTCCAGGCCGTCCACAAGGATTCTGGTCGACGTCATCGTGGTCGCGGTCATGTCGCCATGAGCGCCCATCAGCTCGGTCATCTGAGGATCATCAAACTTCTGTTCGGAGCACTCGTCGCCACTGCCGGGGTTCGGCGAAATTTGGCCGGAACCCTCGCCCGTCTCCACGTCCCGGCGGTTGGGTTTTGTGGTCGACGGATCGGTCTTGCCAGGTGGGTTCGGCAAGTCTCGATTCATCGGCATACAAGGTCAGTCCAGCATACGGGCCGCGATGTCAGGCACCATTGAATGGATGATTCAGAGCGTTCTACGGGGGCGGCCTCGCTCAATGGCCGGTTTTCCAGCTGGCCGGGGCAGAGCGGCCGCGGCCTCTGCGGCCGAAGCGACCCGGTCGAGGCACCGCTCTCGATTGGCTGTGGCCAGTTCGTTGCTCACTCCCAACAGCTCCTCGCGCCGCGCCACTGGCATGCAGTACGCGGTTCGAGTCCACAACCTGATATCGTCAATGCCGAGCGGCTGCAAATCGCTCCACACCCGCGCGGTCCTGTCGAGCGACGCAGTCACGATCCGAGCTCCCGCACGGTCAAACTCCGCCGAGTAAACCAGGTCGTCATGGCCGCGCAAAACCACTGGTTCGCCGCCGGCAATCGGCCACAAACGCACTGTCCTGTCGAACGAGGCCGTGGCGATCCACCTGCCGTCGGGGCTGAACACAGCCCCATAGAGGATGTTGTCATGGCCGCGCAACACCCGGACCTCCCCCCTGCCATCGGCACGCCACAGCCGCGCGGTCTTGTCGTGCGAGGCGCTGACAATGAACTGTCCATCGGGACTGAATTCCGCCGCCGAAATGGTTTGCTCGTGGCCGCGCAGCTGCAATGGCTCACCGGTTCCATCAGCACTCCACACCCGAACGATGTTGTCACTGGAACCGGTGACAATACGGCTGCCATCCGGGCTGAACCCGGCCGCGTAGACGATACCATTGTGACCCCGCAACACGATGGGTTCTCCGCTGCCATCAGCGCGCCATACCCGCGCTGTCCTGTCTGCCGAACCGGTGACTACACGGCTTGCGTCCGGACTGAACCGGGCCGAAAAAACCAGTCCATCATGTCCGCGCAAATTGACCGGCTCGCCCGTGCCATCGGCGTGCCATATCCGCGCTGTTTTGTCGAATGAAGCCGTGACAATGAGAGTCCCATCGCGGCTGTAGGCAATCGAATTGACCCGTTCGGCATGACGCTGCAGAACGATCGGCTCGGCCCCGCCATCGACCGGCCACTGCTGTACTGTTCCATCAAATGAACCGGTGACAATATGACGGCCCTGGGGGTCGAAGGTTGCGCTACAGATGGCATGTTTGTGACCGCGAAATACCAGCGGATCGCTGCGGTCGGTGATGCGCCATACCCGCGCGGTCATGTCCGTCGACGCAGTGACCGCCTGGGTGCCATCAGGACTGAAATTCGCAGTCAGAACAACATTCGAATGACCGGGCAGAATCATCGCCTCGCCGGTACCATCGGCGTTCCACACCCGCGCAGTGCGGTCGAACGACGCGCTGACGATGCGAGTGCCGTCGTTGCTAAACGACGCCCGGCGCACCGAATCACTGTGACCGCGCATGATCACGACGTCGCCGGTGCCGTTCACTGGCCAAATCCGCACGGTCTTGTCGGCCGACGCACTGACTACCCGCTCGCCGTCAGGGCTGAACTCGGCCCAGTGCACGTAGCTTTCGTGACCGCGCAGAACCACAGGTTGTCCACCGCCGTCGGCCCGCCATATCCGCACGGTCTTGTCCAGCGCCGCAGTGACGATGCGGGCTCCGTCCGGACTGAATGCGGCCGACTGGACATAGTGACCATGGCCGCGGAGAACCACCGGCTCGCCGCTGCCGTCGACCCGCTGCACCTGCGCGGTCTTGTCCATGGACGCACTGACGATTCGATCGCCATGGGGACTGAATCGGACGTTGAAGACATGGTCGCTGTGACCGCTCAATTGCCGTGGCTCGCCGCTGCCGTCGGCCGGCCATAATAGGATCGTGCCATCGGAGGTTCCGAGCACGATCTGGCTGCTGTCGGGGCTGAGTGATGCCGCGAAGAGCTTGTGCCCGGCTGCCGACAGAACCACCGGCTCGCCGCTGCCATCGGCCGGCCATATCCGCACAACCCCGTCCGACTGGGCGGTCAGGATGCGCGATCCGTCGCGAGTGAAGTCCGCGTTAATCACCGAGGCAGAATGGGCCAGGACCGCATGGGCGACCCTGGCATGCAAGGCCTCTTTGGCCACATCCGACCAGCCCCGGGGCAAGGTCGGTGGCTCGAGCTCGCGCAGCAACGACAACACTGTGGTCGGGTCGCCGTGCAGCTCTCGGGCCACTGCCATGCGAGTGGCGTTGCGGGCGTGTACTGCCTGTTTCTGCGCCCGGCTGGCCTGCTGTCCGGCGAGAATGGTCAAATACCCCAACACCAGCGCCATCGCGCTCAGCGATGCGATGGTTACAGCCGTGATGCGCCGCCGCAGTCGCCGCGTCCGATCGGCCAATGCGTGCACCGATTGGAGATAATGCCGTTCCCGTCCGCTCAGCTGGCCCGACGGCTCGGCGCGATATCGCTTGAAAAACAACAGTGCCTCGTCGGCAGCCTGTCCGCGCCACAACAGTCCGTCGGCTTGGCCACTCCGCTGCCATTCTTGCGCCGCACTGCGCAATCTGGCCAGAAATGCCGCTTCGTCCTCGTTCTCGCTCAACCAGCCGACCAGGGTCGGCCAGCGCTCGATGAGAGATTCATGGATGATCTCCACCGTATTGTCGCCTTGTCCGGTGCC
>JAKSDA010000391.1 GCA_022360315.1 Pseudomonadota bacterium
AGCTGACCACAGCCCGGGAAGACGAGATCTACCGCTGGCTCCTGCTGGGCGGCATCGATGCGGCAATCGCCCTGCCGTACACGCACAAATGGCAAACCAAGACCGTCGACGTTAACGGCGACGGGCATACCGATATTCTGCGCTTCGATGGCACCCGCGCCAACCCGGTTCGCCTGTGGACCAACGTCGGTCGCGGCTTCGCCGATATCCAGAGGGCCACCGGTGGCTCGCCAGTCCTGCGCGGTCGCCCCGAGTGGGACGACTGGTATCGCATGACCCGTTATTCGTTCGCCCGCGCGCGGGTAATCGACCTCAATAACGACGGGCTGCCCGAGATCATGGCCCCGATCGGCAATCCTGCCAACCAGTACATCCGCTGGGTCGCCATGCCGATCGTGCCCTCCAACCCATTCGAGCCGACCTTGCTCGGCATTCGCAACACCGCCGAGCTGACCGTGCCTGTCGTGGCCGACATCGACGGCGATGGCGACGGTGACCTGCTTCGCGCCAGCGACAACGGTGACACCGACGCGCACGGAAACCCGGCTTTTCGGCTCAGCGTTCGCTACGGCAACATGGCGCGGGGCCAGCTAGCCCGCACCATCACCGATGGCCTGGGCCAGCGCATTTCGATTCGCTACGACCCTATCGGACGAGACCGCACACGGACGTACGAAGCGCAGCAAAGGTCGTGTCCGGATCGAACGTTTTGTCTGCGCCGTGTGGGCCCGCTGGTTTCGAGCTACAGCGTCACCGCGCTGCGCGACATAGATGCAGGCACTGGCGATCTCGTGCGCACTCACGACTTCTCGTATCAAAACGCCCGGGTCGGCTGGTACAGCCGCGGACCCCTGGGCTTCGAGCAGCGCATGGAAGTCGTACGGGATGGCGCCGACCAGCTGTTGTACGCGACTACCAGGACCTTCGACAACGCCACGTATGTCGCCGAGGTCGCCAACACCGACGTCGTGCACTGGTATCCCCACGCAGGCCGTGTCAAAAAACGCGAGACCCGGCTGCCGGTGTCACCAGCGCGGCTGAGCGGCATCGAGCGCCAGTCAGGGTTTGGCGCTCTTTCAGGAAGGCCCATGGCCCGAACAGCTTCGCCAATAGCCTTATGGCCCAAGGCTGAATCAAAGGCTTAATGAAGACACCGACAAGGAGCCCAAGAGCCGCGGCGGCCAAAATCTGCTGCACGTTTATTGTCATTCGATCCCTGCCTCTTCTTGGCACAACACCGCTATTCGTTATCCGGGGCGCAGACCTGACCGTCTCTGGCTGCGAATCTGAGGTGGTGCCCTGACATACAATAGCGACGCAGCCGTTCCATGATGCCCTCCCCCGGTCTTGCCGCCAAGCTTTTGCCGGCAACTCCCGAATTTGTTGGAGAGATCCTCTTCATGTGTCCACGATTGGAGACGCGTGCTGCCGCGCAGTTCCAGGATCCTGGACACACGGTAAGACTCGCGTTCGCGATGTCGGTCACCTTATCGAGCTCACAGCCGAGAGGTCCATCGCACCCAGCCGTGCTTGATGCTCTGTCATTTCTTCATGGCCACCAGCCTCGGCCCTAACTGGCACCGTGAGCCAGCTATCGGGCTCCGTAGCTGTCGATTGACTACATCGGCGTCTTGCTCGATAGCGCCCGACTCGCGCAGATCCGAGAGCTGGGGCCGTTTATCGCGACGCGATTCCAGGCTCCGATTGAGTTGCGATAGAGCCAGCACTGGCCAGCCGAGCTCCTTGGCCAGCCCTTTCAGTCCCCGCGAAATCTCGGCGATTTCCTGCTCCCGGTTCTGCTGATTGGTTTTCTTCGTGGTACCGCGCATGAGCTGCAGGTAATCCACGATCACGAGCCCGCGGCCTTCGTTGCCGCCGCCTCGCTCGGCCGCAAACCGGCGCGCTCGAGCTCGCACCTGGGACAGCGAGAGATTCGGCGCCTCGTCGATCGACAGTGGCAATGCAGCCAACGCCGGTAGTTGGGCGATCAACGACGAAAATTTCTCACGCGTGAGACGACCCATGCGCAGCGCCGTCGTGCTCAACCCTGCTGCTGCGCACAGGAGGCGTTCCATCAGCTGCAGCTTCGACATTTCGAGGGAAATCGCGAGCACTGGGAGCCCGCGTTCGGCGCTGTTTTTTGGCGATGGCCATGGCCAGCGCGGTCTTGCCCATGCCCGGGCGAGCGGCCAAGACGACAAGCACAGCTTCGGCCTGGTACTCCTCGATGTTGCCGTAGTCGCCGTAGCCGCATTGGAGAATCGTGGACGCGGCGAGCGCCCAGCTCGGCCATGGCCGCGTTGTTGACGAGAACTGTGCCGAGGACCGATGCCTCGCTTGCGTGCGGTAGTTTTTTCTGCGTCATCGCTCGGGCATCCTCAACGATTGGCCGGCTTGTGATAGGCCGGCCGTCGTACGGTATCGTCGGATCGCACCGGCCGGCGAAGCGCGATCGACCCACCCGGCGAACCGGGACTAGCCGTAGTGCCCTCCGACAGTGACGAACTGCCCACGATCCTGCAGTGACCGTGCTGGCTCCTGCCAGCGGAGGACTCCCTGCCGTGACAAAAATCGCCGATGGTGACGCTGGCATCGGGAAATCGCTCACGTAGCACCGAGGAGCAAGACGGGTCCTGTAAACCAGAAGGGACCTCCCTCGATGATGTGACCGAAGTCGATATCCAGCTAGCGCCAGGGCAACGCTACCTGCCGGACCTCGCTGGGTGGCGCATGGAACGAGTGACCGCCGCAGACCTCAATACGATGCCAACCCGAGTGGCGCCCGACTGGGTCTGCGAAATCCTCTCGCCCTCCACGGCGTCACGCGACCTCGGCACCAAGAAGCGCAACTATCACCTGTCGGGCGATGCCTGGAATGGGTGAGCATGATGGCCGGAATGCGCAAGCCGCTGTGCCCGGTTCCGCAGCCTTCGCTCACACCAATACGATGGGTGCTGTTCACTCCACTGCGCCTGAACTCGCCACTTTTGCTCACGACGGCAGGACTCCCTGCGCCTGGTCAACCCCGCCGCGATCGAGTGGGTCACTCTCCGGCCGCGTTCAGCAGGTTCTTCGCCGACGACTGCCCTTGTGGGCAGTCAGCAAGGAGTACTGCCGCAGGCGATACACAGCGCTGCGCGATGAACTCGCCAACGACACACACCGCAATTACCTGGCCATAGTGAAGACATTTTTGCGCTGGTGTGTCGAACGCCAGTGGCTTCCCCAAAATCCAGCAGAAGGCATCAAGGGTGTTGGGCGCTGGAACAGAGGGAAGGTTCAGCTACCACTCGGCGAGCTACTCGCGTGGGATCGCAAGGCCCACGAGCTGGCTGCAGCGGGCGACCAGGGCACGATTGCTGCGCTGGTCGCGCTCTGGCTCGGGCAGAGGGCCAGCGAAATTGTGCGGGCCAAGGTGGGCCACGTGGCGTCCATCGAGCGGCCCGGGGACACATGAGGCCCGCGTCCCGACCGTCTGCGCTCACGCAATGCGTGGCTCAGCTGCGACCCTCGGCGCTCTGCTAGGGCAGACGAGCGTGGAGATAGCGACGCTCTTGGGCCATGCCCATCCCCAAGGTCACCGAGCAGTACTACGCGATGTCGGGCAGCTTCCGAACCAGTGGAACACCGGAGCGGCACACGTTGCTCAAGGTGCTGCGAGGCGGAAAATAGCGCCGACATCCGGAAAAACTGAGTGTATCCGCCGTTCTATGGAAGGTATACGCAAAAACTACACCCAAAGCCCATAGAGACTCGCAAAACAAGTGCGATTCTAGCAGAGTTCGGGAAAAATCCCGAACTCTGCTACCATTGTTGGGCAAAGCCCTCCGGCGGACTCCCGCCGGGCGCCCCAGGTGCCCGAAATCGGCCGATCGCCGCTCTCGGCCGGGGCGCGCGCAGATTCGGGAAAACG
>JAKSDA010000049.1 GCA_022360315.1 Pseudomonadota bacterium
TCAAGGATAAGCATCAAGACATCCATATGACATGCACTTGCTGACAGAGTAAAGACATGCGTTTGGCAGACGACCAAGACGCGACACTGACTGCATCAAGTTGCGGCTGAGTCAGGGCAGATCAGTGCAGGAGATCGAGCCGACGTTGATCATGTTCGCTCCGCAGTGGCATTGGCATGGGGAATCGCCCCCTTTATTCGCCAAATCCGCGTGCGCCCGCACACGCTTCCCGACGATCTTCGTCGGCCCAACACACAGGCACAATTATCAGCTTCGCCCCGATCGGTTGTCCCGACACTCTTGCCGCCTGGTCAACCCTGCCGCGAACTCGCCATGAAGCTCATGGCCCGCAATAAGCCTCAACGCGCATTGGCTCGCTTACGAGCCGTTGAGCTTCCTACGGATGGTCTCTTGGACCTCCTGCGGTAGCGAGCGAAGCGCCCGCGCCAGTTGTTCTGGTTCAAGGCCCGCCAGACGCTGCTCGGGAGCAAAATGACGAAGCACCAGCTCTGGCCCAAGAGTTGCGGCTAGTTTCTCCAGTAGATCGTCCAACCCTTCAAGATTTTCTATGTCTTCCATTTGTGCAACCTCGAGGATCCAGGCAAGCGTCCTTTGCGCCACTTCTTTGTCCAGCTTCTTGGCCTCGGTAAATGGTTCCAGATTCTTCTCTTCTTCCGATACCTTGTCCAAGAAGACAACAATCATAGTGTACCCGCTCCCAACCAGACGCGCATACCCATGGTCCAACGGTTCCATGCGAAGGTCAATCCACTCGATCTCCCAGGCCAAGGTCGAGTTCATCTTGGGCACCACTAACACCAGGCTCAACTCGGAGCGGCTGTCGAATTCTGTTGTGTGAGAGGCCAGATACTCCCAGCCGTAGCTGATTAGCCGAATCAGTTCCCCTCTGCGAAACCCACGCGTCGGTCCCTTGAAGTCCAATAGTGTCTGAGCGCCCAAATGCCGCCACAGCCCTCGCAGAATCTCGGCTTGCTCGTCTCGCTTCTTGCCACCTTCGCGAATCAATCGTTGGTCGATTCGCCGTGAGTCCAGCGAGAGCCGATACTCCACATCAAGATTTACTCCTGGCGGCAAACCCTGATTCAGGGTCCGGGCAAATCCAAGGTGGTACAGAGTTCGTCTGCGTTCGTACTCGTCGCCCCTGGCATTGCGCTTGGCCCACTAGTCGGGAATCTTTTTTTCAAACCCACAGGGTGGCTACCATACTGGGAGTGCCTCTCTGCCGCTGCACCTAAGATACAGAAACTGCAGGCCTACCAAAAAAATCGAGCTGAGTAGAATCTCGATAGGTCCATCCTATACGAGTCGGATCCCGGACCTGTCCGCACCCAATGAGCTGGTCGCGTTCAAATTTGGTCAGTCCAAACATGGAGATGCAGGAGGTAAGACAACGCCGGCCGAGCAGGCTCGAAAAAGCGTGTGTCACACACGCCGTATCCTGCCCCCCTCCCTTCTCATCAATCAGCGCACCAAAACGCGAGGCGCCGTGTTTTTATCCAAGCAGGCGCCAGCCGCTGCCGCGACAATCTGGGCTCAGTTGAACCCCGAATTCCTCGCGTTCATGTAAGTTATCTGCACACCTTCGTCAAGCCGAATTGTTCGCCCGCTGAGCTGCGTGGACAGTGCCCA
>JAKSDA010000235.1 GCA_022360315.1 Pseudomonadota bacterium
ACGACGGCTGTAACCACAACTGCACCCTCATAGAGACCTGTGGCAACGGCATCGTGGACCGAGATAACGGCGAGGTGTGCGACGATCGCAACACCGACGCTGGCGACGGCTGCAGCGCCGATTGCCGCTCCGACGAGACCTGCGGCAACGGAGTCACCGACCGCGCCGTGGGCGAGGTGTGCGACGCCGAGCCGCAATGCGTGGACCAGTGCTCGCGCTTGGCCAGCTGCGGCAACAAGTACCTCGATCGCGGCGAAGCGTGCGACGATGGCAACCACACCGACCGGGACGGCTGCAGCGCCGATTGCCAGTCCGACGAGACCTGTGGCAACGCCTTTGTCGATACGCTGGTAGGCGAGCAATGCGACGCCGGCGACGCCGACTTCGATCGCATCCCCGATACTACCGCGCTGTGCGACGGCGACTGCACCATACCGGAGTGCGGCGACGGTTTCGTCAACATTCTCGTCAATCCCGCCACCGAGGAGCCCGACGACGGCGAAGAGTGTGACGGTGGCGCAGGCGCCTCCATGGACACTGAGCGCTGCGACGCCGACTGCACCCTGGTCTACTGCGGCGACGGCCACGCCAACCCGGCCGCTGGCGAGACCTGCGAGCCCCTCACTGATACCGGCGAGCCGGCCACGGACCCGCGCGGCAATCCGGCCCACACTGCCACCTGCGACGCCGACTGCACCACGCCCGAGTGCGGCGACGGCGTCATGAATCCCATGGTCAATTCAGCCACCGAGCAGCCCGACGACGGCGAGGAGTGCGACGGCGGCGACAGCGACGGCGACGGCGTCGCTGATAGCACGCCGCTATGTGACGCCGACTGCACCATCCCCCGCTGCGGCGACGGAGTGCTCAACCCGGCCGCCGGCGAGACCTGCGATCCCGCGGACCCGGCCAGTTCCCCGGCCACCTGCGATCCGGACTGCAGCGCCGCCACGTGCGGCGACGGCCTGGTCAATCCCCACACCCAATCGCCAGCAGGCGGCGAGCAGTGCGACCCGGGCAGCGACCATACCGGCGCCGCGCGCAACGTGGCCACCTGCGATCGGGACTGCACCGTGCCATCGTGCAACGACGGCGTGTACAATCCGGCCGCCGGCGAATACTGCGATCCCGGCGATCCCCAGAGCCCCAACCGCAGCCGCAGCCAGTGCGACTACCAGGACTGCACCGAGGCCGAGTGCGGAGACTTTTTGTACAATCCAGCCGCCGGAGAAGCGTGTGACAGCGGCGGCATCGACACGGCCATTTGCGACCGAGACTGCTCGGCGGTGGTATGTGGGGATGGGTATCGCAATGCAGCCGCCGGAGAACAATGCGACCCTGGGCCTGGCGGTGTTTCCTGCGGGGGGAGCGGTCTCACCTGCTGTCCGCAAACCTGTGAGTGCCGAAGCTCATGTTGAAGGTCGGTACAGTGATGCCAGAGTTCTCATTGTCTCGGTCCGGTCGCGGACGCCGGCGGAGAAATCGCAGTAGAGGTGTGCGAGGTTTGCTGTGGCTCCTGCTGACCAACCTGTTGCTCTCTCTACTATATACGGGTCCGGGCAACGCGGCGCCAGTGGCGGAAGGACATCCGTTACTTCGGTGGCTCTCCTGGTGTCCTTACTCGCAACTGCTCGGCAAGTACGGCGTCAACCGAGTATCGATTGTTGGAGCAGATACGAACGATCCCAATGTTGCCGTTGTGTTTGGCCCTCAGTGGCGCGCGTTTGGCGCTGCGGGAATCTCCTTCTCTTGCACGCCAATGGATGACAGCCCGTTTACGAAAAGAATTGTGGTGCAGGCGGAAATGCTGTTGCTCAATCGGGGAGCAGAGTTGTTCATCGATGGACTGCGCGTAGGCAAAAACAATTACTGGTACGTCGAATCACCTCTATTGGTAGGGGTGGATTTATTGCCGCGCAAATGGCCAATCCGCCTTTATCCTGTCGCCGGATTCGGGGTCAACATGCGACTCGCTGCTCGGGTGACAGACCGCAATGGAGACACGGCCGACATTCAGGGCACAAATCTATTTGATCTCGGAGTTCTTGCCGGGGTTGTGACTGAGGTCGCAGTCGACCAATGGGTCCTCTCTAGCGAGATTCGGTACGAACGCGGGCTCATGCCTCTCGGTGATGCGCAGGATTTCGATGACCTGCACCATGCGACCTGGTCCATCCTGATTGGTGTGGGCTACCGATTCTCCACGCCCGGCAGAATTGCCGACCGCAGCAGCACGGCAGACGCGCCGCAACCACGAGAGTAGCGATATGGGTGGATTCCAGCGAAAACCCGGGGGCGTGTTCGTGCCGCCTGTGCGCGACCGCCATCGCGATTACACGCACGATTTGCTGGCCAGAAACAGCGCGATGCCGCCCCGGCCGAAGCGGAGCATGCCGGACAAGGCGCCGCCGCCGCTTCGCACATGGGCGCAAGAAGTGGAGGCGCAGATCGTCGCCACCGGTGTCGCCCTTGAGCGCGCCAGGGAATCCGCAACCACCGGTTTCGATGTGGCTCGAGATGCTCTATCTCACCAAAGGCAACTGACCGGCACACTCTTGGCCGATTTTCTCGGCGACGTGAACCACACCACTGCACGACTGAACGATACTCGACCACCCGCGGGGTGCCCGGCCAGGTTGTGCGACGCGGCAGCGCAGACGTCGGCGGGGGCGCATCAGTTGCTCGAGTTTGCTTTCAACCACGGCCTTAAATCGCGCTATCTGGAACAACTGCGCGCGGCGGTGGTCGCTTTCGACCGCATTTGGAATCGGGCCCGAGCCACGGTCCAAGAATCTGCGCCCCCGTCCACGACTGTCGATGACTCTCAGGGCGGAGTGCCACGCTCGGGTCATGGCGTACGCTGGCTGCAGGGCGGGCCGGCCAGGTCGTCTGCCAGATCAGCTGGATTGTCAGTGACGGCGACCAAAGCGGTCGACAAGCCCGCAGACTCGGCTCTGAGTCCAGCCCTGGCGACCAACAATAAGACCGCGGTAGCGGTGCAGCGCACGCCCACGACAGTCGCCGACGCAACCGCCTCGTCCACAGAGCGCCACGGCCGTATCGAGGGCGGTGCCCGCTTCATCGGCTCGGCCGCCAACAAGGCCGCCGGCGCGGTGCAGCGCAAGCCCCGGGCCCAGACGTCGTCCCAGTCCCAGTCCCAGTCGATGGACCTCGACACCGCGGTCGAGGGCATCATCGAGCGCATTGACGGCATCACCGGCGACGACGAAGAGCAACAGATCCTCGCCATTCTGCGCCCCCTGACCCCGGAGCAATACGGCCAGGTCATGGCCCGGCTGAGTCGGCGCAAAGATGGCAAAAGTGCCGCTGCGGACACGTATCTGGCCCGGCTGCACCAGGACCTGCACGGCGACGAATTGCACACATGGCTGGCCCTGGATCGGGCCAAACGCCTGGCCGCTCGGGCTGGCAGCCCGGAACGGATGGCAGCCACCCTGGGCGCGCTGGAAGCGGGCCGGGGCATCGCGACTCGGGACTACGCGCCGTCGCACATCACCTCGCCGTCGACGTGGAGCTATCGCAGCTACCCGGAAGACGCCACCTACCGCGACGGCCACATCGGCGTGTACTGGCGCAAACACCAGGGCGTAAGCGACATCGCCGGCGACCGCAGCGGCCACACCCTGGCTCTGGACGAATTTCTGCGGGTCAATAACCGGGGCACCGGCAAGACCGAGGTGCTCAGCGCCGCGCAGATCGTGGCTCTGTCAGACGACCACCGCGCCAGCGCCCAGTTCGCCAAGCTGACCCTCATCACCCTGGCCATGGGCGGGGTCCTGGTAGGCTCCTCCAAGACCTTGCTGGGCAAGGTGGCCACCGGCCTTTTCGAAATCGTGTTGCCGGCCGCCGGCCAGTACGTGGCCGACCACGAGCACCAGATCGCCCAGATGCCCGGCGGTCGCGCCTTTCTGCGTTCCTGGCAGATCTTCAACCTGAGCATGGCCGGCTTCGGCGTGGCCCGCCTGGCCTGGGGCCCGGGCCGGGCCGTGGTGCACCGATTGCGCCAAAGCGCCGACGAACTGGCCCAGACCAACCCGGGCAATCCCGTCGCCGCCACCACGGCCGAGCAAGTCCGCGGGGTCGACGACGCAGTCGCCGAGCTGAGCGGCGCCGCCCGGGTCGTGGGACTGAGCGCCGACCAAGCCCAGGCCACTCGCCTGCTCGACGCCCTCGGCGACGCCGGCATGGACGCAAACCGCCTCACTGCCCTGAGCGATGACGCGGTCGTGGCCCTGCGCGACGCGGACACCGCCATGGCGCAGGGCAAGTTGCAGCAAGCTCTGGGCCGCCTGGATGAGGCCGGATTATCGGCCAAGGAGAGGCTGACCGTCGAGAAGAGCCTTACTCGCACCCACAGCGGCCTGATGACCGACGCGGTCACCAACGCCGGTAAGCCCACGCCAACCCTGAGTAATCGCATGCCCGAGCACAAGGTATCCCGCCAGGGTGGCGGCTTCTCCGACGCGGCGCACGCCAAGAAGAATGTGCGCGCCCGCCGCCGTGAGCTTGAGGAAGAGTACGGAAAGGGCTACATGAACGATGTCTCGGACAGTGAGATCTACGCAGAGAGGCTGTATCGCGGCGATCGGCGCAACCAGGACATAACCCTGGGGGAGCCCCGGGCATCGCAGGGGATGGGGATGACATATCGAGTGGATGGCGAACGACGCCCCATGGTCGACATGCTGGTGCAAGACCACCATAGCCGCTTAATCCCTGTCGAAGTCAAGAACCAGACAACCCCCGATTTCGAAGGGTTTGGCAACGCAGCCGTGAACAAGTTCGAAGAGATCGCCAACAATGCCCCCAAAGAAATCCTCGACCGGATCGATCACTTCGAGATTATCGTCCATCGCAAGTCTGTCATGCCGCCCAATTTCAAGGCCACTGCCCAGGGCGAGCTGTGGCGTTTAGTGGACGGTACCAGCAACCCCGAGGTGCGGCAACGCTGGGAGTTTGCCGGCAAGCCGGTCATCGTCCGCCGCGGTGACCTGGGCAAGATCTCCCGCTAACCATCACGAGGAGTTATCCAATGAGCTGGGAATTGAGAATCGACCTGGAACTTGACGATTTCGGCGACGCTGCGCGCTTGATCACTGCCATGGTGCGGTCCAGTCAGCCTTTTCTGGGCAGGCTGAAATTCCAAGAGCGAGGTTCTGGCTGGACTCACCGGGCTCCTCTGTTAGAGGCGCATCAACTCGACCGGCGCGACGACCACGAATCGTTCTTTACCGAGAAAGTCCAGGGGCTGCATGACGCGGATCGCTTTCTTGTGGTCGAATTATGGGTTGAAATTGAAGATATAGAGCTTCACCTAACTCCTGTCTATATCTATGTCTTCGGCTCGGCCCATACGGCTCTGAGCCAGTACCGCCGCCGCTTCCCCGTGGTCATCGATTTCTGCAACCGGCAGCGCTGGAAGGGCAACGACAACCTGATCAGCGGTGAACCCGCCGATGAGCAGTTCCTGGTCCGCTGGCTCACCGAGATCTGCGATCTAGTCCGGCCTCGCTCACTGTACGTGGCCCCAGAAGAAGGCGTCGACGTCGCCTTCAACTACCATATGGTGTACCACAATCGCACCGCGGGCCACGCTGACGACCTGCGCGAGCTGGCCCGGCTCGCGCTTATAGGGGGCCGCGAATATGACGACGCCCGCTGGGACTACGAGCCACTCCTGGACATCCGCGACGAATCCATGCTGTTCTGCCGCCGCGCTGGCGGCCGCCTCGACGACCTCAAAAACGAGCTGCGCGAGCGGCGTCCCGTCCTGGAGAAACTCCTCGACGGCCTCGAGGTGCCCGACGAATTCGTCGAAACTGCGGCCCTGGGTAGCACTCGCATCGAGCCCATGGACACCAAAACCGGCCTGGGCATCATCGCCGAGCCGTTCTTGCGCTACTACAGCGAGAACTTCTACCTGCACATGCTGCATCTGTTGGCCACGAAGTAATGCAGTCGCCAATCGCCGTCGATGGGCAGATCGCCGCCATCAGCGCGGCCGTCCCGGCGGCCGCTGCTGAAACGCACAGCGCATGAACTAGTCGCGCAGCCGAGAGGAAGGTGGGTTACGCGTGACATGGCGAATCGAGGCCACGCTCCCCTTCGATCGTGGATCCAGATCTACGAACCCCGCGCCCGAGATGAGGCAAACACGCGGACATTTCGCCGATGGAACGCGGAATCGGGTGTCCTGATGGGGCCATCCGGGGCCAGCGCACCACGCTGTGGCTCGACGAATGATTCGCCGTATCGTCTATTCGGCCTCTACTACCTGTTCACGTGGTCTGAGCCGACATTCGCGTAATGGTTTGGCAAACCATTCGATGAATGGGTCGCAGATACGCCCTTGAGGGCACATCGGCAACAAGTGCTCTTACGGTACGGACAGTTGAGAGCCATGTTGGGCGCCAAGTTCCCGAGCGTCGCCATTGCTACGGGTACGAGAGGAGACCACCATGCTCAGCATCAACTCGACGTTATCAGGATACTCTCAACACCGCTCTTGTC
This sequence comes from Pseudomonadota bacterium, assembly GCA_022360315.1. Classification (GTDB taxonomy): domain Bacteria; phylum Myxococcota_A; class Polyangia; order Haliangiales; family Haliangiaceae; genus JAKSDA01. The sequence goes on from JAKSDA010000235.1 coordinate 6,532, forward strand.
AGGGCCGACTTGACGGGGCTGCCAGGGAGAGGCCACGATGAGTCGGCCAAGCGGCTCACGGCCATACGGGGATTTTCCTTTTGCTGCAGATACGGCGAGAGGCACGACATGCAAAAAGACAGACACACGGGCATATCGGGCAACGTGGGCGCCACTGGGGCAATTGCACAATCCCAGGCGCTCACTGGATCAGCTGGCCCGGCGGCGGTCAGGGGTTCGCGTTGCGCGGATCGAGGCGCTGGCGGTATCTGCGGCGATCCCGCTGGAGCAAACCGCGCAGGGGAAGGAGCTGTTCACGCTCGCCGATAACGAATTCGATGAGCTGCGGCTATGGGATATCGATCGGGGCCTGGGAGCCCGTGCGGATGATCCGCGCGATCGGCTGGCGATCTTTGGCATTGCCCGGGAGGCGAACGCGGTCATAGTGGATTGCAGCGGACGGGTTATCGACCCGAGCAAGGAGCTCGGTGAGCTCGACTATTACTTGCGCACGTTCTTTGCTGCGCAGGAACGGCGCAAGATCGCGCAACGCACCCA
>JAKSDA010000623.1 GCA_022360315.1 Pseudomonadota bacterium
GACGTCTCGGAACCTGAGCACTGCGCAGAGATCGGCTGCGCAAGTATCACATTCAGCGTAGCACGCTTCCTCTATGTCACCCGAGCCGTCCGCGCTAGGCAAACCGTCCTCCTTCCAGTCATCGAAACGGGCATCTGTTGGGGGCCACCACAACATTGACTCACCGAGCTTGTACGCCCGCTCTGAGAACCGTCCGTGTGCGTCTCCGTCATAGCTCGAAGCAATATGCGTCTGAGCTCTAATCATTGTCTGTTCGGAACATGCTGGACAACGAGCGGAAACCAATACCCAGTTGAATGCTGCCATCAGAACGATTCGCCTCCGATACCGAGCCAATTTAGGAAATTTCTGAGCCGTTTGTCGCGCGTGATCAACGAGATTCCCTCTGCTTGAGCCGAGGCCGCAACACGCGAATCTTTGAGTTTCAGACGACGGCCAGAAACGGAGGCCTGCACACGCAATTGCGCCGCTGCCTGCTCAGTGCCAGCACGAGCCACGCCGCCGCCTCTTGCACCGAGCCATGTTCTGAGGTGATTGACGTCTCCCTTCACCAGAAACTCCTTGACGGAGGTTATCGACATCATGGGGCGTCGGCCAGCCAGCGCTGCGTCGACCGCCACGCCTTCACCGGCCTCAATCGCCCTAATCGCGGTGTTGGCGTCCACGGCGACGGAACCTGCCCCCCCTGCGGCACCGGGCCGCCTGAACCGGCGAAACGCTGCCCCCAGCGCCTTCGCGCCCGCCCGCACAGCCTTTTTGGCCAGATCAGCGACGAACGAGGTCAGGCCGGTGAACACCGCGGCGAGGATGGAGGCGCCGTCGAGGGCGGCTTTGGTGCTGGCTTTGACCTTGAACGAGGACAGCCATCTGCCCAGGGCGGTGTTGAACAGGCCGATGCCGGCAAATAAGGGGACTTCTTCGGCGCCTCCTTTTTTGCCGTAGCTGACGCCGTGGGGAGAGCCTCCGGGACGTCCAGGGGCTGTGCTGGGGTCGCTGTAGCCGCCACCGAGTTCGCCGTCGCCGGTACCCGTAGCGCCGGGTTGATGCGCTGTGGTCTCAGCGGAGCCGGGCTGGGTTCGATTGCCGGCGCCCGTGGTTCCCTGGCTGCTGCTGGTGCCGCTGGTGCTGGTGCCGTTGCCGGATGGACCCGATATAGGCTGGCAGGGCTCGTCACGGACCTCACCTACGCCGGCTTCGATAACCGTGGGACAATCACTGAAGTCGATGACCTGCACGTTGTCGGGCGACAGACCGGATGGGTCGCGGAATGACAGCGGGTTGTTGTAGACGTAGGAATAGGCGTTGGTTCCCTGGGACGCGAACGGGGTATGCAAGATCGGATCGATCGAGAGGAAGCGGCCGATGGTCGGGTCGTAGATGCGGCCACGCATGTTGACCAGACCCAGGTCCTGGTCGTGTTCATGGCCGGTGAATCCGCGATTGCCCGCGTTGGGGTCGAGGGCGGTCTCGCGTTTGCCGAAGGCGGTGAAGCGCTGGCGCACGACGACATGGCCGTCACTGTCGGTGATGGTCCGCGCCGAACCCAGGCGATCGGCGAGAAGAAACCGGGTCTCGTCTGTCTCGGTGGAACGTCGAATCGTGGCGATGTGGCCAGTCGGGGCCATCACATGGTAGAGGTGCGCGGTCCCCGATGACGTGGCGGTGCGTTCGTAGAGATTGTCTACGTAGATCGTGGTCCCGTTCGGTCCCGCCTTGACCACCCGCCGCTCTCGGGCGTCGTAGCCGAATCGAGTCGCCGTGGAACTCGTTTCCACGAAGATGCGTTTGGGCAGGTCGAACGGGGTGTACTCGATGCGCTGCTGGCCACCGGCGACGTCTGGCCCTGTGCGCAGGATCTGGTTGCCGTTGTCGTCGTACTCGTAGACGTTGTTCCCCGCCGATAAGACCGCGTGCGGTCTGGCGACATCGTAGCGGTAGTCGCCAATGCCGGTTTGGGCCAGAATATTGCCGGTGGAGTCGTAGGTGAGCTCGCGGACCAGCGGCCCAATGCGCTGCGGATCGCCCTCGACCGCTTGAAAGACCTTCTCGAGGCGGTCGAGGGCGTCGTAGCGGTAGATGCGCGAGCTTGCGGGCTCCACGGCATCGATGGTCGAGAGCACCCGGCCCGCGGTGTCGTAGCCGTAGGTACCGCGAAGCCGGCCCCGCTTTCGTCCAAAGCCGGGTAGTCGATGCGCACGACCCGGCCGTGGGCATCGTACTGATAGCCGACGTCAAAGCTCTCGCTGCCGACGAATAGCCGGCTTCGCACGAGCGCGCCGGCGATGACAGAGGACCCCCAGACGGGCGCGTAGTCGTACGCGGTGCGGTGGCAGTCCGGGCTCATGGTCGCCGACAACCGGCCGACGGCGCCGGTGCCCTGGTCGTAGTGCCAGTGCGTCGTGCCGGAGCGATCGTCTTTACGCACCGGCCGCCCGATTCGATCATAGGTGTAGTACGCCCGGTTGCTGGCATTGTCGGTTGAC
>JAKSDA010000501.1 GCA_022360315.1 Pseudomonadota bacterium
CACCCGCGATATTTAGATTGCTGCGTGCATAGCTGAATTCGGCTTTCGCCCTTCCCGTCGCCTTGGTTTTCAAGGCGGCTTCGAGCTTTTTTTTGTCGATATTGAATCGAATCAAGCTCCCGAAGTAGATCTTGTCGATCCATGCTCCCTCGGCGTTCGCCGCGCACACGTTTTCGCTCACGCAGTCGCGGGCAAACCTGGTGAGTTTGGCACTACGATTGTAGGTGACGAGGGCAAGGTCGATTTCGACCCTGCCTTGTGCAGCCTTGCTAGATAGATCGATTGGGCCAAATTGTAGCCCTAGCCCGGCGGAAATGTTCTGATCAAAACGGATCAACGTCGCGTAAAAGTTGGATGCTGGAGCGACCTCGACCCATGGCGAAACATTTTGAATTTGACTGAGAGGCGTTGCCTTTCGATATATTTTGCCGTGAAGCTCATTGAGGTGCCTACTCAATCGATGGAACGCAGGCACGTCTATCTTTCCGCCAGAGCGGCATGCCGGTGTGAACGCGAGGCTTTTGTATTCTGGTGTTTGGGCGAGCAAGGAAAGTGTAAGAGCGCTGTTGGTTCGCGACAATCTGACATCCTCGGCATAATCGCGTACCGGCAGCGTCAGGGACTTGGTCGCGTCGTAGTCAGCCGTTCCTGCGGCGGCGGAAGTTTGTTTGTGACCGCAGCCTATTGAAAGCACGAGAAGCGCAAAAAGTAGGGAGATGCAATGTGTCATAGTATTCCCAGTGGGATGTCGGAGGTACTGTCGAACGAGTACACAGAATCTGCTCATATTGGACCACTTTTGAGCTCCCTGCTCAATACTTCGGTTGGTGCTTCGGTATCGGAAGAATGGGTCTTTTCCGGAGTCATGCCCTCTACGACGCAGCCTGGTTCGGCTTGCATCAAAAAGGTCCCAAATTTTGTGCGTGACCGAAAACGACGTAATTCATAGGTTGGCGCCGATGTGCAGGCCCGAGGACAGATCCCCCATAGACCACGCCGACCTGCCAAGAACCTGCCTCGTTGGCGAAGAAGGCGATGTCACTCTCGCACCAGTCGATGCTAGCGTATGAGGCCGATGAGCTGGACGAGCCCTTCGGCGATGATGTTGGATCACTGGCCCATACGTTATCCATTTGAAATCAAAACAGAATTTTGTAGCTTCTCGGGGCACCGAACCTGAGCAACCATTTCTCCCACCACCGCAGTGCATTGGCGGATGTTCCATAGATTCCCTCTCGAAGTACGTCGTTATCGAAGGGAAGTCGAAACACGAATTCGTAAACGTCTTATGCATGCAAGACGCAAGGACACTGCCAATAGCAGGTTGCTACGGAAACGTAGATTCCATAACGTGCTGTCCGGTGTGACTCTGGTTATGCATAGAACGTTCCTCACACCGTTGGCGGCGCAAGGTCAAAAAAATCGGCAAGTGAGGCTCCGAAATTCTCGCACCAATTGCGTCAACCTGAGACAAAAGCCGCGGTTTGGGGCGGAAATCGAGACCAGGGGTCACTGTGTAGAGTACGCACCCCTGAGAAGATCATTACTCGGCGCCAGATGGTGGAGGGGCAATGGCCCGACCGAATGGACTTGGTCGGTTTTGGCGGATTGTTGTCGTTGCCGATTTGTTTGCGTCTGTATCTACCGATTCGGAGCTGCCGCGAGGAGCGCCCACTACGACGAGCAGCGTCAAACGAACGACAGCATCGGTCCAAGGATATGGGATTGCCGTTCGCCCGCAGCGAAGCAAATCCGCCAGAATAGGCGCAAACGGAAAGACGTCGATCCATACATTACTTGATAGACACAACCGTCTCGGCAAGCAAATAAATCCTAATCACGAAGGATAGGAATTGTTCACCCAGCACAATTACGATTTCTTCTGTCTTTCGTATTTGCTTTTCTTGAGAAAATCGATTCATGCTTTAACCAAGCTGGCATAACGATTGTCGGAACGATTTGTTGGTAAGAAGGCATGATATGGAATTCGATGGATTCGATCGTCTGGAGCTGATCGATCTGTTGGTGCTCGGCGGGCCGGTCGAGCTGTTACAGGGCACGGTGGTTCGCTCGGTGTTGCTGCCGTCGGAGACGATTGCGCGTGGAGTGTATGGGCGTTTGGCTGTGCAGGCGGAAGGATCGGCGCGGATGAGGTTGGCGCGGGACGGTGCCACGGTCACGCTGACGATTGCCGTGGATCCGGCGGTGTATCGGTTGTTCGAGACGGCGGGCAGATAGCGGCGCTGTGCCGCACCGTCTGCTGGGTGATTTACGCCTCGGGAGCGAACAACGCGGCGACGTCGTGCTCGCCGTGTTGCGCAAGGTAGGCGTGCAGAGACTGGCGAAATAGGTCCATGCGGCTTTTGAGGCCGATCTGCTCGCGGGCCTGATCGAGCGGCTAGATTGTAGGTGCCATCCCCGCACCTTGCGAACTTGCATCGGTATCACAGTCTGCCGTTTCGAATTGCTCATCGCATTCTTCGCAGATAGCGACTAGGTCACCTTCGCACTGTTCTGTCCCTGGCGATCCGCGCGGTACCTCCTCGGACTCGGTGTTGTCGTCATCGCACACCTCATCCAGATCGAGGGACCGTCACCGCCGCGAGGCTCTATCGCTGGTTCTCCACAAGCAAACAGAAGCCACAGGCCGCGCTCGCCACTAGGTCTGGCGCGGCCAGATATGTAGGAGAGGGCACTCAATTGCCTGCGCGCCTGTTTCAGCTCGAGACGACTGCTCCACAATCTCATTTTGAACCGCTCGTACTATCCAATGCCAGAATTATGGCATGGAGAGCGTAGCGATAGGGCTTGTGGATCCCCTTGAGGTCCGCGATCTGCCGACGGAGAATTGCGGGTCAGTAACCGACGAATGTGCATACCATGCCTGCGAAGAAGACAGTAAAGCGTGTCCCGGTTGATGTCGCGGATGGTCGACCCGTGGGCGTGCCGGCGATTGCGCCCCCTGTTAAGACCCACCAGCAAACCCTCCCTGCCCCCCCGTACGACCGGGCTGTGTTTACCGGCTATCGTCCCCCGCGTCCGGCGGCGCGCTGTTTCGACCTCTGGTCGATGCTTCCCAAGCATAACCGCCGCGCCGATACCACCGGCGACCTGCGCCGCTTGATCGCATGCTTCCAGGAAGTCGTCGATTGGCTCCTGGCCGACGTCGATCGCTTTGTCGAACTGTTTGATCTCGAACGCGCTCCGGCACCGTTTCTCGACCTCATCCTCCACGACCTCGGCAATCCCTTTGCCTTCGACCTCACCGAGCTGGAAAAGCGCCGTCTGGCCTCCGTGCTGGTCGAGATGTTTCAGCAAAAAGGCACCGCCGTGGGCATTCGCAATGCCGTCCGCTTCTTTCTCGGCATCGAACTGGCCGGCATGCTCCCCTTCACCGCCTCAACGCTGGTATTGGGCGAATCCGCACTCGGCGTGGACTGGGAGCTCGGCCCGTCGGACCGGTTCGCCCGCTATGCCTTTTCCGTCGTGGTTGCTCACCCCCTGAGCGAAACCCAGCGCCGACAGATTCGGACCCTCGTCACCTATCTCAAGCCCGCCCATACTTACTTTGTAGACCTTATCTAACCCGAGCCGCCTCCCCAGTATGACCATTGGGAGCTCGGCATCAGTGAACTCGGCACCACGACCGCGCTCCATTGAGACTCAATCGCGAATCCAGTCTTCCCATTTCCATCCGGGAATGCGGTCATAGTGGCGCCGGTTGCCCGTCACCACAGTGGCATCCTGGGCCACAGCGATGGCACCAATGAACAGGTCTGCGTCGGCAAGGCGCCTTCCTGCGCGTTGCAAACGAACCTTCACGTTGCCTAAGATCTCCGCTGCCGAGCGATCCAGGATCGGTAGCGTAGCCAGAAACCGTGTGACCAGCGCGTGATTGTTCTCCGGGCGATGGGATTTGGCCGCTCCGAAGTACAGTTCCGAGGCTGTGATCCAAGTCGTGGCAACGGAATCCGCCACGGTGGCTCGTCGCTCAATGACCCTCTCGTTGCCTCGCAGGATTTCCACGCAGGTGTCGGTATCCAGGA
>JAKSDA010000240.1 GCA_022360315.1 Pseudomonadota bacterium
GCCACCTCTCGACTCGCTGCGATGTGCTCTCGCACCAATTGTTCAATTTTCGTTGCCAAATCCTGGCTGCTTGCATTCGCTATCATGCCCCCTCAATCCCACCCTACGATCCCATCGTCAAACCCACCCCTGAACGGTTACGTTGAGGGCCCCCGCAACCTCGGCCAGAATCTCGCCGTGGCGCCTCACCACTGGGCGCGGCGACGACCCGTTCAACACCGACTTCGGCTTTGACGGCCTTGCCGCACTCGTCGAGGAGCAGACACCCACCTTGGTGCGTGAACGCCTGCGCGCCAGTGTGGCCAAGACGGTCGCGCGCGATCCGCGGGTGCGCGCGGTGACCGCAATCGAGGTCGAGGAGCCCAGCGCGGGGCCGTCCCGTACGCTCTCGCTGCAGGTCGCTGTCGACACCATTGCCGGCGACACCACGGAACTGATTGCGCCTTTCACCTGAAACGGAATACAGAGGTCACGGGACCGGCTCGGAGCAGTCGGCCCTCTGCCAGCCATCGTCGCACTGCCGACGAGCCTGGCTGTGCGGCGCGACCTCGATACATGGTAGAAGATTCAACGCTTACGCGAACGGCGTCGGTCTCCACACAATCGCGCCATGGAAGGCGGCGCCGGTACCTGTGCCGCCACCGCGAGGGCGGGAGTACCGCCTGTGATCGTGCCTTTGCCTATGATCAGCACTTTTGCGCTCGCTGATCGCTTGCTCCGTCGACGGGTTGCAGAGGGCCGCAGCTGCGCTGGCCTGTAGCGATTGCGCGTCTGCGATGGCTCTTGCGACTGCCGGACTGTGATAGCGTCACTACGTGAGGGTCACGCTCTTTCTCAATCGAGACCTCTATTGCAATGTCGTGCTGAACCAGCTCTTGCCGGGCCTCGCGTCACATCACGTCTCGGTCTTCTACTCCGAGAACGTGGGTCGTGCTCCAGACCTGGAAGCGCTCGACCTACTGCGACTCATCGAAAAGGACATCCCGTACGATCATGTGTTTCGGATCGCTGACTCGCCGGGTGAGCTCCTCACCGAACGGCATCTCGAACGCGCGCTGGGAGTCTCTTTCGAGCCGATGCGCGATCCCAACCATCCGGATTCCCTCGAACGAATACGGCGTCTGAAGCCGGAGGTTGTCGTATCGATCCGATACGGTCGGATCTTCAAACGCGATTTCATCAGCATTCCCAGGCTCGGAGTGCTGAATCTTCACTCGGGAATCCTTCCCGACTATCGAGGTGTGATGGCGACGTTCCGAGCCATGGCGGCGGGAGCGGATGAGATTGGCTGCACGCTGCACTTCATCGATGACCCCTCTGTCGACACCGGCCCGGTCATTTCCGAGTGGCGTCGTCCCATCGACCAACGCCAGTCGTACTTCGGACACGTTCTGAGTCTCTACCCTCCTGGCGCGGGTTTGGTTGTGGACGGACTGGCGCAGCTCGAGGCAGGGAAGACGCTCGAAACGAGGCCACAGCAGCGAAACGCGGGGATGTACTTCTCCTACCCTGAAGCTCCTGATATCGAAGAGTTCGAGAAGAAAGGCTTTCGCCTCTTTCACCCCGCCGAGTATCGCGAGCTTCTGGGGCGGTATCACTCGGCCTGACTTTCATCGTCGAACACGCTGTGAAATAAGGTCGGGTCGAGACGATACCGCACCCGTTCCGGGCAAAAGCGCACCTCGCCTGGGCCACCCTGTAACCATGAAAACCAGGAAACAGCGCATCCGCAACCCACTCGCGGTCCTCGCCGCAGCAACTCTCGTCTCCGCCGTCTCCGCCTCGGAGGCGGCCGCCCAGCTCCCCGATCCGGGCATGACTGTGGACGGCAGCACCGCGGTCGTCGTCACCGATCCTCAGATCGACTTCCTCAGCCCCAAGGGAGTGACCTGGGAGGTCGTCGGCAAGAGCGTGGAGAAGAACAACACCGTCGCCAATCTCGGGCGCCTAATGGCCGCGGCCAAGCAGCACAACGTACCTCTCTTCGTTTCGCCGCACTACTACTACCCGCATGATCACAAGTGGAGGTTCGGCGGAGCCGTCGAGGTCTTGATGCACAAGATCAAGATGTTCGATCGCAAAAATCCGCTCAGCCTGCGCGGCTTTAAAAACTCGGGCGCAGACTGGCTGCCCCGCTACAAGAATCTCATCAACGACGGCAAGACCGTGGTCACCAGTCCTCACAAAGTCTATGGCCCCGACTCCAACGACCTCGTCCTTCAACTGCGCAAGCGCGGCATCAATAAGGTCATCCTGGCCGGCATGTCCGCCAATCTCTGCGTCGAGTCCCACCTTCGCGAGCTCCTCGAGCAGGGCTTCGAAGTCGTGGTCGTCACCGATGCCACCGCCGCCGCCCAGGTTCCGGGCTTCGACGGGTACAAGGCGGCGATCACCAACTTCCGCTTCATCGCCAACGACCTGTGGACCGCAGCGGAGGCCGTCGAGAAGCTCGCCGAGGTACGCACCGCGCGGCGTTAGCTGTCGATCCGATAAGTCGCTGGGTTGCGGCCGAGCTCTGCCTTGAACGCCCGGGAAAAATGGCTGCGGCTGGCGAAGCCGACCCGGACGGCGATCGCTTTGATCGGCAGATCGGTCGTTCGCAGGAGTTCGGCGGCTCGGCGGAGGCGGACCCGGCGAACGAAGTCGCCCGGGGTGGTCGAGAAGGCCTCGGCAAAGCGGCGGCTGAACACCGAGCGACTCATTGCTGCGGCCTCGGCAAGGGATTCGACAGAGTGGTTGGCGGCGGGTTCGGCGAGGACGGCGCCGAGGGCGCGGCTCAGTTGCGGGTCTTCGAGGGCGGCTAGCCATGGCAGCGCGCACTCGTCGCCGTCGCAGAGCTGGCGAAATAGGTGGACGAGGCACTGTTCCATGTAGAGTTGGGTCATTCGGCGAACCCCGGGCCGGACCGCCAACTGCTCGGCGACGAGCTGGGCGAACAGCTCTTCGACCTCGGGGGCCTCGCCGAACGATTGAACCAGCGGCTGATCGAGCTGATCGAAGAGCCCCAACGCTTCGCCGAAGGTGGCAACTGTACGGCCGCAGATCATCGATAGCCCGAGGTCGTTGTCGTCGTCACCGGCGATGATCTCGGCGCCGATCGCCGCAGAGTGACGGCGAGCGGCTCGGGCAGTGACCTCGCGTTCAACCTCGCTGTCGGGTTGTACGCGGTGATCGACCCCTGCCGGGATGATCGCGAGGGTGCACCTGGACAGCGACGCCGACCACTGCCCGGCGATCAGGCGACCCGAGCCGGCGACCACGAAGTGAAGCTGGACCGTTCGCTCGGCCGGCAACGCCAGTCGCCAACCGCGCTGGACCCGGCAGATGGCAAATGGCTCGACCTCGAGGGAGATGTGGTCGAGAAGGTGGTCGAGGAGCACGTCGGCAACTGTAGCGAACTCGCGAGACTCTGTTGATAGACTGCGCCCATTTTATCGGACGGGGCGTTGCGCCGATCTGACCCCCTTGAACGGGGGTGCACGGGGCGAATACGCTGAGGAATCCCCGTGTCCGGAAGCACCATCTGATACTATGGCTGCATGGTCGAGCTAGGAGCTCTGTCTTGACTGAATCGGTCGCATCGAGAGGTACAACCACGAACACGATTCGCTTCGCTGTCGTCGGTGCTGGGGCGGTTGGAGGCTACTTTGGCGGTCGCCTCGCCGAGGCGAATCACGCAGTTACATTCATCGCTCGAGGAGCCACGTTACAAGCGTTGAACAGCCGCGGGCTTCGAGTCGAGAGTCTGAAGGGAGACTTCGAGATCTCACCCGTCGATGCGACGGACGATCCCGCCGCAGTCGGCACGGTGGATGTTGTTTTGGTGGCGGTCAAGGCGTGGCAAGTTGCCGAACTCGGCGAGACCATCCGCCCCATGGTCGGGCCGGAAACGCTGGTGATACCGCTTCAAAACGGCGTGGAGGCGACGGATCAGCTGGCCCGCTCCCTCGGTGAGTCACGCGTTGGCAGTGGGTTGTGTCGCATCATCTGCCAGATCGTCGAGCCGGGACACATCCGTCACAGTGGCTCCGAACCGAGCGTGATCGTGGGTGAGAGGGACAACCGCCGGACCGCACGCATCGAAGGTCTCGTGCAAGCGCTCCAGGTGTCCGGAATCGACGCTGTAGTGGCCGACGATATTCGCCTGGCTGTGTGGGAGAAGTTTCTGTTCATCACGTCGGCGAGTGGAATTGGTGCGGTTACCCGAATGCCGATTGGCGTGCTCCGAGAGCAGTCCGAGACGCGAGCGCTCCTGACTCAAGCAATGGAGGAAATCGTGGCAGTCGGGCGGGAGCACGGCGTGATGCTGTCCGATGATGTGATCGCTCGAACTCTGTCGTTCATCGACCGGCTTCCGGCACAGGGCACGATGTCCATGCAGCGAGATCTGATGGAGGGGCGCCGCTCCGAGTTAGATGCCCAAAACGGAGCCGTGGTACGCCTCGGGCGGTCTGCCAACGTGCCCACGCCTCTGCACACGTTTATCTATCACGTGCTGCTGCCGATGGAGCGCCAAGCGCGATCCCGAACTGAAGCGTCACCGGCATGAGCTCAGCTGCTCTGCGCACGACGAGGCATGCGCTCATGTGACTCGCCTCCTGGAAGACGAAATCCTCAATCGATCGCCAGGACAATCAGGCCGCTTCGGCTGCGCTCTTGCGCAGGTACTCGAGCATGGTGTCGACGTCGGAGACCTCGAAGGGGTCGGTTGGGCAGTTGTCGGCGAAGCCGGGCTCGACGAACATGGCCTCGATGACGCCGTCGTTGACGACCATGGAATACCGCCACGAGCGATAGCCGAAGCCCAGATTCGATTTGTCGACCAGCATGCCCATCTTGCGGGTGAACTCGCCGTTGCCATCGGGCAGCAAGAAGACCTTGTCAGCTCCCAGCCGCTTGCCCCACTGAAACATGGTGAATGCGTCGTTGACCGATAGGCAGATGACCCGGTCGACGCCCAGGGCGAGGATCTCGTCGTGGTGGGCCTCGTAGCCGGGCAGGTGGGTCGACGAGCAGGTTGGAGTAAAGGCGCCGGGCAGGGCAAAGAGCACGACACGCTTGCCGGAGAATACATCGGCTGTGGCGAGATCGTGCCAGCGAAACGGATTGTCGCCGCCGATCGATTCATCACGGACACGGGTCTTAAACACGACATCAGGAACGTTGCGCTTCATATCTCTGACTATGCGGCAGCGACGCAGACAAGTAAAATCGATTATAGTATGCAGACCGATAGGATAAGGTTATCATCAGACGCATCGCCGATCGCAGCCCGCGAGTCTTGCCGGGCTGGGTCTGACTGCGCAACCGCTGACCGCGGTTCAAAAGGCATGCGATCGGCAGGACCTGTGGAGGTCTCTTCGATTGGCGTGGCACGCTATTCGAGATTGAGTTGCCACGATACACCGAAACGATCCTGAACCCAGGCAAACTTGCGGCTAAAACCGTAGTCGTCTCCTCGGCGCCGTATCGTTCGATCTTGACGATGTGGGAATTTTCAAAAGTGACGTGTAAAAATCGATCACTTCTTCGGCGTTTCCCTGTTGCTCACCAACGAACATCAAAAAGATGTTACTGCGCCTGCCAATTTATGTGCTGCTGTCTTTCACGTCTCAACTCTTGACCATGACGAGCATTTGCTCGAGCCCCAAGCGACCCTCTGACGTCTATTCTCGAGTCAGGCGACGGATGCATCGGCTATCAGCTTCGCTCGTTTTCGCGCCTGCGCTGCCCCGGTGGCGTCTCCGCATTGTTCCAGCGCGGAAGCATACCACAGCCACGACATCTGACTGCGCGGCTTTTCCTCGATTCGCTGTGCGAACACAGCCCGCGCAAACGCAGCGTCGCCGGATTTTAATCCCGCGTGTCCAAGCAGGACACCGAGGACATCACGCTGTGCATCACTGGCACCGAGTGATCGATATCCATTCCACCTGACCGGCAGCAAGCGCTCTATCGCCGTTTCATAATCCTCTCGGTAATAGGCATCGATCGCCTCGCATACCGCGATGTCCGTTTCCGCCACGGACATCTCGAGTGCGTTCCGGGCTCGCTCGGAGTCACTCCGCACTGAGTCCAACAGCGACGACATCTCGTCCTTCTGACCCGTGCGACCCAAGACCATGGCGACGTGAACGTCGGTAAAGGCAAGGTTACGCGCAACCGCGCGCTCCGCGGCAATGCTGGTCAACTCGCTCCAGCGATCGCCCACGTCGACTCCACAGCATTCCATGCGAAATAGGATCGATGCCGTATTCTGGATATCCAGGTAGAACGATGTCGGACTCTTCGCAAAGCGATCGTCGTAGAATCGCAACACACGATCGAAGTTGCCCAGCTCCCAGTCGAACAGCGATTCGTGCCACCAGAGATGTTCGCGAATCGCGTTGCGGTCGTCCCAGGCACCCTCTTCGAACTCGCCGAGAAATGCGAGACCTTTTCTGTGTTCACCGGTGTCGTACAATACGTGAGCGACGGCGTGTACCGACCAGAGGTCGTTCGGGTTGAGCTCGATCGCTCGCATGCCCAGTTCGAGTGCCCGGGCCCTGTCTCCGTTCTCGTTCAGACCGAAACTGTACATGCCGAGTATGTTGGAGTAATTGGGCATGCTCACATCCCAGGCACGGATGCATCGTGCGACCGAGTCGCGGATCGCCATGGCCTTACCGTGCCAGAAATTCCGATAGTGGATCATCATCAGGGTCAGAAGGTCGGTCGGATGTGCGTTCAGAATCCGCTCCCAAAGCTGGACGGCGTCCTCCTGACGCCCTTCGACCCACGCACGCAATGCCTCCACGCTGGCGCGCTCACGCGGCGTGATGCGGGCCAGATCGGTGGCCTCAGCATCGTCCAGGCATTGCCGAGCCATGCCATCGGGCACGAGTGCCTCGGCTGTCATCATATAGTAACCCATCGCGCAATGCGCCATCGTGAAATCTGGATCTGCCTCGCGCGCCCTTGCCATGTGATCGACAGCGGTCAGCCGATACTCCGCATTTGCCGCGATCGAACGGTTGAAATGCTCGACTGCCTCCACACTCTCGGTGGTTAGTTCGAGGCCGCGGATGTCTGTGAGTGCCATTTCTCTTTCCTTGGATGAAATATCAGTTCTCTGCCATGGAACGATGTTCACCATGATGCGGGTATTATTGAGTACCTGGATGTGAGATTAGAGAGGTCAAGTGAAATGCCCTCTACGCGAGTCGTGCAAGCATGTCCGGATATACGGAGCAACTGTACCGAGCAATACGTACCAGAGCCAAGAGTCGGTACGGAAGTAATTCTTGGGCGTCGCAGCAGCCGGTTGGCTGTTCGACCCCTGTCAGATCGTCATTTACCGTCGGCCATGGCGGTGAAGTACGGCAGCAAGCCGGTTCTGTTGTGACAGTTGACGTATTCGAATTCAGCCTGCTGGTCGATGACATAGACTTCATGATAGGTTCGCAACTCGAGGCGTTCCTGGTATTTCTTGCGTTCCATCTGTGCCCGTCTGTAGATCGCCAGGTGAGTCGGATGTTGCTTGGCCCAGGTTTCCAGATGGTGCAAAGAAAGAAAATATCCAGCGGAATAGGCTTCTTTCGTTGCACCTCCCTGGGCTGATATAACGTCGACTTGGCGTAACGACAGGCAGCCGCTCTCGATCGGGGAGGTCCGCAGGTATTCCATGCCGATGTCGAGTTTCGGCTCGATATTCGTCTGGTAGCTGCGGAGCTGCTCCTCCCCACAATCTGCCCACGAGACGCCTGATCGAATCAATACCAGGTTCGGCGGCGGCTGGATGACAACACGCTTGTTGATGGAATCTCTGTCGAGATCGAGGGTAAGCTCGTGGGCGTAGGGCGATTCGAGGCGATCCTCAGAGGAGGCAGGTATTCTGTCCCTGGCTGCCCCCCAATATCCACTTTCTCCCATGGGCACCACGCGACTCATTGGGCAGGCCGACAGTCCGCGTATGTACTCCTTGAAGGCAATCGTTTCGATGTGGTCGATGGAACTCGCCATGCTCTCCCTGAAGTAGCCCCGATTACCAGTCGTCTTCGCAGGATCCAACCACCAGTCTTTGACAGGCGCCGATTCAATCCAAGCCCGGTAGTCATCCGTATCGCACCAATAGGCCACCGCGAACACATTGAGATAGCCCTGAGGATCGGTAAACCGTGCGAAATCGAAATGTGTCGGGCCGATCGGAA
Source organism: Pseudomonadota bacterium (assembly GCA_022360315.1). Lineage (GTDB taxonomy): Bacteria > Myxococcota_A > Polyangia > Haliangiales > Haliangiaceae > JAKSDA01. The sequence continues at coordinate 8,190 of JAKSDA010000240.1, forward strand.
CTCGAAACGATCGCTTTACATCGGCCAAGAATGTGCCCTGGCCTGTGTCGTTACCCATCTTGGTCTGGACGCCGACATAAAGAATCTGGATCGCCTGTACATCGTTCGGGAACCGTGCCGAGTAACGCTGGACCGCCGGGACGAACCCATCCGGTTTGTTCATTGGATAGCGCCGGCGCATTCGATTGGTCGTCTTTTTGGCTTCGATACGGGTCATCACTGCATCCTGGGGTTAATGACCTACGTTCCATAATACAGAACATCGTTCCAATATATAGAAAAGCTAACATGCGAGACTTGGAACGTCAAGCGGCGACCGGGGAACCGATTCGGTTCCGCCCCGGATCGGAACGGTCATCCCTCAAAAAACACAGTAATAACAAATAAATGCTGAGAGATTCGCGATGGAGCCTCAGGTCGGAACGAGGGGCGGGAACGAAGGGCTCATACCAGCCCTCGGTACGGTTTTGTATTATGGAATATTGTTTGAGATGGTGGCATTCATTGATGCTATACTTCAAACGTGCGCCGCGACGCACCAATCAACTCGGTCGCTGGCGCTTCGTTCGAGTGCGTGCTGGAAGGTTATGATGAGCAAATCGGTCGTCAAGGCTTTCATGCTCTTGGAGCTGCTCTCCACAAGCGACCATTCGCTCGGCGTCACCGCCTTGTCACAAATGTCCGACCTCGGCAAGAGCAATGTACACCGCCTGCTGCAGACCTTGATACAGCTCGGCTATGTGAAGAAGGCAGATGACAATACCTATGAGGCGACTCTGCGCATGTGGGAAGTCGGAAGCCATGTGATCGCGCGATTGACTGTGCGGGACGTGGCACGTCCGTACATGAACCTTCTATCGAAGATGACGAGGGAAACTGTCCATCTCTCCGAACTCGATGGTCTGGACGTTCTGTATATCGAGAAAATCGACAGCGAGGAACCGGTCAAAACCTACACCCAGCTCGGTGGGCGAGGACCGGCGTATAGCACGGCCACTGGTAAGGCTATGTTGGCTTATGCCGATCCTGCACGGATCGCTGAATGCCTGTCTACTGCGCAGCAGTTCACAGCGAAAACCATCACCCACCTCGGTCGTTTCGAGGCAGAGGCCGCTAAAATTCGACAGCAGCGATATGCGATCAACCGTGGCGAATGGCGCTCGGATGTCATTGGTCTGGCCGCGCCTATTGCCGGGAGTTCCGGTTCAGTTTCCTGCGCCATCGGCCTCTCTGCACCGGCCAGTCGACTGGAGCTGACCGAACTGGACACACTGGCACCACGACTGGTCGAGTACGCCGAAAAAATCTCCCGGTCGCTCGGCTGCTCGGCGAGGAAGTGGGCGCTGCTCGGCAAAGAACTCACGCCGTAATGAGAGCGAAGGGCAGAAGGGCTTTGTGGAAAGACGACTCACGGTCAGGCTGAGTTGGCAGTTGATCGATTGCTCCATCTCGGCGTTCGAACACCACCGACGTCGACAAACTCAGCGATGAGATCTACTGTGGGGGCTCCTGCAGCATGACGAGGTTGATATGCCTGACAGTCGAGATCTCCGTGGCATGCACGATGTGGGCGGCCTGCTGAGCGAGCCGTTTAGTCGCCAAGAACACGACTACTTGCCCTGGGAAAAGCGGGTCCACGCGCTTCGCGAGCTACTGGCCCGCAAAAACCTACTGCGGGTCGACGAGTTGCGCCGCTCCATAGAATGCCTCGGTGAAGAGAAGTACCGGCGTCTCTCGTATTACGAACAGTGGATTTTGGCGATATCGCAGATCATGATCGAACGGGGTGTGGTGACGAGTGATGAACTCGCTCGACAGATCGAAGTGGTCAGGGCCCGCCGTGGCTAACTCTGGCGTGGACGCAAACAACCCGCCGCCACTTTTTCAACCTGGGGACGCTGTGCAAGTTCGCGTCGCGTTTCCGGTCGGTCACTGTCGCACGCCATTTTACTTTCGTGGTGTACCGGGAACGATCGAGCGTCACTGTGGTGCGTTCCCAAACCCCGAGGAGCTAGCGTACGGCCGATCCGGCCTGCCGCCGATACACCTGTACCGCGTTCGCGCCAGACAGAAGGACGTGTGGCCCGACTACCCAGGATCGCCACTGGATACCATCGAGGTTGAAATCTACGAACACTGGCTGGAGCCGTTACACAATACCGGCTAGCTGGAAGAGGAGTGATATTCCAATGGGCAGAAATTACGAACACGATCATCCACACCCGAAGCAATCCGACGAAGAAGACACCCCTGCGTCCTACTACCAGCTGATGGAGATCGCGCTGAGAGAGCTGTTGCAGAAGAAGTCCGTTATCACCGCAAGTGAGTTGCGCGCCATTCACGAACAGATGGACCGGCGAGGCCCAAATAACGGTGCCCGGATGATCGCACGAGCTTGGTGCGATCCGGCCTATCGATCCCGCATGCGACAAGACGCAACGGCGGCTGCCAAGGAGCTGGGATTGGAGCCGACCTGGCTCAATCTGATTGTGCTGGAGAATACGCCGACGCTGCACAACCTTGTCGTGTGCACCCTGTGCTCCTGCTACCCGTGGCCGCTGCTGGGGTTGCCACCAGACTGGTACAAGAGCAGGGCTTATCGCAGCGATGCAGTAGCGCGACCGCGTGAATTGCTGGCGAAGTTTGGAACCCATATCCCGGATACTGTCGAGGTAAGGGTTCACGACAGTTCGGCCGACATGAGGTACCTGGTCATGCCAATGCGGCCCGCGGGGACGGATGGTTGGAGCGAGAAAGAGCTGGCAACACTCGTCACTCGCGACAGTATGATCGGCGTGACGACCGCACGTTCACCGTCAGAGGCGTCGCCTGCGAAAAAAACGCAACCTGATCTGCGCGACGGTGATGCGAAGAACTGCTGACGGCAGTCGTCCGGCTCGCCTTGATTGACCACAGACTGTCGCTGGATGTGCTGCTAGAGGACTTGACGGCCCCGCTTATGTCAAGCACCTGGCGCTGGCGATGGATTCACCTCGTACCTGGCATCGCCTTCACAGTTGTGGGTGCCCTGCAATTAGGCACAAAATTGGCTGCGAGGCCCATGAACTGGTAAACAACTCCAAAAGCGAGGAGACGGCGAACGTGTTTACAGATGCAAGCAGAGTATGTTGTTGGCTTTGGGTTGTGCTGCTGATATCGCATGCAGGTTGTTCCTTTGATTCATTTGATACCAGCTACGGCCACGGCAACTTTGGCAGGTGGATCAACGATGAGTTCGAGCTGCCCGCCTACCATTACACCGGCTGCGACGCCGCACAGGGGAACTGCGTCGCCACAGACGACGCATTTCATCAATTGGGCAATGACGCAGCCAATGCGGTGGCCCATAGCGCCGGACATGTAGAGCTCTTTACAGCCAGAACCTTCTACCGGTTTGCCAACAAGTACGACGAGTCAGCTGGCAACTACGCCGGCGGGTTCGGTTGGGTGCGCGACGGCGACACAGTGTGGAGCACACTGGAATACGATCTGCCTCAGGCGGCGCAGCACGAGCGCATCTTCGGCATGGGCTACTATCAACGCACCATCTCACATGATGGGTTGGTGCTCAAACAACGTATCTACATGCCCGCTGGCGACGATGAAGCGCTACTCGAGCATATGGTATTTACCAATGAGACATCCGACACCAAGACGGTGCAATACATTGACTACTGGGACGTCGCCTGGGTTTTGCCCAGGAGTGACAGCGCGTTTTCCTCCCGTCGAGAGTTTGATCCGGCCACGGTAGTCACCGAGTACGAGGCTGGGCGGGCCACCATCAAGGCGGTGAGCCAGGCGTTGGCTGGCGACCCCGACGTGCCCGATCTGAACGCCGATCCATCCCCGAAAGTATCATTTGTTACCTACATCGGAGATACGCTGGATAATTTTGACACTGTCCAAGCAGACTTTTTCGGCGATGGCGATCGCACTTTGCCCGCGCGTGTTCGCGACGGTCAACTGGGTGGAAGCCTGAGCACTACCGGCGATCTGCCTAATCAAGATGCTGTGCTGGTGAGCCAAAAAAGCTTCACACTGGCACCGGGCGAAAGCCGCTCGCTGCGGGTCCTCTACGGCTTGGCCGAGCGTGGTCGCGAAAACCAGCTCATCGACCGCTATCGGGCTCAGCCCAATGATTCTCTGCACCGCATTGCGGCCAGGTGGCGGGCCAGCATTCCCCGACTCGCGTTACCCGAGGACAAGTGGCTCGATCGCGAAATGGCCTGGAATTACTACTATCTCAAGTCCGGCCTGCTGCGCGAAGAGTTTTTCGATGCCAGAGTCATCAATCAGGGAAGCATATATCTGTATCAGTGGGGCGCCAACGCCGGACCGCGGGCAACATTGAGGCACCTCGTGCCGCTCATCTACATCGAGCCGTCGACGGCCAAGGAGAGCCTTGTTTACCACCTTCGGGCCATGAAAAACACCGGGGCGCAGAGTTACGCGACCAGCGGCTATGGCGCGTGGAACTCCATGGGCTTTCACCCCAGCGATAGTGCACTGTGGCTATTATGGGCAGCGACCGAGTACGTCAACGCCACGCGCGATTTTGGCTTTTTGAATGAGCGCTACGATTTTTGGTGCCAGACCCGCCGAGGTCAGTGTGGCAGCGCTACCGCGTACGACATGTTCAAGACCGCCTTCAACTACCAGGTGCTTGTCGTGGGTAGGGGACCCAACGGCTTGATACGTCTGCTCAATTCGGATTGGGATGACGGCCTCACTAGGTATTCCGAGGCAGTGGATCCCGTAAAGACGTTTCTCTTTGGTGAGTCCACGATGAACACGGCCATGGCTCTCTTTGTATATCCACGATTGGCCGAAATGGCGGACCGAATGGGAGACACGATTTTTGCCACTTGGGTGCGCAATGTCACCCAGGTCCTGCGCGCGGCCATGCAAACCCAATGGCGAGACAACCACTTTACCCGGGCTCAGGTATATTCTGCGTTGACGGGGGAGCCCATGGAGGTAGGAACCGGCAATATCTGGCTGGCGTCCAACGGTATGGCGCTGCTCGCCGACAACCTCATGACTGATGAGCAGGCCCAGCTCCTCGTAGACGGCATTGCAGCCTCCAATTCAGCCATTTCGCCGGGGGGCATGGCCAGTCAAGGGCCGTTCCTGACTCCTGGCACGGGTACACCGGGCAATTGGTTATCCCTTTCTGGCCCCACCATCGAAGGGTTGCTCACCCGGACTCGGACGATAGGCGCGAGAGAGCTGGCCTGGACCGAGTTCAAAAAGCAGACCCTGGCCAACCATGCCACGAAGTTTCCGCAGCTATGGTACGGCATCTGGAGTGGTCCCGACATGTACCTCACGCCGCTCGAGGCTCCGTTTACCGGTCAACAAGTGGGTGAAACGTGGTGTCTGCCCACGCTCTGTATGGGCGACTTTCCGGTAACCAATATGTTCACTCACAGTGAATCGCTAACCAATACTGTGCGCATGGCCGGAGTGTGGGCCGACAGTGCTGGTTACACAATCGACCCCGGATTTCCGTTTGACGAGTTTACATGGGATGGCAAGGCCATGGGCGTGGCGTATAACCCCTCGGGGGCCGCAGGTTGGGTGCGAGCGCTGGGTGATGACACCGTCATTATGCGGGTGCGAGTGCCACAGGGGTTCACGGCTGGAAGCACCTTGGCCATCAGCAATGACCGAGCAATACAAGTGCCCGTGAAGGATGGTTTCGCACAGTTCCAGCTGCGTTTGCGTGCCGGCAGGCGAGCGTTGTGGGCCGTCGCGTTCTGATGACACCGCGGCCTGGCGGTCGCCATCCACGGCGCTGCTTACAACACATGGTGGGTTCAGTGCCCGGTCGCGCGCACATTCGCGGAAAGGGCTCGCGCAAACCTGCGCTGCCACCTCGTGAGGGCCCGCAATAGGTCTTTGGGTACCGCGACGTGAGCGTCGTGAACCGCATTGGGTCCGGTCATAGTCACCATGCGCGCCAGGCTCGGCCGGCAGGTCAGGTGTTCAAACAAGGCCTCTTGGGAAACCGGGTCTTGGTGGGGATCTGACTCGTTGAAGACCAGGGTGAGGTGGGTGCCCTTGTCGCAAAATGCCCTGGCTCGGACGTACGCTGTTCTGTCCACAACCTCGAACAAGGCCGCGATCGGTTCAAAGCTGTTGTAGCCGCGCGCGGCCACCTCGGCGGGACTGGGTGCACCGTCGGCCAGAGCACCCACGGTGTTGATGAAGTACGCCTGCGGCCATATTGCGTCAGGCACGGCCAAAAAGACACCCAGAGCCGGCTGCTCGACAATGAAGGGTGTGAGATCAATGTCGCTCGGCTGGCCAACCTGGACCGCCGACGGCAGGGCTGAGGCAAGCAAAAGCGCCCCGCCAATACCAAAGGCAGCTCGCAGACTGGAGCCCTGAGCCAAGAGCCGCTCTTGCACCGTCTGCACCAGCAGTCCGCCCATGCTGTGGCCCACGATGATGCCCACTCTGACCCCGCGCTCACGAAGTTCCTGTAGCACGCCAATAATGGCCGAGGAATAATCGTACAGGGACAGCTCGCCGAACAGCATACCCGAGGGCAGGCCACTCAAGCCGTGCCCTGGAAGGTCTATCGCGGCCACTCTACAGGGTTTGATAGGCAAGACGTCACCGGCAAACAACGCCTGCGCGAAGGGCTCCCAGGTGGCTGCTGTATGGGCCACGCCGTGAACGGCAAATACTGTCCCCACACAGCGGCCCCGGTTTTGGAAAAGATGTACATGAACATCAGCGGTGACCCCGGGACGCAATTCGATCGATGGGAACCACAGGTCATCAGCAACGGGAGACGAGTAGAAAGCCGCCGCTGGTGCAGCGACGGCACCGAGTAATGAGATAGCGATAATACTGTGTTTCATAATTGTATCTCTGCAGTGACAACGAAGCGACGACTCTGCTACGGGACTGGCGGGGTTGGCTCGCGGCGCAAATCACGCAGACTATCCTTGTCCCACACCGACAGTTCGTTGATCAATTCGATCACCGCCCGAGTGATGGGCAGAAAGCTCTCTTCATGCACCATCTCCAGCGTATCGCTCGGATCAAACAGATACACTGGAGCGGCCAGGAGTTGTACAATGGGTACGCCGGTGCCCAACAAGAACGCCCCGTCGGTGGGAGGGTTTTCAAAGAAAATCGACGGCGGCAGAATAAATGAACGGCGCAGGTCTTCGGCCTGGATGACGCTGTCGAGGGCGTCCTCCAGTGGCTCGATCTCGGAGGTGAACCACCAGCGGGGTACCACCTTGTCGGTTGGTGTCAAGACGCCGTTTTCGACAGTTGCGTCGCGGGCCACATGTTCGAGGTGGATGGCGACGATGCTTTCATCGATGGTATCTCGATGGGTGACGACAAAGTCGAGGATCCCCGCCCCCCCGGACATATGTCCGCCATTGACCAGAAAAAGCATATTAAATGGCCGTAAAAACCGCGGTAATCGTGACCAATAGCGGGCCTGAGCGAGCACGAGCGCCATGCCCGACGCGTCTTCGACGGCGCCCAACCAGGGCGCATCGTGGTGCGTGCCGATGATCACCCAGTCGCTGGAGACGCCCGGCAGGCTCCCGATCACGTTATGGGATACAGTTGTTGTGCGATCAGCCGAGTACGAGACCGTGACGTGCACTGGACCCGCGTCCATCAATTCGAGCAGCAGTTGACCTACCGAAGGTGACACCCAGACGCCGGGCAATGCCCAGTGCTCACCGTCGTACGGTACGAAGTACTTATTCGATTCCCAGCCTTGCTGAACGATGCCAATGAACCCCACAGCTCCAGCTGCCAGCGCAGGCAACATCACCGACTGAAAGCGAGAGCCGAAGGGCACGGTATGCACGAGGGTGTCAAAGTCATTATCTGGGTCGTACGTACGCGTTGCCAATTCATCCCGCACTACCGATTGCACCACGGCAATATGGACGTTGGAATACACGGCGATCTTGCCGGGAAGGTTGGTCAGGTCGCCGGTTTGATCGAACGAGTCGAGAGCCAGCTCGCCCGACAACTCCTGCACAGGGGTGGAAAACGGCACTGGAAAACAGTCGAGCACAAGGGAGCCACTCGCAGCACGCACCTCCAGGTTGCACGTCTGCTCCTCCCAGCGCTCCACTTCGATGGGATCCATGCGCACGCCCTCGAGCCCGAAGGAGGCAAACTGTTTTGCCAGCCACTGTTCGGACCATCTGTCGGCGGCAAATCCAGGCCTGCGAATCCCCTGAGAGACGATGGTCTCTGTCCACTCCATCATACGCTCCTGGGAGGGCAGCGCCAGCTCCCACAGCCGGTAGCCGCATCGCTCGCTCGTGGCCCCCAACAGGACACACAAGCCCACGAAAAGAAGAACCACACGAAGTGCTGCGGATCTGCGCAGCGGTTTTTTCTGTGCTGAGTTGCCTTTGGTATGCAAAATTTCGCCTCTCGATGGCCTGCCCGGCAACGTCCTGAGGAAAATTCGTCGCAGTCGTCAGCGGACAATTAATCAGTAATCTGGCTCGAAAATCAAATCAGGTTGGTTGCGATTTGGCAAGGGCCGCAGAGATGAAGAAGGGTACACCGGCGCGCCGAAAACCGCACACGGACGGCGCACCATCGCTATGGCTGCCAGGCTGGCCGAAATTCTATCGAACCACCGGCAGTCGCTTCGCGCCGCGCAGCATCCGTGTGGCCAAAGAACGAGTGGTTCGCGATATTCTCGGCCATAGGCGGCCGGACATGACCGCGCACTACTCGACCATCCGCATGAACGAAAAGAAGGAGGCGGCCCACATGGTTCAGTTGATCCAGGGTGGTCAGGGGGGACTCCGCGTCCCCGGGACCCGAGACGAAAAACGCTGTCGGTTAGCTTTGTTTCTAACGTGCCTTGGATTACGGTTTGTGCGTGAGCATCTACGAGCGGCTGTTGCGGGGGCAACATGACGGGCGGGAATGTACGCCAGACCCGGACATGGAGGAACTCGCACGGAAGTATGGGATCCTGGATCCGGCCCTGGCGATGGCTCTTTATTCACAGGCGTGCGACGAGGCGCGACTGGGCCATAGTTCGGTCACCGCGGCGTACGAACGTCGACTCCAGGCGGCAGCTGGTCCTCCCGTGGCTCAGGGGAAACGAACCCGAACCGCGGCCGTATACGGAGAGCCCACCCGGTGGGCAGCTCCGACGCCCAGTGTGTCCCCGAGCAAGCGAAGCCGCACCATGACAATGGCCGAGGAGATGGCCAGGAGAGAGATGTCGATGGAGGCGCAACGTCGTGCACAGGAGGCGGAGTGTGCTGGCAGAGAATTGCCGCCAGCCGAGAGGTTCCCCGGGTACGACTATGTCATGTCGGTGCTGCGCGACCTCGGGTGCGGAGGCGAATCGGGGCCAGAATGGCCAGAAACCGAACCGAGTAACTCTTTCGCATCCGCGGTGGCGGAACAGGGCCACACCGCACCAGCGGTGGCGGCAGAGAGCCCCACCGCTGCGCAGCTGCTGCCGCTGCCGTTCCGGGACGAGATGGAGCGCCACTTTGGTGCTGACCTGCATGACGTCACCGCGGAGGTCCGCCACAGCCTCCCCGGGGATGCCCTGGCCGCGGCGGCACCGGAGTACATCGCGTTTGCGAGCGCATCCCCGAGCCGGGAGACCGTGGCCCACGAGGTCGCCCACCTCCTTCAGTACCCGCGGTTGGAAAGGAGGGTGACCGGGCTTCCCGGACGGCTCGGTCCCCATCAGTCGAGCGTGTTTACCGTCCCATCATTTCTCAGTCGCCGGAGAGGCTCTGTCGGCACGTTGACGGGCTCGCTGCTCCCAGCGCTCGCGGGCCAGTTGACGCATGTCGACTGTCTGGTCGGTCTCGTCGACGATTTCCAGGCCCAACAGGGTCTCCACAACGTCCTCTAGAGTGGCAATCCCGGCAGTGCCGCCCAGGTCCTCGTGAAGCAGCACGATGTGCTCTTTGCCGTGCAACATGGCATCGAGCAGTGCCGAGAGCGAGGCCTGCTCTGGCATGGTCAAGAGTTCTCTCGACAGCTCTGAGAGCTGTACGTCGGTTCGGTCGCGCGCGGCCCACAGCAATAGATCGTCCTTGAGCACATACCCCGTGATCTCGTCGATCGTGCCGGCAAAGATGGGATACCGCGAAAACGCCGAGGCGCGCGCATCGGCGATCGCTTCGGCCACAGTGCTGTCCCGGGGAAACGCAACCAGCACATTGCGCGGAGTCATGATGTCGCGGGCTGCAAGAGACTGAAAGCGCAGCAAGTTGCGCATCACTCGCGACTCGGTCTCATCGGTGATGCCCTCGCTGGCCACCACATCGACCAGCCCTTTGAGCTCGGCCCGGCTCACTGTGGGCTCTTGCTCATCTCGAGTGAGTAATGCGCTGAGAGCGCGCGATAGGACCACCAGGGGGTAGAGCGCGAAGATGAGCCAGACCAGGATTCGGGCGCTGATCGGAGCCAGTGTCCGCCAGTAATTGGCCCCGAGTGTCTTGGGAATGATCTCCGAAAAAACCAGGATCAAGAACGTCAGAATAGCCGAGGCAATGGCCAGCGCCCCCGAGCCAAAAACCACCCCTGCCTGGGCGCCCACGCCAGCGGCGCCGACAGTGTGGGCAATGGTGTTGAGGATGAGGATGGCGGCGAGCGGACGATCGATGTCGTTTCTGAGCCCCTCGAGCAGCTCCGCGACCGCCGGTTGCTCGTCGCGCAAAGCAGCGACATAAGCCGGCTGAACCGACAAGATCACGGCCTCGAGCAGCGAGCACAGAAACGAGAACCCGAGCGCGAGTGCCAGGTATAGCAATAAAAGGGTCATCGAGCGCGATTATACGAGCCGACGGGATGTCGGGGACGGTTTGCACTTTTTGATCTGGCGCCGGCGTAGGCATGCCTCGCTAAGTGAAATAATCTACGTCATTTCCATCAGTTCGGGCGTCCGGCACGTTGGACCAGAACTCTGTTCGGCCCGAGCCCAACAGCGAAACCGCAGACGACAAGGAGGAAACGGGGCGTCCCGAATAATCGGACGAACGGCGTCGTGATCTACAGAAGGCTGGCGCGTCGAGACCCCCTCGAACGTGCCAGGCGGCTCACTGTGCTCATTCCCACGGGATCCCGAAGCAAATCCTCAAGACGACCGGGTTTCAGCCCGATAGGCTACCTGTCACCCTAGTCCAGTCTCTCGGTCCTGTGACGAGACGAACTTGAGGTTGGACTCGTTACAGGACCGACCCGAGCGTAGCACCCAGCTCTCGGCGCGGGTGACCCAAGCGAGCTCTTCGTATGGGTTGCCCGCATCGTGTGGGTTGCCCGAAAAGGAGCCAGAAATGAAGCCACTGTCCCCACGAACGATCCGCCTCGCGCTTCTGTTCGCGCTGCTGCCAGCGTGTGCGGCAGACTCAGACGATCGAGCGATCGAGAAGCCGCGGCTGCCGCAAGAGAAACCGGTCCCCCGCGCTCCCCTCGATGGCCAATGGCGGATGCCCCACGAGCACAAGCGCCAACTCGAACCGGAGCCACGTCAGCCTTGGGAAGTGGCGGTCTTCAGCTCGCGCACGATCGCCGAGTCGACGAGCTCCACGATGAGTCTTCTCGAACGACCGACCAAGAACGCCGTCGCAGCCTGCGACGACAACGGCTTCGCTACCAAGACAGGCACGGACCTGGTCGACCACATACGCAACGCACCGACCAACCCGGACACCAATACAAGCTGTGTCAACCGACTCTTTTCGGACGCCGCAGAGAGCGTTCGCTTCGCCGCGTACTCGGCCCAGAACATGATCGACGTGGCCAACGCCACCGCATCCCTAGCCGTCAGCTACGACGGCACGAACTCGACGACCCTCCAGGAGCTCTACCTCTTCCTGCGGGCTGGCTACTTCAACAAGTTCTACAACCCGGACCAGATCGTCTGGCCGAGCTCGGTGCGGACGGCCATGGTCGGAGCCCTGGATGCCTTCGTGGCCAACGGCCACTTCTTCGACGGAACGGACGAGCACGGAGCCGTGCTCAAGGAGGCTCTGATCTCCATGGACAGCGCCGAAGAACAAGCCCGCTATGTCTATGTGGTGAAGGACTGGCTCGGCCGTTGGGACAGCAACTACGCGGCGAGCTGGTACATGCGGAGCGCAGTCAACAGCCTGTTCGTCCTCCTCTTTCGTGGGCACCAGCAGCAGGCGTTCCGCGACGTCACAGCGCCTGATACCGCTTTGATGGTCGACCTGAGGGACTTCGCCACCTCCACGTGGATGGTGGGATCCGACGCCGAATTCATGGCGCAGAACGCCGGGCGCGAACTCGCTCGCTTCCTCCAGTACGAGACGGCGGGCATCTACTCGACGGCCAAGAGCGGGGTTCAGTCGATCCTGTTGACCTACTCGATGACCGGCTTCGGATCCAGGATCTGGATCGCTACCGCCTCCGTTACCAATTACTACGACGACTGCAACGACTACGGCACCTGCGGCTTCGAAGATGAGCTCGAGCAGCAGATCCTGTCGGTCGAGCACCTGTGTAGCTCGACGATCAAGATCCGCGCCCAGCAGATGAGCACGCAGGAGCTCGCCGACAGCTGCCAGCTGCTCGATGCTCAGGAGACCTACTTCCACGACCGCCTGGCGACCAACTACAAACCAGTGGCACAGGACAACAACGACTCCCTGGAAGTCGTCGTCTTCGACAGCTACGACGACTATGCCACCTATTCTTGGTTGTTCTTCGGCAACAGCACTAACAACGGAGGAATCTACCTCGAGGGAGATCCCGCGGCGCCGGGGAATCAAGCCCGGTTCATCGCCCACGAGGCGACCTGGCTGCCCGATTTCGCGGTGTGGAACCTCGAGCACGAATACGTCCACTACCTCGACGGCCGCTTCAACATGATGGGCGGCTTCGGCGACTACCGAACCAGCACCCACAAGACGGTCTGGTGGATCGAGGGACTGGCCGAATATATCTCGAAAAAGGACGACAATCCCGAAGCTGTGGCAACCGCAAGCGATGCCAGCTTTGCCCTCTCCACCGTCATGACCAACACCTACAACAGCGGCCAGACACGGATCTACACTTGGGGCTACCTAGCGGTGCGCTTCATGTTCGAGCGTCATTCGGCCGAGGTCGATCAGGTGCTCACCTACTTCCGCGCCGGCAACTACGACACCTACCTGAGCTACCTCGACGGCTCGATCGGCTCCTCCCACGACAGCGAGTGGTACAGCTGGCTCAACGACCTCGCAAACGGCGGAGGCGGTGGTGGGTCCACGCCCCTCGCCAACGGGGTCCCGGCTACGGGTCTATCGGTAACGACATCTGGAGACGAGCTCCACTTCGCCCTCGACGTGCCCACGGACGCGAACGACCTGTCCTTCACCATCACCGGCGGAACCGGCGACGCCGATCTCTACGTTCGTTTCGGCTCCCCGCCTACCGAATCCACCTACGACTGCCGGCCGTGGAAGAACGGCAATGAGGAAACGTGCTCCCAAGCGACACCGGCCACCGGAACCTGGTACGCCATGGTTCGGGCCTACAACCCCTTCTCCGGGGTTACCCTGACCGGCTCCTACACCGAGGGCGGCGGCGGCAACCCTGGGGAACTCCAAAACGGTGTCCCCGAGGGCGGACTGGGGGCGGGAACCGGCGAGGTGCTCGAGCGGTTCGTCTGGGTCCCGGCAGGCGCAACAGATCTCAACGTCACCATCACTGGGGGTACCGGAGACGCAGACCTGTACGTGCGCTTTGATGCCTGGCCGACGAGCACAGAGTACGACTGCCGGCCCTACCTCGGGGGCAATCAGGAAACCTGTAGTTTTGCATCTCCGTCGTCGGGGTGGTGGTACGTCCATCTGCGCGGTTACTCCGCCTTCACCGGCGTGACCCTGACCGCATCCTTTACCGAGCGTGGAGGTGACACGACCGTACCAAACGCCTGTATCTCCGACGGCCCCACCACCTCCGGCCAGCTGGAATCGGGGGCTGCCATCTGCATGGGCAACTCGTCCCAACCGCGGTACTACTACGTGTGGGTGCCGGCCGGGACCCAATCGGTGACCGTTCGCTCCGGACACGGAACGGGGAACGCCGATCTCCTGGTCCGATCCGGCGGGTGGCCCACCGCGTCGAGCAACGACGGCTCGTCTGCCGGCACTGGCAACAGCGAGTCGGTCGTTGTCACCAGCCCGTCGAGCGGTTGGTTCTACGTCGCGGTTGTCGCCAACCCGTCCTTCGAAGGAGCTGCGCTCATCGTCGACCTTCAGTAGGAGCACCTCCGGTCCGACGGAACTCGGTCGAGCTCGAAACCGGTCGACGCGGAGACTCAGCCTCGCCGCACGGCCTGCCGGAACTCGGTCGGTGTCAGACCGACGACAGACTTGAAGTGACGGCTGAACGCACTGTGGTCGCTGTAGCCACAGGCGTGGGCTACCTCGGAAATCGTCACCTGCTCGCTGTCGCGGAGCATCGAAGAGGCGACGTCGAGTCTGGTCTTGGCCAACAACTGTCCCGGCGTCAAACCGAAGATCCGCCGCAGGTGGCGCTCGAACCGGGCTCGAGAAAGCCCTACATCCCGCGCCAACTCATCGACTCGCAAAGGCTCGGCATAGCCCTGCTGGATCCTCTCGAGCGCCATCACCAAACGGCTGCAAACCGAGTCGCTGATCTCGGGCTGCTGTAGGTCACGAGAGATTCCGACCAGACCGACGGTGGCGCCCGAGGAATCGCGCACCGGCATCTTGTAGGTCAGACACCACCCGGGGGTTCGACCTCGATACAGGTGTAGCTCGAGACGATCCCTGATCTCTTCGCTGTCTTCGACGACCCGTTGATCCTGCTCCTGAAACGAAGCTCCGAGACTGTCTCCAAAGACCTCCTTCGCAGTCCGACCGATCAGATGGGACTTGCATTCGAAGCCGCTCCGCTCCACCAGTGTCGAGCTCACGGCGACGTACTGCAGATCGCGGTTCTTGACGAAGAACACCGTGTCAGGTGTGCTGTCGAAAAGAGACTCGAGCACTGCGGTATCGATCGACCGGAGGGCTCGAGTGACGCTGGCTTTAGAAACCATGGGTCATCGCGGGAGTTCGGGCGACTATACATCCGGCTCTCGCGTCGCGGCGTTCATCATCGGGGTCGGCCTACTGAATCGATCGGTATTCCGGCGTCGACCCCGGCCTCGATGATCTCGGCGGCGGCCAGGCATCGATCTTCGCGCCACAGGTCGGCGTAGATCTGTATCCCGGTCGGCAGACCATCGACAACGCCGGTGGGCAGGGCGATGGAGGGGAGCCCGAGCACATTGCCCGGCATGATGAAGATGGTCGCGCGGCGCAGCATCTCGATACCCGTGTGCGGATCGAGATCGGCGTCCACCGGCCACGGGGGGCAAGTCAAGGTTGGTCCGATCGCCACCGGGTAGGTGGAGAGGAACTCGGACCACTGGCGGGTGAGATGCGAGCGCTCCGCGTGAAGCGCGTGGTTGGATCTGTCTTCGACGTCGAACGCGTAACACATGCGGGTCATGTGATCCGACACCGAAGCGGTAAGGGTCGGCCGCATCGTCGGCAGCAGGTCGAAGAAATCGGTCGCCAATAGCTCGCCCCACACGGCGCTCACCCGCTCGAGCTCGGGCGGCTCTGCACGTTCGACTGTCCAACCCGCCGCGGCGAGGAGATCACCCGCCCGGTCGATTGCCGCGAGCGTGTCCGCAGCAATATTCGCACCGGGGAGCCGGGTGACCAGGGCGGCACGGCTGACGTCCGGGTCCGGGCCCTCGAGCGGCGCATTGACAGACCGCGGATCTCGGATGTCGCGACCGGCCAGAACCCGCAGCGCTAGCCTCAGATCACCGACCGACCGCGCCATCGGTCCGGTCACCAGCATGGCCTGGCCCGCCATGCCATGGTCCAGGGGAGGCAACGAGCTGGCGTGGGGGATGCGCCCAGTCGTCGGCTTCAGCGTCGCGACTCCGCAGCAGTACGCCGGGTTGCGCAGGGAGCCACCCATATCGGTGCCAATCCCCAGTGGGGTCATTCCTGTCGCGAGCGCTGCTGCGTCACCCCCGCTCGAGCCAGCCGGAGTCAGCTCGGGGTTCCACGGGTTCAGCGTGCGCCCTCGCAGCGGATTGTCCGTGGACACGCGCAGTCCCATCTCGGACAGATTCGTGCGCCCGATAGGAATGGCACCGGCGGCCCTCAGTCGCGACACGACCGGTGCGTCCACATACGGCATCGCGTGCTCGAGTGCGGGCACGCCGTGGGTAGTAGCCGAATCGAGACAGTCGATGTTCTCTTTGATCGTGAACGGGACGCCGTGAAGTGGCCGTGTCGGTGCGCGACTGTCCGCCGCGTCGGCGTCGGCCAGTGCAGACTCTCGCAGCACCACGGTGATCGCGTTGACGTGGCCGTTCTCCTCGTCGATGCGCGCCAAGTGCGCTTCGACGACCTCCCGGCTGGACACATCCCCCGTTCGAATGAGCGCGGCCAGCTCGGCCGCGGTGCGTTCGTACAGCTTGGTCATTGCCCGAAAAACTCTAAAGCACCGAGGCGCGCTTGGTCACGACTCCAGCCAATGATGTTCCCTCGGAAATGGTGTTATCGCGTTCGACTGGGTCTATATCCTGGTAGAAATTTCGCGGCGCGGCGTTCTTTGCATGAGCCCCAATGTGACCTGATAGATAACATTGATGATTTTGTCTTGATAATACCACTGCCATTGTGACCTGATGACTCACATGTCCATCACGCGGTTATCGAGCTGGCCGGGCAATTCAGGTCCGTATCTCCGACCTTCGGCTCGGATCGAGCGCAAAAATAGCCCGCTCGGTTTTATGCCACTGCCACAAACATTCGCAATACCGAAACCTTCGAGCCGAGAGCTGGTATCAGCATCGGTGAGTCGATATGCGTCTACGGCAGGT
Organism: Pseudomonadota bacterium; assembly: GCA_022360315.1. GTDB lineage: Bacteria > Myxococcota_A > Polyangia > Haliangiales > Haliangiaceae > JAKSDA01. The sequence goes on from JAKSDA010000240.1 coordinate 25,096, forward strand.
TCTCGAACAGTCGCGATTGCAGTCTCGAGGTCGACGCATTATCAGTCTCCTGTACCGTCTCGGGTGTCTTCAACGACCGTCTGGTGCGCATGAATGGCGCCGTCACAACCGGCGGAGACAGCGGCGGAGGCTGGTCCTGTAATACCCGGGCCTATGGCTCGCACAAAGGCGTCTGTGGTGGTGGTAACGTGTTCAGTGTCGTCGATCTGTACGATGAAGCGCTTGGAGTGAAGATTCGCACTACTCAGGGCGAGTCGTGCCCGGGCGAATGCACATCGGGCGCTGTTCGCAGTTGTTGCCTTCAATCCGGCTGCGGCGGTTGCTGTGAGCCCGATATCCAGCGCTGCACCGCGGACTGTGTGTGGGGACCCTGCGCTCGGTAGAGAGATTGCAGTCACTCCGACACCGGCTCGAGCGGCGGCGGTTCGCAATCGACATGTAGGAGAGCAGTGACGGTGGCGCTTTGCGGGCATTCGGCCGAGCCGATGTCCATGACCCGACCTCGAGCGCTTCGCCGTCCTATCAATCCGCCTCGTCCGCGCGCCACTGAAGCTCGAGTGACAGCTCCTCGCGGCCGTCCTCTACCTCATGCTCGACGACGAGCTCGGCCGCCTGGGGAACCGTGAACCGTTTGTTCTGGACCTGGATGCGAAACGGCTCACGCCTCTCCAGAGCGTCTGCGAGACGCCGCAGCGTGTCCACAAAGTAGGTTCGGTCGACGTTCTTCTCAATATCGCGCTCAGCCATGACGATATGGTAGCTCAGCCTAGTGGAGCCTGCATGTCGCGTGGGCGACAGCAGCGCAACCCTGGCTGACTGGCCAACCGATCAAGCTTCGCCAACCGCGAGGCGCGTTTTTCCTTGGAGACAGGTGCCCTATTATATAGTGGGCCAGATTGCGGCCGCGCTCTTGGCGAGCCTCGCCCTGGCCAGCATCCTGGGCCCGGTTGCAGATCTCGGTGCGACCAAGCCGGCGGGCTGTCCGGAGCAGTCGCTTATCCTCGAAGGCATCCTCGCGTTTTTTTTGATGTTTGTGATCACCGCCGTGGCCACTGACTCTCGCGCCGTCGGGCACATGGCTGGCTGGGCCATAGGGGGCACTGTCGGTCTCGCAGCCATATTTGCCGGTCCGATCTCCGGCGCTTCGATGAACCCAGCCCGTTCCCTCGGTCCTGCCCTCGCGTCCGGTGAGTTCGCGCACCTTTGGATTTACCTTGCCGGCCCGGTTGCAGGAGCCTTACTCGGCGCGTGGACCTACCGCTTGGTCCGCTGTGGTGGTGACAAACCATCTCTCCAGGGGTGTTGCGGATGAACGACGAGACGCTGGGTCTGGACTCCTATTTCTGGAGCGGATACGACGAATCGGTCACGAAGGCTCCGGTCTTGCTGTTGGTCCGTTACCGATAAAGCGATCAGTGGGATTATCCTGGGATACTCCTCTGTTCCCGGAGCAGGTTATTCGGATCACGGCTAATCTTTGGTATTTCTCCCAATACCGCTTCGCATTGGGCCACATAAAACTAATACAGATATGTGACATGCGACTTCCTCGGGTCTCAGCTGCAGAGGCAGCAACCAGCTGCGACAGTCAAACTATATTTTTCGTATAGCACCTGCCAAACTACCACGTCCGAGTTCTTTGGCGTCTGTTGCCGCAATTACTATCCATGAGCCAAGCCACATGACAGCGCAACGCAGCAACGAATTTGGCCACAGCTCGAGGCGTTTCGAGATACTCAAACCGACCTGCCATCTACGCTGGCTCTGGCGCCCACCTTTTGTATCATACCCGGATGAGCTCCGAGCAAGACGACCTTCGGCTCAATACCCTGCACCGATTCGCCAAGCATTCGCCGCGCCTGGTGCTCGAAGAGTACTCGCATTGCGAAGTTCCGGCCGGCTGTGGCGGCGTGGTGATACGGTGGGCCGATGCCGCGGCAGGCACCGCGGCAATCATTCACGTGGCGTGTATGGGCAGAGTACAGGCCTATCTCGATGGACGCGCGGTGGACAGCGGACGGGTGCATGTGGCGCCGGGCGATCACCTGCTGGCCTTGCATATCACGGATATCGAGGGACTAGAGCGACCCGCAGTGCTAACCCGGATCGGCGAGTGGATCACGGGGGCGTCGGCCCGAAAAGACCCGGCGACCGGGCTTCCCGCCACTCCTTTCGCGCTGGCAATCCTGCGCCCTCAGCACGCCACACATGCCGGCACCCACGAGTCCGAACGGCTGATTTTGGGCTCGAGCATGGACGGCGCGTGGCTGGCGGCAGAATCGGCGCCCTCACAATCGGACGCAGAGGATTGGTGGGCCCCCGACTTCGACGACTCGACGTGGCGAGCACTGCGCGATGGCAGAGCGTGTATGTCTGGCATGGGACAGGATCATCGCTGGCGATTTGACCAGGTCACGGATATGGGTGCCGAGATCTTGCGCATCGTGGGCACCGAAGCCTGGATTCGCTGTGCGTTTGATTACCGCTGCGATCCCGAACGCGGAGGCCAGGGCCGATGACGACAACCCGTTTCGCGACCAACCGGGCCCCTTTGGTGCTCATTCCGCAGTATTTTGGTAGCCTGATCTTCGACCGGCGCACCTCTCGCTATATGCCATTTGACCATCAGTCGACTGATTTGTGGCTCCGGCTGTGTCACGAGCCCATGCATCGGGTCATCACCAAGGCCGATGAGGCCGCGATCCGCGACTTTTGCGACTACTTCTACGATCGCGGCTTTTTTACCCTCGATGGCTATTTTGCCGGCGCGGTTCTCGAAGTCGAGCCACCCACAGATCACCTCACCGGGCCACTGGCGGTTCACCTCGAAATCATCGCCGCGTGCAATTTGACCTGCAGTCATTGTTTTGCCGGCGTTCTGCCCCGCAAAGGGCGTCTTGGCCTGGACGAGATGGACCGGCTCTTTACCGAATTGGCTGCTATGGGCTCGTTTCGCCTCGGCCTCACCGGCGGCGAGCCGCTCTTGCGCCGGGATTTATGCGACATTCTCGACGCTGCGACCGCGCGCGGGCTGCATCCCTGTCTCACCACAAACGGCCTGCTCATCGATGAACACATCGCCAGAGAGCTCGGCCGACGCGACCTGGTATGGCTCAATATCAGCCTCGATGGTGCCACGGCTCGCACCAATGATCGCATCCGCGGCCCGGGCACGTTCCACCGGGTGCTCGAAAAGCTGCGCCTGTTGGCCCGCTACGCCCGCTTTACCCTGGCCTTTACGGTCACTTCGGAGAGCGCCGGCGAGATCGAGGCGTGCGTCCAATTGGCTCGCGATGTCGGGGCGCATACGGCGGTTTTTCGGCCGCTCTATCCGGTCGGAGTGGCGGCATCTCGGCCCGAACTCATGCCTTCATTTGCGCAATATACCGCCTCTCTGGGCCGGCTCTCTGCTTGCGAGCCCGGTGCAGATGTTCACGCGATCGACCCATTCAGCCCGCAAAGCCGGGAACAAGTGCGGGCTCGAACATACTCCAGCCGTGGCTGCGGCGCGGCCAATTTGATCGCCAGTATTTCGGTCGATGGCCAGGTCAACCCGTGTAGCTTTTCGGGCCCGGCGCTGAATGCGGGCTCGATTCGCGAGCGGAGCTTTGGCGAAATTTGGCACCACAGCGCCGGTTTTCGCGCCATGCGGGCCCTGTCGTCGTCGCGTCCGGGGTGCTCGGACTGTGACAGTGAGCCCGGCGAACGCGCCGAGGGTGAGCGCTTTCGCGGCGGCTGCCGGGCTCGAGCCCAGGCATTCAGCGGCCATCTCGACGCTCCCGACCCATGGTACGATGAGTGGGAAGATGGACTGAAAGGGGCCTATCCGCCGTTGACCAACCTGTATATTGACTCGTAATTCGCCGATGGCATTCGACCCGACCGAAATCGAACGCGAGATTCTGAACGCCTGCGAACCCGATGGCGACCCGTCGGCGGGGCTGGTCTTGGCCGACTATTATCTGGAGCGCGACAACGAGCGCATGGCCGCGGCAGCCCTCGATCGCGCTTATGGCCTGGCGCCCCACGACGCCCTCATAGTCAGGCAGCGGACTGCTATCCTCGATCGCCTTGCGGTGCGAGAACACGGCTTGATCTTTCGCTATGTGCCCGCAGGAACCTTCCTGATGGGCTCTGCCTACGGCGATCCGGATCAGCGACCGGTCCACCCGGTATCCCTCGACGGCTTCTGGATCGCCGACGTCCCCACTACCTGGGCCGCCTATTGCCAGCTCATGGGCTGGCAATAGGCGCCCTGGGGCAAGCCGTCGGAGGCAGGACAAAAGACTCTCAACCGGGTGAGTTCGTCTCATCTCCACCAAAACAACAAAATTCGCAGGCAGTACTGCGAGACCGCACCTCTGCCTGCCGATCGCCGCTATCAACGCATTCGCCGTCCTCTATACGATGTCAAGCCAATGGTCGCAGTGGCCTGGCAAGATGCCGAAGAGCTGGCCGCTCATCTATCCACCGACAAGGTTCGATACAGTTTGCCCACCGAGGCGCAGTGGGAAAAGGCCGCCCGCGGCGGGCTCATATCCCAGCCCTACTCCTGGGGCGCAGAGCCGCCCGACCCGGAGCGCTGCGACTTCGATCATTTCGGCGATTTCACCCTGGGCGATCCGCGCGCCTTTCCGGCCAACGGGTACGGGCTCCACGGCATGTGTGGCGGCGTCTGGGAGTGGACCGCTGACTGGTACGACGCCCTGGCTTACCACCATCGGATCAGCCAGGGCCACCGCGACGACAGCCCTGGACGCAGGGCCGCCGAGAGCGAAAGCGAGACGCTGCAACGGGTTTTGCGCGGGGGTTCGTTCACCGACTGTGCCGCCGCGGTGACGGTATCGTTTCGCATGTCGCGATCCAGTACCAGCTGGCGCTCCGCGGCCTGGAGCCAATCAATCTGCCCCAATATCGGTTTTCGCCTGTGCCGCGTCGAGGCCACAAGATGATGCCTTTGCCGCTGCACTCAGTAGCCTCGGGCAGCACGAGCGAAGTTCATACGTGCCTGCGCATTGCCGCTGCCTGGGCATATGCGAAGCTCAAAACTGTCCCCGCAAGACCACCTGAGCGCCAAGGGGGCCGGCTGGCGCCAGGCCGATCTGGCTGCGCCTGGCGCGCTCGGTGTCTTGATCAGCATCTCGCTCGACAGCTCGATAGTAGAGAAAGCCGTCTGCGATGCCGTAGGCGAAAAGGCCGAGCAGCGCAATGCCGGTCGAGATATTGAGGGTGCGCAGGGCCCGAGACGCTCCGGTCCGCGACTCGCCGTCTGATTGGCAAACGCCGGTGCCGGGATCGCACCAGGCGCGCAAGATCGCATATGTGCTCACATGGGTGGCGAGAAGAGCCAACCCGGTTCCAGCCATGATCCAGCCCTTTTTCCGATGGCGGTTCTGGAACTGGCCAAAAGGCGGCAGCAGGTTGAGCGCCCGATACCGTTTGGGTCGCGCAGGTTTCGGCCTGGGCCGGTATTTGCGCAACTCTGCCGCGTGGCGCGAACGCACGTTCTCGAAAAAAACAATGGCCTCGGGCGGGACCAACGCGGGGTCGAGACGGGCTTCGACGTCGAGCTTGAGATACTCCAGAAATGCCCGCTCGGCGCTGTTAAGGCGGTTCAGAAAGAACTGCGCCAATCCGTAAATGCGCCACCCCTCGGCCCGATCCTGGAGGTCAATATCAGTTTCTCCGCCAGGTGGGGCCAGAAGCGGCACGACGAGTTCGACACCGCGCTGGTAGTCTCCGCGCTCGACCGCTCGAGCTGCCTCGCGCAGGGTCACCGACGATTGCTGGAACGACTGGGCAAACCCTGGCGACACCACAAAAAGCACCACAGCAGCCGATACCGCACCGGCAATCCCATGATAACAACTCATTTTTTGGTCCCGACCAACAACGCCCCGCCGCCCGCTCGGCAAGAACTCCGCTCCACATTGCTCGCCGGGACGCTCGGCCGTTTATCGGCAAACAACGCGGTCAACTGGGGAATCACGATGTCGCGCGCCTGCACCATGACAGCACGGACCAGCGCAGCGTGGCGATCACCGCGATTGCCCACCAGCGTGTCGGTGCGTGCGACGCGGTCGTAGATCACTTTGCCGCCCAGGTCGACGACCACGACGCGAATGGTCCCGCGGGCGAGCAAAACTCCGTCCCAGGAGAAATCGATAGCAAGGACGTCGATCATCAGACCATAGCGCGCACCGGTCTGACGCAAGACGTCTCGGGCCATGGCGGACCGAACAATGCCGCGCTTGCGATTCGCCACCGGGCGAAAGCCCAACGAACTGGCCAGAACATATCCGGCGTCAGTGGCCACGGCGTCCACCGGCACTGTTCCGCCTGCCGCGCGCCCGATCGCGTCAAATACGACGAGCGGTGGTCGCCCGTCACCGTCGGCTTCCGGTGGGTCGACAGGGAGCGCAGTGCCGGTATCATCGGCTCCATTGCTGTCGATCACGCCGTCGATCACAGTCTCCGGCATGATGATGGGAGCGCCAGCCCGCCCGCGCAACTCCCCGGCGGCACGGATGACATCAGGAGCGAGTTTGTCGGCCAGGTCGCTGGCCAGTTCATCAATCCGGGTGAGAGCCCTGGTCGAGGTGGCCACCACTGCGAGTCGGCGTCCACTGTCGGGGTCGCGAATGTGAGCCTCGAGAGAGATCCGCCGAGCCGACCTGGTCACAATTCGGCCGTCTACAATGAAATGTACCCGGGGAGGAACTGTACCGCTGGACGAGACCGATTCGATTCTGAATCGGCCTTGTTTGGCCAGACGATACCGCAGATGGCCGGCAACCTCGTCAGCGACCGGCTTGCTGTAGATCTTGGTGCGCGAATCCTGAGTAGATAAGGGCAGAAACGCAACAATCACCGTTTTGGTCGGTTTTTCGGCCTGAGCCTGGGTGTGAACCAGGTCTCCGCCGGCAAGGACCGCCGAGAGGACGACCGACAATACAATACGTCGGAAGGGGCCGGCTGTTCGAACGCCAACTGACGTGACTATCCGTAGATCGGCAATGGGTCGATGGAGGTTATGGTTCTTGGTCTGCAGTTTGGCCACCGTTTTCTGTCTCGATCCCCGGGTCGGGGATGACCAGGGTAAAGGCGCCGTCTGTTCCGGCCACCGCCTCGGCGATCGGGATAGACGCCTGTGGTTCCGAGCACTGGTGGCAGAGGAGCATAACATGAGCCCCTCTTGCCGGGAGCGGCGGGCTGGACAGAGTGACCGTGCCGGTCAGCAAAACGGCGGCGGGCAGGGTGACCGGAGCGAGCGTCTGAGTTTCGCCAGGGGGGTTTGTCAGCAATGCGAGGCGAGTCTGCGCGTGGCCGCGATCACGGCTGACGAAGTGCACTTTATAGTCGGCGTTCGCGGCAAGAGACAGGCTGAAGCTGCCGTCTGGCC
>JAKSDA010000478.1 GCA_022360315.1 Pseudomonadota bacterium
CTCTCGGCCAATGCGCTCTCGGCCAATGCGCTCTCGGCCAATGCGCTCTCGGCCAATGGCTTGCTCGATACTGCCGATGGTCGAGCTGTTGCAGCGTATCTGGTCCGCTGTGCTCTGGACGAGGGAACCAGCATCTCTGGTGAGATCGACGGGGTACCCTATATATTCCACGGTTTGCTCGGGTTGGTACCACAATGGGAGCAAGCCGAGCTGGTCGACGAGGCCAAGCAATGGATTTCGGCCTGCCTTCTCGCACATGTCAATGCATTCGAGATCAGTGTGCCCATATCGGTACGAGGTGCTGGCAGTGGCGAGTACGATGTCGTGAATGCCGGCGAGCAGGAAAGAATCGACTACCGAGTTTACGAGGCCACGTTCTTTGGCAATGTGTTTGGCGATGATCAGGAGATGCTTGCCTGTTGGGGTGATCAGCCGTCTCAGGCCCGTACGATGTCGTCGGCCCGAGACCTGCGCATATGCTCGGATCCCGCCGCACCCGGCAATACCACGGAATGCGGATTTGTCGGGCTGGGAATGTGCTCCGAGGTCTGCGATGAGCGGCATCCAGGTACTGGAGCATGGCGATTCTGTGCTGGCCCGCAAGGAGACCAGTACAACGCGACTCTCGGCATCTGGTTGCGCAATGATGGGACTGGTGAATCACCTGAAGACGGCGATGAGGCGCAGCGCAATCAAACGGAAAATAGCCCGCACCCCCAAATACACGATGCGCTGGTCAATGACTTTTTTTGAATAAAAACATCTACCGTACCGGGATATCGCCGCCGGCAGTCCACGAAAATCTGGCATACTCGGGGTCGACTCCACGTGAGCATACAGTCAGGCCAGGCGAAACTCTGTAGATCAACGTTCGAATGGGTGCCGAGATGCGACCTCGAGCCAAGCAGAGGTGTCATCGGACTGACCAGGTAAAAGTAGTGGAACAATGGTCTCCTCGGCGCCTTCACAGCGTGGCACAGGACCCGAGCCCAGTCGCAGCGTGACTGGACGCTCGGGATAGTGCGCGGCCAGAGCGTGGGCGATGTGGCCGAAGCTCAGCCGCGCGTTGATTTCGCACAATGCATGAACCCGCCGCTTGCCGTGTGCATCGCGGTATGCGAATCCGTCGATACCAAATGGACCCCGATAGCCGTCCCGGCCCAGATAACGCGCCACTCGCCCGGCGCACTCGCCGATCGCGCGGGCCGCATCGATCACTTGCTCGGGCCAGTGATCTGGCTTGCCGACGCCGACGCCGCGAAATACTCCCGCTGCATCGCAGTACAGGCGATGCGGTGGCAGTAGAATCGACTGATCCGGGCCAAGAACCATGCCGACGCAGCCGAAATCGACCAACCGATCGACCCAGGGCTCGAATACGAGTTCGCCACAGCGGTGAAATAAACGCACTACCCGTTTGCGAATGCGATCATCGAGCCGGCGGCCGCGGCGCCTGACCCGTTGCCGCCCTGCAGCCGAAAACGGCGCCTTGAGCACCCAGGCGCCCTGGTGGCCGTATTCGTGGCCGCGCCGGGCGAGGTGGCGGACCAGCATCTCAGGCGAGGATAGGATCGCGCTGCCCGGCAGTATCGAGCCCAATTCGCGGGCGATTGCAAAGCCATGGCGGCGGTCGTTGCCGCGTCGCGCGAGGGCCGGATCCGGCCATACTCGCCACACCAGTTGCGGCCAACTCGAAACCGCATCCGATCGGCGCGACTCGCCCGGCTCGGGCCGCAACGCCGCGATCGTCTCGGTCTCTGCCCAGGACAAAATTTTGCTGTAGTGGCGGCCGCGCCGGTCCACCTGCCGGTCCAGCTGTCCGCTCACAAAGCCGATGTCGCGGCCTCGGGCGAGTGCGACTCGCTCGCGGTCGATCGGCTCGGGGGTCCAGAGGACGTCGCCGTCGCGGGCAAATACGACCATGAGCGCACCCGCGCTCGAAATCATGCGGCGGACCGGGGCGGGCAGGCGGTCCGGGGGACGACGGCGGTGCGGATCGCGAGCATATTCTTGTTCGCAGTCGAGATTGGCGACCACCAAGCCGGTGCGATTCATGATCCCGAGAGCCGACGTGTGGCGCTCAGCGCGGCGCTCCGCCCGGCCGCTTGGGCGCGGTGGCCTCGAGCTTGCGAATGAAGTCGTCGGCCAGGCCGGCTGCTCGCCGGCTGGTCCGATCAAACTGCTTGCCGCGCGCCCGCGCCGGCCCCAGTGGCCACCTCACACTGGCCAGATACGTGTCCCATGCGCCCTCGAGTGGGTTGGAGAGTTGGTTGAGCCAGCGCCAGGCAAAACGGACGTGGCGGATCTCGTCGGCGTGAACCTGGTCGAGAGCGGTGGCCGTGCGCTCATCGCCGGCGTCTTGCGCCGCTCGGGCGTACTCCTTTGCAAAGTCGAGGTTGGCGTTTTCGAAGGTGAGCCCCATGGTGCATACGAACTGAAGCGGCGTGGTCAATCCGGCGATCTTGTTCCAGAAGTGACCGGTCACCGGGTAATCGCCAAAGCGCGCTCCCAGCGCGGCCAGACATTCGATATAGAGCCGGCAATGTCTCTGCTCGTCGGCCAAAATGGCCACGAGGCCGCGCCGAAATGGCCCGGGAGCGTCGGGAAATGCGAGCAGCGCCCAGGCGAAGAGCTCGGCTGCTTGCAGCTCGTGATTGGCCAGGGCATGCAGGATACGCACGCGCTGTGCCGGATCGGCCATGCCGACTGGTGGGGGCACTTTGACCTGACGCGCCGCAAGTATGGTGAGGTTGTCGGGACGCCCCGGCGCGGTCAGGCGAATAGCCGTCACGTTTTCGTCACAGGTGAGTCGACGCGGCGGTGGCTCGAGTTTTCCCGCCAGGGTTTCGGCTTCGATCAGCCTGCGGGCAAAGTCGCTCACACTCATGTCTTGACCAACGGCGACCGGCGACGCTCAGAAAAGTCGCGACACCAACTCGCGGATCTGGTCGCGCACCCGCCGGAACGCCTGGAGAAGCTCTTCATCTTCGCCGGTCGCGACCGCCGGATCGGGCAGCGGCCAGGATAGGTGATGAACTCCATCGGGCAAAGTCGGGCATTCTTCGTCATCGCATAACGTGATGACTGTGGCAATTGTCTCCATCGGGATGGCGTCGAGTTTTTTTGGCTTGTAACTCGAGATGTCGATACCGACCTCGCGCATCGCTTTGATAGCGTAGGGGTTTATATCGGGCAATGGGTCCGACCCGGCGCTGAAATACTGGATGTCGGCCGGACCGATGAATCGAGCGAACGCCTCAGCCATCTGGCTACGGGCCGTATTGCCCACACACACAAAGAGAAGGCCATTTCTATGCGAGTGGGGTAGATCAGCGTTCGTCATGGGACAATTCGGGGACAGCCATCGAGGAGAAACGCGCTATCTGTCTTTCCTGTTCAGCAACCGATCACCTTGAGCACGATGAAGCTGCCATAGCACGCTGTGAGTAGTATGCCCTCTATCCGAGTCACCTTGCGCGCTCCGCGCATGAAAAGCACAGAGAGCAATGTGATTCCGACCAGGAAACTCATATCCGTGGTCAGTTCGGACAGTTTGCCGTCGATTGGCCGGATACAGCCGACCACACCCAGAACGAGGAAGGTATTAAAGATATTGGACCCGACCACGTTGCCGACCGCCAGCGATGAATAACCCCGCGCCGCGGCGACCAGCGACGCGGCGAGTTCGGGGAGAGAGGTACCCAGAGCCACAAAGGTGAGGCCGATGAGATGTTCGCTCATACCCAGCGCAAGAGCGACTCCCTTGGCCCCTTCGACGAAGAGCTCTCCACCTCCGACCAGGAGCGCGAGCCCGAGCAGGGTGATGCCGACCAGGCCGAGCTTGTTGCTGGATTCGGCGATCGGGCTGTCTTCGGAGTCATCGACGCCATGGTTCACTTCGCCCGGATCCTCTGCCGATGAAACAAAGAGGGTGTAGAGCGTGAAGGCAATTGCACCCGACAAGAGCAGCGCTGCTTCGAGCCGCCCGATCTGTCCGCCGTACAGAGCCAGCGGCGCAGCCACCGCCGAGAGCACAAGAACCGGGAGCTCGCGGCGTATGAGTCTGGAATCGACCATGGGGGGAGACAGAAGCGCCGTGATACCCAGGATCAGACCCAGGTTGGCAATACACGAACCAAACACATTGCCCAGGACCAAGTCACTGGAGTCGCGCAGGATAGCCGAGGTCGATACCGCGAGTTCGGGCGCCGAGGTCCCGTAGGCCACGACGGTCAAGCCGATGATGAGCGGCTTGACACCAAACGCACGAGCGAGCCCGGCAGAACCCTTGACCAGCCACTCCGCGCCCACGTACAGGATCGTGCCACCGACCACGAGCCAAACGACGTCGAGAACAGTTTCCACGTCGATTCACTCCACTCCCCGGACGGAAATCCGTGGCCGCAGTATGAGGTCAGACGATGTCGAGGCCAAAGCGCACAACATATGGGTCGCATTTTTAGCACGTCGAGGCGCCCGCGCGTTGGACTCGGGTGAGGTCCCGTTCCTTATATCCGTTGATCGGCACCAGCAGCGGCCGGATCGAGCACACGGTCAGGCTCATCCAGGGACAGAATACGGCGTTCGAATCGGGCCAGAAGCCAAACCACGCATCCACCGGCCACGGCCGCGAGAATGACGAAGACTAGGTCATCGCCGATGCCCATGTTGTCCATGGGGCCTGCCTTGGGTGAATAATTGCTCTTGTAAGGCCAGAGAGCTCGCAATGATCCGGCCATGAGGCCGGTCAGAGCCGCCATGGTCAGGTCGTGATACTTGTGCAAGAGGAAGCGCAGAAAGGGGACAAATGTGACTACCCCGCCGACCAGACCGAGAGCAAACACCGCTATCACATCGAGATTGCGGTCGTGGATCGCACCGGCCACAGTTGCATAGTGGCCTAGAATAACTAGAAGAAGCGAGCCGCTCACACCGGGTAGAAGCATGACCGCGATGGCGCCAGCCCCACCCAGTGCCAGCATCCACAACGCCGGTTCAGCCTGGCGATACGGCAGTCCGACGAACAGTGCCGCACCGGCGCAGCCGATCAAAGCCAGGGCGATGTGCCCGGCTGTGGGAGTCGAGATCCGACGCCATGGCTCGCGCAGGCTGACAAGGACCAGCCCGAAGAAAAAACCGTAACAAATGGGCGCTGTGGACGAGCGGAGCAGGATGCCGGGATCCTCTGCTGGCCCGACCAAGAGCTTGGTTACCAGATAGTAGGCCGCCACAAGACCGATGCCGAGCGGGACGAGCAGCCACAAGGCACGCGCGATGTCGCGCCGACCGTCGGCACTGCCAAGCAGGATGGGAGCTTTGACCACGGTTGATAGCGCATGTATGAAGCGGTCGTAAATGCCGATAATCAAAGCGATGGTACCACCCGAGATCCCGGGTACGGCATCGGCGCCACCCATGAGCAGACCCGAGGCCAGAGACAGGTGAGGGGGCATCTGACGCGAAGAGGACTCGCTCATCGGAAAGGCTGTAGCACGCCCGGCGGTTCTCTCGCCACTGTCGATGCCGGTGCTCTGACAAGAGGCGAGGCGTCACGGCAATGTCGCGGTACTAAGTACCGCGACCCGCAAGTAAGTGCCCAGTAGGGTCGGTCCAGCGCGTCGAGGGCAAGGCGCGAAGAGGGAGCATAGTGGGCCTACGTGACCGATGAGCAACACAGCCATCGGCGGGCTGGTCGGCCGTAATGGGTAC
>JAKSDA010000631.1 GCA_022360315.1 Pseudomonadota bacterium
GATGGCCTCGGGAAAGCCGCTTGCGCTGTGCGCGAACGATCTCGGGCAGCGCGCGATCTGGGAAAACCCGGTGAGTCTCCAGCCGCGGCCGAGCAGTCCGAGTCCGGCACCGCTTTGGTACTGCAGCGCCAGGCTGGGCGTGAGCCCCACGGTCCCCGCCGGCACCGCGAGAGGGATCGTGTACACCGCCTGTCCGCCGTCGGTCACCGTGAACGAACTCGCTGGCGTGCCACTCGCCTCGGTGCTCACGTCGGGCAGCGGAGCTGGCAGCGGCGTCGCCAGCGCGGGGTTTACTTCGCAGCGGCCGGCCTCGCTGCAGTACTCACCCGATGGACACGGCGCGCCGCAGACCATCCCGCATATCGGATCGACGCCGCACTCACGCGCTTCGCAGGCCGGGATGCACGCCTCCTCACATACCTCTACCTCGTCCGGATCCGTGGACGCGGCAGGCGGCTCGGAGTTGTTGCACGCGGCGAACACAGACAGCGCGAACGCAAACAGTGCGGGCCTGCCCGATCCGGGCTGTCGCCTGCAGGCGCTGGCGTGCACACGCCCAGCCGCGGTGCAGAAGTAGCTTACTCGGCAGGACAATTCCATCGCGCTCCCTCTCACAAGGCGCAGCACAATGCCTTGCCATGATGAGCGGTGCAAGGTGTTGCACGGGCGGGCCGTTAGAAAGGACACGAACTGGCTGGTGCGCATTATCAGCACGTCCTCCGGAACGTAAGGTCGCGTACCAACAATGTATCGGCAACCCGGCTATCGAGGCTTCTTTGAGTACCTCGTAGTGAGCGGCGAAGTTGTCGCTGCTCCTGCCCTAAATCTGTCAAGGCACAAGAGAACGATGTGCTTTTAAAGCTACACAGGAGACGCGATCGGCGAATGGTTTGGCGAATGCCGGGGGAAGTGCTGATTTCGAGTATAGAACAGGCGATTTGAGGCATTGGGAAATGAACGCTCGGTGGTTTGAGCGACCTGGAGTCGGGACGTTAGAGTGGCCGTTTCGTGTGGATGTGCGATCCAATGGTGATTGATTTGCGTTGGAATGGGGTCTATCGGCCGACTTTTGCGGGCGGAGATCGGTCTCTTCGTGGTAGTTGCGTGTGCGATTCGGTTGATAGAGGGCATGCTGAGCTCACCCTGGGTCCACAACTTGACCAGCATCTGCTCCCTTCATGTATCGACGCCTGAGAAGCCGCTAGCTTGCTCTCAAACCAACCCCCTACTAGCCCCCCTACCCGCTTACTCAACAGCCCCACTCGCCAACCAGGAGAAGACAGAGAGGAGTAGCTTGCGCATCAAGCCGAGCGGGCGGAGATAACCTTTTCCGGCAAGGTTAGGGCAAGTTATCGACAAGTGATGTGGTTGGGAGCGTCAGCACGGATGAAGAGTAGACGACTTCGAAGCTGAACGAGCTTGCCCGAGCTGGTGGAACTCATGGCCGGCTAAGTTGTGGCCGCCAGCCCCGAACTGCTTCCATCTTTTCGACACGGACCGATCGCTCGTTGCCAAATGCCGCATTACGGCGGGTTGAGCTTCCCGACACGGTGGTAGCTGCAGATCCGAACGTAACTGGATACAGGCAATGTTCTAAGATGCTACTTATCCACACAGTCACAGGATCCTGGTCAGGTATATATGGTCAGGGGGCGGTTTGTATGGCCTTGTATTCACTAGGGAAAATGGTCATTTGCTGACACAGAAGTACGAAGCAAACGAACATAGAAGTACGAAGCAAGGTAAGTATTTTCAGCAGCTTAACCGACTTTTGTTCGAACACAGAAGTACGAAGCATGACTATCAAGCGAACACAGAAGTACGAAGCACAACTATTCTAGTAGTATTAAGTACTTATTGTGCAATGTGCACACCTAGCGTCCTCAGCTCTCCACAAGCAGGATCGTGCCGCTACGGCTGCTGTTTGAGGATGAGCTGACCAGACGATCGCGACGGTAGGCGGACGTCTACACACCGAGGCGGATGACTAACGCCAGGTAGTATAAGCGGTCTCTGGCTGCGAATCGGAATCCCTGCTCGCACAACGAATCGGTCTCGCTCGACTGTATTAGGGCATTCTTGCCAAACCGCGCGAATGGCTTCCTGCGCTGTTCTCAGCTGCTGCATGAACCTACGATCGCTCTTGTACTGAGAACCGATCTGCGCTCTGAGCCCGTTGGCGCCATGAATAGGCACTCTCACAGCAGCTCTCTGCTCGATGTGTATCCGCCAAGAACGCCAGCTCTGCCAGACGTATAGGTCGAGCGTGAATGGTCTTGTACGAAACGCTCTAATACTGTCCAGATCAATGGGCACTGCATGGCTGCGAATGTCTTCGCACTGTCTTCGTACTGTCCAGTCAACGTCCATCCATTGGGCCAGCACTGCCCGGTCTTCACAACGACCGGTACTTTGGTGCCTGGAGCTGGAAAATCTCCTGGCATTGACATTGCAATCGGTCGTACACACTTTTTGTTTCCAGAGCTTGGCAGTATGATGGGCACTCGCCTGTCGCCGGGCGACGGGGCATTCAAAGCTCATGGCGGTGCAGGGAGGATGCGTGCCTGACAAGACAAAGTCACTTGATCCGGTTCAGCCGGTCAGAATCGACCGGTTCATCCTGCTAGAACGCATTGGTGCTGGAGGCATGGGTGAGATTTACTCTGCCTATGACGACCGGCTCGATCGCAAAGTCGCGATCAAACTGGTCCGCACCGGTCTGGATCGAGCCGCGCGGGCCGAGAAACGGCTGTTGCGGGAAGCGCGCACTTTGGCCCGGCTTTCCCACCCCAACGTGGTTCAGGTGTACGAGGCCGGAGTTGTTGCCGGCCGCGTATTCATCGCCATGGAGTTTATCCGGGGCAAGAATCTCAGGCAGTGGCTCGATGAGCAGAAAGGACTGCCCAGGCGTGTCCTGCAGCGGGCGATTCTCCGTCATTTCACTGCCGCGGGGCGCGGCCTCGAGGCGGCTCACAAAGCTGGTCTCACTCACCGCGATTTCAAGCCGGAGAACGTGTTGGTCGGCGACGATGGCCGCGTGCGGGTGGTCGACTTCGGATTGGCACGGGCCCTGGCCGCGCCTCCCCTCGAATCCGGCCCTGGCGAGACCGCCGCGACCGCGATGTTCGAGGCCAGCACGATCGACTTCAATCGACAGTTCTCTGGCGAGAAAGAGTCGGCTCCGGGTCGCGCCCAGCAAGCACAACAGAGTATTACCGGCCTGGCCGACGGAACTCTGTCGCCCATCCACAGTGAGCGGACCTGTGATACAGCCGAAATGGTCCATCCGTCGGCCTCGGATCGCGATGGGGCAAAAGTAGATCTGAGGCCGGAAATACCCAAGCTCAGCAAGGCGGCCCTGGCCCTGACCACACCGGGCACGCTGGTGGGCACGCCCCGTTACATGGCGCCCGAACAACTGCACGTCCTGCCGGCCGACAGCCGCAGCGACCAGTTCAGCTTTTGCGTGGCGCTCTACGAGGCTCTCTACGGCCAGAGGCCTTTTGCTGGCGACAATTTTGCCGATCTCATGCACTCGGTCGAGAGTGGGCAAATCCGGCCGCCGCCACGCGGCGCCGATGTGCCGGCACCGGTTCGCAAAGCGCTGTGGCGCGGTCTATCGACCGAGCGTGCCGAGCGATTTCCCAGCATGGGCGAGCTTTTGGCCGCCATCGAAGAAGGGCCGAAGAGGCGCTCGCAGCGCCGAATGGGCGCTCTTTTCAGCGTCGCGGTCCTGGTCGTGGCCGGACTCTTCTCGCTGTGGTCGCCCGCGCGGAGTCCCGGGGTGTGCGCGTCAGCGGGAAGCGAACTCGACGAGGTATGGCATCCCGCGCGCAAGGCCGCGCTTGGCACCGCTTTCGCCAGTACTGGATTTCCCGATGCGGCCACCGCATGGGACAAAGTCGATAGTCTGATCGATCAGTACAGCGACGCGTGGCGGAGCGCCGCGATCGATGCGTGCCAGGCAACTCTGGTCCGGCAGACCCAGTCGCCCGATTTACTCGACCGGAGCATGGCCTGTCTCGAACGCGGTCGCGGCCAGCTGGTCGCCCTGCTCGATGGCCTGGCCCGGGCCGATGCCCAGGCAGTGGCGCGCAGCGCCGAAGCAGCCGAGAAATTGCCCGATGTCGCCATCTGCCGCAATATCGACCTTCTGCTCACCGGACCCGAACTGCCCGCCAATACTCACGTCGCTCGTGCCATAACAACGATTCGGCAGAGTTTGGACCAGGCCAAGATGCACAAGCTGCTCGGTCGCTATCGGGAAGCCCTTCGCATCGGCGAGGATCAGCGGGCGGCCGCCGAGGCGATCGAGTACCCGCCCGTCCAGGCCGAGACCTACCACCGAATCGCCAATGCTCTTCTCCACGACCGCAGTGCCGAGAATGAAAAGCGGGCCGAAGAACTTCTGCTCCGCGCGGTATTTCTCGCCGAGAGCAACCGTCACGACCAGCTCGCTGTAGAGCTTTGGTTTAACCTGGTCGAGTTGGCCCGCAGCGACCCGGCCAACTCGGAGCGCGGACAGAGCTGGCTCGAACGCGCCGAAATCGCCATTCACCGGATCGGCAATCCGGCGCCGGAGCGAGCCTGGCTGCTCAGGCAGAAAGGTTTGCTGCACCATCGAGACGGTCGCACCCGCGAGGCGATCGAGTTGCTGCGCCGAGCGGTTGCACTGGCCGAGAGCAACCCGAGCGAAAGCCATAAACTGACCTGGTATCTACACGCTCTGGCCCGCGCCGAGCGCAAATTCGGTCAGACTCAGCAAGCCGAGCAGCATTTTGAGCGAGCATTGGCCGTGGCCGACCAGTATCTCGGCCCGCAGCATCCTCAGGCTGCATCGGTGCGCAGCGAATTTGCTCTGTTGCTGGTCGAACTCGGTCGCATCGAACGGGCCCGTGCACTCCTGGATCAGGCTCGGGCCACGTGGGTCGAGCTGCAGGGGCCGCTCCATCTCGAAGTCGGCAAGATTCACCGGTCTCTGGCCAATGTGGAGCGACAGATCGGCAATCTCGATCGCGCGCGTCACCACGTGGCCGAATCTGTCCGGGTCTACGACCATCTCTTCGGCCCTCGGCATCTCGGCCGGGCCAGCCTGTATTTCGAGCTGGGCGCTCTCGACTACGAACGCAGAGACTTTGCCTCGGCACTCGACGCCTACCAGCAAGCGCTGCAGATCAGAGAGCGCCGTATGGGAGAAAACCACGTCGCGGTCGGCCTCATGCACGTCAATATCGCCGAGGCTTTGATTCGACTGAGTCGGTATGAGCAGGCGCTGGCCGCGGTGCAAAAAGGCCGCCGCATCCTGGCAGCCGGACAGTTGCGGGCTCCGGTCATCGAGCCGTGGACGCTCAGTGTCCTTGGCCAGGCTCTCCTGGGCCAGGGCCGGATGGCCAGCGCCATCTCCAGGCTGGAAGACTCGGTAGCGCAGTTTGATGCAATATCGAATCATCCCGGTGAGCGCGCTGCAGCATTATGGGCTCTGGCCCGAGCATTGCGAGCCCGCGGCGCGTGGCCCGACAAACGGACCCGCAATCTGGCCGAGCGAGCGCGCGCACTTTATGAATCGCGCGGCCAGGTCGGCGAGTTCGAACGCCAGGCCATCACTCGCTGGCTCGGAGAAGATACCACTACCGAATTCAACAACCAGCGCGCGCGAAAAACAAACGCGAGAATCGAACAATAACGTGATCTGTTTTGCCGAGGAGGAGCCATGCTGCTATTGAGAAATTTTTTGTTTTCCAAATACCGGAATCGACATCGAACCAACATGCAACTGATCGAGAGCGGGTCTGGCATCATCGGTGCAGATGCAGCAGGCGCGTCGCAAACGCACAAAGATTGCCAGCGCGTCGAGCTCCAGGTCCCCGAGCTGGCCAAGTTGCTCAAAAAGTATCAGGCATGGGATCGTCGCCAGCTCAAACTCTACGTCAAGTTGCCAGTTCCCGCGGCCGAAAAAGCCGAAGTGCGGGTCGCGCTCAACGGCAACTCGTTGCTGGCGATTCATGCTTATACCGGCCACAGAGACATAGACTTGCCCCCATACACCGAGCAGGTGGTGGAGTTGCCGCTCGAACAACTGGAACGGTCGGAGAAAAACACCATTCTGATCGAGTTTCCCAGAGGCGATCTGGCGCCATCGATCCTGGATCTGGTGTCGTTTTGGCTGGGCACGCCCGATCCCGACGAACTACACGATGACCCGCCGCCATATGCATCGGAACCCAATCGGGATGAAGAACCGGGCCGAAAGGTACTCTTTCACAACCCGAGCCGACTCGAGATGGAGCTGGTCTGGGTCGACTCTCGGGGCATCGAGCGAAATCCCCTGACACTCGAACCGAGGTCGCCGTGCAAGCATTCGGGTCTGCGCATCAAGCCGAATACAGTGTGTGGCCCTCTGCCCAGCAAAAAAACCACCTATCCGGGGTCTCTCCATCGACTGTATCTGGTCGATACCGATGAAGTCGACAATCTGGCCGGCTTTCACGTGGTCAACCGAGACGATGTGCAATCGTATTACATTCAATTCCCCATCCTGCCCTATGATTCGACCAGCAGCAAAACCGAAGTGGTCACGGTTACTGCCGACGTAGAAAAACTCAAAAAGCCGGCTGTGATCGCCGGCCTGTGCTATGAGTTGAGGACGGTTCTGCGCTACCAGGGTCGGGAATTCAGCAAACGCGGCTTCGAAAACACACTCAACGGGTTGCACCTCGTGCCCAGCGAGATTCTGCAACAAAAGCCCGATGACTGCCACAAGGCGATCGAGTTTCGGGTCAACGATTTCGAAACCAAGTATGGAGCGTACGAGGTCCACGAACACCCCCACGGTCAACCCAGCTCTGATCCCGACGATACCAGCCGGTGGACCCGTTTCCGAGAAGGAGAAGTCTCGGGTCTTCGCCGCGTCGTCGAGGTTCCCTTTTTGCAGGAGCGCGAGTTCAACTACTGCATCGTGGCCAAACCGGTCAGTCCGAAATCTCCGCTGGCTCTGGCCTCGGATCCGGTCGACTATGTCGAGGGTTCGGGGGGCACTGGAGGTGGCTCGGAGCACTGAGCCCGACCCCCGGCTCGCCGTCTGCGGTAGTTTTGGGTTTAGAGCCGGTCCAAAAACCTCGGACCGAGCCAGAGCGACGAGGCGCGCCGCCAGTGGGTGCGCGAGGAGTGGAGAATACTGGGTGTATTTGACCGACGAGCAAGCCCGCTGGCGGTGATGGATCGGCGCTCTGGCGACGCGGAGAGTTTTTGGACCGGCTCTTAGA
>JAKSDA010000612.1 GCA_022360315.1 Pseudomonadota bacterium
ATTCATGGACCGTCTCGAGCACCGTGGTCTGGTTTTGGTAGCCGTATTCGAGCCGGTACTCGCGCTCCATCGACCCATTGACGTACGTCTGAACCGCCTCGAGCTGGCGCCATTCCAGTCGCCGGTCGCCGTACCACAGCACGATACGCTCATCGTCACGGTCGCTGTATACGAACTGAATGCGCCGATCCGCCGCCTGGGTTTTGCCCGGGCCTCGATAAATCCCGTAGCGGATTTCTGCGGGAGCCTTGAACGTGTAGTCGAGGATCCAGTCGTCGAAGCGCCACGCGCTCGCGTAGCTGATCTCGATGATATTGCCGTTGCGGTCCCGAATCTCGGCCAGCATCCACTGCCGTCGGATGTCATTCTCCGCCGCTTCTCGAGCGTCGTCGCGAAATCCATAGCGAAGGATGCGGCCATCTCGGGTGCGGACTTCGAACCCATCCGGGCCGAGTGCTGAGCTGCCAGTGGAAACGATCCGCGAGAAGCTCTCGGCCTCGGTTCGGTACTCGGTGCCGTTTTGGCCGTATGCGCCAGACACTGCGACCAGCGGCGTACCGTCGAGACACAACTGATCGCTGCTCGCATCGGCCACGGCCTCGGGAAAGCCGCTCGCGTTGTGCACGAACGATCTCGGGCATCGCGCGATCTGGGAAAGCCCGGTGAGTCTCCAGCCGCGGCCGAGCAATCCGAGTCCGGCCCCGCTGCGATACTGCAGCGCCAGGTCAGGGGTGAGCCCCGCGGTTCCCGCCGGCACAGTGAGAGGGATCGTGTACACGGCCTGTCCGCCGTCGGTCACCGTAAACGAGCTCGCCGGGGTTCCACTCGCCTCGGTGCTCACGTCGGGCAGCGGCGCTGGCAGCGGTGTCGCCAGCGCCGGGTTTACTTCGCAGCGCCCGGCCTCGGTGCAGTACTCGCCCGATGGACACGGCTGGCCGCAGACCGTCCCGCATACCGGATCGACGCCGCACTCACGCGCTTCGCAGGCCGGAATACTCGTCTCTTCGCATATCTCTACATCGCCTACCTCGTGCGGATCCATGGGCGCGCCAAGCGGCTCGGAGCCATCACACGCGGCGAACGCAGACAGCAAGGCCAGCACAAACCAAACCGCGGTGCAGTGGTAGCGTCCTCGGCAGGACAATTCGATCACGCTCCGTCTCACAAGGCGCAGCACAATGCCTTGTGAGACGGAGCGGCGCAAGGTGTTGCACGGGCGGGCCGCCAGAAATGATATGAGCTGGCCGGTGCGTACTATCAGCACATCATCCGTGCCGTGAGGTTACCTGCCAACACTGGATCGACAGAACTCGGCTATTGGGACTTCTTGGAGCGCCTCGGAGCCACTGCCACGCGCGCAACTAGCTGAAACGGAATGATTTTCACCCCCATTCCGCGCTTACCATTGCGCTCAGACAGTGCAAAGTTGTCACAGCTCTTGTCCTGG
>JAKSDA010000143.1 GCA_022360315.1 Pseudomonadota bacterium
ATCATCGCCGGGCTCGTCCGCATCATCGCCGGGCTCGTCCGCATCATCGCCGGGCTCGTCCGCATCATCGCCGGGCTCGCCTGTATCATCGCCGGGCTCGTCCGCATCATCGGGCCCGGTCGATGGGTCATCGGGCTCGGTGGCACTGTCCACCTCGGAGCCGGTCTGCCGGGCCAGCGTTTCGATGGTCCGCCACGGTTCGGGCGTGCGGCCGAAGAGATCGACGAGATACTGCGACAGCGCCGTTGTCGACAGCGGAATGCACGCCGTGCTCGCCATGGCTTCGATCTCGAGGATGAGTTCCTGTGCGCTGGCGTGGCGATCATCGGGTTTGATTGCGAGTGCGCGCAGGATGATGTCCTCGAGCGCGGGCGGAACATCGTCGACCACGGCCGAGGGCGGCGGTATGTCGCCTCTGACAATGCGGCTCATGATCGTATAATCGCTCTGGCTTTTGCTGCTGCGAAAAAGCCAGCTGGTGGTGACGAGCTCGTACATCACGATGCCCAGCGAGAACAGATCCGAGCGCGCATCGATCGGCTTGCTCAAGCACTGTTCGGGCGACATGTAGAAGATCTTGCCTCGTATGGTACCGGTGCGGGTGGTACTCGGCCGGGTCGTCGCCCGGGCGATGCCAAAATCGACCAGTTTGACCCCACCGTCATAGGTCACGATGATGTTGGCCGGCGATACATCGCGGTGCACGATGCGCAGAGGCTCGCCATCGTCATCGCACTTCTCGTGGGCATAATGGAGCGCAGCGGCCACGTGACTCACGATGGTGAGAGCGTGTTCGAGGGGTATGCGGTCACCGCCAGAGTGGGCCCGTTCGAGCAAGCTCCGCAAGTCTTTGCCGTGCAGATATTCCATGGCGAAGAAATATCGGCCGTCGATCTGGCCGACATCGTGGACTTGACCGATGTTTTGATGGTCGAGCTGGCCGGCCAGGCGGGCCTCGTCGAGGAACAGGCTCACGAACTCGGGATCGCCGCAGCAGTGGGGCAATAGCTGTTTGACCACAACATGCTTCTGGAAGCCCTCGATGCCGTGCATTCGGGCGAGATGGAGCTCGGCCATTCCGCCCACGGTCAAACGGTGCAGGAACTCGTATCTAGGCCCGCCGACCGGCAGGGAATGCGAGGCGGAGTTCTTGCGCAGCGGAGCGGCCGGACGGCCGTCTCTTCGATCGGTGGCGACTTCGCCCACTCCACTAGTGTTTCAGCCCAGCACTCGATCGGTCAAGTTTTGTCGACCGCAGCTGAGTCTCTGCTGGTCAGATGGCCGCTGCCGGCCGGTCACTGAAGTGCCCGGCAGGATTCACCCGTTCGGGTCGATGCGGCGGCGGAGTGGGAAAATCTCGACATCCACACCCGGCGAGTAGTGGACCAATGGCGGATCGCCGAGCGGACGAGGCAATCCTGCGGCAGCGACCAGTTCGTCGCTGCACTGCTCGACCTCGGCCAGCCATATCGGATATGGGGCATGATAGACCTGGCCAGTGTAGATGGAGCTGCGCCGCTCGACATGCAAGAGATAGCGCTCGAACAGAAAGTACTCCAGCGTATCCGGCCGAGAGTCGCCCAGTTCGGCTCCCACGCGATATCGCACCCGGGTACGCGCGCTCTCTGGCCGGCGGGTGGTCTGGTAGTCAATCACCGTACCGGTCGCGACATCGACGGTTCGATTGTCTGCTCTGGAATGCTTGGTCTGGCCGATTGTGTTCATCGACATGCGGGCGTAGAAGTACGGTAATCCCCAGCCTAGACGAGCGGCCTTGACCGCCAACCAGGACGCTGCATCGAGCGAGAAGAAGTACACGCCAGGGTCATCACCAGCAGCGTGGACGTAGGTTCGCACGTTGGTCTCGAGAAAATCAAACGCCAGCCATTCGGGCAGCCACGCCGGCCTCACTCCGTACATGGCAAAAGCGACCAGGCCGACATAGGCCTGGTCCTCGAATACATCAATGTCCAGGGCGTCGGGAATCAGCGGCCGCAGATCGTCCACAGCCACTGGCCAGTGCAAGAACAGCAGATCTCGCCAGCGCTGATACCCCTGAACACGCCCGCCGGGCCGTCGCGTCGGTGCGATTCGATCCATGGTCAAGGTCATTCCTGGCGCGTCGGCGCCGGGTACTCACCCAGCTCATTCATCTCATCACCGTGGCGAGCCGGCAGCTGCTGGGGAAATCTCTGTGAGAAGTTTTTTGACACCAGCGGAACCGCACGCCGCAGGCATACCGCAGTGAAAATCGTACCACGTGGCCGACGAGCAACCCAGTCATCGGCCGGCCGTTCGGCCGTAATGGGTACTTAGTCGCCGAGACCGGACTAGGCTTTTGGGAGATCGTTGGAGAAACGCTCGGCCAGCTTCTCGAAGTAGCGACGGGTTTCCTCCAACACAGCGGGATCTTGATCTGGATACATTCGGATGCCGTACGAGCCACATTGATCGGTGGTCAGAGGACCGACCGGGAGACCCCCAACGATACCCGTCTGCTCGTGGTAGAGCAGCGCCAGAACCTCCGCATGACTCTCGGGCACCAGAAATGTTCGACGGCCGAGTTCGGGACGGCCATCTTTGAAGCCTTCAATAAGCTTCGCCATTGATACTTAATTTTTTCATTAGCGATTGCAATTGTCAAAAGAGGAATGTCAGCTGCGACCCGGCAATCGAGGTTTCCACGCCCTGGGTGAGACAGACCCGGCCAGCCGGGTTCGGCGGGGCATTCTTCGGCATGCCAAAGGGTGTGCTGCGGTACTTCGAGGTCGTGTTGCGTGCGACGAGATGTCGAGGTGATGGTGCATTGCTCGGCCCTGAACGATGCAATATTCGATGATGCATTGGTGCGGTTTGCTTCCTGTCCGCGCCGGCCTTTCTCATTGTGGCTCGGTCTGATTTCTCGGTTCGGTATTGATATCAGCCTTCATCGACCGACATCTGGCTACCAACTCGTGTTGTTGTTTGCGTGTGCCGCGGCGCTTCTACTGGTTCAGGGCCGTGGCACGACTGGTGGCGTGATGGCAGCGATGCGGCTTACGCATGCGGTTGATGACAGATGCCATGGAAGGGCGCATGCGCGGTGCCGATTCGGCGGTGCCATTAAACGCCGCTTCGACCAGGCCAGCGATGGTCGTCTCGGCGAGGTTTTTGGCAGCGACCAGGATCTCGCCCCGATTTTCGATCCACACGGTTTCACCGTCACTCGCTGTGGCCATGAAGCCGCTTGCGGGCGGATCAGTGCGGTAGATCTGCCACATCAGCCCGGCCAGGTTTAGAGCTGTATCTGGATCGTCCCAGGCCGACGTCCACACCACGCCGTATTCGTCTGTCTGCAGATCTCGCACAAAGAGCACTGTATCGCCGTCCCAGGCGGCCGAGATCTCGCGCGCATCGGCGATGGTCTGGTCGAATTCAAGAGGCAGCAGCAGTAGATAGACATACCACTCTCCCAGCGTATCCCAGTCGACCAGAGCGAGCTCGCTTTTCAGCGACGAGGGCACCGTGGTCAAGCCGACATCGATTACCGGGTCGTCGGTCGACTCCTCGATATCCAGCGCGAGCACTTGCTGGGTGGCCCGGGGTGGCCGCGATACAAAAAGCTCGTCCTGGCGGGTCCAGTCGTGTGGAGTCGCGCGATAGGTGCTGGGGTCGCCGTGGGCCACGCCGGTCAGATTGGCGGCGCAGAATTCCAGACCGTAGGTGTAGACGAATGAGACATAATCGAGAAAGACCAGTGGGTAGCTCGACTCGGTCAGAGTCTCTTGCGAGAAGTTGCGCCAGCTGTCGAACAGGGTGGTCCAGTCCAGGTTGTCGAACGTCGCGTTCTCCTCGCGGGCCCGAAACCGATACTGGGCCAGAACCGCGTCGCCCTCGACTGCTGCACGGCGAGCCAGGAAGCGGTCACTGGTTTCGTGGTCGTCGTAGGCGACGAGATCAAAGTGCTGGTCTTGCAGAGCGTGGACAAACTCGTGAACGATGGTGTCGTCAGAGGCCTCGCCGACCAGGGTCACTCTCTTCGAATTTGGCGAGTACGTCGCGCCGACCCAATCGGACGAGGAGCCCGCGATCACCGGTCGCAGGTCGAGATCGACGTCGAAAAAGCCGAGTCGCCCGTAGGTTTCAGCGTACTGGCGCAGTCTGCTCTCGTCCTGCGAATCGGCGTTTTGCTGGGCCTGTGCGGCGAACTCTTCACGCGTCATCTCGACCACCTCGACGTCTTCCAGCAAGTCGAGCTCGCGTGCCTCTTCGGCGGCGTGAGCCTGCCACAAGACGTCATCCGAACACGCGCCGAGCGAGACCAAGAGCACTGCAGTGCCGATGCCAGTATATGCTTTTCGCGTAGACCTCATGTCTTGAACAGTAGCATAGGCGCCATCCCGAGTACTCTTACTGGCGCGGTGACCGCGCCTTGGCATGGATTCTCGGACGTGTCACCATGCTGGGGTGAGAATCGAGTTTTACTTCGATTTTTCTTGCCCATATGCCTATATCGCGTCGACCGAGATCGAGGCGATCGCAGCCGATTCAGCCAGTCCGAACACCCAGTTGGTGTGGCGTCCCATGTTGCTGGGTGGGGTGTTTCGCGGCACCGGTCTCGACCGCTCGCCTATGGAGGCGATGGGGCCGGCCAAGGCGCGCCACAACAGGCTGGACATGCATCGCTGGGCCGAGTGGTACGGCGTGCCTCTGCGTATGCCGCGCGCCCATCCAATGCGCACGTTGCGGCCGCTCCGCGCCCTTTTGTCGCTGCCAGAGTCGGCC
The DNA here is from genome assembly GCA_022360315.1 of Pseudomonadota bacterium. Lineage (GTDB taxonomy): Bacteria > Myxococcota_A > Polyangia > Haliangiales > Haliangiaceae > JAKSDA01. Next base: position 4,765 of record JAKSDA010000143.1, read on the forward strand.
TGGCCGCCGGTCATTCACGGCTTCTACCGGGCCTATTGGCAAGAGGGACGCGATGTGACCAATCCGGATACTGTGCGCGCCGTCCTCGCCGAGGCCGGGCTGTCTGGTCAGGCCGTCGAGCGCGCGGTTGCGGCCAACCAGGATCCGGCGATCCGAGCCGAACTGCACCGGCGTACCGATGAGGCGGTGGCACGCGGTGTGTTCGGAGCACCGACCATCTTTTTACACCTGCCCGGCGCCGGGCAGCCACTCATGTTGTGGGGACAGGATCGCCTGCATAGGGTGCGGGCCGTGCTCGCTGGCTGGATTCCGGGCCAGGGCAATGCACCGGATCGAGATGGCCGGGAAATCGGTGCCGTGCCACAGGCTGGAAAGCCAGCCACCGACTCAGCCTCACCTGGGCGCGATGGCTCTGCTGGCCGAGTATCCGGTCCCCGCATCGAGACCGCCTCGCATTCACCGGGCGAGCAACCCGGCGGGGCTGGCCGAACGCTGCACTTCTGGTACGATTTCTCCAGCCCCTTTGCCTATCTGGGGTCGACGCAGATCGAGCACATCGCCCGGCGCAGCGGAGCCGAGCTGGTCTGGCGGCCAATGCTTTTGGGCGCGGTGTTCAAACAGGTCGCCATGGCCAACGTGCCGCTTTTTGCCATGGTCGAGGCCAAGCGCGCCTACATCCGGCGCGATCTCGACAGGTGGGCGTCCTACTGGGGGGTGCCGTTTTCATTTGCCACGCAGTTTCCGCAAAAAACCGTCACAGCCCTTCGCCTGGCCCTGCTGGCCGGCGATCGCATCGCGCCGCTCAGTCATGCGCTATTTCGCGCCATGTGGGTCGAGGACGGCGATCTCGACGATCTCGAAACGCTTGCCGGAATCCTCGCCGCTCACGGGTTTGATGCGGACCACATGCTGGCCCGCACGCGCGATCCCGCGGTCAAACAGAAGCTCATCGACAACACTGCCGAAGCGGTTGCTTGCGGGGTGTTTGGCGCGCCGACCTCGATTGTCATCGATTCGCGCGGCGACCTGCTTTTTTGGGGTCAGGACCGGCTCGGCCTGGTCGACGCCGCGCTGCGGGGCTGGCGGCCGGATCAGGTAGACCAGCAGATATCGGATACGTGAACGGATATCGAATACTTGAACAGATAGAGGAGCGATGCCCCCTGTACCAGGCGTGACCGGACCATACGGGACCTCATCATACGTCGAGCGAAAATTACCGAGACATTGCTGCCAGCAACGCATCTGGCCAGCCTTTCCTTGTGCTCCTCATGCTGCCAGCGGAGAATGATCGCGTGACCGCTCCAGTTCAGGTCAGCGATGTCATCGCCGGCAAGTACGCAGTCGAGCGTGTACTCGCCCGGGGAGGGATGGGTGTGGTCGTCGCGGCCCGGCACCTGCAGCTCGACCAGCGGGTCGCCCTCAAGTTCATGCTTTCGGAGTTGTTGGTCCAGGGCTACGAACCCGAGGCGATTGCCCGTTTCTTGCGCGAAGGTCGTGCGATCGCGCGCCTGCGCGGAGAGAACGTCGCCCGGGTACTCGACGTCGGGACACTCGATGAGCACGACGGCGATGGCAGCGGCCGGGGTACGCCGTACATGGTCATGGAGTTTCTCGAGGGCATCGATCTCAAAGATCTGGTCATCGAGCGGGGTCCCCTGCCGGTCCAGCAGGCGGTCGATTACGTTTTGCAAGCCAGCGTTGCCATGGCCGAGGCGCACTGCGCCGGCATCGTGCACCGCGACCTGAAGCCCGACAATTTGTTTCTGACCCGCCGCCCCGACGGCAGCCCGCTGATCAAAGTGCTCGACTTCGGCATCTCGAAGTTGTACGAGCCCGGTGACCACGAGTTGGGAGTCGGGCGCACCCACGGTGCCGTGGTGATGGGCTCGCCGGCCTACATGGCGCCGGAGCAGGCCCGCTCGGCCCGGGATGTGGACCTGCGCGCCGACATCTGGTCGCTCGGCGTGATCTTGTACGAGCTCACGTCGCGTAGGCTGCCCTACAACAGCAATGTCGCGACGGCCGAGCTTTTGGCCCAGCTCATCTACCAGCCGCCCTATTCGCTCGAAAAGGCGGCACCGCATTTGCCGCGCGCGTTCTGTTCTGTGGTTCATCGCTGTCTGGCCAAACAAGCCGACGACAGGTTTCAAAATGTGGCCGAGATGGCCGAGGCGCTGGGGCCCTTTGCCACCGGAGCCGGACGGGCCTGCCTCACGCCGATCCGCGCGATGATCGCCAATCCCGGGTCCCAGGCGACCCGCGGCTACGCCGACATGGGCGATCAGCCAACCGAGCCCTGGCTCGATGCTCCGGCGGTTCCCAAGGCCAGTATTCCGGCCGGCGGGGCAGATGTCCTGGCTGCCTTGGAGCGCCCCGGCCCGCTCGCTCTATCGTCGCTCGACAACCCGGGCCAGGTTCGACGGGCCACCCTACTCAGCGCCGCGCCGCCGGCGCCAGAGGTGTTATCGCCGGCCCACACAGGCCCGGTCATCGAGGTCGACATGGCTGCCAGTGGGGCCGAGCCAGTCGGCGTCGGCCATGCAGCTCTGAGCAGGCCGCAACCGGCCGGTATGAACGATCCCCTCGTGACGGCGGGCGGAGGAATCATCGAGCACGATCTGGGACCAATGCGCAGGTTGCCAGCGGCGCAGACACCGGTCAGGCCGCCGCCCTCCATCTCGGCCCGGAGCCGGGCCGAGATGGCCCAGCCATGGCTCGATCCGCAGCGCATCGTGCACATGGCAGTGGTCCTCGTGATCGGTTTATTGACCGTGGCGATCGCGGTATTCGGAACCGAGCGGGTGTTGATCGATCAGATCGACAATGCGCTCCACAAGCTCGGATATCGCCTTTTCGCCTCGGCTGGCTACACGGTTCAGCTGCTGGGCGGCACCATTGTCCAGCTCGCTTTGCCGTTACTTCTCGCCCTGATTCTGTTGTGGCGCGAGTATCGATTCGCCGCTGTCGTATGCCTGTGGTGGCTGGGCGAAAATCTGATTCATATTGCGCGGTACGTGGCCGACGCGCCGGTCGGACTGCGCATGCCCATTGTCGGGGGCACCAATACCTGGACCCATTTATTGAGCGACTGGTGGCTGCTGGGCAAGGCGACCGAGATCGCCCGCGTGGTCCATCTAACTGGCCTGGCTGTCATGCTGGCCATGTTTGCCCTTCTGGTCTACTGGTCCGTTCGCCGCCGCTGACCTGAAAATCCACTCGGCACCTCGTTTGATCCCCAACCAAGGTGTTTCTGTTTCGTCCGAGGTGTGAGCCGCGAACCAACAAATTCAAAGACTTATGTTTGTAACAGGCAATCTCTGGACAGGCCGCTATGCTAAGGTCGGCAGCGGCCACGAAGTGAATCCGTCGCCGGAGAGAAGCATGAGCGATTCGAAAAACAACGCCACCGAAGCCGAACTCACATATTCGAATTATCTCCATTTGCCCACACTCTTGCAGCTGCAGACCCCGCGGTCCGAACCGGTCGAGCACGACGAGATGCTGTTCATCGTCATCCACCAGACGTATGAGCTGTGGTTCAAGGTGCTGCTGCACGAACTCGAAAAGATCCGGCACAATCTATCAGCCAATCAACTGTATCGCGCAATCTCGACGTTCAAGCGCTGCCGGACCATCATGAAGACACTGGTCGGCCAGCTCGACATTCTGGAAACCATGACACCGATGTCGTTCGGCAGTTTTCGCGACCGACTCGACACCTCGTCGGGTTTTCAATCAACTCAGTTTCGCGAAGTCGAGTTCATGCTGGGATACAAGCGAAAGGACGTAGTGAAATACCTGCCCGAAGACAGTCCGGGTATTTCGGCAGTGCGCCAGCGGCTCCACGAAGCGTCGCTCGTCGATCACTTCTATGACTTCATCGAAGCCAACGGAGCCGAAATACCCGGAGAATTGCGCCAGCGCGACATCACCGAGCCGGCCATACCGAATGCACAGGTCCAGCAGATTTTATTGCAGTATTACCGTTCGCGACCCGATTTATCGATTCTGTTCGAGCTGATGACCGATTTTGACGAAGGCCTGCAAGAATGGCGGTATCGGCACGTCAAGATCGTCGAGCGAACCATCGGAAATAAACGGGGCACCGGCGGTTCTCCCGGGGTGGAGTTCTTGAAGAAATCGCTGTTTAAGCCGGTCTTCGCCGATCTGTGGGCGATTCGACACAAACTCTAAGAGCCGGTCCAAAAACTCTCCGCGTCGCCAGAGCGCCGATCCATCACCGCCAGCGGGCTTGCTCGTCGGTCAAATACACCGGGTATTCTCCACTCCTCGCGCACCCACTGGCGGCGCGCCTCGTCGCTCTGGCTCGG
>JAKSDA010000263.1 GCA_022360315.1 Pseudomonadota bacterium
AATCGTCGACAACCTGTTCAATCACTACCAGGTCGACGTGGTCGGATTCGACATCGTGTTCGCCGAGAAAGACGAGAGTTCCGGCCTGGAAAAATTCGATTTACTGGCCCGCAATCAGTTGAGGAACAATTCGGAATACCAGCTCGCGCTGGCCGAAATCCGGCCGAGCCTGTTGCACGACGAAATTTTTGCCGAGAGCCTGGTGGATAAAAACGTCGTCCTCGGCTACTACTTCAAAACCAATCTGCAGGAAGGCGAATCCGGGATAACCGGCCTGCTTCCCCGCGCCCTCACCAAGATGGACGCGCAGTGGAGTGAACGCCTGCCGATCAACAAGGCGGTCGGTTACGGCGGTAATCTCGAAATTCTGCAGACGTTGGCCAGATCCGGCGGCTATTTCGACAACCCCTTCGTCGACGCGGACGGCGTCTTCCGGCGCGTGCCGCTGGTACAGGCCTTCGGGGGTTATCTGTATGCGTCCCTGGCGCTCGCGACCACGCAGGCACATCTGGATTCACCGGGCATAGAACTGGTCGTCGAAACCGAAGGCACCAGGGGCGGCAAGGAATATTATGCGCTGGAAACCATCAATCTGAGCAATTATCGCGTTCCCGTGGATGCCAACGGGGCCGTGTTCGTCCCTTACCGGGGTCGTCAGGGCAGTTTTCCATATGTTCCCGCGCACGAGGTATTGAGCCGCAAGGTCAATCCGCTGGCCCTCAGGGACAAGGTCGTACTGGTCGGCACATCGGCGCCCGGATTGCTCGATTTACGCTCCACGCCGGTACAAAACATTTATCCCGGAGTCGAGGTCCACGCCAACATTATTTCCGGTATCCTCGATGATCGAATCAAACACAAGCCCGCATGGACCGTCGGTTACGAATTCGTACTGCTGGTCGTCATCGCCGTCAGCATGGCCCTGTTACTACCCCTGGTCTCTCCCCTGCTCGCCGCGGCCAGTACCGCCGGCATTACCCTGATCGTGCTGGGCGGTACCTTCGTCGCCTGGGACAGCAATCTGATTCTGCCGCTCGCCAGTCCGTTATTGTTGATCGTGCTGATGTTCATGCTGCACATGTCCTACGGGTTTTTTATCGAATCCCGCGGCAAACGCCAGTTGGCCAATTTGTTCGGACACTACATACCGCCGGAACTGGTCGACGAAATGTCGGAGTCCCCGGAGGAATACTCGCTGGAGGGCGAAAACCGCGAGATGACCGTGCTGTTTTCCGACGTGCGCGGGTTTACGACCATTTCCGAGGGCATGGACCCGAAACAATTGACCCAGTTGATGAACGCGTTGCTGACCCCGATGACGCGCGTCATTCACAAGAATCGCGGTACCATCGACAA
>JAKSDA010000627.1 GCA_022360315.1 Pseudomonadota bacterium
GTGCCCAGTAGGGTCGGTCCAGCGCGTCGAGGGCAAGGCGCGAAGAGGGAGCATAGTGGGCCTACGTGACCGATGAGCAACACAGCCATCGGCGGGCTGGTCGGCCGTAATGGGTACTTACTTGCGGGTCGCGGTACTTAGCAAGGTTTGTTCAACCACTAGAGATCTACAGCAACATGACGAACTCCAATAAGCGTATCCATCAATATTTAGCCGGCATGGCCGTGTTGGCTACATTTGCTGCCGGCTGTGTTACCGGTGCCGAGCTGGAGCAGGACGATTCGACCGAGGAGATAGTTCAGAATCTTCGCCTGGCGGGCTATCCCGAGAGTGAGATCGATGTTCTCGACGATGGTCGCGTCTATGCGGGCGGAGATGCAGAAGTGAGCCTCCAAGCGTCTCGCGAGATGGTCGGGGCACCGGGAGAAAAGCACAAAGGTCGCCAGCCAGACGAACAGTTTAAGCAATACCGGACCAACAATCTAGTTGCCTTATCGGTCAAAAACATCTGTGTCAATGGTGCCTCGTTCACCGGGACCTAAGTACGGGCCTGAACAAGGCCATTGCAAACTATAATGGCCAGGACCTGAGCTTCCGGATGACCCGGACCAGCGGATCGAGCAGCGGCTGTGACGCGGTGATCACTGCAAATGTGGTGGGTGGAAACGGCGGGTCGGCCGGGTTCCCATCCAATGGGCTGCCCTATCACACAATCAACATCGGCTCGGGCATCGCGAGTTATGGAGTGGATGTGGCCACGCACGTCATCACGCACGAGCTTGGCCACTGCATCGGCTTCCGTCACACTGACTACTTCGATCGCTCCATCAGCTGCGGAAGGGGAGGCAACGAGGGCCAAGCAGGAGTCGGAGCTGTCCACATCTCGAATACTCCAACCGGCGCCACAATGAACGGTTCGGTCATGAACGCCTGTTTCAATACGGGAAGCACGGGAGTGTGGACCAGCAGTGACATCAATGCCCTGAACTCGCTGTATGCACCACTGCCAGATTTTTCACCCGACCAGTATGGCTACCGATCGGCCGGCGGTATTGACAGAGGCTACGCTCACTTCCGGCAGCTGGCCGATGTTAATGGTGATGGCCACGACGATTATTGTCGCTTTGTCGGCGATTCTCCCAATGTGTTCCTGGCCTGCGACCTCGGCACTGCTTCGGGATTTTCCTCCAATCGCTTCAATTCCATCCAGGGCATCGATCAAGGCTATGCTCACTTCCGGCAGCTGGCCGATGTCAATGGCGACGGCCGTGCCGATTACTGCCGCTTTGTCGGCAGTTCTCCCAACGTCTTTCTCTCCTGTAACCTGGCCGGCACGTCGAGCTTCTCAACGTCTCAGTATAATTACAATTCCGTACGAGGCATCGATCAAGGATACAATGATTTCCGACAACTGGCCGATGTCAATGGCGACAGCCGTGCCGATTACTGTCGATTTGTCGGCGATTCTCCCAACATCTTTCTCTCCTGCAACCTGGCCGGTCCTTCGGGATTCTCCAATTCGCAGTATAGTTATGATTCCATACAAGGCGTCGATCGAGGCTACCCTGAGTTCAGGCAACTGGCCGATGTGAACGGCGACGGTCGTGCCGATTATTGCCGCTTTGTCGGTGATTCTTCCAATATCTTTCTCTCCTGCAACCTGGCCGGTCCTTCGGGATTTTCCAATTCGCAATATGGTTACAATTCCATACAAGGCATTGATCGAGGTTATGGTCACTTCCGGCAGCTGGCCGATGTCGATGGCGACGGTCGTGCCGATTACTGCCGCTTTGTCGGCAACAGCCCCAGGGTGTTCTTGTCCTGTAACCTCGCCGATGCCACAGCTTTTGCGACGTCGCAATACGGTTATAATTCCATACGAGGCCTTGATCAGGGCTACGGTACCATTCGACAGTTGGCCGATGTCAACGGCGACGATCAAGCGGACTACTGTCGCTTTGTCGGCAACGAACCGAATGTATTCCTGTCTTGCAACCTGGCTCACTAGGACAATTGAAGGTTCTGTCGCAGAAATTCCATCCGCGAGACCGACGCTGGCTAACCGGTTATACTGAGAGGCTTCGCACCGGGTCGCTTTCCCTGCACAACGGCCGACAAGATTGCACCATATTTCTATTAGCCTTGAGTTTTCTGCGGCGCCCAGCTAGCCTACATGAGCAGCGCGTCGGACAACTTCGTTGGAGAATCCGGTCATGGAGACTTCGCTCAGCAGCTCGCCGAGTATCGAGACCGAGCCGAGGAGTTGATGCCGCTTCTGTGTCGCCACTGCTACTTCTGGTTGGTGGCCTGCCCCGCAGGCGAGCTGCGGAGACGGGTTGCCGAGGTGCACGTCGACTGGGAGCTAGCCCTACTTGATTAGGGATGTTTCAGTGCCAGAATGAGTGAGGATGGCCAGTTGCAAGGCGTTTCGAGAACCGGAGCGCAGTTTATTGAAATAAATGAGCACCGGAAGCGCGGAAACAACGCAGCAGATGGCCACCGCAGCCATTCTGGTGCGAAATATGCCTAATCAAGTAGGGTTAGTCGCTGGCCGATTCATGGTCCAGCAGGCCATCGTGCGGGGTGTGGTGGTCACGCCTAAGTCCGGCCGCTCACGCGAAATCCCGCTGGGCGACCAGGTGCTGACCGCCTTGAAGAAGCACCGGCACCTGCGGGGACCACTGGTATTCTGCAACGGCGATGGCCGCGCATTCACCAGAGATGAGATCAGGCATCCTGTGCGGCGGGCAACACAGCGAGCAGGGCTACGGAAGATCGGATGGCACATTCTGCGGCACACGTTCGCGAGCCATCTGGCGCTGCGCGGAGCACCGCTGAAGGGTGCAGGAGCTGATGGGTCACGCCACGATCAACATGACCATGCGGTATGCCCACCTCTCTCCTGCCATCAGCCGGGAAGCCGTTCGCCTACTGGATCTCAATCCGAATGGCAGTGGCGTGGCAGCACAGCCGTAAATCAGATGTAACTTATTAAAAATAAGTTGGAGGCGCCGGGAGTCGAACCCGGAGTCGATGTAGTGAGCTGAACGGGTTGAGTGAGAAATTGTTCCCCAAGTAGCTGTATCGTATAGAGATCATTGCCGTTTCCTGGGGAATGGAATGGGGCTATCTGGCACTTCGTCTGCGTGGCAGTTTGACTGCTGAACCAGGCTGCGACAAAGTCCCCAACACAGTGATGCACTTGGAGAGTAGGGCGGGCAATGTTCTCTCGTGAACCACCTGGCAGCAGCGGCAGCAATCTCGGTTATTCAGGACGAGGCAGTTCGAGCGGAGATTGGGACTATCGAGAGCGAAAGCTAGATCCCAAGGAGGAGCTTCGTCAGCTTGCCGAAAAGGACCTGGAATCTGCCACAAAGTTGGCAAAGTCCCGGGGCATGGATCTCGCCACCATCGTGGATGTGCCGGCACTGGCCAAACGCCAGGCCGCACGGGAGGCGGCTGCCAAAGAAAGGCAAGAGGGCCAAAGGGCCGCCGAGATTGCCGGCAAGGGCAAAGAAACCCGTGCAAAGCTCGATCGTGCGGCCAGTAGAGCAGAAATGGCACGGCATGCCCTGGAGACAGACCCAGACAAACATCAGCTCTACCTTCTTCGCAGAGGTGCCACTGACATAACGTTATCGCTGAAAGAACTGCAGTCCATCGCCTCGGAGGTGCCGGAACACGAGGGAATCAGAGACGAGATCTTCTCTGCAACGAGCCGGTTTGTACCAGCTGCCAAGGGATTTCTCGATTGCACGACCCACCACAAGCTCAAGGATAAACGCCTGGGCGAACTGGCCGAGCAGATAAACGCCTTCATGAGAAAGATGGTGAAGGTGGGTTGGGATGAATCGTCCTACAGTAGCAGCGACCATCGCTCAGGCGACAAATACCCGCAGCAGGCTGACCAAACCATTGTGAGCGGCAACAGCACAAGGTTTCGCAACCTTCTGGCCACCGTACCAGTCGAGAAAAGCGGTAGAACTCAACAACCAAGCCCGACCGTGCAGCGAAGCAGAGCACCTGCAAGCCGCACGATTCAGCGATCGAGCAAGATTGCCACCAAGACGGCTCCGACTACCAGCTCGCCCCCCAACTCGACGATAGACCCACCCCAACCTGCCATCAACAAGCCCGGCTTCATCGACAACGACGATGGCTCCAATATTCGAACCGGTCCGGCAGAACTTGATGGCAAAGTCCTGACTGCCCAGCCATTGCCACCGGCCACACGGGTCTTTGTCAGCGGTCACCATCCCGAGGCACCCACATGGTGGTACGTAATTGCTCATCTGCCAGAGGTGATAGTCAGTGGCTATGTCCAGAATTTCCGGGTCAACACGGATTTGCCCGAGCCCAGCGCCAAGCTCTACCAGATCAAATCTGGTGATACCGCCCATGCACTTGCCCGAAGGGAGTTCTCTGCTTCAGTTCGAGATGGCCACGATCTTCGCTATTACGAAAACGTTCTTTTGGCCGTCAATCGAGACAAGAACCGAGCTGGCGTCAAGGGCACGTTTCAGGAGCCAGGCATCTTTGGCGGTGGTGCCAACAACATCCAGCTGGAAGCTGGTCGTCGAATTTGGCTGGTAAGTCCTGCCTATGTGTCATGAAGCCCAACGTCTTGCCGAAAATACCCCCGAAAAGTCAGCAAGCCACAACCTGAGCTGAGAGGAGCGGGCGCCCATTGGACCGGTCATCGGCCGGTCCAGAGGA
>JAKSDA010000410.1 GCA_022360315.1 Pseudomonadota bacterium
ATCTCGGCAATAACGCCGTCCTTCTTGGCCAGCTTGGCTTTCAGAGTTTCATTCTCACGCTCCAGCTTGGCCTCGCGGCTATCTCTTCCACGACGCTGCGTGCCGGCGTCCAGGGCAGCCTCGAGCTGGCCGAAGACATGATTCTGCCAGCTATAAAACACGCTCGGCTGGATCTTGTACTTATCGCAGAGGTCAGAGATAGGGACCTTGTCGACGAGGTGTTGCCTCAGGATTGCGGCCTTCTGCTCGGTACTGAAGGTCCGACGTTTCGCGGTCTTTTTCTTTGCCATGACTTGACTCCTGTAGCTCTACAACAAAGAGCTGGTTGGAGTCACGTTCCAGCTGAACCGGAACACCACTCGTGTCGCAGCCGGCGAAGGCCATTCCTTGTCCGGACATCCAGCCGGCGACAGGCCGCGTGTACACGCGTGCATCGACAGCTTGCATGCGACGCCGGCACCTACGCCGCTGTGCCCGGTGTCGATTTTTTCCTGGCCGGACTGATATGCAGCGGAGCGTACTCGACTGGAGGGTAGAGACCAAGCTGGCGGCGAATATCGTCCAGCGGCCGGGGCAGCAAATCGACCCAGTTCTGCTCGGGCAGCCAGCTCGCCCGCAATGCGCGCACAGCGGCCTGTAGCGCCAATCGCTGCCCCTTGAATCGGCGCAAACGCAGTGAGTACAGCCCCAGGAGCGCCATGGCACAGACCCCGGTGTTGCGGGTCTGCGCCGCGGTAAAAGCGAGCAAGCAGACTTCGCCGATCAGATCTGTCTGATAACCGGTTACCAGGTGGTAGATGTCGTGACTGTGGAAGAGAAAATCCTGGATGAAACGCTCATCTGGGGGGAGATTTTTGGTGCGTTCGGCGTTGGTGCCCTCTTCGACGTATCCGGTCATGCCCTGTTGCGCCACGCCCTTTTGCTGGCAAAAATCGCAGTACGCCCGGCCCAGGGACCCTTCGGGCAGACTTTCCAGCCAGCCCCAATCGGCCAACGCATCGCGCAAAGACGGCCGCCGGACGAGCAGGGTGCGGCCGTCCTCGCTCTGGCGCAGGCGCCGCAACAGGCGCTGCAGCGAACGCCCCTGCAGAGCTTCGATCACCCGCGCGATCTGGCCCGTGTCGTGGGGATGGCGATAGAGGTATTGCAACACCTCCCAGCCTTCTCGCCAGCGGATTCGATAATAATTATTCTCGGTCACAATGCCTCCTGGGTGGCGAATATCAAACCAATGCACAGTGGGGACACGGTCGTGGTTTTTGCTGTGAATTCGATCGCGAGCCTGGCCGCAAGCCGGCGGGTGATCGCGGTCGATGTCGTCACCATGGCGAGTTCCGTTCTATCGTGCCGACCCGAGGCGGTACCACTCTGCGCTCTGCGCCCAGGCGTTGCTCGAGTTGGCGGGCCAGGTTCTCCACATTGGGTTCCAGCAACATCGTATAGTGATCGCCGGGTACATCACATACGATCAAGGGCTGTGATGTGCACTGCGTCCAGTCGGATGTGCTATCGGGAAATACCTCGGCGTAGGATTGCAGGACGTCGCTGGCTCGAAAATAGACCACTGGATCGGGATAGATGTGGGGCTGATAGCCGACCAGATGCCGGATCGAATGCCGAAGACCGGTTTTGTAAACGTCGAACAGCGATCGCATCTGCGCCAGATCGGTATTTGCGGGCAAGAACCCGGCCTGCTTGGCCCGCTGCAAGATATCGGCGAACTGTCGGTCGATGCCCGGCGACCGCGATTCGCCGTTGGGCAGGGGAAAGATCCGACCGCGACGTGCGCCCAGGTAGCTGGCAAACGCCAGCACCAGAGCCGCGTCATCGGCGTCGTCGGGGCGCTCATCGATCAGTGGAGTCGGACTGTCGAACAGAGCCAAAAGGCCGACCCGGTCGCCCCGCCGCTGCAACTGGCGAGCGATTTCAAATGCCACCACACCGCCGAGCGACCAGCCGCCCAGCAAATAAGGCCCATGGGGCTGCACCGTCTCAATGACCTCGATGCTCCACCTGGCCAGCCCGTCCACAGAGGTGTGAACGCTCGGCTCGGTGCTGTCCGCGACTCTGTACGACTCCTCGAGTTCGGCCAGTTGCACGGCATAAAACGGCTGCTCGGGACCGAGATGGCGGCTCAGCCCGGCGTAGCAATCGACGTCGAGCGCCCCGGGGTGTACGCAGAAAAACCCCGGATTCGACCCGGTCTGGCGCAGTGCAGTGACCGTGGGTCGGCTCGGGGCTCGCTCGATGGGAGTGGCTCGAGCGCGGTTGTCGGCGGCCGGTGATCCGGTCGCCGAAGCGGTCATCTGGCCGAGCAACGCCCCTGCCAGCTCGGTGATCGCCGGCCCTTCGAGCAATTTGCCCATGGGGATGGTCACGGCGAATTCAGCTTCGAGCCGGCTTTTCAGCTCGATACCCAGCAACGAGTCGATGCCCAGATTACTGAGCGGCTGCTCGGGGTCGATCTGCGATGACGGCAGCCCGACTGCGCGCGCGATCTGGCCGGACAGCAAGCCGATCAGCAGGGGGAGCCGCTCTTTTGGCGCAGCCGAGAGCACCGAGGCCCGGGCCGCGCCGGATTTATCGACCCTCCCGGCCGCGCCCGGCTCGGCTTCTGCACCGGCGAGATCGCTCAACAGCGGTGACCGGCTCAGGGTTGGATGGGTGCGGAACAGAGTTGCCCAGTCGACCGACATCGCAGTCACCTGGGTGGCGTCCTGACCGAGCAGCCTCTGCCACAAGGCCAATCCCCGAGTCGGCTCGATGCTGTATATACCCCCTCGGGCCAGGCGCTGGCCGCGCTCGGCGCCGGTGGCCAGCCCGACCTCGGCCCACGGTCCCCAGTTGATGCTGGTGGCCTTTTTACCCACAGCGCGGCGATAATGGGCCAGGGCGTCGACAAATGCATTGGCCGCGGCGTAGTTGCCCTGACCGGCCGAGCCCATGACCGACGCGATCGAAGAAAACCCGGCAAAGAAGTCGAGATCGTCGTCGAGCAGTTGGTGCAGCAACCAGGCTCCGATCACCTTGGCCCGAAATACCGCGGCCAGCATTCGCGAGTCCAGTCGCAACAAGATCTGATCTTGCAGTACGCCGGCCAGGTGCACCACGCCCCGGATGGGCGGCCAACCCTCGCGGCGGAACTGGTCGAGGAATGGGCTGAGTTGGTCCTCATCGCCGACATCGACCGCAGCGATGTGGACACTCACACCTAGCGATTCGAGTTGCCGAATTGCTGCGATCTGCGCGGCCACGCGCGATCCCTGCTCGACCTGGCTCCACTCGGTCCGAGCCGGCAAGCCGGTCCGTCCCATCAAGATCACTCTACGGGCGCCGTTTCGGGCCAACTCCTCCGCCACGATGAGGCCCAGGCCGCCCAACCCGCCCGTTACGAGGTAACTGCCGTCGGGCCGGCACCGCAACCGGGGACGCCGAGCAGCGCGCGATGATGCTCTCGATGAAGAGTTCGGGACACGGCCCTGCCCGGCCACATCTCGGTCCCGGCGCAAGCGGGCCACGTGGCGTTTGCCCTGGCGGAAGGCGACTTGATTTTCGCCGTCGGGGGTTTTGATCTCCCAGTATAGCAATCGGGCTTCCCTGCCGTTTTGTGGCCTGTTTTTTGCTGGATCACTGCGTGCCGGATCGACCTCTCGGCTGTCGTCGGGCCGCGATGGCGCATGGTCTATTCGAGGATCCAGATCGATTAGTCCACCGAGGAGATCGGGGTGTTCCAGCGCGATGGTCCGGCCCAGGCCCCACAAAGTCGCAGGCGACACAGTGGGGGGGAGTGGCGTGTCGCCGGCGACCTGAGCGCCGCGGGTTATTATCCACAGGCGTGGCAACGCTCGCCACATCCGGCTGGTGATCTGCTGAATCAAGTACAATACAGTATTGCTGCCCAGCGCCTGCTCTCGTTCCAGAGCGGCGACATTGCTGTCCTGAGGTGGAAGGGCATCGAGTCCCCACAAATGGACGACACCCCGGCAGGGCTGCCGATAATCGGCCATGACCTCGTCGAAGACGCGACCGATATCGTCCGGGCGAGCGGGATCGAGTTCAAAGCGGTCGTCGCCGTGGCGCTGATAGTCCAAGCCCGGCACGATCTCGATACAGCGGTCTCCGCTCTGAGCCAGCTGCTCGGCCAGCCGGCTGGACACTCCGGCCCGGTCGGCGAATAGAAACCACATCCCTGGCTCGGCCACCTGGGGCAACCGGCGCAGTTGCGCCTTGACGTCCCAGTCGATTCGATACAACCACTCATCGAAAGTATCGCCATCGACCCGCGCCAGGGCGCGGTCCAGATACCTGACGCGCAGGCCCAGTATTTCCAGGACCGGCCTGCCGCCTTCATCGACCATCAACATATCATATGACCGCACATGTTTCGATTCATCGTCAGCGCCGTCGGCGAACCGGATCCAGCTCCACATGCGGGGACCCGGAGCGCGGTAAAACCGCACCTGGGCAGCCCCCACCGGGAGGAACGGGCGATCGTTATCGCCTTCCGGCACGGCCAGGATTTGCGCGCAGGCATCCATGAATGCCGGATGGAAACAATAGGCAGCGGATTTTTTTGTCCTTTCTGGTTGGTCTTGCACATTCGGTGGCAGGGTGACCCGGGCCAGGGCCTCGCCGTCGCCGCACCAGACCTGTTCTACGCCCTGAAAGCTGGATCCGTACTCGAATCCCCGCTGCAGTAATAACTGGTAGTGACTCGATTGCGAATTTTCGTGCGAGCACCTTGCGCGGACTGCCTCGAGGTCTACAGCAGGCTCGGCCAGCCGGCCACTCGCGGCCGAAGCGATCGTACCCCGGGCGTGCAGTGTCCAGTCCTTTTCACCGGCCTGTGGCCGTCCAAAGATCTCGAACGTGTAGTCGTCATCGGCGCGGCGCGAAAGGACGAATTGAGTGATGCGGGGCGCGTCGTCGTGCAAGAACATGGGACTGTGGATTTCCACCTCGCCGAGCTGGTGCCCTCGGTCTCCGCACATCTGGCGAGCGGCTGCCAGCGCCATTTCCAGATACACTGTGGCCGGTACGACTTGCGCGCCGTCGAAGCGGTGATCGCGCAGATAAGGCAGCCGACAATTGTCGATGGCGTTTTGCCAGACTCGATCGTCCTGGCGATGGGCCAGTTCTACCGACCGGCCCAAAAGCGGGTGGGCCTCTTGCACTTCCGGGCTACCAGCCATTGCGTCGGGCCGACTGGAGCCGGATTCGCCGCTGTCGCCATCGGCGCCGCTGTCGCCATTGAGCCAGTAGCGCTGGCGCTGCCAGGGCACAGACGGCAGAGCGACATGTCGAGCCCCGCCCCCATACACCCCCTGCCAATCCACCTCATGACCGCTCTGATACAGCCCGGCCAACGAGACAAAAAGGGTGCTCGACGACTCCTTGCCGCGACGCAGCGATGGCAGTACGACGCCGTCGCGTTCACGCGCACCCAAGCATTGTCTCGTCGAATGGACAAGGACCGGATGAGCACCGATCTCGATAAAGCGATCGGTGCCGGCTTCGATCAGGTCGTAAACGGCCGCGGCAAAGCGAACCGGCTGCCTGATCTGCCGGGCCCAGTAATCGGCGTCGAGTTCCGAGCCGTCGGCGACCGCGCCGGTCATGGTCGAGTAGAGCGGCACAGACGCCGTACGCGGGACCAGGCCGGCCAATGCCTCGGCCAGCTCATTCTGCAGCGGCTCCATGTCCGCGCTGTGAAAGGCGTGGTCTCCGGCCAGCTTGCGGCAGTCGACTCGGCGCTTTTCGAGTGACTCGAGAACTGTCGCCAGAGCCTGCGGATCGCCGGATAAAACGGTTTCAGCGGGGCCGTTGATCGCGCCGACGAACAGCGTATCGGCGTGTGCCGCAATGGCATCCTCTGCCCCGGCCTGCGATAAGCCGACCTGTGCCATCGCACCTTGCCCGGTTGCCCGCTGCATCAGGCGACCGCGGTGAACGATGACCCGCACGGCCTCGGATAGCGACAGCGCCCCTGCCACGTGGGCCGCGGCCACTTCGCCCATGCTGTGGCCGACCACCGCATCGGGGGTGATCCCCCAGTGTTGCCACAGAGCTGCCAGGGCGACCTGAAGGCCAAATAACACCGGTTGCGCCACCGCGGTTTCGGCGAGCCGAGATCGCGACTGGTCGGTGCAGAGTTCGCCCAATAGCGACCAGTCGGTCTCATACTCGGCAACGGCTCGGTCGCACTGCTCCACAGCGGCGCGAAAAACCGGTTCTCGGTCGAGAAGATCGCGACCCATTCCCCACCACTGCGCTCCTTGACCGCTGAAAACAAAGGCCAGCCCTGCACCACCCCGGTGGTGGTCGTCTGATCGAAAAACCGGCCGACCGGCCCATCGAATCCGCTCGGGTACATCGCCTCCGCTGGCAAAGTCGGCCAGAAAAGCCACCATTTCTTCTTTGTTCCGGGCCACCCGTGCCAGGCGGTAATCGTGATGCGATCGACGCATGGCGGCAGCGCGGCATATGTCGGCCAGCGTGGCATCCGAGTCGGGTAGAAACTCGATATATGCCCAGGCCAGCGATCGCAGCGCGTCTGGGCTGTGAGCCGAGAGCGGCAACAAGAGCGGCGATTCGGGGCTACCTGCGGAAATCGTCGTGGCGGTGTTCGCGCCGATTGTCGTCGACTCAAGGCGGCGTGGTGCTGGCGACTGCGCCAGCACCACATGGGCATTGGTTCCACCGAATCCAAATGAACTCACACCCGCGATGGCCGGCTCGGCGCGCTCGGCAAAGCGGCCGATCTCGCACTGTACGCGCAGCGCAAGTCGGTCAAACGGAATGTGGGGGTTGGGCTGTTGAAAATGTACTGTGGGTGGGATTTCACCGTGGTGTAATGCCAGGGCGGTTTTGACGAGACCGGCCATTCCAGCCGCGGCCTCGAGATGTCCAATATTGGTTTTGACCGAACCCAGTGCACAGATACTGCCAGGCTGGCGGCCCAGGGTCAGAACGCGGCCCAGCGCCTTGATCTCGATCGGATCGCCCACAGCAGTACCAGTCCCGTGAGTCTCGATGTACTGGACCTGACCCGGCGATATATCGGCCTGCCCATAGGCCTGTCGCAACACTGCTTCCTGACCATGCACGCTCGGTGCAGTGAGACCATTGCTGCGACCGTCACTGTTGACCGCGCTGCCGCGAATCACGGCGTAAATTCGATCACCGGCAGCGAGCGCGCTGGCCAGTGGCTTCAAGATCACCGCCCCGGCGCCTTCGCCGCGAACGTAGCCGTCGGCCCGGGCGTCAAACGCCTTGCAGCGCCCATCAGGAGCCAGAAATCCGGCATTATCGAGACTCGCAGTCAGGGTCGGCGACAGTATGATATTGACTCCACCGGCAATCGCCACGCTCGACTCACCGTTCCGCAAGCTCTGGCAGGCCAGATGGACCGCGACCAGCGACGACGAACAGGCGGTGTCCACAGCCACGCTCGGTCCGTGAACGTCGAGC
Organism: Pseudomonadota bacterium; assembly: GCA_022360315.1. Classification (GTDB taxonomy): domain Bacteria; phylum Myxococcota_A; class Polyangia; order Haliangiales; family Haliangiaceae; genus JAKSDA01. Next base: position 7,471 of record JAKSDA010000410.1, read on the forward strand.
GCGTAGGACAGGCGGTTGGCCGCGATGCTGAGCGCATTGCCGGTCGCAGTATAATAATTCTGCGCAATGGCGTCGGGCGATTGCAGGCGACTGTAGTCATTTCCCGAAATGCCGACAAAGACCGCCGTGCGGGTACCACTCAGCTGCTCCGGCACCTGTCCGGCGTCGGCGAGCGCTTGCCAGGCCACTTCGAGCAGCAAGCGCTGCTGCGGATCCATCGACATCGCTTCGCGGGGTGAGATCTTAAAAAACAGTGCGTCAAACTGGTCGATGGAATGGAGAAAGCCGCCCCACCGCCGGGCTGACCGGCCGTTCGATTCGCTCACCGCCCGGCGCAACGATTCGCGCTGGAGCGGAATCTCCGCGATGGCATCCACGCCGCCGCGCAAGAGCTGCCAAAACGCATCCGGCCCCTCGGCCGCGGGAAACCGGCAACCGATGCCGACAATGGCGATCGGCTCGCCCGCCGGCCGGCGATTTTGTCGCCCGTGGCTTTGTCCACCACCTCGCCGATCGCTTGGTCCATCGAGCGTCGCGAGCGCGGATACGCCGTGCCCTCGCGATGAAACTCCGCGGCTCAGATGGTGAGCGAGACGCTCGATGGTCGGATATTCATATACCAGCGTGGGTTCGAGACGCCGTCCCAGCCAGGTTTCCAGTTCTCCGGTCAGGCTCACCGACTGCACCGAACTGAGGCCATAATGGGCCAACGGATGGCGTACGTCGATCCGACTGGGCTCGATATTCAGCTGGCTGGCAACGCGGCTGACCAGCCAGGACCTGATGTGGGCCTCGCTTCGCGAGATGGTTCCCGGTACAGCCTGTTCGGCGCTGATCGCGCCCTCTGTGGCGCCCGGCCGGGGCTGGCCTGGCCCGCGCCGATCGATTGCATCACCCGCGCTGGCCGGCCACTGGCCGACCACGCGCAACGTGCCGGCCAAATACTCGGCACGACAGGCGTAGCGCTGGATCTTACCGCTCGAGGTCTTGACGATCGACTTCGGCTCGACCACGACAATGGCGTGGGCGCCGAGATCGTGGACATCGACCACAGAATGTCGAATAGCCGCTGCAACCCGGTCGCCGTCGGGCTCTTGTCTGGTATCGAGTTCGTACACGATGACCAGCTTTTCCTCGCCGTCCAGGTCGGCAGAAAAGGCCGCACCACAACCGGGCCGCAGAGCCCGATGGCTCTGTTCGGCGGTGCGTTCGATGTCCTGGGGGTAGTAGTTGCGCCCGCGGATGATGATGAGATCCTTCTTTCGGCCTGCGACAAATAATTGGCCGTGGTAGAGGAAGCCCAGATCGCCGGTCCGCAGGTAGCACTCGCCATCGCTGTCACCGATCGTGGCTCGAAACGTGCTCTCGGTGTCTTGCTCCCGATTCCAGTACCCCTGCGCCACACTCGGCCCGGATAACCAGATTTCACCGATCTGGCCCGGCTCACACAGCTCCTCTGTGTCGGGGTCGACGATGACGAGTTCCTGCCCGTCCATGGTATGGCCACAGGCCACAAACGTGGACACAGCCTGGCTGTCGCGACTCGCGTCATGGCTATCGCGGCTCGAGGCTCGTCGCTCGGTCAAAGCCTCGGAATCGAACGAATGCACCATGGGCGCGGCCGGCTTTTCTCCACCGGCCACGATCAACGTGGCTTCGGCCAGGCCATAGCAGGGATAAAACGCTTCGCGCCGAAAACCGGACGGCGCAAACGCCCGGGCAAATCGATCCAGGGTTTCGGCCCGTACCGGCTCGGCTCCGTTAAAAGCCAGGTCCCAGCGACTCAAGTCGAGAGACTCGCGCTCTTCGGCGGTGATCTTGCGTACGCAGAGATCGTAGGCAAAATTGGGCCCACCACTGGTCGTGGCGCCATGGTGGGACACCGCGCGGAGCCAGCGCAGGGGGCGCTGCAAAAAATGCAGCGGCGACATGAGCACCACCGGAAAACCACCGTAAAGTGGCTGGATGATGCCGCCGATCAGCCCCATGTCGTGGTAGGGGGGCAACCAGATGACACCCTTGCTGTGGCTCGAATGACCGAAGCTGTGGTAAATGCGCTCCGAGTTGTGGAGCAGATTGCGGTGGCTGAGCATGACCCCCTTGGGCGTATTGGTCGACCCCGAGGTGTATTGCAGAAAAGCCAGGCCATCGTCCGAAACATCCGGATCGCGCCATTGTGCCGCCGAATCGAGGTCGAGGTCGTCAGTGGCCAGCCAGTGGAGATCTTTCAGCTCCGGCGCGAGGGCAAACAACGCCCGCGCCATGGCCAGCAGGCTCGATGTGGTCAAGACGACCGCGGGGCGGGCGTCTGCGATAATTGCCTGCAGACGCGGCAAGGTTCTCTGTAGCGCCGCTGGATCGGGCGGATAGGCCGGCACCGCGACCACGCCGCCGTACAGACAGCCGAAGAATGCTTCGACATAGTCGAGGCTGGGCGGATACAAGAGCACGGCACGTGTAGCGTTTGCCTCGATACCCTGTAGCGCAGCGCCGATAGCCCGCGCCCGCCGGTCCAGCTGATCGTGGGTGAGATGAGCTTCCTCTTCCTCTCCATCGAGCAAAAATGTATATGCCCGCTGTTCGGGCTGGTCGCCAGCGCGCGCGTGGACCAGGTCGAGTAACGTGGAAGCACTGCTGAGTGGGCTAAAACGTCGTTCCCGTGTCATGGCTTTATCAAATGCAAGAAACCTCGGCTGCACAGCTTCGGTTATAGGGCCTCGTCGAGGATGGCTTCGAGCGCTGCGGATTCGTTGCCGAGATGATACGCGTCCGGTTCAGACCAATAACTCGAACGGCGATGGATCTCGGGCAGCAATTCGACCCGCTTTTCGAAGTCGACGATACGGTTGCCCAGATAAAATAGATACATCGTGGTAAGCCAGTTGGTAAAATCTTTTTTGCAACGGAGGTGGCGCTTGAGATTGATCATGATCCACGAGATGTGGGCGTAGACATCGTAGCAGTTGCCGCAATCGCGATCGTTGCCCACGCAACAGCGCCGGGTGGTTTTTAGATCGGGGTTGTACGCGCGAAAATGGCTATTGTAGGGATTGCCGTTCAAAACGCGATCTTTGTTCAGCTCATTGTCGGGTGTGATGCTGGCACAGACGTTGTAGCCCCATTCTTCGTCGAAGAGCTGTCCAGTCGATACGACCTGAGAGATATAGGATGAGATCAGAATCTTGCCGGGATAGCGTCGGATCATCTTGTTGATCTCGCGCCGGACCAGCTCGAAACCGCCGCGGTGGTCGTAATGACCGCCCAGACCCGAAATATCGCCGTAGAAGTTGTAGGTTACGTAATTGCCATTGGCCACGCATTGCTCGGTCACGCTCTCGATCTCATGAGCATTGCGCGGAGTGGTCGTGTAGTACCAGATGGCTCGCCTGTCGTTTTTGTAGTTCGCCAGGGCCTTGGCAAAGACGGCGATCTTGTTGTTGCCGCGCAGATAGGTATCGGTTTTGTGATCGCCCCATACCGACAACCCGATGGGCATGTTCTCGAATCCCTCGTAGGGGATCTTGTTGATCCCATTGGTGACCACGGTCATCCAAAAAGCGTCGTAGATCTTTTTGACCCGGTCGAGCTGGAGGCTGGGCTCGCCCCCGACCACAGTGACAAAATTGCTTCCACGGGCCTTCTCTCGCGCGATGAAGCCATCAAACTCCGCCTCGTCGGACGGCGATTGGTACTGATCCATCTTATCTTCGAAGAAGTAGCAACCCTTGCAGCGCAAATTGCAGACATGTGTAACGTCCATCAAGATCGCTTTGAGCGGGCCGGCCTTGCTGAGATCGGTATAAAGCAGTTTGAGAAATGGATCTTCTAAATAAGTAGCGAATTGATCATGCATGGTAAGAATCCAAAGGGAGCTGGGTGTCCATTGGACTGACCAGAACGAAGAGTACTGCCATTTATGATTTATATGACCCGGGGTCACCATAGTGTGTGAGACGGGACTCGGCAAGGGGTTGGTATCTAATTTTGTCGACGCGGTTGCAGCCGAAAACGTGCCGGAAAGGGAGCAGAATCAGTGATAGGGTATCGCGGTAAGCTGACCGTCGATCAATTGTCACGGTTGCGGAAACAATCCTTACAGAAAAAACGCCGATTGTCGAGGTCGGGCGGGTTAGGTAGAGTGCGGCCAGCGTGGCCGCCATTTCGGTCTTGCGCAGGCTGTGACTGGCCAGCGGCCAGATGCACCCAGGTGACGTTGTCTTCGATCTCGCGCAGGGGGCGCTCTGGCGACGCGGAGAGTTTTGGACCGGCTCGAAGGCAGGGCGAGACCGATAACCGATAACCGGGGGATTACTCGGGGGCCGGCGGATCCATGGCTCCGGTCATGATCCCGACGGCGTCGGACATCGAGAATTGCTTTGGATCGATCACCGCGATGCGCTTGCCGAGCCGATGAATATGAATCCGATCGGCCACCTCGAAGACATGCGGCATGTTGTGTGAGATCAGAATCACCGGCAGCCCCTGGTTTTTCACGTCGAGGATCAGCTCCAACACGCGACGGGACTCTTTGACACCCAGCGCCGCTGTCGGCTCATCCATGATCACCAGCTTGGAGCCAAAGGCGGCGGCCCGAGCAACTGCGACACCTTGGCGCTGGCCGCCGGACAATGTCTCCACGGCCTGATCGATGTTCTGGATGGTCAAGAGGCCCAATTCGGTCAGCTTGTCCCGGGCAATCCGGCGCATTTCTTTGCGGTCGAGGGTCCGGAAGAGCCGGCCGAGCAAGCCCTTTGCGCGGATTTCTCGGCCCAGAAACATATTGTCGGCAATCGATAGCGACGGCGATAAAGCCAGGTTCTGGTAGACGGTCTCGATGCCGGCATTGCGCGCCTCGATCGGCGACGAAAAGCGAATTTTTTCGCCATCCAGCCAAATATCGCCCCGATCGGGCAGGACAGCGCCGGACAGCGCCTTGATCAGGGTCGATTTACCGGCACCATTGTCGCCGATCACCGCGAGGATCTCACCCGGGTAGAGATCGAAGTCGGAATGATCCAGTGCGGTCACCCGGCCGTATCGCTTGACCAGACCGCGTGCCTTCATGATCGGCCCGGCAGTATCGTCAGTTTTGACAGCAGCCATCACGCCGCCACCTTTCTGATCCACCGATCGATCGCTACCGCGATGATGATCAGCAGACCGACGGCGAATCGCTGCCACAACACATCGACGCCGCCCAGTTTCAGGCCCGAGCGGAACACACCGACGATCAGCGTGCCGACCAGGGTGCCCAGGATCGAGCCGCGGCCGCCGAATAGCGAGGTACCGCCGATCACTACCGCAGTGATGGCATCGAGGTTGCCCTCGTAAAAACTCTGCGGGCTGACCGAACCAACCCGCCCGATCGCTGCCCAACCGCCGAGGGCGCAGAGCAATCCGGCCAATCCGTAGTTGGATAGCAGTACGCGGTTGACCCGCACGCCCGACAGACGCGCGGCGTCCGGGTCGTCGCCAATGGCGTAGACATGCCGGCCCCAGGCGGTTTGATTCAGCACATACCAGAACAGGGCAAAGAGGCCGAGCATCAGGAACGAACCGTAGGTGAGCTGCGCGCCAAAAACGCTGACGCGCTCGCCAAAAAACTTCAAGACCGGTGCGACCTGGTCGATATCCTGGCTGCGGATGGTCTCGCTCTCCGAATACCACAGGTTGAGCGCAAAGAAGATGCTCCAGGTACCCAGGGTCACGATGAAAGGGGGCAACCGAAAAACCGTCACCAGCGCGCCGTTGATGAGGCCACAGATGGTCCCGAGGGCCAGTCCCAGGACAATGGCCAGCCCTGGCGGCACCCCCAGCATGACCGCCAGCTTGCCCATGACTACCGAGCTCAGCACCATCACCGCAGCGACGCTGAGATCGATACCCGCACTCAGGATGATCAAGGTCTGCGCAACCCCCAGAATACCGATGATGGTCACCTGCTGGATGATCAACGACATGTTGAACGCGGAGAAGAAGTTGTCGGCCACGGCGCCGAACAAGATCAGGCTGAGGATCAACACGATCAGGGGCACAGCGGTTGGATTGGCGTGCAGGAAATGCTGTAACCGCCTCAGTGGTGAATGGTCAGCCTCGTCGAAGGATGCGACTCCAGCTGGGCCAGAGGAGCTGTGATCCGTCATTTTCCCTGTCTCTCCATGGCGCCGCGAGAACACAACCGCAATGAACTCAGCCCCAGCATTTCTTCAGGCCTTGTGCGGACGATATGGACGGCAGGCCCGAAATCGGCTTGTCGGTGATGAGTTCGACTCCTGTATTCAGAAAATCGAGACCTGGTGAAGGTGCCGGTTTCTTCCCGCTCTTGATGTACTCCACGACCGCCTCGACGCCGAGCGACGCCATCAGCAAGGGGAACTGCATGGACGTTGCACCGATAACACCATCGCGCACATTCTGCACGCCCGGGCAGCCGCCATCGATCGAGACGAGTAATACGTCCTTTTCTTTGCCGAACGCCTTCAGGGCCTCATAGGCACCGGCAGCGACAGGCTCGTTGATGGTATAGACCACGTTGATGCCGGGGTCCTTCTGCAACAGGTTCTCCATGGCAGTTCGGCCCCCTTCCTCGGCCCCCTTGGTCACGTCGTGGCCGACGATGCGCGGGTCGGTCTCGTCGCCGATGTCGCTGGGGTTCTTGATATCGATACCAAATCCCTTGAGAAACCCCTGGTCACGCAGTACGTCGACCGTGACCTCGGCCGAGCTGAGGTCGAGAAGCGCAATCCTGGCCTCTTTGGCCCCGGCACCCAGGCTCGCCCTGGCCCACTTGCCGATCATTTCGCCGGCCTTAAAATTGTCGGTGGCAAAGGTCGCGTCGGCCGCGCTGATCGGCGCTAGCGGGGTATCGAGGGCGATGACTAGGACACCGGCTTCGCGCGCCTTCTGAACCGCGGGCACGACGGCCGCGGTATCCGATGGTGTTATCAAAATGCCCCTGGCCCCGGCCGCGATCAGGCTCTCGATAGCTTCGATCTGCGCCTCGTTATCGCCGTCGTATTTGCCGGCGAAGGTGCGCAGCTCTACGCCCATCTCGGCAGCCTTGGCCTTGGCGCCTTCGCGCATTTTGACAAAAAAAGGATTTGTGTCGGTCTTGGTGATAAGTCCGACAATGGGCCGGGCCGAGCCCGATTGCCCGGCTGGCTGCGCCTGGCCCTTGGGCTCTTGTTCCTTGTTGGCGCTGTCCTTGCTGCACGCCGGCCAAATCAGCGCGACAACCGTGAGCAAAGCGGGAACGTACGACGGTTGATTCATGCGACTCATCAGGCGAGTCTGCGCTGTTCTGCGACCCGGTGCAACCTTGGGAGCCAGAATGCCTTTGCCACCCGCCCGCCGCGACTGCTCGTCGAAGATGTCGAGTCACTTGGAATAGCGGTTCAAGCAGGTCTCGGTGTAGCCATCTTGCCGCGTGGGTTGGTCTTGCGCATGGCCGGCCTGGTCGAGGTTGCCCCCGACCAGATCGGCGCGCGGAATCTCGGCCCCATTGCCCCGCGCGATGTCTGGCTGGCCGGACGTCCCGGCAAGGTAGGCGACGCGTGAGCGATGAGGATGCGCGAAGGCGGCCGACCGGGACATCGGCCGCCTGCCGGTTGCGCTTGGCTTTGCCTGTGGCAGTCAAGCACCGCGTTTGGTGCCCAGAAAAATGGCAAAAAGGGCCAGCCCCGCTCCGGCGGCCTCGACTGCAGTGATGGAACGAGCAAAAAACAAAACGTCCCAGCCAAAGGCCAGGGCGGGCTGGAGCAGCAGAATCAGGCCAACTCGCGACGCCGGTACATGAGCCAGGCTGCTCGAGATGAGAACCCAGCCGAGGATTTGCGCCGAAACGGTGTAGCCCATGAGCCACCCGGCATCGGCCAGGGATGGAATGGCGAAGCCGGATCCCTCGGCCAGACCGCCCAGGCCCAGACAGGCCGCCGACACAAGAGAGGTCACCGCCAGATCGCGAATCGGCGCGCTATCGGGCTCGGCCATGCGAGCCTGGCGCAAAAACAACAGATATCCCGTATAGGCCGCTGCGGTCATGAGCCCGAACAACACGCCCCACCGGTACCGGTCGTCGAACACGCTCCAGTCGAGACCGACGATCATGGCCAGTCCGGTGATGGCCATGGGAATGGATACTGCCAATTGCCAGCGCAGTCTCTCGCCGAAAAAACATACTCCGACCAGGGCCATGGCAAACACTTGAAAGTTGCCCAAAAGGGTCGCCAGGCCGGGCCCAATGGACAAAATACTGCGATGCCATACCGCCAGATCAGCCGCGAACATCACGCCCGCACCGATCAACGCCACAAGCGTGCTGCGCCCCGAAATCAGCTTGTGGCCGCGCCCCCACACCAATGCAGTCAAGATGATCCCGCCGGCCAGAGTCCGATAAAACGCACTCACGGTTGCCGGCATGTCGATCAGCTTGACCAGGACCGGGGCAAAGCTGAGCGTGACGGCGCCGGCGACGAGCCTGGCAGTGGCGAGCCTGTGGACGCGAGTGGATTGCACGTGGTTAATCAACCGCTCTGCTTCAATCGGCCACGCGGAGCATGGTTTCGGCTGCAACAACGCGAACTCGGGGCGACGAGTCGGCCAGGGCTGTGACCAGGCCCATAGTCAATTTGTCGATGTCGCCGTGGCGCCGCACAGCCAGCTCACGGATCGCGGGATCGTCCGCACTCTGGCACAGTTCGGCCAGGGCGAGCAATCCGCGCGGGTGGCCCAGCCGGGCCAGGTCGGTCGCCGCTTCGACACGAATGTCGACCTCGGCCGAATCGAGAGCCGTGACCAGGGCCGCTGTGGCACCGCCTCGCTCACCTATCCGCAAAAGAACTCGCGCCGCAATAAGTCGAACCCGATCGCTCGCATCACCAAGTCGACCTCGAGACAGTTTTTTGGTCAAAGTCACCGGCATGACTTCGACCGAGGCTTCGATGCCAGCCACGCGGACGGCCGGCGCCAGGTCGGCCAGAGCGCGGTCGATCAGGGCAAAGACTGCCTGCTGACCCCTGTCGCCGGCTCGATCGCGATCTCGGTTGTCGCCGGCCGTGGCCCGGTGCAGGGCCGCGGCCGCACGCAGAGCAGAAGGCAGGTCGTTCGACTGCATGACCCGGCGCAGCGCCTCGATGTCGCGGTGCCGTTGCAAGACCGCCACAGCGGCCAGACGCGCGGCGCTATTGTGGTCGCTCAGCGCCCTTCTGGCTGCGGCCACCGCGGTTGCACGATCGGCTGAGCGATGCCACGCCCGGGTCGAGTCGGCCAGCACGCGCAACGCCGCCGCGCGAATGCTGCCCTCGCCATCGCGCTCGGCCATTGCGATGAAGCGCGCATTATCGCGGTCGTCGTTCATAGCCGCGACAGCGCGCACGGCGGCAAGGCGCGCCGCGGGCGATGGATCGGCCAAAAACGGCAGTAGATCGCCCCGGGCCGCGGAGCGAATCTTGCGCCCGATTCCCTCGATCACGATCGCCCTGGCCTCGGCCACCTCACTGGACAAGAGCTGGGTGGCCACCCGCGGTGCATTAAAATCCGAGCGCAATAGAGCCACCGCCGCTGCAGCGGCCACCACGTCATCATCATCGGTGATGCGATCGGCTACATCGCGAGCCAGTTTTTCGATCTCGAGGCGCTCGATGGCCTGAATGGTCCGAGCTTGTACGCGTCCAGACGGCACGCGCAAGCCCTGCCACAGTGTGCTAAGGGCCATGCGCCGGAGCACCACCCGATCGTGGCTGTCTGGGCCCGGCTGCCTGGTGGTGTGCCATTCTTTATACAGGGCCACCGCCCTTTGGGCATCGCGCTGCCCCATGGCGGCCTGGATCTTGACCCGCCACAGCACCGGATGACCGGGATATCCGTCCAGAGCCCGGTCGGCGGCGCGCTCAGCATCGCGGTACCAACCGCGCTCGAGTAGATCGCGCGCCCGTTTGACTTCGGGCGGCAATCCACCACATGCACAGGCCAGATATGCCCACACAAGACCAGGCCAGACCAGACACCGAAACCTCATTTCTGCGCGAGCCCTCAGAATTTGATCGTCCGATAACCGAAAACCCGCAGACGTTTGAAGTAGATGTCAAAGATGAGCAAAGAGGCGACGAAGAGCAGCAGCCAGGGCCACAGGTCCTGGCTGTACTTGATCGAATCGCCGCTGGACTTGAACACCTGGTCGGGTTTGACCCTGGCCTGGCCGCGGGTAACCGTGGCGGCGTGGTCGAGTGGCTCATAGTTGGGCGTTGTTCGCAAATACTCGGTCGGATAGGGCAAAGCCACTGCGCCGAGCGATTCGGCGACCACCTGTCCATCGCGCCTGTGAACTGCTTTGAGCATGTAGCTGCCATAGCGGTCGACCGGAAAATCGGCAGTGTAGCGGCCTGCCGCGTTCTGTACCATGGCAATGACCCGCTTGGTCTGAGAATCTCGCGGGTCGATGATTTCGAGTTCGGTGTCGAGCCGGTTGACAAATCGATCGTTGGTGTCCACCGCATCGACCATGACCTGGGCACGACCGGCGACGACTTTGGCGTAGAGGTCGTAGCTGTCGTACACTTTGCGCCGCATCGCGGTGCGAACCAGCTGAGCCCAGAACTTGGGGTAGCCGTTCCAGCGGATCCATTCCACGCTCCAGCGGTTCTTGACATCGCTGGTCCAGGCCACACTCGTGCCCGTGCCCACCCGCCAGCGGGCCAGGATGGGCTCGCCGAGATCGCTGGCCAGGACGACCTCGCTGCGCGGCTTGGGTTTGGTCGATACGTAGCCGTGCAGATACGGGGCCCGGTCCACACCCGTGCCCTCGATCATCTCGACCCGCTTGATCACGTGGGCCTTGATCAGATCTTCGACAAGCGCCGATTTTTGGGCCTCGGTGGTCTCTTTCATGAAAATCCGGGGCAGCGCAGCGAGGTCGTCGGTCATGTAGAGGCGGCCCTCGCCGTTGTCGGCGATGATGTTGAGCAGATTGCGATCGGCGTCGCCGATCCCCACGGCCGAAACCGTGATGCGAGCGCCGCGCATCTCGCGGCACAGATCGGCGATGCCGTCGTACGGCGCCTGTCCATCGGACAGTACGATGACGTGTTTGACCTTGGCGTTGGCGCCGAGCAAGATCTCATACGCTTCGCGCAGGGCGGGATAGATATTGGTACCGCCGCCGGCCTGCAGGCGCGAGATATCGGTCGAGATACGCAGCCGATTGGACGCCCGCTGCAGCCTCACGATCGTGGTCGGTTGATTGTCGAACGCAATGACTGTGATGAGATCCCACGGGGAAAGCACTTCGGCAGTGGCTCGGGCCGATTCCTTGGCCGCTTCGATCTTGGGGCCAGACATCGAACCCGAGCGGTCGACCACCAGAGCGATGGCCACATTGGGCTGCTCGCGCTGTTTTTCCGAATCGAACCGCACCGGCATGATCTTTTCCATGCGGGTCCCCTGATAGCCACCCGATCCGAACGAGTCCTCGCCGCCGGCCATGATCAAGCCGCCGCCGAGATCGCGCACGTAGCGCTCGAGAGCAGCCATTTGCGCCATTCCGACAAAGTGGGCCGGTACATCCGAGATCAGAACCAGGTCGTATTTCTCCAGTTCTTTGGCCGACGAGGGCAATCCGCGCGGTCCGCGCACCTCGACGTCGATGTTTTCGTGGTCGAGCGCCTGCTGGAGATAGCGGGCCGAGCCGGGCTCGCGCAAGATGCCACCCTCGACGTAGAGGATGTTGGGGCGGCCCCTGACCGGCGTCGTCATCACTGCCTCGTTGTTGGCCATCTCGGTATCGCGACCGGCACTAGCCAGCTTGAGTCGGTAGGTGGTGAATCCGGCCCGCTTGGCCTCGCTCTTGAACTTGATGCGGTTGACGCCCTCGTTCAGCACGACTCGCTTTTTCGGCTCGAGTCCGTTGGGAAACTCGTCCTGGCGCAGAGTGAGCGTGACCGTGTCCTCGTGGGTCGACCAGATCTCGGCAGTCACCTCGAACGGGGCCGCTACTTTGATCTCGTCGGGTAGATGCAAGGCGACGACCCGGATCTCCTCGACCCGGTCCTCGGCAAAGGTCTGCCACGAGATTCGCACGCCGAGTTCCTCGGCCCGGTATGACTCGACAAGGAGGTCACCACTGGTCTGGTTGCCGTCGCTGGCCAGGACCACGCGGGGTAGATACCCGGTGGGAAAGATGCCGTAGGCCAGCTGCAGAGCGGCCTGGATATCGGTGCCCTGACCGGCTCCAGGGTGCCGGTCAATGACGTACTGGTCGTTTTGCTTGTCGGCCATGCGGGGCCGCTCGGCAAAGGTGATGACGTATAAGAGGTCGTCTGGCCGCCTGGACCGGGCCAGTTCTTCGGCATACGCGCGGGTGGCTGCGAGCTGTTTATCACTCACCGATTCGCTGACGTCGGCGAGCAGCACAGTGGCTATTTTGTCATCGCTGGTGGTCCACGCCGGTCGGGCCAGAGCCAGGACGATGCCGAGGACCAATAGAGAGCGCAACACCGACTGGATCATCTGCTGAGCAACGGATACGTCGGTGAGCGATAGCGTGCGGACAACAAAGAAAAATGGCAATACCGCGGCGAGATAGAGCCATGCCGGCTGCAAAAACTCGATCGGCTTGCCCCACCAGTCGACCACAAAAACGCTGTGCGTGGGATTGATGAAGACTCTGATGGCCAAAGCGATGAGCAGCGCCGCTGCAGCACCGATGGCAACTCTGAGCACGAATCCTACGTGTCGCATGGCTACACCGTGATCCGCCGGTTATAGGTAACCCACTCGATGGCCAAAAGGAGTAGGCAGACGATGGCGAGATAGGCCCATAACGCCTGCCGCCGTGCGATGGCAAATCCCTCGGGCCTGGCCAGGGTCCGTCCACCCAGGGCAAGGTCGTCGACCGGCGCGACCTGGGATTCCTCTGGATTGGCCAGATTGGCGGCCAGTTCAACCACGGCGACGACCTGACCCCGATCGCGCGCGACCAGCCGGTGGACGCCAATCCAATTGCCGTAGAACCGAGCCTGGCCGTCGGTCACCGGAGCTCGGGTCTTTCGCCCCACGGGCGTCACCACCTCGACCTCGCTGATCCCATAGGTCCCATCCATGGGAACGCGCAGGCGATGGCCGGTCTGATAGGTCGTGATGAGGTCGGCGTCGTCGCCGGCAAACCAGTCCAGCGTGTTGACCAGAAGTAACGGGAAGGCGACTCGCAAGGTGAGATCCGTGCCTGCCAGGTTGAAGCCAAATGCGGCGATCTTGCGCTGTCCGTCTCTTTTGGCCGCGATGATCGGGGCGCGAACATAGCGCGCTAGGGCGATCTCGCCGCTGGTCCGGTCGACGTCAAAAACCGACGAGCGGTCGAAATTGACATCGCTCATGACAACCCACCGCATCACCGGATGAGCCTCGTCGATCTCGGTGATGCGCGGCGCCTCGACGGTCCGCCGGATGGCAAATGGGCTGTGCTCGCCGCGCGGATCGAAATAGGCCAGGTGGGTCGATGGCGTCGGGGGTATCTTCTCGGGGGTATAGCTGTCGAAAAACACCGCGTCATAGGTGGCAAGGTCCCCACTCGAAATTCTCTCTTCGTACTCGGCAGGGAGCAATTTGTCGATGTGGATGCTGTCGTAGACCAGCATCGCGCCCTCGAGGTACAGGTTGTCGTTGGTCACCAGGAGCACCTTTTGTTTTTTTCGCGCCGGCAAGAGGGCGAATGCCTCGTCATCCAGAGCAAACACATCCGGCCGGTCGCGCACCGAATCCCCCGAAGAATCTCCCGACCGCCCCGGTAGCGGGTCTTCAGATGAGCCCGGCGGCGAATCCGGCACTGCGACCGGCTGCAGCTCGGCGCGCAGGCGGTTTTCCTGACCGCCGGACAGATCGGGATAGATCGAGCGCAGCCGCTGGCCGGGCTGAAGAGTCACGGTCTTGACGTCGATCGGGTTGTTCCCACTGTACACGACCAGCCTGCGCTGAGCGGTCTCCTCGCCGAAATTCTGCAGCTCGATGAATACCGAGTAATTGGTCTTGTCGGTCAAATAGCGGCGCGCGTTGAATGCGACGATTCCAACATTGTCGCCTTTCTTGCCGACCGGCAGATAACGCACGTCGATACCGGAAAGATCGATATCGGCCAGGCGTTTTTGGTCGATCCCATCCCGGCCAGACGCGCTTGTCCCGGCCGGGTCCGGGCCGGCCTCGGCGCCGGTCGGCACCCGGCTCCACACCACGCTGTCGAGCACCTCGAAGGGATATGCGCCGTCGCCGATGAGTACCACGGTGGGGTTTTTGCGCTCCCTGAGGGCGTCGGCTGCCGCCGACAGGGCGCGGCGCAGATCGGCTGGGGTGTCGCTGGCGACAATGCTGTCGACCACTTTGTGCAGCATGGGTATATCGCTGCCCATCCGGCTCAGCGGAGTGGTCTGGCCGTCCATGCGCATGATCATCGCCGCATCACCGCCGGCCATGGCGTCGAGGAGTTCGTGGGCGCGCTGGCGAGCTACCTCAATACGCGGCGTTTGGCCGTCCGGGCCTTCGTCGACGGTTTTCATCGATGCCGACGCGTCGACGATGACGACGACGTTTCTGGCATCGCGGTCGGCCGAGCCGAGCTGTGGGTCGAGCACTGCGACGATGAGCAGGGCCAGTATAACCAGCTGGAGGAGCAGCGAGAGGAGTCGACGCAACTGCTTCCACAGACTGGTCGTCTCCTTTTCGCGCAACACCCGATGCCACAGGGTCGAAAATGGCACCTCGAAACGGCGCCGCCGCATCTTGAGAATGTAGGCGACGACGGCGAGAACGGTCAGCACAGCCGCGACTGTCAGCACGGTCTGGTAGGCGATGGGCAGCAATAACGTCACCGCAAAAACCCCCCGGCTCGAAAGATCTTCAGCACCAGCTCGTCGAACGGCAGCTGTGTATGGGTACGAAAATAGGCCAGCGCTCGCGCGGTACAGAACTCGGATAACTCGGAACAGTACTTTTCGTGCTCGCGCTTGTAGGCGTCGAGCAGCGATTTGGAAACCGTGACTTCCTTGGCCTCTCCGGTCTCGCAATCGACCAGGGTCAGGTCGCCGTGCAGGTGCGGATCGACCTCCCGCTGGTCGTAAATCTGCAGCACAAACGGCTCGAACTTGTTGTAGCGCAGGGAGTTGATGCCCTCTTCGAAGCCGCGCGGGTCGTAGAAATCCGAGATCAGAACCGCCAGTCCGCGGCGTTTGTTTTCGTGGACAAACTTGCGTATGCAAGCGGCCAGATCGGTCTGGCCGCCCGCCTCGACGTTGCGCAAAAACTCGAATACCTTAAAAATGCGGTTTTTGCCCCGGGCCGGAGGCAAACGCCCGCGCAAGCGGTCGGAAAACGGCACCAAGGCCACGCGGTCGAGGTTGGCCAGCCCGACATAACCGAGCGCAGCACCGATCTGCATGGCGTAGTGCAGCTTGAGCGGATTGCCGATGAGCATCGACCTGGAACAGTCGAGCAGAATGTAGATGTGCAGATCTTCTTCTTCTTCGAAAAGGCGCAGGAGCAGCTTGTCGATTCGACCGTACACATTCCAATCGATGTAGCGAAAATCGTCGCCCCAGCTGTAGCGACGGTGGTCGGCAAACTCGATGCCCGAGCCGACCTTGCGGGTGCGCCGCTCGGCGCGCAGGTTGCCGGTGAAGATCTTGCGCGACACCACGTGCAGGTATTCCAGCTTCTTGAGGAATTGGTCGTCGAATAGCCCGCTGCGGTCGTCGCCAGGTGTTTGCTCGGCGCGGACCTTTTTGGTTGCCACAGCCACGGTTCGCACTGCTCCCGCGTTATAGCGCCTCGACCGTGTTTTTCAGGATATCGGCCACGATCTCGTCGGGATCGATGCCCTCGGCCTCGCCCTCGAAGTTGAGGATCATGCGGTGGCGCAACGCCGGCGGCGCCACGCTGCGGATGTCGTCGATCGACACGGCGTAGCGTCCTTCGAGCAGGGCGCGGGTCTTGGCGGCCAGGATCATGGCCTGGACTCCGCGCGGTGAGCCACCATAGCGGACATACTTTTTGGTCATCTCGGTCGCCATGGCACTTTCGGGATGGGTGGCCTGAAGGACGCGGACGGCGTAATCCTGCACGGTGCGCGAAAGCGGCACCCGCCGGATCAGTTCGCGCATGGCGAGCAGGCGCTCCTTGTGAACGACCGCTCCGGGATGCGGCACGTCCTCTGCGGTGGTGCGATCCAAAATGGTATGCAGGGCCTCGCGGCCCGGAAAGCTCACTTTGAGTTTGAAGAAAAACCGATCGAGCTGGGCTTCGGGCAGGGGGTATGTCCCCTCCATCTCGAGCGGATTCTGCGTGGCCAGCACAAAAAACGGCTTGTCGAGCGAGTAGGTGTTTTTGGCTATGGTAACCGAGCCCTCCGACATGGCCTCGAGCAGAGCCGACTGGGTCTTTGGCGTCGCCCGGTTGATCTCGTCGGCGAGCAAGATGTTGGCAAAGATCGGCCCGCGTTGAAATTCGAAGCGCTTGCCGCCACCGGGGTCCTCGACGATGACATTGGTGCCCAGGATGTCGGCCGGCATTAGGTCAGGAGTGAATTGAATGCGCGAAAATGTGGCCGAAACACAGTCGGCCAGGGTTCGCACCAACATGGTCTTGCCCAGGCCCGGCACTCCCTCGAGAAGTGCGTGCCCACTGCCCATCATGCACATCAAGACACCTTCGACGATGTCCTCCTGACCGACGATCATCTTGGCGATCTCTTCGCGGAGCCGGCGCAGGTCGTCGCAAAATCCGGTAACGACATTGGCGATGTCATCCGGCATATCGGGCGCCGCCGGTACGGCAGCAGAGTATACGTCGCTCATACTATTCCCCTGAAAACAAATCGGCTCCGACATTTCGTCCCAAAAACGGGCCCAACAATGCCGGTCTACGATGGCAAAGGCGGCTGGTGATCGGGTGATCGAGACGCATAGACGGGGGTCGCTTGACCGGGACGGTTTGTCGCATCGACCGAATCAATCAATCCATCGAATGCGGCTTGATCTTCTGGAAATACCGTTTGACGTAATACTTGTATCCACTGGGGACTTTTTCCGACCGTATTACCTCTTCCACGATGGTTTTGTACTCGGCAAAGACGTTTTGGTAGGCACGACTGGAGAACCCTTTTTGCGCGGCGGCAAGGATGGTTTCGCGCCGCGACTGGCCCCGGCCGTGGACCCCGGATGCCGATTCGTCGCGGGTCTTGCCACTCTTGGGCGTGGCGTCGCCGAGCAGATAGGGATCGTGCTCGTCGCCGTAGGACGAGCCGCCGGGCTGCTTGCCCTTGCCCTTGGGCTGGCGCCCGGCCTGCTTCTGGCCATTGCGACCGGGCCCGTTCTGGCCCGGTCGCCACGCCCCGCGCGAGCCGCGCTGGCCGCGGGCACGGCGCCGAAAATCCTGATTGCGCTTGTTCTTGCCGAATAGATCGCGCATGCCACTGCGACCCCGGCGGCGGGCTCGCCGCATGGCCTCTTTGAGGTCGGAGAGCTGGGAGGCGACTTTTTTCTGACCGGCGATCTTGCG
Source organism: Pseudomonadota bacterium (assembly GCA_022360315.1). Classification (GTDB taxonomy): domain Bacteria; phylum Myxococcota_A; class Polyangia; order Haliangiales; family Haliangiaceae; genus JAKSDA01. The sequence goes on from JAKSDA010000410.1 coordinate 25,006, forward strand.
CCGATCGGCGTCGACTTTGCCGGTATTGCGGGCCGCGCTGCGCAGGCTGCGCGAGGCCATGCGCCGGTTCTTTTGGCCGCGCTGCCGCATGCTCTTGGAAGCCTGCTGCATGTCGCGGTGCAGTTGCTTGAGAGTACGCCGCTGTGCCGAGCGCTGGCGCTTTTCCCGTTCGCGCTCGAGTCGCTTCAGCTCGCGTTTTCTCTTTTCGAGCTGGCGGGTGAGGCGCTGCTTTTCGCGCTGGTTCTTGGCCTGATCCATCTTGCGCTGGAGCTTGCGGATCTGATCCTTCTGTTTCGCGATCTGCTGGTCGAGCTTTTCATCGCGCCGGGCGTCTTTTTTGTCGAACTTGCGCGCGGCCTTGTCCAGCGCTTTGGCGATCTCTCTCTGCTGTTTTTGGGAAAACTGGCCCTGTTCGAGCTTTTGGGCCAGCTTTTCCATTTCGGCGCGGGCCTGGTTCAGGTCGCCCTTTTCCAGGGCCTTGCCGACCTCGCGGGTGAGCGAGTTTTTCTTCAGCTCTCGTCCGGTCTCTTTGAGGTCGGCAACCGCTTGCTCGACGTTGTCGTCGGCCCCCTGCATGTACTGCTCTTCGGCTTTGGCCAGCTCTTCGAGCAGTTGCTCCTTGCTCAGCTCGCCCATCTCGGCCCTGGCCAGAAGGTTGTCGACGTCCCTTACAAACTGCTCCAGATTGGGCTCGCGTTCGGTGCGCGCGACCCGACGCAGGTCTTCGAGCAGATCGCGCGCATAATCGATGTCGTCGTCGGCGAATTCGTCGGCTTTTTCGGGCGCGGCAGGTTTTGCCTCGACGCGCTCGGTCGGCGGCAATACCGCCGTGCTGACCGGGTTGCCATGGGGCCAGTAAAGTCCCGATACGAGCAGGGCGACGACACCAAATGATAAGGCAGCACCCATGTCGCGAGGCCGGTGAAAGGGCGTGGCCGCGGCGACGTCGGCGGCGGGTGCAGCAGCCACCGCATCCTCGATGGCCGCGTTCATCAATGCCCTGGTCTGCGCATCCTCGACCTCGTTGGCCCCCCCTTGTTCCACCGCCTCAAGCCGACGCTCGAACGCACATGCAGTGGACAGGCGATCGGATAGGTCGGAGGCGCGGTCGACGCGAGTTGCCACAATGTGGGTCGGAAAGCGGCCGAATGCACCGATCAGCGCACCGATCGCCACGACAGCTGCGCAACCGACCAGAATGGCGATTCCAGCCGAGGCGCTCACCGCGCCCTGACGAACCGCGTACACCGTGGCCAGTGCACTGGCAAAGGCCAGGATGGACGTCGTCGTCGCGGTTTCCAGAGCAGCCTGGAGGCGGAGACGGCGACGGGCTCGGGCAATGATTGCGTGGATCGTGGACGTATCGACCATGCGAGAAACTCTCTACCAGGCGGGGAAACTGATGACACAGGACCGGAATATTCGTTCAGACCCATTTAGTGTAGCACCGGTTGCCACAGCCGGCGGTCCCGGCCACTGCTCGATGATGACACCTGGCCATGGATACCGTCGGCCCCGCTGCATGAATGCCGACCGGCCGGTATGCTGGCACGGTCTACCGGGTTGCCGGTAAGAGCTCATAGGTTCCCGGAATCAATGTACAATCTACACAGTACGCCGGGGTCTTGGCAGCGCGCCGGGGTATGGGCAGCAAGCCGGCGTATGGGCAGCAAGCCGGGGTCTTGGCACCGGCGATACTATGGAGCGCACCATGAAACTCTTCGATCATTCTATGGCCCGACGAACTGTTCTTTCGGCGTTTTGCCTCTCGCTCGCGGCGGTGTTGTGCAGTGCTTGCAGCGATGACGGAGGCTTTGGCTCCGACGCGGCCACAGTCGATGCGCTCGCCGGGGCCACGGTTTCTCTGTCCTGGCAGATCCGGGATCCGGACGCCGGGTCGGCGGTGTTGGCCTGCGATGAGGTAGCTGCATCGGCCGTGCGGTTGGCCCTTCGGCCGGTCGGCGGCGGTTCTGGCAGCAACGATTCATTCACGTGCGCGAGCGGCTCGGTGACGTCGCGTGTGTTCAACCCGGGAACCTACAACATCGACCTGGTCCTGGTCGCCGGATTGGCCGAGCTCGACACGGTCACCATTGAAGGGGTGGCCCTGGCACTGGGCAAAAATACTCAGCTCGATCCCGTCGACTTTGCCGTCGTGCCGCGGAGCAATCTCACATTTCAGATCGATACTGCGCTGGCCGGCCCCAACTGCGCGTCCAACAGCGCCGGGATCACCGAGATGCGCATCGAACTGCGCAACAGCAACGGAATCTGTGAACCGGCGACATTCTCCGTGGACGACGGCCGGCTGCCTTATAACTCGGACTGCGCCAGTGCCACCACCGCGTGCATCGAAAATGACCGCTCGGTCACCGCGACCATCCCCTCGGGTACCCGCATGCTGTCCATTACCGGGCGCACGGGCACAGATGCTTGCTTCACGCGCCTGGCCCAGTTCGAGGCCCCCGGCAATAACCTGACCGCCGATCTCGGCAAGCAGCTCCTGGTCGTCGATACCGGCCAGCCCGGCTGCACGACGTCAACCGCGCTGGCCGGCCCTGCTCTGCCCACGGCTCTGTAGCCTGGTCGAGTGCGATCCATCGCCCCCCCGCGATGATTGCTACTCGTGCATGTGCTCGCCTTCATGCACGACGACCAACCGTACTTGCTGCTCGGCAGTCGAGCCGAAATTCACCGAATAGGTCCCGACCTCGAAATCAAACGTATGGCCGATGCTCACCTCGGCACACTCGGTGACATTGCTGTTGGTCTGTTCGGCTGCAACCGGCGCACCACTGGACGTCGATACAGCGATCGGGACACTCTTGTCCATGAATACGGTGAACTCGCCTTCCTCATCGATAACCAGGTCGATATAGCTGTCTTGACCGCTCAGAGTGATGTCGAAGCGAGTGTGCTCTTCGCCGATGTCTGGAGCGTCGCCAGTGTTGTCAGTCGCAGCAGTAACCGCCTGGCTCGGGCCCTCTTTCATGTGTTCGCAGGCGTCTTCGGCCGCATTCAGTTCGTCGTCGTCGTCTCCGCAGCCGAGTAATGCAACACTCACAGCCACCGCGGCAATGGCCGCCGCGGCAAATAACACATTCGATCGCTCGTGGGTTGGTTTCATTTTCTCCTCCTTGTTGGACTATCAACCGGTTGTGTTTTTGAATGAGCAGTTTTTTCTGTGAAAAGTGCACTGGGCTGACCCATCGGCAACGAGGGGTTGGACATTGACGACAGGTCAGCGCCAGTACACGGTCCGTTCAGTTCGAGGGGGTCATCGTTCGACTCGAATCGATAGTTCGAGTTCGCCCATTGCCTGTATGATGCTGGCCTGGGCGTTTTGGCTCGAGTCCAAATCATAGCCGGCTCCGCCATCGATCGGTACGACGGTAAATTCGGCCCACTGGATGCGATCGAAGATGCGGCTGGTCACAATCAGCCTGATCGCGAGTGAGACATCGGGCGGATGGCTGCGGTCTGCGGGCAGATCCAGGGAGCTCGACAGGGTCTGCGCCGCGCCATCGGCCAGTTCGAGATCGAGCGTCCAGCCGATTTCGCCCTCGATCCGCACTGGCCCGCGACCGTCGCGTACCAGGCCGCTGGCCGTGATACGCAAGAGGCCCAGATTGGCCACACTAATCTTGGACAGCGGTAGATCGCAGCTCGGCTCGCAGACCAAATTCTCCGACACGCCGATGACCAAATCGAGCACACCGGTGTCCATGGCAGCTGCAACCGACGAGCTGCCTCCCTGGGCCAGCTCGTTGGAGATTTCTTCATAGGGGACCAGACTGCCGTCGACCGAGTGGCAATGGCCGTTGTGGCACAGGGTATAGCCGGGAGGCGGATTGCTCGGGTCAAAGGACAGTCCTGTCTGTCCGTTGTTGATCAGCGACAATTCGTCGGTGTGCAGGGTCATGGATTCGATCTTGAGCTGGTAATCCGAGGCCAGTTTTTGCCAGCCCATGCTCAGGTCACGACCATTCGGTATATCGAATCGGGCGTCGATACGCGGCGACAGGGTGGCAAACGGAACGCCCTCATCCCAGGCGCACGCGCCAACCGGCAGCCCGACTGCGATTGTGGCAATGATTGTGATGTGCCGTACGATGCTGTGCATGATCAGCTCCTCAACGGCCGAGCGCCTTGTCGAGTCGAGAGATGACCTGTTCCATGTGGTCGAGATAGGACTGGCCTTTTCTGAAGTCGGTACCACCGGGCAAACTGACCAGCCTGGCGCCGATCTTGTCGGCCACCAGGTTGCCGGTCCGCGACGGGTAATACGCTTCCTGGAACAAAAGTTTGACCTGCTTTGAGCGAGCCAGCCGAATGACCTTGGCCAGGTGGCCGGGCGAGGGCGGAATCCCCGGTTTGGGCTCGAGCGTCGCCACCTCGACCAGGCCGAGCCACTTTGTCAGGTAGACCCACGAGCGATGATAGGTGACCACGGACGTGCCGCGATGTCGGTCCATGCGTTTTTCCCATTGCTGGCGGGCCCTGTCGAGCCGGCGACCGAATTCGGCCAGGTTCTTGTGGTAGGCTGTGGCGTTATCCGGATCGAGCGCGGCCATCTTGCTGGCGATGGCCGAAGCACACGCCCTGGCTTGCCGCGGATCGTAGAGAAAGTGCGGATTGCCGCCCGGGTGGACGTCGCCCATGCTGCGGTTGACCGGAACCCTGGGCACTTCGAGTAGTTCGACGTGGGCGGCGCATTCGAGAAAGCCAGCCCCGGAGCGCTGTATCCTGGAATTGCGCGCTCCCGACTGCAGGACCGGAAGCCAGCCGACCTCGAGCTGTACCCCCACCGCAACCAGAAGATCGGCCTGGTTGACCTTGAGAACCAGGCTCGGCTTGGCGTCGACCCAGTGGGGATCCTGGGTGGCCAGAGACAGAGCGGTCACCGACACCTTGCTGCCGCCAACTTCTTTGACCAGAGCGGCCAGATCCGGGACCGTGGCGACGACCGAGAGCTCGGCCCGGGCGCTTTGCGGGGCCGCGAACGCGGCGAAAAGGCCGACCCAGAGAGATAATGCCAGTGTGCGGTACATCGGTGCTCCTAGAATTTGTGCGCTCCGTGGGCGCCAATATTGAACTCAAACGCGAGAAAGAGGGCGTAGATGGGGTCGTTTCGCCAGAACGGCACATCGACCGCTCCCTGCGCACGCACCCGGGAAAACTCGGTCGGCCAGAAGGTCAAGCTGGCGCTGCCCCGCACGCGATAGTCGCTCCAGTCGGGATCGAGATAGTCGCCCTCGAATTCGCCTTTGCGAGTGTTGGCCGGTTCGCCATACTCGGCCCGCCAGGCTGTACTCCATCGCCTGGCAAAGCGCCAGTACAGGTAGAGATAGCCGCTCAGGTCGCTGAGCAAGCTGTTCGGGATCTGGCGTCGGCGATAGAACCACTCGGTCTGCAGCGCCACAGTGGTGTAACTCTGCCGGGTGATCGGCCGGTATTTGAGGTACAGGTCAGTTGCGTAGACATCGCTGCGATTGTCGTGTCCGGTTGCATTGGGCCCGGTCGCCACCGACAGGCCCCACAGCGCCGACAGGTCGTCACTCGGGCCAAAAAACTGTTTGATTACGAGCGAGGACTGGACGTCGAGCGGCGACTCGACGGGCAGATCTTGCGAGCCGAAAAAGCTCCGCGCCGTGGCCTCGCCGGCGGCGTCGGTGGCCGAGGCGATGATCTCGACATACCAGGGCAGCGGGGTCAGATAGGACAGTTCCACGCCCACGCCGCGGTTGCCTTCGGCGCCGAAGAGCCGTCCGATAGCAAACGGCTGATCGACAAAATCCCAGCTGTGGGGATGGGTTGGATTGATGCGGCCGATCTGGGTCAGAAACTGTCCGATCCGGGCCTGCACGTTCCACGGCAGATTCAGCGTAGTGGCGTAGATTTCCTCGATCTCGACGCCGAACTGACTGAACACCAGATTGCCGTCGAGACGGAAATACGGGTCCACTTCTTTGCCGATGGCCATCTCGAGCTGCTGCAAATTGAACCCAGTGCTGGTCGGATCGTGCCCGCCGGTCTGCAGGTTGTCTTCGTCGCTGAAATACGCGATCGCGCTGTCCACGATGAGCGATATATCGGGATTCATGGACTGAAGCGCGCTGGCCACGGAGCTGGGACCAGGCGCAGGGGGACGCGATGTGGCCGCGTCTTCGGCATCCTGGCCCAGTGCAGCCTCGAGTTCGGCCAGTTCCTCGGGCGATAGTTCATCGCCGCCACTGGCCTGATCGTCGGCTTGCGCAGAATCTCGGCCATCCGGGGCTGCGGCTGCTTCGGGTGGACGCTCCTGGGCGATGGCAATACCAATACTGGGCGAGCTGGCCCAGACCAGTACTGTCATGGTCCACAGAACGGTATGTGGTGGTTTGAGTAACTGCAACTGCATAGTCTTCTGGCCCCGGGCGAAGCGATCGATGGGCGGGCACGACACCCGGTCAATTCGATCGCATGGAGCCTGAAATCACCAAATTGGGCGCGCGCAGAGCACGTTGTGCGCTGTGCGGCTCGCGACAGGACTGGTGAGACTACGCCGGAGGAGAGGTTTTGGGGGCGAAGAGGTAGAGGTTCGAGGCGGCCGGCAGCTCAGCTGGGGGAATTGCCAGTTGTCTGGCCTGGGCCACCTGGTCGAAACTTTGACCGACAGGAGCGGCCAGCGCGAGCGGCTCGCGCGAGGTCGGGCACAGATGACAATGCTCGTGCTCGTGTCCGCCCTGTACCGGTTCGGCGGGCTGGACATGGGATCCGCTGTGCGCTTTTTGCTCGTCCGAATCGCCGGCCAGAGTCTCGCTCTGGCCGGGTAGGTGAACCGTTTCGCCGTGTTCTGAACACACGACGTGGCGCTCGGTCAGGCTGTGATACCCACTCAAAAGCTGTCCGCCCACAAAGGCGACCGCGGCGATCAGCCCGATGGCCGATACGCGGGCATTTCGCGAGGTGGGAGAGAGTGACAGCATGACTACACTACGCCACTAATCCTTGGCAGACCTCTCGTGGGTTGTCAAGCGCCGGCCGTTTTTGCCCGGCACGCGGATGGTGCGACAGCAGAATCTCCGGCGCGGAACAATGAGTTGGGGTAGGGTTCGACCATGAGTTTGACGACGAGCTCGCCGGCGAATTCCGCTTCTAGTTGGCCTCGACTCGTGCTGGCAAGTGCGGCGAGTGTGGCTCTGGGTGCCTGTAGCCAGCCACCGAACGAGATTGCCGATCCAGCTCCGGATATGCCATATCCGGAAGAAATTCTCTGCCCCGATGAAATTATTCCCGACAGTGATGCAGCCCCGGCCAAAAACATCATATTGATCATCGGTGACGGTATGGGCCCGTTACAAGTCGAGGCCGGGCGGATCGCCAATGGCGGGCCATTGGCGTGGGACGCGCTCGACGGCCCGATTTATTTTAATACCGACTCGCTGACCACCGACCGTTCGGACGACCCGGACAGCGCTCCGACTGACTCGGCTGCGGCCGCCACGGCGATGGCGACCGGCGTTCGGGTACTCAATGGTTCGCTCAGCACGGCCGAGGATGGCCGGCATCTCGACACTGTGCTCGAGACCGCCAGGGCCCAAGGCAAGGCGGTGGGACTGGTAACCACGTCGTATTTGTACGATGCCTCGCCCATGGCATTTGCCGTCCATGTCGAGGCGCGCGGTATGTATTCGGCCGTGGTCGACCAGTTGCTGACTGTGCGGCCCGAGGTGGTCATGGGCGGTGCGCTGAGTTTCTTTTCGGACAATGACGGTGCCTATGCGGCCATGGCAGAAGCGGCCGGCTATCATCTGGTGTATGACGCGAGCGAGCTGGCCGCCTGGGATCCGGCCGCGCACCCCGCACTGCTCGGGCTATTTCAGTCGAGCTACGATTCGCTGGCGCCAAACCTGTACCAGTGGGGTACCACGCCGGTGGCTGCCCGCGATCAGACCAGCACCGACCCGCTGCTCGCAGACATGGTCGGGCGGGCGCTCGATCGGCTCGGGCGCGACAGCGAGGGATTTTTTCTCTTTGTCGAGAATGAAACCATCGATTCGCTCGGCCACATTTCGATTGTCGAGCGCGATCTGGCCCGCACAGGCATGCCCGAAGAAGTCGTGGCACTGAGCAATGCGGTTCAGGTCGTCCTCGACTGGGTAGTGGTAAACTCGTCATTTGACGAGACTCTGGTGGTGATCACGGCAGACCACGAATGCGGCAGCTATGTCCTCAACGGTGTCGATCTCGACGATGGCAAATTTTTATCGCTCCAGCACACCCGCACACCGGTGGCGCTATGGGCTGCCGGCCCAGGCAGCAAACGCATTGACTCGATCTGTCGCGGATCCGACGTATATCATCTGCTCACCGGCCAATTGCCAGCCGACCGGCCCAAACTGGCGATCGCGAATTCCAGTCGCCGCTGAACTGAAGCCAAGCGCCAACCTCGCGAGCTCGAGTTCGCTATGGCGGCTGGCTCCGCCACAACCCGCTGAGCTCCGGGCCGGGCCAATGGACTTGATCGGGACAACCAGCCGAGCCCCGGGAGACGTTTGACCCGGCTCCGCCACAACCAGCTGAGCTCGGGGCAGGCCCCGATGGCTCCATGTGGAGCTCGACGAGTGCCCGGGATACCCCGGCACCCGGGCTCCACACGCACAAAATGCGGTCCAGCTGGAGCCACCAGGCCTCACCTGGAGCACTACGAGTGCTCGGCACACCCCGGCGCCCGGGTTCCGCGAGCACAAAACGTGCTCCGGCTGGAGCCACCAGGCCTCACCTGGAGCACTGCGAGTGGTCCAGGCAGCTCGGTGCCCGGGGTCCGGACGCACAGGTCTGGTCCGGTCTCGTTTAGTTCCACAGTCGGGCGACCACGCCAGTCAAATTGCTGCCGACGCTACCTTCCCCGGCGACCAGAATATTGCCGTCGCCATCCACAGTCACCACTTGCAAACGGTCCGCGGGGATCGGTGGATTGATGATGAATCCGTCGACACCAAAGAATGGGTCCAGTGAGCCATCCGCGCGCAAACGCGCCACGTATTGGCCCTCGCGGCGCCCGATAAGGATGATGCGGCCATCGCTGGCCAGCGCCATATCTTCAACTCCGACATCATTGCCATCGACGGCGAGAATTGCAGTGCCATTGTTGCCGAACCCGCTGTCCGGGGTGCTGTCGCTGTTCAGCTTGGTAACGACCACAACGCGGTCGCTGCGAGAACCGCCTACCGGGACGCGTTCGCCCACGACAATGATGCGATTGTCGCTGGTTAGTTCCATTTTTTTTGCGATATCGTCGGCCGTGTCCACGCCGATCGTGTAGATGCCATCCTCGCTGTACTCACTGTCGAGGGTGCCGTCGCTGTTGACCCGTAGAATCGCTATTTCGCGATTGCCAGCTCGATCGTGGGTTTCACATAAAAGCAGATATCGCCCCAACGAATCGCTGCGTATAGCCACTGCCCGGTCGATGCCTGTGGACAGCGCAAAGGTGGTGAATGTTCTGCCCCCGGGCAGGCTGCTGGTAGTGCCAGCTTGGTCATCGAAGATTGCCAGCAAGACGTCGCCGTCTCGTTCTCCGGCGATCACGATGTTTTCACCATCGCGGCTCAGAATTGCATCGTATGGTTCCTCGTCGCCGCCGAGGTCGGCAATGCTTGTTCCTCCCACACCAAATTCGACCCCGTCGAGCTCGCCGTCGGCATCGAAGCGGGCCATGGCTATATTGCCGCCGCCCTGGAAGGACGCGGATACCACGGTGAGCTTGGTGATTTCCTGGGCAAATACAGAAACTCCAGAACTTGCCAGATCGAAGGGAGCAGGGGCCAAGCCGTCCTTGTTAAACGCTGTTTCGAAGGCGCCGTCTCGGGTCAACTTGGCCACCAGTGTGCGGGGCTGCAGGCCCACAAACGAGCCGGTCAGCGCGATATGCCCAGTCGATAGGAAGCGGATGTCCTGCACAGTAACTCCGTTGGAGGTCATGATTTCGTCCACGATGCCACCGGTGCCAAAGGTTGCGTCCAGGGAGCCGGGAGCGCCTGTGACATTGCCGCGGACAGTCGCCCGACGCTCGATAGAGCCGGCGCTGGCGAGCAGCTTGATGTCAAATGTATCGCCGATTTGCAGAGGAGCAGCAGCGGAGAAGATAAGGCTCGCAGCACTGGCGTTGCCGGCGATTTGTACCGATTCGGGTTTGAAACCAGCCGGTGGCATTTCGACCGCGACCGCGACAACCTCGGCAAAGTCTGTGCTGCGTGTGATATTGACGGCAAACTCTGCGGCGCCGCCAATCGGTACATTAAACGATACGGGCAGGCCGGTCACCTCGAAGTTTGCATCTGTCCCGGCATCGACCTCGCCGAGCTGGGTATCATCGATTCCAAGCAATGTTTGGCAACCAGAGAGGATTGCCACAAACCCGGTGATGACAGCGAACTCTCGGAAACGGAGCACCCTCATCCAGCAAGGATACGCCACTTTGTGACCAGCGCCGAGGTTTCGCCGCCCTGCCGGTGCTCGCTCGCGGTCCATCGCGTCGCCGAATCGCTGCCTCGCTCCCCGCACCTGGCGCCTGGCATCAGTGTGTCGAGGATAGAGGTAGTACGAAGAAATCATTGGGCAAAGCCCCATGGGCAAGGCCCGGGCGAAAACCTTTTGCAGGCGCTTTGAGGGCCCTTTCGACCGAATCGGCACAGCCTTCACTCGGCGGGTTGCCGCTCCGCCGCGGCGCGCTGTCGCAGAAGGCGCAGCATCGATTCATTGCCCTGCCCAGCAGCGAGACTGAGTGCCGAGTTGCCACTTCTGTCTTCGCGGATGGCCGACGCGCCGTGCTCGATGAGGGTCTTGGCGATCGCCTGGCGCCCGAATAAGGCGGCAAACATCAGGGGAGTTTGGCCACTGCGATTGACTGCCCGCGCTCCGCACGTCGTCGCAGCCAGTTGCTCGACCACCGCATCGCGGCCGCGGAACACGGCTCCTTGTATGGCGAGATTGCCCCGCGGGCCCGCGATGCAAGGATCGGCATTGTGTGTGAGCAAGAGCTCGACCAGTCCGGTGTGACCGTAGTATGCCGCCATGATGAGCGGCGTGTATCCCCCCTTCGAAACCACGTCAGGGGAGCCGCCGTGGTTGAGATATTCGGCAATTAGCGCCGTGTTGTTGTCCTTCGCAGCCTGAACCACAAGCTCGGTGAGTTGGCTCTTCTCGGCTTGGCTCGCGCTCGGTCCAGCCATGCCAACACCGCCAAGACCGGTGAGCATGGTGAGTGAGATGACCAGCGTCCTCATCGCTTTTTCCTCGGGTCATCATCGATCGAGGCCGCTAGTTTGCGCACCGCCGCCATTGAGGTCTTGGTCGCTCGGGCGAGGCGAGTACCATAGTCGGTGTCGGCTGCATACGCGTAGGCGACCATTGCGATGACCACCTTCTTGTTGCGCACCTGGTTGAGGTCGTTGGCAAAGTTCGCAATGAGATGGTCGCGATCTCGGTCGCTATAGCTGCGGTAGGTCTCGCCGGCCTGACGGAAGTTGAGCGTTTTGGCGATCATCTTCTGCTGGGTTGCACCCGACAGTGCCGAGCGACTGTAACGGTATCGCTTGTTATCGCGGTACACGCCCAGGGTGCGATTTCCATTGCCCGAGAACCCGTTGGGCTGATAGTTCACCGATGGGTGTTGGGCGGCCATCGTCGCACCGAAACCATCCTGATTGTGGGTGTTGATCGAATTCTTGGCTCGGTTGACCGGGAGGTACTGATAGTTGACGCCGAGCCGGTAACGCTGGGTGTCGGAGTAAGAGAACAAACGTCCCTGGAGGAGCCGGTCCTCGGAGGGTTCAATGCCCGGAACAAAGACGGCGGGAGAAAACGCCGACTGTTCGGTGAACTGAAAGAAGTTTGTCGGGATGCGATCCAGAGTCATCTTGCCCAGGGTCGAGCAGGAAACCGCGGCCATTTCACAATTCCAATCCTTTGTCGCGTCAAGCGGATTGAAGTCGAGACTGTCAAAGTCGCGGGGGTCCATGACCAGTGCGACCAATTCCCACGACGGGAATTGTCCGGCCCCAATGGACCGGTAGAGGTCGTTGGTGAGATGGCTGAAGTCTTGGCTCTGAATCCGCTGGGCCTCGAGGGCTGATAAGCCTTTATCAGGTTGCATCGATTTCCAGCGAAACTTGACGTAGCGGACCTTCCCGTTGCGATTGACGAATTTGTAGGCATGCACGCCATTGCCATCCATTCCGCGCAGGGTCCGAGGGGTTCCCTTGTCGGCAAACAAGTGGGTCCACATATGGATACTCTCGGGGTGAAACGCCATGAAATCGAAGATGCGATTGGGATCCTGGCGATTGCTCACCGGATCGGGCTTGAGGCTGTGAACCATGTCGGGAAACTTGATCGCGTCGCGGATAAAGAAGACCGGCAGGTTGTTGCCGACCAGATCCCACACGCCCTCTTCGGTGTAGAATTTGACGGCAAAGCCACGGGGGTCGCGCAGCGTCTCGGGCGAGCCTTTTGAATGAATCACAGAGGAGAAGCGCACGAAAACCTCGGTTCTTTTGCCCTTGCGATCCAGGAACTTGGCCGCCGTGAGGCGGGCGAAGTTGCCGTAGGATCGGAACACGCCGTGGGCACCGACGCCGCGTGCATGAACAACTCGCTCTGGGATGCGCTCGCGACTGAAACGCGCGAGCTTTTCGAGCAGATGAGCGTCCTCGATAAGGGTTCCTCCCGATGGCCCAGCTGTCTTCGAGTTCTGGTTGTCGCCGACCGGTGCCCCGGTCTCCCGGGTTAACGTCTCGGCATGTCCCACAGCGCCCGCCGAAGCAAGCGCTGCAACAATCGCTGTAGTAAGAATGTGTTTGGTCATGAGTTCAATCTGCTGCTCTCGAGCTCTTTCGTGAAATCGATTGTTTCTTCTTTACGATAGAGTTTTTCTATCGGCAGCCTTCACACGAGCACAAATGCCTACAATCACTCAACTCAAGTATGTGTTGGCCGTGCACAAGACCGGCCACTTTGGCCGCGCTGCGGCCGAAATGGCGGTCTCGCAACCAACGCTCAGTGGCCAAATTCAGAAAGTCGAGGCAGAGCTCGGGTTGACTCTCTTCGATCGCCAGAGCAAACCGATCAAGCTCACCGAGCATGGACATCAATTGGTCGAGCTGGCCGGTGCGGTCATCGCGGCCCATCAGAAACTCATCGCCGCGGCTGCTGGCGGCTTTACGGAACCCGCCGGGCCGTTCTCGATAGGAATCATCCCGACCCTGGCTCCGTATGTGCTGCCGTGGTTTCTCCGCGAGTTTGCCCAGCGCTACCCGGCGGTGGAACTTTCGATAGCCGAGCGGTCGACCAACGAGCTACTGATCGAAATCTCGACCAACCGCATAGACACGGCCATTCTCGCCACACCGCTCGGCGAGCCCTCGATCACAGAGCGGATACTCTTCTACGACCCTTTTTACATCTACGCCCATGCCGAGGAATCGCTGCTCAAAAAAGACGCGGTCGCCGTCTCTGACATCGACTCACGCCGTCTCTGGCTGCTCGAAGACGGACACTGTTTTCGAGCTCAGGTGATCAACCTCTGTGGAGTCCAGCAACGAGCATTGCTCGGTTCGGTGGAATTCGCAGCTGGGAGCTTTGAAACCCTTCGTCATCTGATCGACGCCTCGGGCGGATACACACTGTTCCCGGAGACCTATGCGAGAACGCTGCCGCGTGGAGTTCGCCAGCAGCTCATTCGCCCGTTTGAGCTGCGAACACCGACCCGAGAAGTCAGTTTGATCCACCACCGCCGCAACTGGAAGACCCAGCTCATCGACCTACTGGCCAGCCTGATCACACGCAACCTGCCGCGCTCTTTCAGCAGCGAGCTCGACCAACAGGAGGTCCTGGCGATCGAAGTGCAGGGAGGTCGAGCAGCCGGGGTTAGCTCCGGTTCTTGACCATGCGCTCGAGCGCCTTGCGGCTGATCTTGTGCTCGGCATCGATCTGCAATGCGGCCCGGTACATGGCTTCGGCCTTGCTCGCATGGCCGGCGCGCTCGTGGTACTGGCCGAGTCGAAAGGCGATGTCGGCGTCCCCGGGTGCAAGCTCAAGGGCGCGTGCCATGAACGAGATGGCCTGCTCGGTCCGGCCCGCGTCCATGTGCGCGATGGCCAGGTGAACCAGCGGCTGCGCCCACTGCGGGTCGAGTGCTGCTGCGCTTTCAAACGAGCGCAGCATTCGATCCTCGTCGCCGAGCTGAAACGCGGCCAGGCCGATGCGATCGAATACCTCGGCGCCGGGCTCGAGGGCCTCGAGATACGCGATGAGCTCCTCGTGCATGCCGAATGATTCGTAGTACTCGATCATCGGTTCGTGATTCGGGCCAAAAACCGGGCCGAGATCAAGATGGCGAGCAAGGCGCTGGATAGGCGCTGTATTCGACCTGTACACGTAAACCGCAAAGGACTGGGCGAGCTCGCAGTGGTCGAGCGCAACCTGCCGCGACAGCTCGAGGCAAAAAGCCAGAATCTGTTCGGGATGGGCGTGGTAGTAGTGGGCCGGATCGACACACAAGGGGTTGTCGTGGGCGTAATACGAGCTGAGCAGATTGAATACCAGGCCGCGCCGACACAGGCGATACATCTCGCTGATCATGTTGCCCAGCCACTTCTCGTGATCGGGCAGCCGCAAGGTCAATGCACCCGAGCAGACCACAAAGTCGAACTGCCGGTCGACGCGGTCGGCCAGAATATCGCGAACCTCGAATTGCCCCCCGGGGTGGAGCTCTCTGGCCCGCGCGATCAACGGTGCACAAATATCCCAGCCCGTATAGTCGACCGAGACCCCGCGGTGATCGAGAAACGACTTCAAATGTCCCAGGCCACAGCCGATATCGAGCACCGAAGACCCGGACTGAAGGCCGTCGATCGCTGCCATTTGAAAAAAACTGGCCAGCTGACTGTGCGCGTTCTCCCAGCCCAGTGCCCTGGGATGGTCACCGTGCTTATCGAGCAGATCGCTGTAGAACTGTGCCACGGCCCGCTTATCGGCAAATGGCTCACTCATGCCACGATGGTGCCGGACCCGGCTCCCATTGTCGAGTGAATCGCCGCTGCCGCTCGCCGATCGAATCATCGGCCCGGCCGCTGCTGTGCCGGCCCTGCTGCGGTCAATTGTGGAGGTCGGCCTCCTTTGCTGCGATCTCGGCCTCGGCTCGATCGAGTTCTTCCTGCACCACTTCCCACCGCCCGGTGAGCTCGTCGAGCTTGGACTGACCCCGCTGAAATTCGCTCAACAGCCGGTCGCGTCGCTGCTCGTCGGCATATACCGCGGGATCCGATAACTCCTGACTGCGCCCGGCCTGCTCGGTCTCGAGCGCGGTAATTCGCTCTTCGAGCTCGGTGACGCGCTTGCGCAGCGGGCCCAGCACTTTGTAGCGCTTGTTGCGCAGCTCGGCCTCGCGGCGCTTGCGGGCTCTTTCTTCCTCGCGACTGCCCTTGCCCCGCCCCCTGTCGCTGTCAGCACCGTTCCCGCCGTGTTTTTCGGCCTCGCTCTCGGCTGCGCCGGACAGCGCCGTGGCGCCGACATCGTCGCCGGACCGGTCTTTGGTGGCACCGGCACGACGGGCCGCCGCGCGACTGGGCGCTGCCGAGCCCGGCATGATCCGGCCGGCTGCCGGATCCGCATCGGTCGCGTCGGCCAGACCTGCCGACCGGGCCATGGCCTCGCGGCGCAGACGCGACGAATGCATATATTCATCCAGCGTGCCGGTATACTCCTCGACATCGCCGTCTTCGGCGTTCCAGATCGTGCTGGCCAGCGATCGGATCAGACTGCGGTTGTGGCTCACAAACACCAGAGTGCCGTCGAACGTGTTCAAGGACTGAGCCAGACTCTCGGAAGACTGCAGGTCGAGGTGGTTGGTCGGCTCGTCCATGAGCAGCAAATTGCCCGGATTGACCATCAGTCGGGCCAGCGCAACCCGGGCGCGCTCACCGCCCGAAAGAACCCGAACCGGCTTGTCCACGTCGTCACCGCTGAACAGAAAGGCGCCGAGAATCGAGCGAACCCGGCCCGGTGTGGCGTCCGGGTTGGCGTGCGAAACCTCGTCGTAGACCGTGGATCTGGCGTCGAGAGTGTCGGCGTGATGCTGGGCATAGTAGCCCACTTTTGCGTTGGTGCCGATATTGATGGTGCCGGCGTCCGGGGCCAACTCGGCGGCGATCATCTTGAGCAGCGTGGTCTTGCCGGCACCGTTGACCCCGATAATGCCGATCTTCTCGCCCCGGCGCACACTCAAACTCAGGTCGGAAAACACCACATTGTCGCCGTATGCCTTGCGCAGGTGGTCGATCCGCACCACCTCGCCGACCGTGCGCTCGGTCGGCGGAAATGAAAACCGCATGACCCGGCGCTTCTGATAGAGCTCGACATCCTGCATTTTTTCGAGCTGCTTGACCCGGCTCTGCACCGAGGTGGCCTTGCTGGCCTTGTAGCGAAAGCGGTCGACAAAGCGCTGCAGATGCTCGCGCTTGCGCTCGAGGTTCTTGGCCTGGTTGTCGAGGATCTGCTCCTCCTCGGCCCGCTGCTCGACATAGTTGTCGAAATTGCCGGCATAGCTGCGCACCCCTTCGAGCTCGAGACTCACTACCCGCGCGATCTGTTCGTTCAAGAATTCCCGATCGTGACTGATGAGAAAAAACGACCGCTTGTAGCGCCTGAGAAAATCGCCAAACCAGGCCACCGAGGGCAGATCGAGATGGTTGGTGGGCTCGTCGAGAAGCAGCAGATCGGGCTGCTGGAACAACAGACCGGCCAGGATCGCCCGCATCTGCCAACCGCCCGACAACTCGGCCACATCGCGCTGGTGGTCGGCAGTCTCAAAGCCGAGTCCGGCCAGAATGCGAACCGCCTCGTGCTCGGAAAAAAACTGCTCGAAGTGGTCGATGCGCTCGTGAATGTCGGCAATGCGCTCGGCCAGGGCCATCAAGACGTCCTGATCCGGCGCATCGACATTGCTCGCCCGCTCCAGCTCGGCCTCGCATTCAGCTAGCTGGTCGTCGAGATCGCTGCGCCCGGGCACGCTCGACAGAACAAACTCGAGCAGCGGCTTGCCGCCCGCCACCGCGATGTCCTGGGGCAAATAGCCAATTCGGGTGCCGCGCGCCCGCTTGATGGTGCCGCTGTCGAACTCTTGCTCCCCGGCTATAACCCGGAGCAGCGTGGTTTTTCCCGATCCGTTGGGCCCGATCAAACCGATGCGATCACCTTCGCTTACCCGCAGGCCGAGCTCTTCGAAAATGACCCGATCGCCGAACGACAGGGCCAGGTC
This sequence comes from Pseudomonadota bacterium, assembly GCA_022360315.1. Classification (GTDB taxonomy): domain Bacteria; phylum Myxococcota_A; class Polyangia; order Haliangiales; family Haliangiaceae; genus JAKSDA01. The sequence continues at coordinate 42,308 of JAKSDA010000410.1, forward strand.
CTCGATCACCAGAAGACTCACACCTCTTTATAACAGGTGGTGTCAGCGGGAGGCGAGCCAGTCGCCAGTCGGGACATGACCGCGTATAGTCGGGGGGTCGCAATGCCGAGCGTTTGCCGCGCAATCCCGGCTCGGCCCGGCAGCGCGGCGTCCGGCTTTCGATTGGGAGGAACCCGTGAAAACAACGCGATTCTGTACTTTCGCTGTTTCTGTTGCCATGACCATCACCACCATCATTGCGCTTGGGGCCTGCACCAAAAGCACGGTCGAGCCCACTTCACCCGACCAGGCAGACCCCGGCACCCCGGCCAACCCGCCGGCCGCCAACCCGACGCCGGCACAAGACGTCCAGCCGACGGCCGCAAAGCCAGTCGATCTCGGCGCCAAGGCCACCGAGCTGGCCCGGCGCTTCATCATTGTCGACGGCCATATCGACCAGCCCATGCGCTTTGCCATGAGCAAACGACTCACCGGCGCGGTCGATTATGGACCCGTGATCAACGGCGGCGGCGAGGGCGATTTCGACTACCCGCGCGCCGTTGCCGGCGGACTCGACGCCCCGTTCATGTCGCTCTACGTGCCCGCCAAGTATCAGGAGGCAGGCGGCGCCAAAAACGTTGCCGACGAGCTGATCGACATGGTCGAGGCTCTGGTCACCAGCGCACCGGACAAATTCGCCATCGCCCGTTCGGTCGCCGACGTGCGCAAAAACTTTAGTTCGGGCAAGGTCTCCCTGCCGCTGGGTATTGAAAACGGCGCGGCCATCGAAGGCGACCCGGCCAATCTGAAGCACTTCTACGACCGCGGCGTACGCTACATCACGCTCACCCATTCCGAGGATAACGAAATCTGCGACTCGTCGTATGCCACCACGCGAAAGTGGAAAGGGCTGAGCCCGATCGGCAAACAAGTGGTGGCCGAGATGAATCGTCTCGGCATCATGATCGACGTCTCCCACATCTCGGACGACTCGTTTTATCAGATCATGGAATTGACCAAGGTGCCGGTCATCGCCTCGCATTCGTCAGCAAGACACTTCCTGCCCGACTTCGAGCGCAATATGTCCGACGATATGCTCAAAAAGCTGGCCAAAAACGGTGGAGTCATCATGATCAACTTCGGCTCCATATTCATCAACGAGAAGTCGCGAGCGCAGGGCCAGGCCCGCTGGGCCGCGATGCGCGAGTTCCGCGACAAGCACAATGTGCAGTACGGCGACGCCAAATACGCCGCCTTCGTCGAAGAGTACAATAAGACCCACGAATTCACATTCGCCGACATCAGCGAGGTCGCCGACCATATCGATCACGTGGTCAAGCTGGTCGGCGTCGACCACGTCGGATTTGGCTCGGATTTCGACGGCGTGGGCGATACCTTGCCAACCGGGCTCAAAGACGTATCCATGTATCCCAATTTGATCAGAATTCTGCTCGAACGCGGCTACAGCGAAGCAGACATCGAAAAAATCTGCTCGGGCAACGTACTGCGGGTCTGGCAGGCCGCCGAAGACTACGCGGCCAAAAACGCCTCGCAACCGGCAACTTCAGTTCAATGAAGCCGGCCCATACGCCGAACATTCCTCATCCCTCCGTCAACCGCCCTGCCGACTCGCTCCCCTACATTCACCCTGCTCGACCTGCATGAGAGGACTAACTGCCCGATCTACATGCATTTTCGGTACACATGAACAAAAGTTGACAACGCACTGATCTCATTGACTCTCGATACTCAGCAGCGCTAGCATGTATCGCCTATTTCGTACTTTTCGGGCACTCCTGGTGAAAGCTGTGTCATGGAGCCGAATTATGGGAGCCGCAATGATAAAGCTATCTTCTGAGCGTACATGTCGCTCTGTGTGGCTGATCTGCGTGGTGTCTGTATTGGCTGCGGCCTGTGTGGATCCGTTTCGCGGCTCCAACATTCAGCTCACCTTGCGGGCGGGTGTTCCGGTTCCGCCGGGCGAGGGCATGACTCCACCGGAGCAGGGCTCACTGCCGGCCGATACGTTCTTTTCGTTTTATGCCGTCGAGTTCGTGTTCGAGCGCGACCGGGACGGCAACATCGTGGTCGACGGCGACGGCGAGCCAGTTGTTGCCGATTCATCGACCTACCACGTCACCGATTTCGAGATCCGGCCGCTCATCGATCGCGACTCGCCGTGTTTCATCGAAGTGGACAAGACTGAATTTCCCGGACTGCACGTGACCAGGCTGGAGGAAAAGCTGCGCGCCGAGACAGGAATCGACGACCCGCTCAACCCGCCGTCCGGGGCCGACAGCGGCCGAGTCAGCGATGTGCTCAACGCCGCGGAGCGGGTAAGCCAGTTAAATGTCCTGCAAAATACTGTCAAGGCAGTGACCAGTGTATCGCATGTCGATTATCCCGCGGTCGGTACTGCGTGTGTGGCTGACGGCGGCGATACCGGGACCATTCCGCCTCCGCAGTGCACGGACGCCGAGTCCAATCGGGTTCGACTCGATCTGTGCCGGCAATTCTGGGCCGATCATCCCGAGCATTACGAGGGCAGTGACAAGGTATTTACCATTCCGCTCAACGGTGATTTTTTCGGCACTGTCGAGGCGATCAACCCGCTCAGCGGCGCGCAGATCGGGGGCGCTGGATTCTTTGTCGACGAGGTGCTGACCGGTCTCGACAGTCTATTGATCAATTGGCAATTCAAAGATCTCGACGGCGACGGCCAGCCCGATTTTCCCGATCAGACGGGTGAGCCCGACCGATCGGAGATCGGTACTCTATTCATGCAAGGACTGTCGGCCAGGATCACCCGCGGGGTGATCCATGTGCCTCTGCGCCACCCGACAGTGACCACGATCAGCGGTGAAGCGGCAATTTTTCCCGATCTCGGCCAAGACGGGGTCAACTTCTAGGAACCGTGTCATGACATTTGCCAGGTTTGTAAGTGCTCTATTCGTGATCGCAAGCGTATTATTGCTGGCCGGTTGTCAGGAAGCGGTGTTGTGCGGGCTGGGAACCATCGAGCGAAACGGCGTGTGCGAGCCAGCCGAGAACTCGGCAAACTCGAGCGTTGCGTGCGGGCTGGGCACCTATTTCGATCACGGCAGCCAGACCTGCGTATCCAACCACATTCCCATGGCCTGCGATCCGGGCAGTACCATACCCGTGGTCGACAGCGCGACAGGTGTCACCACGTGCGTGGGCGCGGGCGGCGCAGTGAATTGCGCCACACCGCTCATCTGTCCGACCCCGGCAGCCGACAAGGTCTCGGTGTGCGGACGGATCGTGGACGTGGCCTCGGGCCAGCCGGTCGAGACCGACGGCGTGCGCACCAATGCCTGCCAGGATGCTTCGACCGGAGGTCCGTGTGCGCTGGGCCTGGCGTTTTTTGATGTCGCTACGTTCATCGCCGATCCTGATACAGCCCAGCCGGCCGCGGTAGAGTCGCTCCACATCGACGAATGCGGCCGATTCCGGGCCAGTAATGTGGACCTGCCGGACAGCCCGTTTCTCGGTATTGGCATCGACGATCGCGATCCGTCGCCAGATCGCCATGTCCGATCGGGCGTCGCCTTTGCGGTTGCTCCGGGCCAGACCCTGGAGCGCGTGCGGGTCTATGCGGTCGATCGCGATACCGACCGGGCGTGGACCACGAGCGCTGGCAACCCGGCCGTTCTCGGCGGCAAGACATTTGGCGATAAGGGCGTGTATCTGGCCCTGTTCCGAGACCGGGGCCGGCCGGTCGCCGGGGTCAGAATCACCTCGGGCGAGCCACTGACCGAGACCGATCCAGCCAATACATTCTATTTCTCCAGCGCTGACGGCACCGATCAGATCCGCACGGTCGCCGCTTCCAGCCAAGCGACCGGAGCCAACGGCGCCGGTCTCTTGCTCAACTCTCCGCTGAAAAACCACAGTGGCAGCGGTGGCGAGAGAGCCAATTGTTCGTGGCCAGTGGTGCAGGGAGCCTCGATCTCGGGGGCCGTATTTGTACAAGAACAACATATGATCGCGTCTCACTCGAGACAAAAACGGGTATGTCCTTAGAGCCGGTCCAAAAACTCTCCGCGTCGCCAGAGCGCCGATCCATCACCGCCAGCGGGCTTGCTCGTCGGTCAAATACACCGGGTATTCTCCACTCCTCGCGCACCCACTGGCGGCGCGCCTCGTCGCTCTGGCTCGGTCCGAGGTTTTTGGACCGGCTCTAAGTACCGCGACCCGCAAGTAAGTAGCCATTACGACTGACCAGCGCGCCGATGGCTGTGTTGCTCATCGGTCACGTAGGCCCACTATGCTTCCTCTTCGCGCCTTGCCCTCGACGCGCTGGACCGACCCTACTGGGCACTTACTTACGGGTCGCGTTACTTAGATATGGATTTGCCAGTCGATGAGAAATCAATCGGTTAGAGGATTGGGATCGACAGATCGATCCAGGTGTGATCGAACAGACGATTTGTTCCACCTCGCTTCCATAGAAAGGTCCATGGTGTTTCCACTGTCAGTTCCGCGCAGAAGGCTGCAGTTTCGCGGTATCTCGTGTGGAGTTCTATTGGCCTTTGAGCTTTTTGTCGAGAGCGGCGTGTAGCCGTTTCAGCTGCTCGGGGTCCAGACCGGCCAGACGCTGCTCGGGGGTC
>JAKSDA010000449.1 GCA_022360315.1 Pseudomonadota bacterium
TCGCACCGGGCGGATCGGATCGATCCGGTGATATGGGATACGGTGGCCGAAGCGCTCACGCAGCCGGACATTCTGCGAGCGGCCATGGCTGGCGAGGATGACTCGGCCGTTGATGCGCATGGCCAGGAGCTCGAACGGTGTGATGAACTGCTGCAGCGATTGATCACAAGTGAAAACGAGATCTCGCGGGCATTCCGCCGCGGCAATCTGAGCGCCGACGCGTGGAATGACCAGCTCAAGGAGATCGCTGCGGATCGACGCGTCCTCGAACGCAGCCGCGATGCAGCCCGCGAACAGCTAGCCATGGCAGAGTCCACGGACTACTCGATCGATCTGGTAGAGGCGCAGCTCGACGAATTGCAAGACCGAGTGCGAGCCGCGGCCCCCGAAGACCGCAAGGCCATCATCGAGTCGGTTATCCCGGGAGAACAGCCATTCGGCATCGTTCTGTGGCCCGACGGCAAAATCGACATTCGCGGCGCTATTCCCGTACCCGCCGAGAGCGACGTTGCCAAACCGTCCTCCTTACCAGGGCAGAAGTTGTGCCCCGGACACAGTAACACCTGGACCTGAGAGCAGAAATTCTGCTCTCGCTGGAGCCGACAGACCTCTTTCGGGGCACAGTTTCTGCCCTGAACATGTCGCATTCCGGGACTTGGGGCAGAAATTTTGCTCTGACTGGAGACAGTAGACCTCATCCGGGGCACACCATCTGCCCGCGCTGCTCCGGGGGATAGAAAGTAGACAACAGTATCGGTGTCGGCGGTGGCCCTCGGCGGTGGTGCTCGGGCTCGGCTTCGGCCTCTGCTCTCGGATTCGCCATCCGCACTCGGCATCGGGGCTTCCTTTGTGCGGATGCGTCGGACGCTGCAGCAATGCTCGCTGCACAACTACCGATGAAAAAATTCAGGAATGCTTCAGCGTATGAGCATGCCCCGCAGACGCGAGCGATCTCATCAACCGGGCCAAGTCCAGTCAGCAACCTCGGGCAGGTCGACGCCGTGTTCATGAGCGTGATTGCGACACTCGATCTGCATATCGCGCAGTCGTTCTTTCACGTGGGCCCCGGCCACGTGCAGCCTGGCAACCCGATTGATGACATCGATGGCCAGACTGAACCGATCGATCTCGTTGGCAATGGCCAGCTCCACAGGAGTGTTGATGTTGCCCTTCTCCTTGTAGCCCCGCACGTGCAGATTCTTGTGATTGGTGCGGCGATAGGATAGACGGTGAATCAGCCAGGGATAGCCGTGAAAGTTGAAGATGATCGGTTTATCCACAGTGAACAGGCTGTCGAAATCGCGGTCGGATAAGCCGTGGGGATGTTCGCCAGGCGAGGTCATGCGAAAGAGATCCACCACGTTGATAAAGCGGATTTTCAGATCGGGAAAATGCCCGCGCAATAGAGCCGTGGCAGCCAGAGCCTCCTTGGTGGGGATGTCACCACAGCCCACCATCACCACATCCGGTTCGCTGCCCTGGTCGTTGCTGGCCCAGCCCCATATGCCCAAGCCCTTGGTACAGTGGCGAATGGCGGCGTCCATGTCCAGATACTGCAGGTGCATCTGCTTGTCACAGACGATCACGTTGATATCGTCATGACTGCGCAAACAATGGTCAGCAGTGGATAAAAGAGTATTCACATCCGGAGGCAAATAGATACGAGTCACCTGCGGATTCTTGTTGACCACCACGTCGAGAAATCCCGGATCCTGATGGGTGAAGCCGTTGTGGTCCTGCCGCCACACCGTGGAAGTGATCAGCAGATTGATCGATGAAATGGCCGCCCGCCACGGGATATCCTCGCAAATGGCCAGCCACTTGGCGTGCTGGTTGTACATGGAATCAATGACATGGACAAACGCCTCATAGGTGGCGAAAAAACCGTGACGACCGGTGAGCACATAACCCTCGTACCAGCCCTCCAGAGTGTGTTCGGATAACATCTCCATGACCCGGCCGTCGGGCGAGAGCTCGCCACCATCGCTGTCTTCGGGCAGATATTCAGCCAGCCACAGTTTCTTGCTGACCTCGTAGATGGCATCGAGCTTGTTGGACGTGTTCTCGTCGGGGCCGAAAACCCGGAAGTTATCCGAGTTGCGGGCCATGATGTCGCGCAGCATGGCGCCCAGCGGCCTGGTATTCATGGCGCTGACCTGGCCCGGTTGCGCCACCTCCTGGGCGTAGTCGCGAAAATCCGGCATGCGCAGCTCGCGGCGCAAGAGTCCGCCGTTGGCGTGGGGGTTGGCGCTCATCCGCAGATTGCCGGCAGGAGCAAGGTCCCTGAGCTCGGCGATCAAGCGGCCGTTGTCGTCGAACAATTCGTCCGGGCGATAACTCCGCAACCAGTCCTCGAGCTGTTTTAAATGGGCAGGACTCTGATGAATCCCGGCCAGGGGAACCTGATGCGAGCGCCAGAATCCCTCGACCTTCTTGCCGTCGACCTCTTTGGGGCCAGTCCAGCCCTTGGGAGTGCGCAATACGATCATGGGCCAGCGAGCCCGGGATGCCTTGCCGCTCGAGCGAGCCTCGTGCTGGATGAACCGGATCTGCTCCACACACCGGTCCAGGGTCGCCGCCATGCTCTGATGCATGACCGCGGGGTCGTCGCCCTCGACAAGGTGAGGCGTCCAGCCATATCCCCGCATGAGGTCGACCAGCTCGTCATTGGCAATGCGGGACAGAATGGTCGGATTGTTGATCTTGTAGCCGTTCAGATGAAGGATCGGCAGCACCGCGCCATCGCGAATTGGATGCAGGAACTTGTTGGAGTGCCAGGCAGTGGCCAGCGGCCCGGTCTCGGCCTCGCCATCGCCCACCGCCACGGCGACCAGAAGGTTCGGGTTGTCAAACGCGGCGCCAAAGGCATGGGAGATGGAGTAGCCCAGTTCACCGCCCTCGTGGATGGATCCCGGGGTTTCCGGGGTACAGTGGCTGCCGATGCCGCCGGGAAACGAGAATTGCCGAAAAAAGCGCCGCAGGCCCTCCTCGTCCTCGCTCTTATCGGGATAGATCTCGGAATAGGTACCCTCGAGGTACACCGGTGCCAGCACGCCCGGAGCGCCGTGGCCCGGCCCGGCGAGAAAAATGGCCTCCTGATCGTAGGCCTTGATGATGCGGTTGAGGTGCACGTACATAAAGGCGAGTCCCGGGCTGGCTCCCCAGTGGCCGAGAAGTCGGCTCTTGACGTGCTCGACCTCGAGCGGCTCTCTGAGCAGCGGATTGTCCCTGAGATAGATCATGCCTGCAGCGAGATAATTGCACGCCCGCCAGTAGGCATCGATACGCGCGACTTGCTCGGAACTCAGTGGATTCTGCGAGGGGTTTTTTTGGCTCATTACTTCACCTCTTTGAGATGGTTTTTGTTACGGCATGACGAATCAGATGTCTAGCGAATGTGGCGAGCTGCTATCGCGATCCGCAGCGGCCACACATGCCATGGTTTGATGGGCGATCTCTTTTTCCTCGTCGGTGGGGATGACAAAAAGCCGGACCGCGGCCCCCGCGGCGGCCACATCTCGGGCCCTGGTGGAATGAGCGGCGTTTTGTTCCGGGTCCAGTGAAATACCCAATCCCTCCAGGCCCGCGCAGCTGCCGGCACGCACTGCAGCCGAGTTTTCACCCACCCCGCCGGTGAACACCACTGCGTCTACCCGGCCCAAAACCGCCGTATAGGCCCCGATGTACTTCTTGATCCGATAGCAGGCCATGTCCAGGGCGAGCGCTGCCCGGTCCTGCCCGTTTTCTGCCCGCCGCTGGATCTCGCGCACATCGTTGGCCCCGCAAATGCCCTTCAAGCCACTCTCGACGAGTAACGTCCGCTCGACGTCCCAGTACTCCATCTCGCCGCTCCGCGCCAAATAGAAAGCTACCGCCGGGTCGATGTCGCCACATCGGGTGCCCATGACCAGTCCTTCCAACGGGGTCAATCCCATGGACGTGTCCACACTTCTGCCCGCACGCACTGCTGTCGCACTCGCACCATTGCCGAGGTGAAGCGTAATCAGATTGACCTGGTCGAGTTCCCGGCCGAGCAGGCGCGCGGCCTCACCAGCCACATAGGCGTGCGAGGTCCCGTGAAAGCCGTAGCGCCGGACGCCGAGATCTTCGTAGAGCCGGTACGGCAGGGCGTAGAGATAGGCATGACGGGGCAGAGTGCGATGAAAGGCAGTGTCGAAAACCGCCACCTGGGGCACCTGCGGTGCCAGCTCCAGCGCCACCTCGATGCCCGCGCAATTGGCCGGATTGTGCAGGGGAGCGAGCGGCTGCAGAGCCTCTATGCCCTCGAGCACCGACCGGGTTATCAGTACCGGGGCACAGAATCGCTCGCCGCCGTGAACCACCCGGTGGCCGACCGCATGGAGCTCGTCCGGGTTGCGCAGGGCGCCGGTCTCGCCGAGAACGTCCACGATCTTGGCCAGAGCCGCGCGATGATCGGGCGCAGCCACCGCTCGGACTACAGAATCGCCACCGCGGGCTTGGTGGACGAGACGGCTTTCCGATTCGCCAATACGCTCCACTGCGCCCCGGGCCAGGGTCAGATCTCCGCGCATGTCGAAGAGACGATACTTTGCCGACGAACTGCCAGTGTTGAGCACCAGGACTTTCATAACCGGTCAACATGATCGCGTTTTTTGCCGCAGATACGACCGCCAAACCGCTATATTCGACAAATGGCAGCGAATCTTTCGGCCGCTGCACCTATAATCGCTGGCCGTTGTTTGAATCCATCGAGAAACCCATGCGAGTTGGCCTCTTCATCCCCTGCTATGTCGACCAATTCTATCCAGATGTCGGAATGGCGACAGTAGAATTGCTCGAACGCCACGGGGTCGAAGTCGATTATCCAGACGCGCAAACATGCTGCGGCCAGCCCATGGCCAACACCGGTTGCGTCGCCGAGACCCGGCCGCTGGCCGAGCGGTTCCTCCATATCTTCGGCGACTACCCGTATGTCGTGTCGCCGTCGGGCAGCTGTGTTGCCATGGTGCGGAAACATTACGACCGATATCTGACCGGACGGCCCGGCTTTGCAGAACTCGTGCAAAAAACCTTCGAGCTGTGCGAGTTTCTGGTCGACGTGTTACACGTCGAGGGCTTGCCCGGCCGTTTTCCCCATCGGGTCGGATTGCACCAGAGTTGCCACGGGCTGCGCGAGTTGCGCTCGGGCCGCGCCAGCGAGTTGGTCGAAACGCGGTTCAGCAAACCGCGCCAGCTTTTGCAGATGCTCGATGGGCTGGAAATGGCCGATCTGCAGCGTCCCGACGAATGCTGTGGCTTTGGCGGAACATTTGCAGTCGGCGAAGAAGCCGTGTCGTGCCGCATGGGAATGGACCGCATCAACGACCACGAAACGGCCGAGGCAGAGGTCATCACCGCGACCGATATGTCCTGCCTGATGCATCTAGCTGGCCTGATCGGCCGTCATGGCAAAAAAATCAGCGTCATGCATATTGCGCAAATTCTCGCCGGACGCTCCCTGCCGGAGGCCAGGAGTTCCTGATGGCAAGAGCATCGTTTCGCCACGCCGACAACGCGGCCGCCTTTGTGGCCAACCAGCAGCGCACCGCATGGCACGATAAGGCGCTGTGGTTTGTCCGGACCAAACGGGATGCTGCTGCAGGATCACTGCCCGAATGGGAACAGCTTCGCGAAGCTGCCTCGCAGATCAAGCTGCACACCCTATCCCGGTTGGCCGACTATCTCGAGCAATTCGAAGAAAACGCCGCGCGGCTCGGCGGCCATGTCCACTGGGCACAAACCGCCGAACAGCACAACGAAATCGTGCTCGACTTGCTGCGCAGCCACGGTGTCACACGGGTGGCCAAGAGCAAGTCGATGCTGACCGAGGAATGCCACCTCAATCCATACCTCGAACAACACGGCGTGCAAGTGGTCGATACCGACCTGGGCGAACGCATCGTGCAGTTGCGCAAAGAAAGCCCCAGCCACATCGTACTCCCGGCCATCCATATCAAGAAAGAAGAGGTCGGCGAACTGTTCCACCAACATATGGGAACGAGAGCAGGCGCGGTTGACCCGACCTACTTGACCGAAGCGGCACGGGGTCATCTGCGCGAAAAGTTCATCGCCGCCGAGGCGGGAATCACCGGGGTCAACTTCGCCGTTGCCGAGACCGGAGGCATCGTGGTCTGCACCAACGAGGGCAACGCCGACCTCGGCGTATCTCTGCCTCCCCTGCACATCGCCTGCATGGGCATCGAAAAACTGATCCCGCGCGCCGAACATCTCGCCGTCTTCCTGCGTCTTCTAGCCCGTTCGGCGACTGGACAGCCGATCACGACCTATACATCCCACTTCCACGGTCCGCGCCCGGGCGGCGAATTGCACATCGTGCTCGTCGACAACGGCCGCAGCCGGCTGCGCAAAAGCCAGGAATTCCGCCCGGCGTTGAAATGCATCCGCTGCGGGGCGTGCATGAATACCTGCCCGGTCTACCGGCGCAGCGGCGGACACAGTTATCAGGCGACCGTTCCCGGTCCGATCGGCTCTGTGCTCAACCCAACCCGCGATGCCAGCGCGTATCACAGTCTGCCGTTTGCCTGTAGTCTATGCGGCTCGTGCACCGATGTGTGCCCGGTCAAGGTCCCCCTGCACCAGCAATTGCTCGCATTGCGCTCCGAAATGGCCGAGCAGGGCCAACTGGCCCGAAGCAAACGCTGGCAGATGAAACTTGCCAGCGCCGTGCTGCGCCGATCCTGGCTCTATCGCGTGGCCGGAACAATCGCCCGCTGGTTCTTGCGGTGGGCGCCGAAGAGTTTTGTCTACAACCGATGGAACGTGTGGGGCAAGCAGCGCAACCTGCCCGAGCCGCCACGGCAGACATTCCGCCGCCAATTTCGTCGACATGTCGAACAAAAACGAAATTCTACGGGCGATTCGCAGTAATCAGCTCGACCCGCAGCCACTGCCGGCGCTGAACCGTGCCGACTGCATCCACTACGACGATCCGCTCGACCAATTCTGCCAAATGCTGCGCGCAGTGGGCGGTCACCACATCCGCGCGCACCGCCGAGAACTGGCCGATGCACTCGATACGATCGACGCGTTTCGCACCGCACATCACACTTGCTCGCTGATCGAGTCGGTTCCCGGCAATGTCGAGTTGTCCTCGATCGATGACCCACATCAACTGGAAACGCTCGATTTTTGCGTCGCAAGGGGGGTCTTTGGCGTGGCCGAAAACGGCGCGGTGTGGGTGACTGACGAATCAGTGCAACACCGCGTGGTCTATTTTATCGCGCAGCACGTGGCCCTGGTTTTGCCAGGCCAGCAGGTCGTGCACAACATGCACGAGGCCTACGACCGATTGCAATTCTCTCAGCCGGGCTTCGGAGCCTTTATATCCGGCCCGTCCAAGACCGCCGATATCGAGCAGTCATTGGTCATCGGCGCCCATGGGGCCCGCTCGCTCACTGTCGTGCTGATCGACGACGACTAGCCGGGCTCCGCATCGCGGTCGGTCGGCTCATTGCCAATTTAGTACCGCGACCCGTAAGTAAGTGCCCAGTAGGGTCGGTCCAGCGCGTCGAGGGCAAGGCGCGAAGAGGGAGTATAGTGGGCCTACGTGACCGATGAGCAACACAGCCATCGGCGGGCTGGTCGGCCATAATGGGTACTTACTTGCGGGTCGCGGTACTTAGCTCAGATCGAGTTGCGGTTGACTGGGATCAGCTTCTTGCCGACCTGCTGGCA